>JAFGNN010000034.1 GCA_016926955.1 Spirochaetales bacterium | reverse complement strand
TCTCCCTCTCCCTCTCCCTCTCCCTCTCCCTTTTACCTCCTTGCCTTCGTGCCTCCGTGGTCACTTTTCCGAATCGAGCGCTTCCCCGAAATCGGCATACGGCAGCGGCTTGCCGTCCAGGCCCTCCAGCGCGGCCCGCCCCGCGTCCTAGACCTCGGATGTCGCGTCGATGAGGGCCGAGTCGCCCGTGCCGGCCACGGCTCCGTCCAGGGAGCAGGCTGTTTTGACGGCGAAATCGGCGCTTTTCGCGAGCTCTGTCTCCGTCGCGACGCCCCGCGCGGCCAGCGCCTCGCCGAAGGCGCGCGCGTGCCCGGCGGAATGGGGCACGGGCGAGTCGAAGGCGGCGACCACCAGCGCGGGACGGGCCGCCGCGACCGCGTCGGCCACCAGCTGCATCGCGCGCTCGAAGCGGGTCGGGTCGGTTACCCGGCCGTGGGCGCCGCCCGAGTCGCGGAGGAAGCGGTCGTCCGCGATGAAGACGAAGCGCCCGGCCAGGCGATTCGCGCAGAGGAAGAGCGCGTTGTAGGCGTCGAGGACGAGGAAGCGTCCCTCGATCGAGCGGAGGAGCTTCGCGGCCCGCGCGCGCGCGGCCGAGGAGGAGGTTACGCCCCGGTAGAGGGAAAGGCGCTCGGGCGCGGAAAGCCGCAGGCGGTCCCCGACCAGCTTTATGGAGCCGCGTTCCGGGTAGCCCCGGTCAAGCAGCCACCGGTAGTCCCGCGCGGCCTCCGCCAGGCCGGCCGTCATGATTTTTCCCATGCACCGAGTATAGCGGCTCGGGGCCGGAGAGGCTTTCCACTTTACGGAACGGTCCCGGAGAGGGTACTGTCAGCCGTCGCCGGTCCCCGAGCGGGACGCGGCGCGCGGAGGAGCCATGAGCGAACTGTTCGGGGACGCAGCGTTCGTCCTCGTCGATGTCCAGAACGACTTCTGCCCCGGCGGGGCCCTTGCCGTGCCCGGCGGCGACGAGGTGGTATCCATCGCCAACGCGCTCGCGCCGCGCTTCCCCCTCTCGGTAGCCACACAGGACTGGCACCCGGCCGGCCACGCCAGCTTCGCGAGCTCGCATCCGGGAGCCTCAATCTACGACTCCGCCGATGTCGGCGGCATCAAGCAGGTGCTCTGGCCCGACCACTGCGTCCAGGGGACCAAGGGCGCCGAGCTCCGCGCCGACCTCGACCTCCGGCCCTACCGTCTCGTCATCCGCAAGGGAGCCAATCCGGGCCTCGACTCCTATTCGGCCTTCTTCGAGAACGACCGCGTGACGCCGACAGGGCTGCGCGGCTACCTGCAGGGCCTCGGCGTCCGCCGCGTCTACCTTGCCGGCCTCGCGACCGACTACTGCGTGCTGTTCTCCTCGCTCGACGCCGCCCGGCTCGGCTTCGACACCTGGGTGGTCTCCGACGCGGTGAGGGCTGTCGGCGTGCCCGCCGGCTCCGAGAAGGCCGCCTTCCAGGTCATGGAGAGCGCCGGGGTCCGCCTGGTCACCTCCGCGGAGCTGTTGCGGCCATGATGAGCGCCCTCTTCACCGACTTCTACGAGCTGACCATGGCCCAGGGCTTTTACAGGGGTGGCGCCGACCGGCCTGCCGTCTTCGAGATGTTCTTCCGCCGCCAGCCCTGGCAAGGCGGCTATTCGGTCTTCGCCGGGCTCGGTCCCCTGCTCGAAGACCTCGAATCTTTCAGCTTCGCGGGCGCGGACCTCGTCTGGCTCGAGGCGCAGGGGGCCTTTTCGAAGGATTTCCTCGATTACCTGGCGGCCTTCCGCTTCCGCGGCTCGGTGGACGCGGCCAGGGAAGGCGAACTCGTCTTCCCGCAGGAACCGCTGGTGCGCGTTTCCGGCGGCATCGTCGAGTGCGCCCTGGTCGAAGGGCTCATCCTCAATCGCCTCAACTACCAAAGCCTCGTGGCCACCAAGACGGCCCGGCTCAAGCTCGCCGCCAAGGGCGCGGGTATCATGGAGTTCGGCCTTCGCCGCGCCCAGGGCCCCGACGGCGCCCTCTCGGCCTCCCGCGCCGCCTATGTCGGCGGGGCGGCCGGCACCTCGAACGCTCTCGCCGCGAGGGTCTTCGGCATTCCCGCCATGGGCACCATGGCGCATTCCTGGATCATGTCCTTTCCCGACGAGCTCTCAGCCTTCGAAGCCTACGCCGCGCTCTATCCGGACCGCAGCGTCTTCCTCGTCGACACCTACGACACCCTCGGGTCCGGCGTCCCCAACGCCATAGCGGTCGGCAAGCGCCTGGCAGCCGAAGGCCGAGGCTTCGGCATACGACTCGACTCCGGCGACATCCAGTACCTCTCGACCCGCGCGCGGGAAGCCCTCGACGCTGCCGGTCTCCGCGACGCGTCCATCGTCGTGTCGAACGAGCTCGACGAGGAGATCGTCGAGCACCTCGTGTCGGAGGGCGCCCCCGTGGACACCTGGGGCGTCGGCACCAACCTGGTCACCGGCGGTTCGGAGAGCTCCTTCACGGGGGTCTACAAGCTTGCCGCGCGGGCTGGCGAGGACGGGAAGCTCGAACCCGTCATGAAATTCTCCGACGTGCCGGAGAAGGCCACGAATCCCGGCGTCAAGGACGTCTGGCGCCTCTACGACGAGCGCGGCATGGCCAAGGCGGACGTGCTGGCGCCGGAGGGCGAGGGTATCCCGACTGGAGTCGAGCAGACCTTCCACCACCCGGCCCTCGACGCCCGGCGCTTCGCCTGGACGCCCTGCTGCGAGGCGCGGCCGCTGTTGCGCCGCGTCATGACGGACGGCCGCCGTGAACCCTTGAATGAAGGTCTCGACGAAGCGCGGCGAGCCCTCGACGCCGAGCTCGCCCGCTTCGACGCCACCTACCTGCGCCTGCTCAACCCGCACGCCTACAAGGTCGCCCTGACCCAGTCGGTCCACGACCTCAAGCTCTCGTTCTTCGAGCGCTACCGGAAGTTCAGGACCTGAGTCCCGCCTGCCCCGCGCCGCCGCGCCGCCACGTCACGGGCCGGGCGGCGCGGGCCGGATTTGCGCCGCGCTGTCGGGTGCGCTACCCTTAGCGTCGAAAGCATCGCCGCAAGCGAAAAGGAGCGAGAGCACGGTGGACAACCCGCTCGTCGAGACCGCGCGTGCCTCCGTCCGGGAGGTCTTCAAGGACATGTTCGGCCTCGACGCCGCGCCCGGCGAGGTCCGGGTCGGCGGCCAAAGCCCCACCCACGGTTGGGACATCTCGGGCCTCGTGGGGCTCGCGGGCCAGGCCCAGGGCATCATCGCGGTCCGCATGCCCTCATCGCTGGCCGCCGCCATGCTTGAGAGGAGCGGCGTCGAGCCCGGCGACGAGCGCGAGCGGCGCGAGATGACCGGCCACCTGGTGGCCGAATTCACGAACATCGTCGCCGGCCACGCCTCGAGTGCCATCGAAGGGCACGAGGTCGACATCTCGCCGCCCGTCGTGGTGCGGGGCGTGAACCACCAGATCGCCTGGCCCGACATCGCGCCTGTCCATCTTCTGCCGTTTTCCACGCCTTCCGGGGATTTCGAGATCGCCGTCTGCCTCAAACTCTGAATTCCGCTTGACAGGATGAGCATCGGGCGCGCGAGGGGCGTCTCGCGTCGTCGCGCCATAAACCGGTTTGTCCCGTGTCCGGCCTTCGGTCCCCGCGCGCTTCGATCCCCGAACGGTCCCCACCACTGAAACGATAATCCATTCTTCTCCGTAACAACATTCCAAAGCACCCAACAAAGAACGGTGAAAACGGATAAATATGCACAAAACCGCAGGTCCGTATGCAAAAAATGCACCTTGACAGGGCGGAAGGCGGATTAAAATGCGGCCATCCTTTCCCCGTCCTTAAGGAGGACTTCGCGATGAAAAAGTACTTGACGATCGGAGCGCTCGCGCTTGCGTTCGCGGCGATCCTGGCATCCTGCGGTTCGCCCGTGTTCACCGAGGCGACCCTCGCGGCCGCCGACGAAGGCGTGCGCCCCGCCACCCTGGCCGCCTCGGGCGCGGCAGACGCCGCCGAAGGCCGGTATATCGTCGCCTTCAAGGAAAAGCCCGACGCGGCGGCCCGCTCCGCCGTCGCCGCCCGCGGCGCCCGCATCGAGCGCGAGTTCAAGATCGTCAACGCGATGTCCGTCCGCGTCGCGGACAAGGCCGCCCTGGCCGCCATCGAAGCCGACCCGAACGTCGCCTACGTCGAACCCGACTACATCCGCTACGCCCTCGGCGAGACCGTCCCCTGGGGCGTCATCGCGGTCAAGGCCCCGCAGGCCTGGCCGACCAGCACCGGCGACGCCGTCAAGGTCGCCGTCATCGACACCGGCATCGACTACGGCCACCCCGACCTCGCGGCCAACTACAAGGGCGGCTACGACTTCGTCAACAAGGATTCCGATCCCTTCGACGACAACGGCCACGGCACCCACTGCTCCGGCACCATCGGCGCCGTTACCAACAACGGTGTCGGCGTCGCCTCGGTCGCCTACAACGTCGACCTCTACGCCCTCAAGGTCCTCAGCGCCGAGGGCTCCGGCTACTCCACCGACATCCTTGCCGCGGTCGACTGGGCCGTCGACAACGGCATGCACATCGCCAGCATGAGCCTCGGCGGCGGCAGCTACTCCACCACCGAGAACACCGCCTACACGAACGCCGTCAACGCAGGCCTCTTCGTCATCTGCGCCACCGGCAACGACGGCGCCACCACCATCAGCTACCCCGCCGGCTACGCCGCCACCTTCGCGGTCGGCGCCGTCGACTCCACACTGACCGTCGCCGATTTCTCGAACCGCGGCACCGGCATCGACGTCGTCGCCCCGGGCGTCAACGTCCTTTCCACCGTCCCGCGGGGCACCGGCACCGTCGCCAACGTCACCTACGGCACCTCCACCCTCGCCGCCGACGCCCTGGAGTTCTCGCCCACGGGCAACGTCTCGGGCAAGGCCATCTACTGCGGCATCGGCGACTCCGCCGCCGCCTTCCCCTCGACGGTCGCGGGCAACATCGCCCTCATCCAGCGCGGCACCATCTCCTTCGTGGACAAGGTGCTCAACGCCATGGCCGCGGGCGCCAAGGGCGTCATCATCTACAACAACGTTTCCGGTCCTTTCACCGGCACCCTCGGCGCCGCCGGCTCCTACGTCCCCTCCGTTTCCATGTCCATGGAAGACGGCGAGTACCTCAAGAGCTTGAACGGCCCGACCGTCTCGCTCTACATCGGCCCCTGGGACTACGCCTACTTTGACGGCACCTCGATGGCCACCCCGCACGCGTCGGCCGTCGCGGCCCTCGTCAAGGGCGCCAACCCCGCGCTCACCGTCACCCAGATGAAGGACATCCTCCGCTCGACCGCGACCGACCTCGGCACCTCGGGCTACGACACCACCTACGGCTACGGCATCGTCAACGCCGAAGCCGCCGTGGCCGCCGCCCTCAACCCCGGCGACCCCGATCCGGAGCCCGGCGACGAGGTTACCGAGACCTATACGGGCTACCTGGCCAAGCGCAAGAGCGTCACGCGCACCTTCACGACGGTCGGCGGACTCTTCGAGGCCAACCTTTCCTGGACCAACTCGTCCTACGTCCCGCTCACCATGAAGCTGTACAACCCCTCCGGCGTCCTCGTCGCCACGGGCACGACCAGCCTTTCCTACGATACGGGCACGGGCGGCGCCTACAAGCTGACCATCACCAACGGTTCCCGCACCTACTCGACCACGTACACGCTCACCGTCACCTACCTCAAGTGACGCCCCTCCGGGCGGCATGAAAAACGGGGCCCGCGACAGCGGGTCCCGTTCTTTTTTCGGGATGCTTCGAGTGTCCCGAAACGTCGACGGTCGATCCGAAAGGCCATCGAGCCTTTCGGATCGTACCTTGATTCCAGCGATTACGGAGAAGCGCTGAGCGCTTCGAGGAAT
>JAFGNN010000033.1 GCA_016926955.1 Spirochaetales bacterium | reverse complement strand
TTGAGCGCCGTTTCCACGGCTTCGGCGCCGGTGTTCATGGGCAGGGCGGCTTCATAACCCGTGAACTCGCAGAGCTTCTTGAGGAATTCGCCCATGCGGTCGTTATGGAAGGCGCGCGAGGTGAGGGTAACCCGTTTCAGCTGGGTCTTGACGGCCTTGACGATGCGCGGGTGGAGGTGGCCCTGGTTGACGGCGGAGTATGCCGACAGGAAGTCGTAATACGTCTTTCCTTCGGGATCGATGACGCGCGCGCCCTTCGCGCGCGCGATGACGACGGGGAGCGGGTGATAATTGTGCGCTCCGTAGCGTTCGTCGAGCTCTATGAATTCCTTGGTTTGCATGACTTCCTCCTTGGTTCGCGCCCTGCGACAGGAAGCCAGTATAGCACCGCTCCGGAAAAGCCGCCACGTGTAAAGCTAACTTTTTGTATAGTAGATACTTATGCTAAAAGCAGGAATGGCCATGCACGCGGCAGCGCATGGTCGGCCGTCCTCAGCGACGGAACCTGAGGGCGGCCCTGCGCTTAGAGCGGTCGAGGGCGAGCGCGAGAAGTTCCTCGAGGAGTTCCGCGTACGGCAAGCCGCCCGCTTCCGCCATCTTCGGGAACATGGATATGTGGGTGAAGCCCGGAATGGTGTTCACCTCGTTGAGCCAGACGCTCTCGTCATCCTTCGAGACGAAGAAATCGACGCGCGCCATGCCGGACAATTCGGCGACCCGATAGGCGCGCTCGGCCAAAGATCGGATCGTGTCGGAAAGCCCGGGCGGCAGCGGAGCGGGAATGAGGAGCGCCGCGCCGTCGGGATCCACGTATTTGGCCTCGTAATCATAGAATTCATGGTTCGGCGCGATCTCGCCCGGCGGAAAGGAACGCGGCGCGGCGTCGCCCAGCACCGAGACCTCGATCTCGCGGGCGGGCGTGAAGGGTTCCACCAGGCACTTGGAATCATAGCGGAGCGCGTCGCGCACGGCGGCGGCGAGTCCGTCGCGGTTCGCGGCTTTCGCCGCGCCGACGGAGGAACCGGCGGACGCGGGCTTGACGAATACAGGGTAGGGGAATTCCCGCTCCACCGCTTTGAGCGCGGGTTCCCCGTTCCCTTCCTCCATGTCGCCGGCACGGATGACACGCCAGGGCAGGACCGGAATGCCGGCGGCATGCCAGAGTCGCTTGGCGACGTCCTTGTCCATCCCGATCGCGGAACCTGCAACGTCGGCGCCGACATAGGGCAGGCGCGCCGTTTCGAGGGCGCCCTGGACGGTGCCGTCCTCGCCGAAGCTGCCGTGGAGCACCGGGAAGACCACATCCGCCGCGATCGGTTCGAGGCCGCGCGGGGTCGAGGCGGCGAGTCCTTTCCCGGGAACGATGGCCACGGGCGGCGCGTTCAAGTCGATCTCGAGCGGACCGGATTCGGACGCCCGAGCGCGCTCGAGGAAGGCCCGGCTTTGGTAGCGCCAGACGCCCTCGCGGTCGATTCCGATCAGGACCACCGTGTGCCGTCTGTCGAGCTTGCGGACGACGCTGGCCGCCGAGGCGAGCGAAACCTCGTGCTCGCCCGAGCGGCCCCCGTACAGGATGGCAACCTTCATTCTTCTTCCCTTTTGCCGCGGAATCCGAGCTCGGCGAGGGCGGAGCGGGCTTCGGCGAACTCGTCGTAGGAGTGGGGGCCGTCGGCGTAGATTATGGAGTTTTCATGGCCTTTGGCGAGGAGCAGCACGAGGTCGCCGGGGCCGGCGAGCGCAAAAGCCTTGCGGATGGCCTTCCCGCGCTCGGGAATGAGGAAAAGCCGCTCGCCGCGCCTCAATTCGGGGCAGCCGGCCGCGATGTCCTCGAGCAGGGCCATCGGGTCCTCGCCGCGCGGATCCTCGTCGGCGAGAACGACGATGTCGCACCAGTCGGCGGCGATGCGCCCCTGGCGGGGCCGTTTCGCAGTATCGCGTTCGCCGCCAGAGCCGAACAGGGCGATGATCTTCCGGTCGCCCAGACGCTTGCGGAGCGGCGGGAAGATGACCTCGAAGCTGGAAGGCGTGTGCGCGTAGTCTACCAGCACCTCGAAGGGCTGGCCCTCGTCGATCGGGGTCATGCGGCCCAGCACGGGGCGGAGGCGCGGAAGGAGAGGCAGGAAAGCGTCGAGCGGGCGACCGGTCAGCCGAGTCGCCACCAGAAGGGCGGCGAGCGTGTTGGCCACGTTGAAGGCTCCGGGAAGCTCGATGCGCGCTGGTTTGCCCGGACCGCCGGATTCGGATACCAGGAAGCTCGCGCCCCCGGCGTCGCTCTCGATATCCGTCGCCGACAGGTCGGCGGGTCTACCCGAGGCCGAGAAGCCGTAGACCGGTTTTCCGGTCGCTGCCTTGAAGTAATCGAATGAAGGATCGTCGGCGTTGGCGACGCCGAAAACCGGAAGCTCGACGGTTTGGCCCCCGATCGACTTCCTGCCTTCCGCTCGGTCGAGCGCGCGGAAGAGGTTGGCCTTGTCCGCTCGGTACTGCTCCCAGGTGCCGTGGAACTCGAGGTGCTCGTGGGTGACGTTCATCATGACGCCGACGTCGAAAGCCACCTCGGCCAGGCGGCCGGTGCGCGGGGAAAGGCCGTGGGACGACGATTCGAGCACGGCGTAGCGCTTGCCCGAGTCGCGGATCTCCGCGAGCATGCGTTGGACCGCCGTCGCCTCGGGCGTCGTCTGGTGCTCGGGATTCGGCGTCTCGCCGCCCGAGGTGCGGGACATGACCGTGGAGAAGAAACCCGCGCCGAAACCGGCCAAATCCAGCAGCTGGTAGGTGAGGAACACCGTGGTGCTCTTGCCCTCCGTGCCGGTCACGCCGATGCAGGCAAGGTTTGCCGAGGGGCGCCCATGAAAGGCGGCCGCGACGGGGGCCATCGCGGCGCGGGAATCGGCGACCCGTACATAGGCCACGCCGTCGCGGTAGGTTTCCAGCGGCGTCTCGTGGACGATCGCCGTCGCGCCGCGCTCAATGGCCGCGTCGATAAACCGGTGTCCGTCCGCATGGATGCCGGTCAGCGCGAAGAAGAGCCAGCCTTCGCGGACATCGCGGGAATCGTAGGCGAGGCCGGCTATCCGTGGATCGGCGGGGCCTGTCTTTTCTAACGGGTCAAGCGGTGCGGTGAGTTCCGCGAGCGTCCTTGTCATGGGCGCGACTGTAGCGCCGCGGGGCGCCCTCGGGCAAGGGCCCCCGCGACCCAGGCCGTCAGGCGCCCGGGATCATTCGAACACGAAGCTCCACTTCGCTCCGAGGTACCACAGGAAGGGGATGGTGTCGGTGGTGATATCAGGCAACACGAGGCCGATGGCGCCGATGCCCGCCCTGAATGATTCACCGAAGCGGTACCAGACGGACAACTCAGGGAAGAACACCTTGCCCGAGCCGGAGGTGAAGGGAATGACGCCGAAGGCGCCGAACCAGCCGCCGCCGACCTGTCCCGACAAGGTGACGGGGCCGAAGTCGATCTCGGCGATCGCGTTGGGCCACAGGACGCTGACCAGTATGAAGGTGAACACGCGCGCGCCGACGGCGAGCCGGACGGGGCCGGCCTTGAACTGGTAGTAGAGGCCCGCCTCGGGAAGCGGAATGATCCAGCTCGAGAGCACCTCCCCGAGTTCGGCCAGGTCGGTGCTCCCCGAGGATACGAGGCCGGCGCCACGCGGAATCGTGATGCCCGCGTCGAGCCTGATCTGGGCCGAGAGCGGAGCGATCGCGAGCGCGACCACGAGCAGGGCGAATATGGTACGTTTCATTCAAATGCCTCCTTAAGGCTTGCATGAACAAGTCAAGCATAGCTCCATTCGAGCCCTCCGTCAGCACAATTCCCCCGAAAGGTCGCCCTGCGGCGAGAGCGGCCGTGCCGTTTCGGCTCAAGGCGCGGTGTTGCCCGCCTCACGCGCGGAAGGTAGAATGCGCGGATCGCGGCGTCCCCGCCGCCAACACGCATCGAGGAGCGCATCGCCATGTACTCTGTCAGGGTCGAATCGGATTTCGCCGCGGCGCACCACCTGACCCATTACCACGGAAAATGCGAGCGCCTGCACGGGCATAACTATCGCGTCAGGGTGCGCGCCCGCGGCGAGGAACTCGGAGACGGCGGGATGCTGCTCGACTTCGGCGTCCTCAAGGGAGCCCTCCGCGAAGTGCTGGCGACCCTCGACCACGCCGACCTGAACGCAATTCCCGCGTTCGCGGACGACCCGAGCGCGGAACGCATCGCTCGCTACATCTTCGACAGGCTTCGCGACCGGCTTCCCGACGCGCCCCTCGCCTCCGTGGACGTGTACGAGACGCCGACTTCCATGGCCCGTTATGAGCCCTGAGGCGACCGGGGGAGGGAAGGATCCCTACCTGTCGTCCCAGCTGATTCCCTACCTCGGATCGAAGCGAGCGCTCCTGCCCCTGCTCCGCGAGGTGTTCGGGACTCTAGCGGAAGGGGCGTCGCGAGCGCCGCGCTTCCTTGACCCGTTCTGCGGCTCGGGGGCCGTCTCCCGACTGGCGCGTCGCATGGGCATGTCCGTCGCCGCGAACGACCATGAACCCTACGCGGCACTGATCGCCTCGGTCTGGCTCCGCCTCGATCCCGCCGCGCTGGAGGCGGCATGCCCGCCCGAGGGCGCGATCGCCCGTCTCGGGCTTCTCAACGCCCTTCATCCGGAGCGGGGCGGTGCTCCGCCCGGAACGGAAGCCCGCGGATTTTTCGCCCGGAACTACGCGCCTGCCGTGACGGCCGCTGCCGACTGGCGCCGCGAGCGCCTCTTCTACACGGCGGAGAACGCCGCTTTCATGGACCGCGTGCTCGACGCCCTGCGCGGCTTGCCCGAATCGCCGCCCGGCGCGCTCCCCGGCTTCCGGGAAATCGCCCTCGCGGCACTGACGCTCGAAGCAGCCGTTCACGCGAACACTTCCGGCGTCTTCAAGGCATGCCATAAAGGTTTCGGCGGCCACTCCGGCGACGCCCTCGCCCGCATCCTCGCGCCGATGCGCCTCGAAGCGCCCTTCGTGGTCCATGGGGCGGCGGCGGAAGTGGCCATGATGGACGCGGCCGATTTCGCCCGTTCACGCCCGGTCGACCTGGCGTATCTCGACCCGCCGTACAACCAGCACCAGTACGGCTCCAACTACCACCTCCTGAACGCCGTCGTCCGTTTCGGGGGGGACGAGCCGGGCCTGGAGCTCGGCGCCGACGGGACCCTCCTCGACAAGGCGGGAATCGGCTCCGCCTGGAAAGCGACGCGTTCGGACTTCTGCTCGCGGGCAAAGGCCGGAGCGGCATACCGGAGCTTGCTCGACGCGGTGGACGCGGCGTGCATCGTGGTCAGCGCCAACACGGAAGGCTCGGTCGGTTTCGATGAGCTGCTCGACATCCTCGGCGAGCGCGGATCGGTGGAGCTCCGGATAGCAGATTACGTCCGGTATCGCGGCGGCCGGCAGAGCGCGTCGCGCCGAGTAAGGAACCACGAGCTCATCCTGGTTGTGGACTCAAGGCGGGGGGAGCGGCCGGGAAAGGGCGTCGCCACGGAACGGAGGAGGCTGAGCGCGGAGCTCTCGTTGCGCAAGATACTGGCGCAGCCGCTCGATCCGGCTCGCCTCGAACGCGCGTTCACCATAAGCGACGACGCGATCGAGCTGCCCGCGCGAGCGGGGGGCGTCCGGATCCGGCTCGACCTGGGCGTGCGCGCGGGAAGCCTGCCCGATACCTCGGGTTTCGACGATGACGAACTCGAAGCGCTCTCTGCATCGCTCTCGGACTGCGTCGTGGCCGACAACGGTCGGCTCTGCGCCATCCTCGCCTCGGTCGGCGCCGATCCGGAGCGATCGGAAGCCGAGGCGCGACGGGCTTTCGCCGAGGCGCTCGCGGCGCTCCGGCGCCTCGCGCACGCGAAGCACGCCGCGGCCTTCGCCGCCGCCTCGGCCGCGCTCGCCGAAGCCGCGGGACGGAGGGGCGGCGAGCCCAGCCGGAAAGTCCAAACCGGGCTTCGCGAACTGGAAGATTTGCTGGACCGCAGGTCGCGGGCCTCGGGTCGCTGAGCGCTCTTCCTCAGTCCGCCGTTTCCGCGCCGGGGCTGCCCTCGGTCCTGGGCTTCCGCCGCCTCCGTCGCTTGCGAGCTTCGCCCTGTTCGCCCTCGGGCGGGCGCGCTGCGGGGTCGGCCGTGTCTACGGGCCTGTCCTTGGCGTCGACGAAGCGGAACTCCGGCGACTGGCTCGTACCTTCCTGGTCGCCCTTGGTCCTGCGGCGCTTCCGTTTGCGGCGCGATACGCCTTCCTGGCCCTCCACGGCGCCAGGCCTCGGTTTCATCGCGCCTTCCTCGACACGGGGAGACTGGTCGGGGCGGGCAGGCCGTTCAGCGCGGACGGGCCGTTCCGCGCGCGGCGGATGCTGGAAATCTTTCTGCCGGTTGCGGTCGTCGAAGCGGTGCCGGCGCTGCGCGTCGCCTTGCTGCTCGTTACCGCCGGAGCTCCGTCGTCGCGAGAGATCCGAACGCCCTTCGGAGCGGCGTTCCGAAGCGATGAAGTCGGAAAGCCCTTCGGGAAGCTCCGGTCCCCGATCGCGGCGGCGGAAGCGGGCCGAGCGATCGTCGGTGAAGCGCTTTGCCTCGAGGGGCGGCTTGACCTTGCGCTCGACCTCTTCTTCCTCGGCCAAGGCGAAGAAGTTCTCCGGATCGATGTCGTGGGGAGCGCCGGCCTCGAGGAATTTGCACTTGAAGGCGAATCCGTAGCGGACGGCGATGCGGGAAGCGCGCTTGAGCTCGAAGAGGTCGGCGACCGCCACGGAGATGCCCTTTGCCCCGGCCCGGCCCGTTCGCCCGGCTCTGTGGACATAGATCTCGTGGTCCTCGGGGATGTCCATGCTGAGGACGAAGTCGATATCGGCGACATCCAGTCCGCGGGCGCCCAGGTCCGTGGTCAGCAGCCAGCGTATCCGGCCCTCGCGGAAGTCGTCGATGGCGCGGCGCCGCTCGACCTTGTCGCCGGTGGCACGAAGCTCCGCGAAGGGCAGGCCGAGCTCCTTCAGCTTCCGGGCGATGTTGAAGATGGCCGCGTTCGACGCGGCGAATACCAGGGCGCGCTCCGGCTTGAGCGCCGCCTCGAAACGCCGGATGAAGTCGATCTTGCGCCGCGAGGGGCTGTGGAAAACCCAGTGCTCGATGCTCTCGCGCAGGGCCTTGGACGGATCGACCGTGACGCGTTCCGGGTCGAGGAACCAGGGGCCGGCTTTTGCCACGATGCGGTCCGCGAGCGTCGCCGAAACGAGGATGCGTCGACAGGCCTGGGGTATCGCGCCGAGTATCGCCTCGGTGGCTTCGAGGTACTCGTTGGAGAACAGCCGATCGGCTTCGTCGAGAACGAGCTCGACGAGCTCCCCCGTCTTGATCTCGCCGGACTCGACGAGGTCGCGTACACGGCCGGCGGTACCGACGACGACGGCCGGTCCCGCGCGCAGCCGCTCGATCTGGCGGAACATCGGGGTGGAGCCGATCGCGAGGACGGACCTGAAGCCGAGCCCGCTCGCCTCGGACAGCTTCTCGAGCTCGCCCTGCAACTGCACCGCGAGTTCGTGCGTCGGAGCGAGGATCA
Organism: Spirochaetales bacterium; assembly: GCA_016926955.1. Taxonomy (GTDB): domain Bacteria; phylum Spirochaetota; class Spirochaetia; order Treponematales; family UBA12059; genus JAFGNN01. The sequence goes on along the minus strand of JAFGNN010000033.1, from coordinate 23,735 downwards.
GCACGCGCGGCGAGGCGTCCACGGCTTCGCCGGGAAGCTCGAGCATGCGCGTGAGCACGGGTATGAGGTAGGCGAAGGTCTTGCCGGTGCCCGTCGGGGCGGTGATGAAGGCGTCGCGGCCGGCCGCGAGGGCGGGCAACGCGAGGTCCTGGATCTCGGTCGGCTTCTCGAAGCCGAACGAGACGAGGGCGGACGCGAATTCCTCGCGGGCGCCGATCGAGCGGAACGAATCCATGCTCTGGATACTCGCACGAACGTGCCGGACCGCTCAAGCGGCGGGGCGGCGTGAGGCTCGGGCGGCCGGTTCGTCTCGGCCGCGGGCCTTCCGGGCCTCAGCCGGCCCGGTCTGCTTCCTGTGTTCCGACGCCGTCGCGCGGAGCCTTCCGCGCGTCAGTCGTTCGGGTTGCTTTCGGCGCGGACCTTGGCGAAGCCGGGCTTCAGCACGTCGAAGATCAGGGCTACCCGTTCGCCGTAGGGCATGAAGGCGCTCTTCATCGCGTTGATGGTCAGCTTCTCCAGGTCGCGGAGACCGAGTCCGAAATGCTCGACGGCGATGGCCATCTCCTTCGAGAGGCTCGTGTCGCTCATCAGGCGGTTGTCGGTGCAGAGACAGACCCGGAAATCGTTGCGGTAGAGCAACGAGAAGGGGTGCTCGGCGAAGGACTTCGCCGCGCCGGTCTGCACGTTCGATGAAAGGCAGCACTCGAGAGGAATGCGGCGGTCGCGCACGTAGGCCGCGAGGCTGCCGATCTTGGAAATCTTCTGGCCTTCGAAGGCCATGTCCTCTACGAGCCGTGTCCCGTGCCCGATCCGGTGGGCGCCGCAGGTCTGGAGGGCCTGCCAGATGGATTCCGGCCCGAAGGCTTCGCCCGCGTGGATGGTGATGTTGAAGTTCTTGTCGCGGATGTACTGGAAGGCCGGCAGGTGCCGCTTCGGCGGATGGCCGTTCTCGTCGCCCGCGATGTCGAACCCTACCACGCCGCGGTCGCGGAAGGCAAGCGCCAGCTCCGCGGTCTCGAGCGAGAGCGCGGGGTCCATGTTGCGCATGGCGCAGAGGATGAGGCCGTAGCGCATGCCGGTCGCCCTCGATCCCGCCTCGAGGCCTTTGAGCGCCGCGTCGACGATGCTCTCGAGGTCGAAGCCGTCGCGCGCAAGCAGGATGGGCGCGAAGCGGAGCTCGGCGTAGGCCACGCCGTCCGCGGCGAGGTCCTCCACCGCCTCACGGGCCACCCGCTCGACCGAGACGCGGTCGCGCATGACCGCGCAGGCTATCGAAAAGCCCTCGAGGTAGAGCGAGAGGCTCTTGCGGTCCGCTCCGCGGTGGAGCCAGTCCGCCAGGGCCGACGGGTCGCCGACCGGCAGGGGCAGGCCGAACTCCTTCGACAGCTCGACGATGGTGGAGGGCCTGAGGCCTCCGTCGAGGTGGTCGTGGAGTTCGACCTTGGGGATGCGCTTGATCATGTCCGGGGTGACCATGGGAGCGATTATACGCCGGGAGCGGCGTCGGCGCCAGTCGAAAGCGCCGCTCCCGGGGAACGCCCGGAACCCCGATCCGCGCATCCCCCGTTGCCCGTGCCCGTCGCCCCACGGTATATTCCCTGCTTCATGAACCTCGAAGCATTCATACTCGGCTGCGGCGGCATGATGCCGCTCCCGCACCGCCACCTTACCAGCGTTCTTCTCCGCAGGGAAGGCGAGCTGTTCCTTTTCGACGGCGGGGAGGGAACCCAGGTCTCGCTCCGCAGGCTCAACCTGCGCTGGAAGAAGATCACCTCCATATTCGTCTCGCACACGCACGCCGACCACGTGACGGGACTGCCCGGCATCCTGATGCTTTCGAGCCAGGTGGACCGGGAGGAGCCGCTCTACATCTACGGACCTCCGCGCATCGCGGAGTACGTGGAGCAGAGCCGGCGGGTCCTCGACATGTACATCAACTACGAGATCGTGGTGAAGGAGATCGAGGCGCCCGCAGTCTGCTACGAAGGCGAGGGATTCCGCGTCCGGGCCTTCCCGCTCCGGCACACGAAGCCGTGCGTCGGCTACGCCCTCGAGGAAGATCCGAGGCCGGGCGCCTTCAATCCCGACCGCGCCCTCGAGCTCGGCGTTCCGCGCGGTCCCCTCTGGTCGCGCCTCCAGGCGGGCGAGACGGTGACCCTCGATGACGGCAGCACGGTGCGTTCCGACGAAGTGCTCGGTCCGGCGCGCTCCGGCCGCAAATTCTCCTACGTGACGGACTCGCTGTACTTCCCCGAGATATCGAAGGAGGTCGCGGGGTCCGACCTGCTCGTCTGCGAGGGCATGTTCGAGCGGGCCCTGGCCCAGAGCGCCGTCGAGAAGAAGCACATGACCGCGGAGCAGGCCGCCATGGTGGCCCGCGACGCAGGCGGCGTCGGCAGGCTCGGCCTCATCCACTACAGCCCGCGCTACGCCGAGCGCGAGCTCAAGGTGCTCGCCGACGAGGCGCGGGAAATCTTCCCCGAGACCTTCCTGACCCGCGACCGGATGCACATTCCCCTCGAGTACAAGGACTAGGACCGACATGATCGACGTGGCAGGATTCTCGAAGCGCTATGGCGATTTCGAGGCCGTCCGGGACGTTTCCTTCGTGGTGGAGCCGGGCCGGGTCACCGGGCTGCTCGGACCCAACGGGGCGGGCAAAACGAGCGTCATGCGCGCCATCGCGGGCTGCCACGAACCGGGCTCGGGCTCGATACGGGTCGGCGGGATCGACGTCGTCGAGGATCCGCGCAGGGCCAAGGCCATACTCGGCTACCTGCCCGAGAACGCCCCGCTCTGGCCGGATCCGACGCCCGCGGAATTGCTTCGCTTCGTGGCGGACGCCCGCGGCCTCGCCCGGCCGGCCGCCGCGATCGGGCGTGTCGCCTCGGATTGCGGTCTCGAGGACGTGATGCGAGTGCCCGTCGGCAAGCTCTCGAAAGGCTTCAGGCAGCGGGTCGCGCTCGCCCTGGCCTTGGTCCACGATCCGGAGGTGCTCGTCCTCGACGAGCCGACCAGCGGCCTGGACCCGAACCAGGCGATCGAGATCCGAAGCATGATCGAGGAGCTCGGACGCAGCCGGACCGTGCTGCTTTCGACCCATGTGCTCAACGAAGCCGAAGCGCTCTGTGCGACCGTGCTCATCATGGCGGGTGGAAGCATAGTCGCGCGGGGCGCCGCCGGCGAGATTGCGCGGGGACTCAAGGGCGAGGAGCGGATCGAGCTCCTGCTCAAGGGCGCCGACGTCGATCGCGCCCGCTCGCTCGCCGCGCGGCTCGCGCCGCGGATCAGTTGCGTCGGCTCGGTCGCATCCGACGATGGCGTGCGGCTCGCGTTCGCGGTGGCGGATGACGGCGGGTCGGACGCAGCCGAGGCCGCTTTCGACTGGGCGCTCGCGAACGGCCTCAAGATCCTCGAGCTCAAGCGTGAGAGGCTTTCGCTGGAGGATATCTTCGTCTCGCTCACTCGCGGGGAGAAGGAACGATGAAGCGGACGCTCGTCCTCGCGCGCCGCGAGCTCGCGGCCTTCCTGAACGCCCCGGCCTCCGGCCTCGTGCTCGCCGCCGCACCGGTGTTCTCCGCCGCCTGGTTCCTGTTCGTGGATCGCTTCTTCGCGCGCGACCAGGCAAGCCTGCGCGGCTTTTTCGCCGTGTTCTCGCTCGCGCTCACCGTGCTCGCGCCCGCCTTGACCATGCGGAGCTGGGCTGAGGAACGGCGGCAGGGCACCGCCGAGCTCCTCCTGTCGATGCCCTTCACTACGGCGGAACTCGTGGCCGGAAAGTTCCTCGCGGCCTGGACCTTGCTCGTCGCCTCGATCGCCGTCAGCCTGCCCGTTCCCCTTGCGCTGTTCAGCTTCGGGCATTTCGACCCCGGCATCGTGGTTGCGGAATACGCGGGGCTCGTCCTGTTCGCGATGGCCGCCGCGGCCATCGGGCAGTTCTCCTCCGCCCGGTCCGAGAACCAGACCGCCGCCTTCCTGTCCTCGTTGCTGGCCTTGCTCGCGCTTACCCTGCTCAACCGGATCAACGGGCTTCTGGAACTGCCGCTTCCCGTCGCCGGCCTGGTTTCCTGGGTCTCGCTCGGCTCGCACCTCGAGCCGTTCTCGCGCGGCGTGATCGAAACGGCCGACCTCGCCTGGTACATCCTGGTCGCCGCGCTCTTCCTCTGGCTTGGCGCGCGCTCCGTGGACGGCCGGAAGCTCGACGCAAAGGAGGCTCCGGCCGGGCGGCGCAAGGAAGGCAGGATAGTCGCCGCGCTCGGCTGCTCGGTTTTCGCGGCGGCCGCCCTCCTCTCGTCGCGCTCGCCGCTGCGCGCGGACCTGAGCGAGGACAAGTCCCAGACGCTGTCGACGTATATGAAGGTGCTCGTGTCGGGCCTGGACGATCCGATACGGATCGCCTACTGGCGCTCGAGGACCCTCGCCGACAGGCATCCGGGACCGAGGGCCGTCGAGGACCTGCTACGGACAATCGAGTCCGCCTCGCGGGGGCGTGTGAGCGTACGGATCATCGATTCATCGAAGGACCCCGCGGCGGCCGAGGAACTCGGCATCGAGCCCCGGCAGATGGAGACTGTGGAGGAAGATGAACAGCGGCTCGCCATAGTCCATTCGGGCATCGTCCTCGAATACCTCGATGCTTCCCGCGTCCTGCCGGCCGCGCTGACTACCGAGAATCTGGAGTACGAGCTCGCCCGGTCCATCCTGGCGCTCGTGAATGGCCGCGATCCGGTCGCCGCAATGTTGTCCGGCGATACGGGCCGGACCCTCGACGCGGACTACAGGTTCCTCGTCGAGACCCTCGGCCGTTCCGCCTACGTGCCGCGCGAACAGGAACGCGGCCGACCGATCGATTCCGACGCCTCCGTTCTCTTCGTGCTCGGCGTCGACGCGCTGGACGGGAAGGACGCCGCGCTCATCGATGCCTTCCTCCGGTCCGGCCGCGGCGTCTTCGTGGCCGCCCGAGGGGTGAGCGTGGATCCGGAGGATGACCTGGCGGCCACCGCGCTCGGCGAGAACGCCGTGCTCGACCTGCTCGCGGGGTACGGAGTCAACGTGCTTCGCGAACTGGCTCTCGACGAACGCTCGCTCAGCGTTCCCTACCAGACCGTCTCCGATTCAGGCGCGGCGGAGCTACGATACGTCGCCTATCCGCACTGGATTGCCGTGGACAGCCGCTACGTGTCGGGAACCCATCCGATAACCCGCCGCTTCGGGGGCTTGGACCTGTTCTGGCCGAGCCCGATCGAGCTCACGCCGCGGGACGGATTCGAGGCGACCGTGCTGGCCACCACAGGCCCGCGGGGCTGGCGCCAGCGCGCGACGCTGTACACGGGCATCGAGGAAAAGGACTACTGGGACCGGGAGGCCTCGGCCACGCGCGGCCGGCAGGTCCTTGCCGTCGCGCTCGAGGGACGGCCGCCCGGCGCGGGCCCCGTTCCCGGCTCGGGATCGCCGGCGTCTTCGAGGCTCGTGGTCGTCTCAGGCTCGGACTCCTTCACCGACCTCGCAACTTATACGGAGTCGGGCTTCAACGCGGAGTTCGCGGCCCTCGCCGCCGACTGGCTCTCGGGCGAGGAGGATCTCCTTTCGATAAAGGCGCGAGCGGTCCGCGACGGGAGGCTGGACCGGGTAGGCGAGGCCGCGCTGGAATCGAAGCTCAAGACCTTCGCCTATCTCGCCATCTTCCTGTTCGCGCCGGGCGCCGCCGTGATAGCGCCGCTCCTGCGCAATGCCAGGCGGCGCGCCCGCGAGGGCGACTCGCGCCGGGGGAAGCGACCATGAGGGTCCAGCGCCGCATCCGGGCGCTCGCGGCGACGCTCGCGATACTGCTCGTCGCCCTTGCCGCGACCTGGGTGGCCTGGAGCTCCCGCGAGCGGCATGATTCCGGACGGCTTTTCGATGGCGATCCGGCAAGGGTAGCTCGCGTCGAGATCGAGGATCGTGGAAGATCGATCGTCTTGGTCCGCCATGCCGGAACCTGGGCCGTCCTTGACGGCGCGCTCCCCTTGCCCGCACGAGCCGTCCGCGTCGAGGCCTTGCTGGCGGGGCTCAGCGCCCTCAGGAGGCTCGAGGTGGCGGCCAGCACGGAATCCGGTCGCGCGCGGCTGGGACTCGCGGAGGGCGCGGCCACGCTACGGCTCATCGACCTGGACGGCGCCCTGCTTTTCGTGCTCCGCTCCGGCGACCTCGGCAGCGACGGACGCTCGATTTTCGTTTCGATAGAGGGGCGCCCGGAAGCCTGGTCGACCGACCGCGATCTTGCGAGCTATCTGGATCCCGCCCGGCGCTACTGGCTGGAGCTCGCCATGGGCGGGTCCCCGGCGCGCGCCGAGGAGGCCACGGCCCTCGGCGTCAGCGGCGCCCTGGTCCTCGACGGGGAGAACGGCGAGCGTTTCGCGGCGGACTACCGCCTGAAACGCGGTCCCGACGGACGGTGGAGCGTGGACGGAGGCCGCGGACCCGCGCTTGACCAGGACCGCGTCGACTCCCTTGTCCGCATGGTGCTCGGTCTCGAGGCCGACGATCTGGCGGGGAAGGCCGGCGACGGGGCCCGGGAAGCCGACCTGTCGATTTCGCTCGAGCTCGGCTCCGATGTCCGCGCGTGGCGGATACGGGAAGCGGCCGAAGGCTTCGAGATAGAGACCGACCATCATCCCTGGAGCTTCGTCGCGGATGCCGCGAGGTTGCGGTCCGTCCTCGTGGGTCTGGACGCCCTGGCCGCGGACTGACGCGGAAGCGCCGCCGGGCACGGCACCCCGCGGCGGCCCCGCCCGCGATTTCTCAGCAGGCTCCGGCCACGAAATTCCGGTAGCGGTCGGGATCGGGCTTGAACGCCACCACCCGGGAATCCGAACCGTCGCGTTGCGCGCGCTCCAGCGCTGCCCTGGCTTCGTCGAGGACGCGGGAAGCCTCGACGAGTCGGCCGGCACGCGCCGAAATGCCGACCGCGAGTCCGGCCGCCGCTTTCCCTTCCGCCTGTTCCGCGAGACGGTTGCCGACCTTGCGCAGGAACTCCTCGCCCATTCGGAGACCGTGCTCGACATCCACGTTCGGCAACACCGCGGACATGCCGGAAACGCCGAATTCGAAGCTCAGATCGCGGAAGGTGAAGAACTCCACGAAGCTCTTGGCGATTATCCCGTATGCTCGGGAAGCGGCGGGAGCGTGGGAGTTGGAGAGGAGGATAAGGCAGAGGTCCTGTTCGAATCCGGCCGCCCGCCTGAGCTCTGCGTCGAGGCGGTCGGGCAGATAGGACTCCCAGCCGAGGCCCGAGAGGGGCGAGTACAGGCCCGCCGGACGGCCGCCGTCGCCGTAGCGTCTCGAGCGGTGGCCGGATCCTGCAGCCAACCCCGAGGGCGCGTCCACCTCCGGCAGCTCGTCCAGTTCCCGCGGCAACTCCGGCATGGCCGGATCGAATGCAGTGTCGCTCTCGGGCTCCTCACCTTCGAAGCCGGGGGCTGTCCCGGGGAGTTCCGCCGCGAGAACCTCGTCCCAGGCGCCGGTCGGCAAGGGGGGAAGCTCCGCGGGCACCGCGTCCATAGAGGCCGCTCCTTCATGCGGCGGCAGCTCCCACGGGAAGGGCTCCCGCAAACCGGCGTCCGCGTCGTCGGTGGGACCGGGCGCGGCTTCGGCCTCCGGCGGGACGAAGGGCGGGATGGCGCCCGCGCCCTCTTCTCGCGAGCCGGATCGGGTCGCGGCCAGGATGAGGGAAGAACCGGCGAGCCATACCGCTATGACGAGGAGCGTGTCGCGGACGGCTTTCCAGACACTGCAGACAGGCAGGGTCGAATAGAGGGCCTGCACCGAGATCGGGGTGCTCGGATCGCCGCCGATGACAGCGCCGAGCTTCAAGGTGCTCCCTTTCGGCGCCGCGAACCCGGCTTCGGCCGGCCAGGCCTCGACCCCACCGCGGGCGATGAACGGCGAGCTCGCGGGCACGGCCTGGATGATGCCGGACGCGTCTCGGAGAATGAACGCGAGCAGGGCTGGCGAGGCCTCCCAACGAGCGGAGAAGGCCTGGTTCCATTCCGGGCCGGCCGCGTCGGCCGCGACGCGGATCATCGCGGTGGCCTCGCGGCGGAGCGCGTCGAATGCCGATCGGGCGGCGGCCTCAGCATCGTGCCGAGCCAGGAGAACCCGATAGACCCCGGTCCCGACGGAGAGCGCGAAGACCAGAAAGCTGAGCGCGAGGAAAACGACCGGAACCCTTCGCTTCATGGTTGCGTAGTATACAATGTTACTCGCGGGAACGCCACAAAGCGCGCGCTACTTCCCTCGGGCCGGACGCGGGAAGGAATGCGGAAGAGGCGCTTCGTTCCAGCGCGGAGGACGGGATGCGTACGAGAAAGCGGGGCCTGCCCGCGGGATGGTATCCGGATGCGGCGGCAGAGGTCGCGCGGCTCGTGCGAGGGTGGGAGGAAGAGGCCCGCCGCCAGGAAGCGGCGGGCGGCGGCGCCGTCGCGGCCGTTGCGCCGCACGCCGGATGGTACTTTTCGGGAGCGATAGCCTGGCTCGCGGTCCGTTCCCTCGACGAAGGCGCGGAAACGGTGCTCGTGGTCGGAGGGCACGGGGCACCCGGCTCGCCGGTCCGCCTGGCTCCCGAGGACGCCTTCGAAACGCCCGCGGGAATCCTGAGCGCCGACGCGGAACTGACGCGACTGCTTGCCGACGGGCTTGACGCCGAGGGCTTCGCCCTCGCTCCCGACGACAGGGCGGACAACACGGTGGAGATCCAGCTGCCCCTGGTCCGCGAACGCTGCCCGAAGGCGCGCGTGGTCTGGCTCCGCGTTCCGAACGAGTCCCGTTCCGTACGGATCGGCGAGCTCGCGGCCGGACTCGCCCGGCGGCTCGGAAGGAAGGCCGGCTTGCTGGCCTCGACCGACCTGACCCACTACGGGCCGAACTACGGCTTCGAGCCGGCCGGGCAGGGGCGGGCGGCCCTGAATTGGGTGGAGCGCGAAAATGACCGGCCCGTCCTCGAGGCTATGGCGCGGATGGATGAAGCAGAGGTCCTGCGGCTCGGCGAGGAACGCGGCGCCGCCTGCTCCGCGGGGGCGGCGGCCGCGGCCATCGGTTTCGCGCGCGCCTCGGGAGCGGTCAGTGGAAGCATATTGGCCTATTCCACCAGCGCCGCGCTCTCCCCTTCCGATTCCTTCGTCGGCTACGGAGCGGTGGCCTATCGACCCTAGACGGAGATGACCAGGCGGCGAACGGCTTCGCGGAAGCGGTCGCCCCGGTCGAATTCGTTGCGGAACATGCCGAAGCTCGTGCAGCCCGGCGAGAGCGCCACGACGTCGCCGGTCGAGGCCAGCGAGGCCGCGCGGAGCACCGCCTCGTCAAGCTCGCCGAAGGGGCCGTGGTACGCGATGCCGTCCGCGTCGAGCAGTGCGCGGATTTTTTCCGATGCCGAGCCGGCCAGGAGTACTATGCCCTTGGCCTTGGCGTAGGAAGCGCGCAGCGCGGCGAAGTCGAGGCCCTTGTCGGTGCCTCCCGTGACGAGCACCACCGGGCGCTCGAAGGCGGCGAGGGCGGCTTCGACGGACTCGGGCACCGTGGCCGCGGAATCGTTGCACCAGGCGATCCCGTCCTTCTCCGCGAAGACCTCGAGGCGGTGGGGAACGCCCGGGAAGCGGCCGAGCGCCTCTGCCACCCGTCCCGGTTCCGCGCCCGCAAGCGTGGCGGCCAGGCCGGCCGCCAGCAGGTTGCGCCGGTTGTGCGCGCCGGGCACGAGCAGGCGGTCCGGTAGGACGCGTTCGGGCGAGGCGTCGGGCCTCAAGACCATGCCGCCGCCCGCGAGCTCGGCGCCCCAGGCGCCTTCACCCAGGCGGTCCGCGTACCAGCGCACGCGCGCCCGGGTCTCCGTGGCGAAGTCCCTGCCGTACGCGTCGTCCGCGTCGCAGACGGTGTACGCGTCGTTTTCCTGTTCGGCGTAGATGGCGCGCTTGTCGGCCAGGTAGGCTTCCATGGTGCCGTAGCGGTCCAGGTGGTCCGGAACGATGCGCGTCAGCACGGAGACGCGGGGCTTGAGGAGGTTTCGACCCTTGAGGTCGCCGAGCTGGAAGCTCGAGAGCTCAAGCACGCAGATGGATCCTTCGAGCGCGCGGTCGAGCAGGTCGAGCACCGACACCGTGATGTTGCCGCCGAACAGCACGTCCCGCTCAGGCAGCGCCTCCCGGAGCGCCCAGGCTATGGCGCTGGACGTGGTCGACTTGCCTTTCGAGCCGGTGACCGCCACCAGGTCCGCCCGAGAAAGCGACAGGAAGACCGAAAGGTCGGTTTCGACGCGGCGGGCGGCCGCCAGGTAGGGAGAGTCGGGCCGCACTCCCGGATTCTTGATGACCAGATCGGCCGACTCGAAATCGGCCAGTTCGTGGCGGCCGAGGACGTAGCGTACGGGCAGGCCTTCGAGCTGCTTTATGGACGGCGCGAGCGCCTCGGCGTCCTTGCCGTCCGTGACGGTGACTTCGGCGCCGGCCCGGGCGAAGAAGCGCGCGCTGCCGAGGCCGCCTCCGTTGAGGCCGAGGCCCATGACGACGACCCGCATACCCGCCAGGTCAGCCTTGCTGAGGGGAACTCCATTCCGGTACGGCAAGCAGGAACTCCTTCATGTCGCGTTCGTTCAGGTACGCCTCGATCGTCGAACCCCGCCACGCGTCCCGCCATGCTTCCGGCACGCGGGCGCGGAGCTCGACGTAATCCGGCAGCTTTTCGGAGAAGCTCGCCTCCCGCAGGGCAAGCTGCACGCGCTCCATCTCGGGGGCCAGGAAGGCCGCGGCGCGGTGGAGCTGGGGCAGGGCGCGCTTGCGGGCGTCGGCCTCGGGCACGGGGACGAAGCCGCAGACCGTCTTATACTTGCACGCCAGGGGGTAGAACGGGTAGACCCTGAGCCCCGCGGGCATGAAGAGTTTCGTGAAGAATTTGGTCAGGTCGGCGTCCATCCAGATGCCGCGGACCGTGTAGCCCTTGCCGGACTCGCCGATCCAGGTCTGCGAAACCAGCTGACGGACGCGGAAGCCGGTCAGCCGCTCTCCGTCCTTCGCGAGTCCCGCGAGGGGTATCAGGTCGCTTTCGACGAAGAGCCTGCGCGTGCTGTAGGCGGCAGTGCGGTCGTTGTCGCCCCTGCCGGTCACCCGCGAGTCGAAGGGCCGGGGCAGGAGGTCCAGGCGGAGAAGGTACAGGTAGAGCTCGTCCTGCACCTTGTAGAGCTTGTAGAAGCAGGGCTTGAGTATCTCCGCGGGATCGAAGCAGTAGGAGAGGCCCCTGAAGAGGCCCGGCATAACCGCGATCAGTCCCCGCGCGAGGGTCCGCAAGGGGAGGGCGTACTCCGGTTTCGGCGAGGGATCGCGGACGTCGTGGTGGATGGGAAACGACGGAACCTGGAGGTCGGCGCCAAGCTCCAGGAAGAACTCCTCGTTCTGGTTGAAACGCATGGCGTACGGCGCGTTGCGCGCCGCGGAAGGGATGGAGGCGATTGCGGCGTTGATGGCCGGGTCGGTCGTGCCGACGCGAATCACGTTCTGTATGAGATCCATGCTTCCGGCAAAGTATAGCTCGACTCGCGCCGGGAAGCAAAAGGGCCTTCTCCGCCGGCGCCATGATCTACGTCGTCGTCGATGAGGCGATCCCGGAGAGCCGGCCCCACGGCGACGGCGACCACGCCACCATCGGGACGATGACGGGCTTCGCCACCATGATGCTTCCCGGCGTCGCCCCGGCCTGAGCGACGGCGACGTTCCCGCTCAGGCTCCCGTTCCCCTCAGGTGCTCGGCTATGAACCCCGCGTAGGACGCGTTCGAAAGCAGATCCTCGTGCTTTCCGGACGCGAGCACCCTGCCGGCTTCGAGGTACACCACGCGGTCGGCGTATCGGAGGCTCGAGAGTCGGTGCGAAACCATCAGCACCGCCATGTCGCCGGAGATTTCGCGCAGGCGCGACATGAGCCGCTCCTCGTTGGCGGCGTCGAGGCTCGCGGTGATGTCGTCGAGCAGGAGCAGGGCGGGCCTGCGGGCTATCGCGCGGGCTATGGCGACTCGCTGCTTCTGGCCTCCGGACAGCGAGACTCCCCGCTGTCCGACGCGCGTCCGTTCCTTCTCCGGCATGGCGTCGATCTCGGCGGCCAGCTGGGCCGCCCCGACGGCCTCGCGGAAGAGCCCGTCGTCCGGCGAGTCGGAACCGAGTTCAACGTTTTCGCGTATGGTGCCCGAGAAGAGCAGGGCCTCCTGCGGGACGTAGCCGACAAGGGCGCGCCAGGAGGACGCGTCAAGCTCGCCGAGCGCGACGCCGTTCACCTCGACGCAGCCCCCGTCGGGGTCCACGAGCCCGGCCAGGGCCCTCGCCAGGGTTGTCTTTCCCGATCCCACGGGACCGACCACGCAGACCCGCTCGCCCTTGCGGAGCTCGAAATCCACCGACTCGAGGGCCTTTTCCTCCCTCCCCGGATAGCTGAACGAGAGGTTCTTCGCACGGATGGTCTCTACGGAGGAAATCCGGACCGGGACGTCGGGAACCTTCGGCCCGGGATAGCCGTCCATCTCCTCGAGCCGGTCGATGTTGACGAAGGCCCGCTTGCCGGAGACGAAGAGCTGCGGCACGTCGAGGATGGGGTACACGAGCATGCCGAGATAGTTGTAGAAGGCGTAGAAGGTGCCGATCGTGATTTCGCCGCGCGCCGCGAGCACCCCGCCGGCGAAGACTATGGCGATCTGCGCCACCAGGTCGATGTACTGGTAGATCAGCTGGAGCACGGTCTCGAGCTTGATGACCGCGAGCTCCGTCGAGAAGCGCTTGTCGAGGGCGCGGTCGAAGAAGCGCACGTATTTCGGCTCGCAGGCGTAGGCCTTGATGACCCTCGCCCCCGAGAACGAGAGCTCGAGCTGGCTGTTGATGTCGCTGATCGCCTCCTGGTTCTTCCGGAAGGTGTCGTAGATGCGGTCCTGCGTTATCCAGAAGACGGCAATCATGGCCGGCAGGGGAATGATGGACCACAGGGTGAGCCTGGCATGGATGAGGAACATGGCTCCGAGGCAGAACGCCACCTTCGAGATCGACTCCACCGCGCGGAAGATGCCCGAGCAGAGGAACCACGAGAGCTTCGGGAAGTCGTAGAGGTCGTCGGTCAGACGGGTCACGACATCCCCGGAGCGGAACGCCGCGAAGAAGCGGTGGTCCTTCGACATGACCCGGGCGAAGTACTTGGTGCGGATCAGGTGCTCGAAGACATTGTTGGTCAGGCCCCTGATGCCGGGGAAGAGGCCGGACACGAGGCCGGTCGCACCGACGGCCAGGAAAAGGAGGACGATGCGGTCGATCTCGTCCATGGCGTCGCCGCGCGCCGCCGCCCCGGTCTCGAGCGCCCCCTGGAGCGCGTCGAGCAGCAATTTGGAAAGGAAGGGATAGGTTACCGCCACCGCGCTCGAGAGAAGGGTCAGGAAGAAGAGCAAGGCTATCAGCGCGGGCCGTTCCCGCCAGATGCGCCAGATCCACGCGATGCGCTTCATGTTGGTGCCTTTCATGCGTCCGCGCCCTCCGCGCCGGCGGAGCGCCCTCCGTCCGCGGCGCTCTCCGGGTCGGGGAACTGGAGACGGACGAGCTCCGCGTATTCCGGCAGCGAGTCGAGCAGGTCCTCGTGGCGTCCGCGGGCGACGACGCGCCCGTCCTTGAAGAAGAGGATCTGGTCCGCCCGGAGTATGCTCGAGAGACGGTGCGCCACGATGACCGCGGTCTTTCCCTCGAGCAGTTCCGCCATGCTCTCCTGTATGCGCCGCTCGGTCGCCACGTCGACCGAGGCCGTGGCCTCGTCCATGACGACGAGCTCGGGAGAGAAGGCGACCGCCCGCGCGAAGGACACGAGCTGCTTCTCGCCTGTGGAGATGTTGGCGCCGCGCTCGGACAGCTCCGCGAGCACGCCTCCGTGGAGACGGCCGACGAAGGCGTCCGCGTGCACGGTCTTGAGGGCTTGCCAGACGTCCGGCTCGCCGATTCGGTCGTCGTAGATGCGCACGTTCTCCAGAACGGAGCCGGGGAAGAGGTACACGTCCTGGAGCACGAGCCCGATCTTCCGCCGCCAGGCGGCCAGGTCGAACAGGTCCAGGGGCGTCCCGTCGACCAGGATCGACCCTTCCGTCGGGCCGTAGAAACGGCAGAGCAGGCTTATCGTCGTCGTCTTGCCGGAGCCCGAAGGGCCGACGAGCGCGAGGGTTTTCCCCTTCTCGATGGTGAAGCTGACGTTCCGGAGGACCGGCTCTCCTTCCTTGTACGAGAAGCCCACGTCGCGGAACTCGATCGAGCGCTCGAACGACGGCTTCCGACCCGAACCCGAGGGTTCCGGGGCCAGGTCCATGATGCCGAAAATGCGCTCCATCGCCACGCGCGCCTGCTGCAGCCCGCGGATGTTCTCCGCTATGCCCATCAGGGGCTCGAAGAGCCGCTGGGCGTACGAGATGAAGACGAGCAGGGTCCCTATGGTCAACGATCCCGCCACGATGCCGGGCGCGAGCCGCGAGATGATCAGCGCCGTCATGAGGGGTCCGATGGCGAAGCCGAGCAGGCTCATCGAGCCGTACTCCACCATGCCGGCTTTCATCTCGAGGTCCCGCTTCTCGCGCGAGACCTTCCCGACGCGCTCGACCGCGTGGCTGACGCGGTCGAAGGCCCGTATCACCTCGATGCCCTGAACGTACTCGGTGACCGCGGCGACGGTCTCGGCGTAGAGCTTCCGGGCCTTCTCGTACCAGGCGCGGAGCTTGTCAAACAGGAAGACGACGAGGGCGAGGACCGCCGGCATGGGCAGCACCAGATAGAAGGCGGCCGTCGGCTCCATGACGAACATGACCGCGATCATGCCCGCGAGGAAAATCGAGGAGCCCAGGAGGTAGATGCCGACGTTCGAGAAGAACTGCCTGAGCTTTTCGGAGTCGCTCTCGACCCGCGCCATGAGCTCGCCGACCTTGTGGCCGTCGAACCAGGCCACCGGCAGCGAGAGCATGCGGGCGAAAAGCTCGCGCTTGATCCTCGTGACGATGGAAAGGCCGAGCTTCGCGATCGCTATGCTCTGCCAGTAGGTCAGTGCGCCCATGGCCAGCACGAGGCCCAGGTAGGCGAGGGCGAGGCGGAGCATGCGCGGGACGTCGCCGGAGGGTATCGCTTCGTCGACGATCTTCCGGAGTATGAGTGGGCCCGCGAGCTGGGCGCCCGAGACGAGCAGCATGGCGCCGAGCCCGGCCGCGAAGAGGCTCCGGCTGTCCGCCATGTAGGAAAGGAGCCGCGAGATCGGCACCGTGGGCTTTTTCGCTCGTATCGGCGGTTTCCCGGAATCCTTCGTCATGGCGCCCGATCATAGCGAGGCTTCGGCGGAGCGGGAAGCGCCAGCCCGGAAAAACTCGAGGAATTCTGGAATGCCGTCAGGCCCGCCGCCGCCGCGCCGCTCCATCCGGCCGGCGCTCCGCCCCTCGCCCCGGTTTTGCCTTGACAGTCCCCGAAACCCGTGCGGTATTGGATTGGCTTGACGGAGGAACGTCCCCGGCGCGCAGCGCGCGCCGCAGGCGGCGGCTACCGTCCCGACGGGGAGGCCCAGGCCGCCCCAATCCACGGAGCATCCCTTGGACCGCATCACCGAACACCCCGTCCTGAGCCCGAAAGAGGGCCGCGTAGAGGTGCGCTTCACCTTCGACGGAAAACCGGCCTCGGGCTACGAGGGCGAGCCGATCTCGAGCGCCCTCGTGGCCATGGGGGTCAAGCGCTTTTCGTCGCACGCCAAGGACGGCGCGCCCCAGGGCATTTTCTGCGCGAACGGGCAGTGCAGCCAATGCGCGCTCATCGTCGACGGCGTGGCGGTGAAGTCCTGCGTCACGGCGCTGCGCGCGGGCATGGACGTCCGCAGCGTCGAGGGCCTGCCGCCCCTGCCGCTCTCCGACGGTCCCCGCGAGCTGGCCAAGCCACGGCGCGTGTCCTGCGAAGTCCTCGTCATCGGCGGCGGTCCCTCTGGCCTCGCCGCCACCGTTGAGCTCGGGAAGCTCGGGATCGCGGTGGTCCTCGCCGACGACAAGGCCGATCTGGGCGGCAAGCTGGTCCTCCAGACCCACAAATTCTTCGGCTCCGAAGCGGACTGCTATGCCGGGACCCGCGGCGTCGACATTGCGCGGAAGCTCTCGGACCAGGTGAAGGCCCTGCCCGGCGTGACGGTCCTGGCCAACAGCCCCGTCGTCGGCCTCTACGCCGACCGGGCCGCCGGCGTGCTCGTGGATTACCGGGACTACGTCCTCGTCGACTTCAAGGCCGTGCTCGTGGCCGCTGGCGCGCGAGAACGGTCCGTGCTCTTCCCCGGCAACGACCTGCCCGGCGTCTTCGGTGCCGGCGCCTTCCAGACCCTAGTCAACCGGGATCTCGTTAAATGCTCGAAGCGCGTGCTCGTTCTCGGCTCCGGCAACGTCGGCCTCATCGCGGCCTACCACGCGCTGCAGGCCGGCATCGAGGTCGCCGGCATCGTCGAGATACTGCCCCAGGTGAACGGCTACAAGGTCCACGCGGACAAGATCGTGCGCGCTGGCGTGCCGGTGTACCTCAATACCACCATCGTCGCCGTGGAGGGCGAAGGCCGCGTCGAGCGCGTCACGGTCGCGGAGGTGGACGAGAAGCGGAGACCCATCCTCTCGACCGCGCGCACCTACGAGGTGGACACCGTCCTCGTCGCGGCGGGCCTCTCGCCCTGCGACGAGTTTCTCAGGCAGGCCAGGGACTTCGACATTCCGGCGGTGGCGGCCGGCGACGCCGAGGAGATCGCCGAAGCCTCGAGCGCCATGTTCGGGGGACGCATAGCCGCCCTCGCGCTCGCGAAGCTGCTCGGCCGCGCGGTGGAACTTGACGAATCCTGGGTCGCGAAGCGCGAGGTGCTCCGCTCGCGGCCCGGCGACACGATCGTGCGGGAACCGGTCGTGCCCGAAACGGGAACCTGGAAGCCGGTCTTCCACTGCGTCCAGGAGATCCCCTGCGACCCCTGCACGACGGTCTGCCCTACGCACTCCATCGCGCTCAAGCCCGTGCGGGGCTCCATCATGGACCTGCCGCGCTACTCGGGAAAGGATTGCCGCGGCTGCAACGCCTGCGTTGCAGCCTGCCCGGGGCTCGCCGTATCGCTCGTGAAAGGCCTTGACGGCGGAGGGGCCGAAGTCGTCCTTCCCTTCGAATTTCCGGCTCCCTTCGAGCCCGGCTCGAAGCTGGCCCTGCTCGACCGCGAAGGCGCGAGCCTGGGCGAGGGCGAGCTCGTGAAAAAGGTCTTCAACCGCAAATACAAGACCTGGCTCCTCACGGTCGCCGCTCCGTCCGAAATCGCCGTGCGCGCCATCGGGGTTCGCGTGCAGTCCGAGGCGGCCACCCGATCGCTGCCCGAGCCGCGCGTCGAGCGCCTGAGCGACGAGGCGATAGTCTGCCGTTGCGAGCGCGTGACGGTGGGAGAGATAGTCCGGTACATCAAAGAGTACCGTGTCCGCGACGCGAACCAGCTCAAGACCCTCCGCGTCGGCATGGGCGCCTGCGGATCCAAGACCTGCACGCCGCTCCTGCCCCAGGTTTTCAGGCAGGCCGGCGTCGACCCCGCGGAGGTGGCGGGCCTCACCCTGAGGCCCCTATCCATCGAGGTGCCGCTCGGCACCTTCGCAGGCGCCGGCCCCCTCGCCGCGGGAAAGGACCGCATGAAGTGAAATCCGACATCGTCATCGTCGGGGCGGGTTCCATCGGGCTCCCCCTCTCGTACTACCTCTCGAAGAAGGGCCTCAAGGTCGTCGTGCTCGAGAAGGAAGCCTCCTGGGGACGCGGGCAGAACCGCGCCGCCATAGGCGGCATACGCGCCACGCACTCGGACGCGGCCAAGATCCGGATCGGCCAGGAATCGCTGGACATCGTGCCGCGGCTCGAGACCGAGCACGGCTTCCACGTCGAGTGGAAGCGCGGCGGCTACCTCTTTGTCGCGTACGACGAGACGAGGGAAAACGCCTTCCGCGAGCTGCTGTCAGTCCAGAAGGCGGCGGGTCTCGGCATAGACTGGATCGATCCGGATCGGGTGGCGGGCCTCGTCCCCGGCATCAGGCGGGAGGACTTGCGAGGCGGCACCTGGAGCCCCGGCGACGGCTCCGCCTCGCCCCTCCTCGTCGCGTCCGCCTTCTACAAGCTCGCCATCGACGCGGGCGTCGAGTTCCGCTTCGGAGAGACGGTGGGCGAATTCGACCGCGAAGGACGCCGGGCGACACGGGCGCGCACTGGCAAGGATGTCTACGAGGCGGGCCTCTTCATCAACGCGGCGGGAGCCGACGCCGCGCGCATCGCGGAGCTGCTGGGCGAATCGCTTCCGGTCAACCCCGACAGCCACGAGGCGGGCGTCACCGAGCCCGTCGAGCGCTTCCTCGGTCCCATGGTGGTCGACATCCGCCCGGACTCGGAGTCCGGCAACTACTATTATTACCAGATCGCGAGCGGACAGATCGTATTCTGCATCACGCCGAAGCCCCAGGCCTGGGGGACGGACGCCCGCTCCACGTCATCGTTCCTGCCCCTCGTCGCCCGCCGCATGGTCGAGCTCCACCCGCGCCTCGCGAACGTCAAGGTGCGACGCACCTGGCGCGGGCTGTACCCGATGACGCCGGACGGGCTCCCGGTCGTGGGCTACGCGCGCGGGACGGAGAACGTTCTCGCGGCGGCCGGCATGTGCGGGCAGGGCTTCATGCTCGGTCCCGGCCTCGGGAAGATCCTCGCCGAAGCGACCGTGAACGGACCGGGGGCTTACGGCTTCATTTTCGACGAACTTTCGCCCTATCGGACCTTCGAGGGGATGGAACTGCTCAAATAGCCCGAAAAAGCACGGGTCGACGGGAGATGCGACGAGGTCGCGCGCGCTATAGTGGATGCGTCATCGAAACGTGCATTCCACCGGAGGTTTTCCCGTGCGCAGATCCTTCCTTCCCCTCGTCCTCGGCCTCATGCTGGTCGCGGCGGCTTCGGGCCAGGCCGTCGCTCCCTTCACCTTCAAATTCCCGGGCGGCGACTCGCTTTCGGGCGAACTCGCGGGGCTTTCCGCGAGCGCCCTCAAGCTGAAACCCGCCATCGCACCCACCATAACGCTCGAAGTGCCCCTCTCGAAGGTCTCCGGATTCTTCCGGGCTTCCATCGACGCCCTGCCTCCGAGGACCGACCTCGACGTGCTTGTCCTGCGCGACGGCGCCAGGCTCAACGGCCGCTTCTCCGGCGTCGAGTCCGGAACCGTGCGATTCGACGCCGAGGGCGTCGGGGCCGTCCGCCTGCCGCTGGACCTCGTCGAGTCGCTCGTGAGGAACGGTAACCCGAGCCCCGCGAGGCTGGGCGCCACGGACCGCTCCCAGGTGACGACGCGCTCCGGTTCCGTCCTCTTCGGGAACCTCGCCGCGGAGGGGGCCTCCACCATCGTGGTGTCCGGTCTCGACGTGTCGAGCCGCCTCTCCGTCGACGCGGTGGCTTCCATCCTCTTCCCCGAGCCGCAGACCCCGGCCGCCCCGTACCCCAAGGGCGTCATCGTGGCCAACGTCGAACTGGCCAACGGATCGGTGCTCTCGGGCACGAACGCGGAGCTCAAGGGCGGACAACTCGTCTTCCAGCTGGCCGGGAAGCAGTCCGTGAGCATCCCCCTGATCTCCGTCGCCGGCGTCACCTTCGGCGAGACGGGCGCCTTCGCGTCGTCGAAGCAGATCCTGCTGTGGAGCGCCTTCGCGGACCTGTCGGGCGGCGGCGAGCGCGACAATACCCGCACGGTCCTCGCCGACGGGCTCGGTTCGTCCTGGAAGATCGTGGAGCTCGAGAATCCCGACATCTCGGCTGAATTCAAGGCGAAGCTGTTCGCGTCGCGCGCCCTCGTGATTCCCGAGCCGGAGAACTTCGACGCGGATCCCGAGGAGCTCGGCCTCGCGCTCAAGCCCCTTCTCGCCGATTACCTGTCCAAGGGCGGCACCGTGATCATCCTCGGCGCCACCGGAAGCTCGCTCGGGATGTTCGGCACCGCGGGCCTGGTCGAGCTCGGCGAGTCGAACTCCATCTGGGGCGAGGAATTCGTCACCTGGACGGCGTCCGCGCCGGCCGCCTATCGCAAGGGCATCGACGCGGAATTCCCGTCGCTCAACGCGACCTACCTCTACTCGGTCGACCCGTCGACCCCCGCCGCCACGCTGGCGGAATACGAGGGCGGCGCCGCGATCCTCCTCAGGAAGGTCGGTCGCGGCCGCGTGGTGGTGATGGGCTTCGATTTCTACGAGATCAAGGACGGGGCCGCCCGCGCCCTCGTCAACGCCGTGCTGGCCGAATGAGGAACAGGATGATGATCAACGGAAAAACGCGTCTCCTGGCGCTGCTCGCCGCAGCGCTCGCCGCCGCTTCCTTCGCGCAGGAACCGTCGTGGATCGTGGACATGGCCTCCGGGGACCGCCTGCAGGGCCAGCTCGGGGCTCTCGGCCCGTCCTCGGTCAAGCTGATACTCCGCGGGACCTCGGGATCCACGGTCGAGATCGCGGCGAAGGACATAGCTTCGCTCACCCGGGATCCCCCGGCGACGCCGGCGGCGGACGGTCCCGACCGCCTCGAGCTCCATGACGGCTCGGCGTTCGTCGGCCGCTACGTGCGCATCGAGAAGGGAGTGGTCCTCTTCGAGTCGGTCATGCTCGGCGCCTTGCGCCTGAACCTCGACCAGGTGTCGTCGCTGTCCGTGGGCGGAGCGATGCCGCCCGAGAGCCCGAAGGATCCTTCGCACGCGGCGCTTGCCTCGAAGGGCGGATCGCTTGCCGTCGGCGCGCTCAAGTCCGCGACGGGCGCCGATCTGACGCTTGGCTCCCCGGGAGAGGAGACCACCCTGTCATCCGCGGCCCTGCTCGCCCTCCGCATGCCCTCCAAGGCCTCCTCGGGTTCCGCGGCGGGCCGGATCGAGCTCGCCTTCGCGAACGGGGAGCTCGTGGTCGGCGCTTCCCCCGAGCTCCGCTCGGGTACCCTGTTCGCAAGCGGTCCCGGCGGCCTCCGCGTCGGCGTGCCGATAGAGAAGATCGACTCCATCTCCTACGGGCAATCGAGCCTCTCGGCCCTGAGGTCGGTCGTGGTCTGGGGCGCCTGGGCGGACATGGCCGATGACGGAGAGCACGCGTACGTAGTCGGGATACTCAGGGACGGATTGCCGGGCTGGACGGTCACGGACAGCCGCGAGGAGTATCCGGGACGGGACTTCGCCTCGGCCCTGCTCAAGGCCCGCACCCTGGTCGTGAGCGAAACAGAAAACTGGTATTCCGTCGATACGGGAAGAATCGCTGACGCGCTCGAAAAACCGCTCTCCGACTTCCTGGCCCGTGGTGGCAATCTCGTGATCTGCTCGCCGCAGAGCGAATCGCTCGCCTTCTGGCGAGACCTGGGCCTCATCGACCTCGAGGGCGGGGACTTCAACGACGGCACGGTGCCGTTCACGGTCCAGGGCAAGGCCGCCGTCGGCGCCGGCCTCGGTTCCTCGTTCGAGACGATCAACGGCACCAGCTTCTACATGGAAGGCGGATCCTTGCCCGTCGAAGTCTGGGCCGGGAACGATGCCGGCATCGTGGTGGCCAGCCGCAAGGTCGGCAAGGGCCGGGTGATCGTCGTGGGCATGGATTACTTCGATCCGTCCGACGACACCTCGCGGCTGCTGGTCAACGCGGTTCAGGCCAAGTAAGCCGGCGTTCGGCCCAGCGAAAGTGAACGCCGCGCCCGGCTTCCCCTGGACGGGAGGCCGGGCGCCGCCGTTTCGCGGGCGCAGTTGCGACGTCTCGTTGCGTACGAGTACGGGGGACGGGTTCCTCAGGTCCCGAAGAGCGCGCGGGACAGGAGGGGAATGCTCACGGTGGAAAGCACGGTGCTGAGGAAGACCAGGCCGCTCGCCGTTTCCGAATCCCCGCCATAGACCTCGGCAAGGATGCTCGTATTTGCCGCTACCGGCATGGCGGCCACCACGACGGGCACCGCGAGGATCATCCCTTCCGCGCCGAGCGCCCTCAAGCCCAGCCAGAGCGCCACGGGATGCACGAAGAGCCTCCATGCCGACAGTATCCAGACACGCCACTCGCCGAGCGTCCTGCCGAGCTTCGCGCGCGCGAGCATCGCGCCGATCAGGACCATGGATAGCGGGGTGGTCACCGACCCGAGCGCTTCGAGCGCTCCCCGGAGCGGTTCGCCGACCCTGACCGAGAAAAGGAAAAAGGCGAAGCCGACGAAGGTGGCGATTATGGCCGGGTTGACGAGGCTCCGGAGCGAAAGTCGCGGCGCCGAGGTCGCGCCGCCGGAGCCCGCGCCGTCGCGGGCATGGCCGCGGCCCGGGGCTATCATGACGATGCCCGCGGAGAAGGCCAGCACCTGGAAAGGGATGTTGTTGACCGACACCGCGAACAGGGATTCGCGACCGAAGAGCGCCTCCATGACGGGAAAGCCCATGAAAGCGACGTTGGAGAACGAGGCCGCGAAGGCGTAGGTGCCGCGCGAGCGGCGGGGGGCTCCGATGAGCCGCGCGAGGAGCAGCGCCGCGGGAATCGAGACCGCGTAGACCGCGGATGAGATGCCGAGGGTCAGGAAGGCTTCGTCGCGAAGTTCCGGGCTGAAGGGGCGCTGCATCGACATGATGATGAGGGCGGGCAGCGTGAAGTCCACGAGGAAGCGCGAGAGGGACTGGACCGCCTCGCGCGTCAGGACGCGAAGGCGCCACGCCAGGAAGCCGGCCGCCATCATGAGCACCAGCGTGGCGCTTTTGAGCAGGGCGGGAATCACGCGCCGATCCCGGCGGGCGCACCGCTCCCGTCGCCTGGGGCACCGCGGTCCTGGGCTTCGAAGCGGGCGGCGCTCGATGCGAGCCGCGCCGAGACGGGTGCCATGGCCTCGAGCGACTCGCCGTAGGCGTGGAAGATCTCGTCGTAGCGCGGGCGCAGGGCAGGATCGGGCTCGAAGCGGGCCGCGACGCGCACCATGCGGTCCGATGCCTCCACGAGGCTGTCCGCCTCGCCGAGGGCTACCGCGCAGGCGCAGGCGCCGCCGAGCAGTTCCGCGTCCGCGAGCTCGGGTCGCTCGAAGGGGACGCCGAGCACGTCCGCCTTGAGGGCGTTCATGAAATCGTCGCGGGCGGCGCTGCCGCTCGTCCTGGCCATTTCTGTCCGGAAGCCGGCTGTGGCCATCCGCTCGTGGCTGAGCCTGAGGCCGTAGGCGATGGACTCGGCGACCGCCCGCGCGAGCTCCCTGCGACCATGGCCCTGCGCGAGGCCGAGGAAGGCGCCGCGCAGGTCCCGGTTCCAGAGCGGCGCGCGTTCTCCCGCCAGGTAGGGCAGGAAGACGAGGCCGGCGGCGCCCGGACGCGCCTTGCGCGCTTCGGAGATGACGCCGCGCGCGCCCTCGTCCCCGTAGCCCGCGGCATCGGCGAACCACTCGAGCGCCTTGCCGCTCGTGGAAAGACCTCCCGACAGGTTCCACAGCCCGGGCACCGCGTGCGGCAGGCTGAGCAGGGTGAAGTCCGGGAAGGGCCGGCCGGCGCAGAGGTTGAGGGCTTCCGAGGTGCCCGAACGGTCGCAGGCCACGCCCGGCCTGACCGCCCCCGACCCCACGAGGCTTGCGAGGAAATCGGGCCAGGACGAGACGACCGGCACGCCTTCGGGCAGTCCGAGGGCGAGCGACGCGGCGGGAAGCAGCTTCCCCATCACGCGGGAACTTATGGCGTAGGGAGGGAACAGGGA
>JAFGNN010000032.1 GCA_016926955.1 Spirochaetales bacterium | reverse complement strand
CCGAAAGCGGCGCGAAGCGACGCAGACACAGAGAGAAGATGGAGCGGGTCGATTTGGAACGATGGCGAAGAGGAGCCGCCGTGAGAGGGCTAGTTCCCGGCGCGCCTGCGGCGAGCTGCCTCGTATAAGAAAATGCCGGCGGCGACGCCGACGTTGAGGCTGTCGACATGGGCGCTCGCAGGCATGGGAATGCGCAGCGCCGCGTCGCACTTCTCCTTCACGAGCCGCGAGACGCCCGAACCCTCCGCGCCCATGACGATGGCCAGCTTGGCGGGCAGCTCGGCGGACCAGAGCTCCTCGCCGTCCATGTCGGCGGCATAGGCCCAGAAGCCCGCGTCCTTGAGGGTGTCGACGGCGCGCGCCAGGTTGGTCACGACGGCGACGGGCACCCAGGCCAGGGCGCCCGAGGACACGCGGGCCACCGCGTCGGTTTCCTTGGCCGCCCTCCGCGAGGGCACCACCACGAGGTCGACGCCGAGGGCGTCGGCGGAGCGGAGTATCGAGCCGAAGTTGTGCGGGTCCGAAAGGTGGTCGAGCACCAGCACCGTGCCGGAATCCTTGTCGAAGTCCGCGAGGAAGTCGTCGAGGTCGGGCGAAGGCGGCTCGAGGCCGCCTCCCGCGCTTTCGTAAGCGACGCCGCGAGCGTCGGGAGCTAGCGCAGCCAGCTTCGCGGCCTCGACGCGCTCGACGCGCACGCCACCGCGCTTCGCCGCTTCCTCGAGGATGCGCTTGATCCGCGGACCCGAGCCCGCGACCAGGACCACGCCATTGGCGTCCGGACGCTTGAGCGCCTCCTCGATCGAGTGGAAACCAGTCAGGTA
Source organism: Spirochaetales bacterium (assembly GCA_016926955.1). Classification (GTDB taxonomy): domain Bacteria; phylum Spirochaetota; class Spirochaetia; order Treponematales; family UBA12059; genus JAFGNN01. Next base: position 97,890 of record JAFGNN010000032.1, on the reverse strand, counting down.
GCTCATCGGCCAAGCCTAACCCGGAGCGCGCCCGGCCCGCAAGCGCCGGCCTTCGTCGTCGTCGCGCCGAATTCCGTGGAAACCGGATGCATGATGGGCGAAGATTTACTCATGCGGGATTTCCTTTTCTCGATCCGTCCGGAGTCCGAGGAGTCTCCCGTCCAGCAGCGCGTCAGCCTGATCGCGCTGTACGCCATCGCGTTCGCCTCGTCGCTCGCGGTGCCCTACAACCTCGTCATCGACTATCGCCGCGGCGACATTTCCTCCGTGTTCATCCTCGGGGCCTACGGAGCCTTCATCGTCTCGGGCCTGGCCGTTTTCTTCTCGACGCGCTCGGTGCGGAAATCGAGGCTGCTCTTCGCCATCGGCATCTGCGTGCTCGCAGTCCGCCTGATCTGGGAAGGAGGAGGAGAGCGGGGCTTCGGACTCCTCTATTTCATCCCGGCCTTCCCGCTCTTCTATTTCGTGCTGGGGCACAGGGGCGGGCTCGCGTTTTCGGCGCTGTTTCTCGCGGGAGTTGGCGCCCGCTTCGCCTTCGGTCCCTTTCCGCCCGAATCGTTCCTGGCCGACGCCGAGAACCGCGCGCGCGTCTTCATGATCTTCGCCGTGGCCACGGGGCTCGGTGCGGCCGGCGTTCATTACCAGCACGTGCTGGTCTCGTACCTGACCAGGCTAGCCTATGTCGATCCGCTTACCGCCCTCGCGAACCGTTCCCGGACCGCGGAATACCTCGAGCAGGAGATCCGCTCAGGACGGGCCTTCTATCTGGTCGCGCTCAAGATCCACCGCTTCGGCCAGGTGGCCGGATTCAGGGGCGCGAAGGCGGCCGACGAGCTCATCGCCGCGCTCGGCGCGCGTATCAAGGAAGCCTTGCAACCCGGCGACTTCGCGGGCCGCTGGACCGGTACGGTGTTCCTGGTCTGCCGCGAGGACACGGACGCCGCCCGGCTCCGCGACTGGGCGACGGCCCTGCTTCGTTCGGCCTCGTCGCCCATCGCCGTCGAGGACCGCGAGACCTCGCTCCGCGCGGGCATCGCGGTCACGCGCTTTCCCGACGACGGTCTGACCCTGGACCGCCTGTCCGCCAACATCACTTCCACGCTCGAGACCAGCGACGTGCTGCATGGCAAGGTTCGTTTTTACAACGAGGCGTCCTGGTCCGCGGAGCAGCGTCGCTTCCGCCTGGCCAGCGCGCTCAAGGGCGCGGTAAGGCGCGGCGAGCTGAATCTGGTCTACCACCCCAAGATACGCCTGTCCGACGGAGCCTGCCTCGGGGCTGAAGTCCTGTCCCGCTGGCGCCACCCCGAGCTCGGCGTCGTGCCGCCCACCGAGTTCATCCCCGTGGCCGAATCCATCGGTTCCATCGGCGAGATCACAGCCTTCGTGGTGGAAGGTTTCCTGGCGGACTGGCCGGCCATCGCGGCGGCGCGCGGCCCCGCCTGCGACGATTGCCGCCACGCCCTCAACCTTTCACCCCTCGACCTGGCCGACCTGGATTTCCCCGGCTACATCGCCTCGCGCTGCCGCGCGGCGGGCGTGCCGACCTCCGAGATCGAGCTCGAGATCACCGAGGGCATGATGATGAACGACGACGGCACCACCCAGGCCGTCCTGCGCGAGCTCAAGGCCGCCGGCTTCCGCCTGGCCATCGACGATTTCGGTACCGGTTATTCGAGCCTTTCGTACCTGCACAAGCTGGAGGCCGACAACCTCAAGATCGACCGCAGTTTCATCGAGAAGCTCGGTCCCGAAGGTCTGACCGGCCCCATCGTTGACGCCATCATCTCCATGGGGCGCTCGCTCGGCATGACCATCACCGCGGAGGGCGTCGAGACGGACGCTGACGCCGCCTACCTCGAAGGCAAGGGCTGCGAATTCGCGCAAGGCTGGCTCTATACCGAGCCGATACCGCTCGAATCCTACCTGGCCTGGCTCCGGCGGCGGGGATGAGGTTCAGCCCGCCGGGCGTTCCCCGCGCGGCCGGCGGAATGCCGAACCGGGCGCCGCTCAGTTCCGCGGACCGCTAGGGCATCACCGTGAAGTCCTGGACCACCTGGATGGCGCTTTCCACTTTTTCCGCGCCCGGCACGAGGCGGGCGGCGGCCAGGGCGGCGTCGATGGCGCCCTGCGTGTTGGCCACGCCGTGCAGGGTGACGAGCTCCTTGGACACCGAGGCCTCGAGGAAGTGGACCGGCACGCGTTTGACGTAGAGCACTTCCGTGACGATTTTCTGGCCGAGGGCGAGCTCCTTGAGGCGCGCCGCGCTCTCCCGTTCGCGTTCCGCCGTGGTGAAGGCCTGCCGCGCCGCCTCGATGGCCTTCGCGATGGCCTCCGGAGGCGCCGCGACCGTATTGAACACCAGGTCGTAGTTGACCGCGTCGCGCCAGTCGGTGTTGAAGAAGAAGCGGTGGAAACCCTCGCGGTCGCCGTCCGAGCGCTTGATGATCTGCTCGGCGCGGCGCTCGTCGCACTGGTAGTGTTTGGCCACCCGTTCCACGCGCAGATGGTGGGGCGCCACGATGCGTACGGAGAGGGTACCCGGAACGCCCGCGAAGACCGCGGTGCCGCCCCTGCCGAGCACGACGCAGTTTCCCGCGGCGGCTTCCTCGTAGAGTATGGTCCTCAGGTAGTGGAGGTAATCGTCCCGTTCCTGTGACAGGGCCGACCAGAAACCCGGCTTCCGCTCGTCGTACTTCTCGCGCTCCTCCGGCCCGATGCCATGCTCCGACAGCTTTCTCTCCAGGTATTCGCGGTCCAGGAGGCGATAGCCCGAGAGGGCCGCGTAGGCCCTCGCCGTCTCCTCGCCGAGGGCGCCGAGTTCCCGCGCGATGCTGACTACCGACATGATCCGCCTCCTTGGGGTGGCGGCGCGTGGCCCCGCCTCCATTTAAACCTAGGACCGTCCGCGGCATCCGTCAAGCTCGTACGCGATCCTCCGCTCTCCTTCCCCGACCGGACCGGGCCCTGCCAGGTCGGGCCCGGCGCGGCCCTGTTCACGCGCGACGCGGCTCAGGCTATTATGCGCGCACCATGGAACGCATCGGTGAACTCGCCGCCTTCGGCACCGCCATCTGCTGGACCGTATCCGCCCTCTTCTTCGAGACCGCCTCGCGGCGGACGGGCATCTTCGCGGTCAATTTCTGGAAGCTCGCCTTCGCGTTCGTCTTCCTCGGCGTCGCGGGCACGCTCTTCCGCGGCATGCCCCTGCCGCTCGACGCGCCCGAGTCGGCCTGGAGCTGGCTCGCCGCGTCCGCGCTCGTCGGCTTCGTCATCGCCGACATCTTCCTGTTCAGCGCCTACGTCATGATCGGATCGCGCCTGACCACCCTCTTTCTGGCTTTCTCGCCGCCCTTCGCCGCCTTGATCGGCTGGCTGCTGCTCGGCGAGCTCATGCCCGCGCGCGGTCTCGTCGCCATGGCGGTGGTGGCGGCCGGCATACTCATGGCGGTGCTCGGCCGCCGCGGAGCCGGCGCCTTCAAGCCCGAGGACAAGGCCCACGCGGCCCGCGGCTACCTCTTCGCCACGCTCGCCGCCATCGGCCAGGCGGCCGGCATGGTGCTGACCAAGAAAGGCATAGCCGGGTACGACACCATCTCCGGCACCCAAATCCGCGTCATGGTGGGCCTGGTCGGTTTCGCGGTCGTATCGCTGCTCTTCGGCAAGGGGCGCCGCGTCTTCTTCGAATGGCCCCGCGACCGCGCGGCCATCAAAGCCACCGCGATCGGCGCCTTCTTCGGTCCCGCCCTCGGCGTAGCCCTGTCGGTCTTCGCCCTCGCGCGCACCTACGCGGGCACGGCCAGCACCCTCATCGGGCTCACGCCCATCCTGATCATCCCGCCGGCCATCCTGCTCCGCAAGGAACGTCCTGCCTTCCTCGAGATCGCGGGCGCCCTGGTGGCGGTAGGCGGCGCGGCCCTGTTCTTCCTGTAAATCTTTCAAGGGGGGGAAGAGGATCGGGCTTCATCCCGGGCTCGCTCCGCGTCGGCAGGCGGGCCCGCCGTTCCGGAGGGTGGCCGCCCGATAACCCCGCGCCGCTTGCTCCTGTTGACAGGCAGACCCGAGAGGATCAGCCTGCCTTGGCAGCCGCTATGATTTCCCGCGCCCGCTCGACCTGGGAGGGGTACAGCTGGGGCGGCACCTTGTCGCCGCCGAGGGCCAGGAAGATCATGTGGCGCGCGCAGTCGGTGGCGTCGCCCTGGCAGTACCGCTTCTTCATCAGGTTCGCCATCGCGGGCATGTTCTCCATGCGGTCATGGAAAAACGGGCACTTGGGAAGGCATTCGCAATCGGCCATGTCGCCTCCTCGCGACGGCGCGGTCCCGTCCTCCGGGAGCCGCCGACGCACGCTCGTGGAAAATAATATTTATTAACGGGAGCGGCGCAAGGGGCGAAGGAGCTTTCTTCAGGAAGGTTCAGGCGCGCGGCGTCGCCTCGACAATCGCCTTGGCGCGGTCCATCTGGTTCGGGAAGAGGTCGGCGGGCACCTTCGAGGGTCCGGCCTTGGTAAAGACGTAATACCGGGCGCAGCCCGAGTTGTCCCACTGGCAGAACCGCTTCTTCATGAGCGAGGTCATGGCAGGCATGCTGGCCATGCGGTCGTTGAAGAAGGGGCAGCGGGGAAGGCATTCGCAGGTAGCCATGGTTTCCGATCTCCGGGCCGGGCTCGGCCAGACCTTAACGATACGGAAATAACTATATCGCCCCGCCCTCCCGCGTCAACACGCCCCAATGGGTTACCAAAGATAATTCAACCACGGAGTCACGGAGACACGGAGGGAAGAAATAGGAAGAGGATGGGTTCCTGACGGTAACGCATGCGCGGGTGCACGGAGTCGAGGCTGAATCCAGGCTGAAGCGGGGTAGCGGGGGTTCCGTTTCTCGATTCCTCCCTTTTTTCTCTTCTCCTCCGTGCCTCCGTGGTTCAGTATTTCGGTGAGGGGTACTGGATCAGGCGCGGCCGAGGGAGAGGTCGCCGACGATCTTCCAGACGGGGCCGTCGCGCTCGACGCGGAGCTCGCGGTCGGGGAAGGCCTCGGGCAGCAAGGCCTCGAGGCGGTCGCGTACGAAGCGCTCGATCCGGTCGCGGGTCTCGGGAGGCACGTCCTCGTGGGTCGCGATGTCGATGTCGACGCCGTAGCCGCGGCCGAGCCTCGAGCCGTAGCCGGGGGTGAAGTAGGCCTGCACGTTGAAGAGCCCGTCGGATTCGGGATTGGCGGTGACGCCCCGCTTCGGCCGGTTCCAGCGCAGGGAGAACTCGCCGTGCCACCTGTCCTCGAGCTCGTGGTCTATCCGGTCGAACAGGGCCTTCATCTTCTCGTCGAACTCGACCATCTTCGGGTGGTACAAGGCATCCTCCGGAAAAAGCATACCACGGAGGCACGGAGACACGGAGAGAAGAGGGAGGAATCAGCAAGGAAGGAATACCGGCCCTTCCCCCATCTTCCTCCGTTACTCCCTATCTCCGTGCCTCCGTGGTTCTTCCTCAATTGGAGGCCTTGGCGGATTCCTCTTTTTCGAGCTCGTTCCAGGCCACCTTGCCGATTCGGGTCAGGGGCAGGGTCTCGCGGAACTCGATGCTGCGCGGCACGCTCCAGGTGATCAGGTGGCCCTTGCAGTACTCGATGAGCTCGGCGGCCTTTTCCGGGCTCGCCTTGGACCGGTCCTTGAGCACCACGAAGGCCTTGAGCGCGGCCAGCTTCTTCTCGTCCGGCACCCCGATGACGCAGGACATGTCCACGTCGGGATGTCCGTCGAGCGTTTCCTCCACTGTCACGGGTGACACCGACACGCCCGACACCTTGACGATGCGCTTCATCCGGAGGCGGAAGAAGATGAAGCCGTCGGCGTCCATCGAGCAGAGGTCGCCCGTGTGGAGCCAGGTCCGGCCGTCCGCGTGGCGGCGCAGGGTGCTGGCCGTGTCCTCGGGGCTGTTGAGGTAGCCCTGCATGAGGGTGGGGCCGGACACGCAGAGCTCGCCGTCCTCGCCGGGGGGCAGCTCCTCCTCCGTGCCGGGCTTGCAGACCTTGGCCAGCATGTCGGGGAGCGGTATGCCGATGGAGCCAGGGCGGTAGTTGCCCACGGGCGTGGTGACGCAGGCGGTGACGCTTTCGGTCAGGCCGTAGCCCTCGAGCAGGGCGGTCTTGCCGTTGTTCGCCGCCAGCAGGGCGTCGAAGCGCTCCTTGATGCCCTGGGGCAGCTTGTCGCCGCCCGCGTAGATGCCCTTGAAGCACGAGAGGTCGGTGCCCGTCACGTTCGGGTCGCGGAGCAGGGCTTCGTACAGGGTGGGTACGCCGGCCATGTACTGCGGGCGCACGTTCTTGATGAGCTTGGCGACGGTCTCGCTGGTGAAGCGCGGCACGAGCACGCAGGTGCCGCCCGCGATCATGAAGGCGTGAACGCACACGCCCAGCCCGAAGCCGTGGAACATCGGCAGGATGGACAGGATCGTGTCGCCCGTCTCGATGGGGCCCTGGGTGCCGATCTGGAGGCCGAGCGCGTTGAAGTTGCGCGAAGAGAGCAGGATGCCCTTGGGGAGTCCCGTGGTGCCGCCGGAATAGAGGATGACGGCCGGCTCGTCCGGCGCGAAGGCGTCCGCGGGAGCGGTCGCGGTCCGGGGCGTCGCCAGCAGCTCCTTCCAGCGGAGCACCTTGCGGTCGTGCTCCGGGGGCTTGCGTATCTTGCGGCCGGCCTTGGCCCAGAAGCCGAGACGCTTCACGACGCCGAGGGCGTCGCCGATGGATACGAGCAGGTGGGTCTCGACGCCCACCTTGGCGGCGGGGCCGTGCGCGTCGCCGTAGAAGGCGTCGAGCGTCACCAGCCACTTCGACGAGGACTGGCGCAGGTAGAACTCGATCTCGGTGGGGGCCGAGAGGGGGTGGATCATGCTGGCGCGCACCCCGAGCCGGTTGAGCGCGTAGAAGATGATCAGGGCTTGCGGGCAGTTCGGCAGCGACACCGTCACCGTGTCGCCCTTCTTGAGGCCGCGCGCGGCGAGGGCCTCGGCGGCCGCGTCGACGTCGGCGATCAGCTTCGCGTAGCTCGAGCGCGTGCCCATGAAGTCGTAAGCGGTCGCGTCGGGCACCCGGCCGGCGCGCTCCCGCACGAGGCCGTACATGGTGCGGTCGGGATATTCAAGCGTCTTCGGGGTAGTGCCGTAGTAGGCCAGCCAGGGCTTGCGGTCGGCGATGCTTTCCATATTTTCCCTTCCTTGGTCGTTATTTCGCGGCACGCGCGGCGGCCGGCGCGCCGGGGTTTCCCGCGGCCAGTATTTCCTCGAGGGTGGCGTCGCCGCGCTCGAGCAGTTCCGGGTTGAGGAGCAAGGCCCGCAGGGCCAGGATGCTCTTCGCGTGGTTGAAGCCCTCCGACACGCGCTCGTCGATGGTGAACGCGAGCTCCACGCAGTCGCGCGCGACCACCTCGCCCGTGGCCTCGTCGACCATGGGCTCCTTGCGGATCTTCCCGATGACGAGGAAGAGGCTCGCCGAGCCCCATTCGTAGAGGTGGTGGAAGGGCGCGCCGAGCCCGATCGAGCCGAGGTTGGCCAGGTAGCAGCTCGTGTAGAGCGGAATGGCCTTCATGAGGAAGTCCGGCAGGATGTTGTGGTAGTCCAGCTTCCGGATCAGCCACGCGACGAAATTGATGACCGGCCGCGGCAGGTTTCCCACCAGGTCGATCAGGTTGTCGTCGTCGCCCTTGGCGTCGGAGCGCGCGAACGAGAGCTTCTTCGCGACGCGATCGCGCACCTCGTCGAGGGTCTCTTGCCCCGAGAAGACCATGCGCACCTCGGCCTCGGGCGCCTCCTCGGTGTACTCCTTCTTGGCCACGAAGGTGATGGAAATGTCCTTGTGCTCGTAGAGCCGCTTCCCGACGATGAAGCGGTTGAGCTCTGGCCTGAGCTTGAGCGTGCGCGCGATTGCCGCGAGGAACACGTGGAAGAGCTTGATCCGCTCGGCCTCGGGCTTCCCGGCATTGCGCCGTTCCAAGTAGGCGAGCAGGGCGCTCGCGTCGACCTTCTGGCTCGAGTACACGGCCGACTCCGTGCGCGTCGCCATGATGTAGGGGAAGAGCTTCTTGAACGGGGGCAGGTCGCGGACGTAGACGCCGTCCGACCGCTTTTTGAACGCCATGCTTCGACTCCGGGTGCCTGATGTGGGCCCCGCGCCCGCGGGGCGCCGGCGACGACGCGCCAAGGGCGCGGGACGCGCGCGAGTATAGCCCTTCCCCTATGCGCCGGCAACGGAAGGCAGGCAGAACGCCCGTTCGAAAAAGGGGAAGGTTTCCGAATTCCCGGAAACCGCTCGGTCACGCCGCCGGAAAAAAAAGGGGCGGCCCCCCTGTGGAGGCCGCCCGGAAGCGTGGAAGCGGAAGGGAATCAGGGGATGGTGAACATGTACATGTCGACGTCTGTGGATGCCGCGTCGCCGAACAGGTTGGCGCCGAAGGGCGTGCCGAGGGGGAACTCGCCCTTGAGCGTCGCGGCCGCGAAGTCGTCGTCGGCTTCGTGGCTGTCGTTGTCGGCAGCCAGGCGGGCGCCGTCGGCCACGTTCGCCTCGGCGATCGGCGAGAAGCCGACCTGGATGGCGTAGTTGCCGCCGCGACCATCGTATGGCTCGATGGCCACGAAGTAGGTCGTGCCGCTCGTCACCTCGGCCGAGAGCGTGTCCAGGTAGTCTTGGTCCACATCCGTTACATAGATGTACTTCTCCTCGTCCGTGGTACCGGCGGGATTGTACTCGTACAGGGTGAGCATGGTGTCGGTCCCGTCCTCGCCGGCGTTGTAAGCCAGGTTCGGCACCGTGCTGACGAAGAGGATGGTCTTGTCGAAGCTGAAGGCCACGCTCTGGTCGCCCGCGGAGTCGAGCGTCACGGGCAGGGGTTGGACATCTCCCTCGTAGTTGACCGTGAGGGTGTAGGTGCCGGCGGGCAGGCCGCGGAACTCGACGGAGCCGTCAGTGCCGTTGGTCATGCCCATGGCCGTGAACGCGCCGGTCGCGTCGAAGACGCTGACCGTGGCGCCGACCACGCGTTTCGCAAATCCGGGGATGCCCGAGTCATAGGACGCGGCGACGTTCTCGACTGTGGCAACGATCTTGGTGTTGAGGTAGAAGGAATTGTCGGCCGGGAGCCCGGTGCCGGTGCTCACCATGGTGGCCGCTTCGAGGACGTTGACGCGGCCGTAGCCGAAGTCCTCGTCGAAGCCGGCCGCGCCCTTGTCGTCGGCGGTGATCTCGAGCACGCGCTTGACCTGATAGGGCGTCAAGCTCGGGTCGAAGGAGAGGATGTAGCCGACCATGCCGGTCACGAAGGGCGTAGCCATCGAGGTGCCGCTCATCCACTGGTACTCGGTCTGGCGGTAGTCCTTGCCGTCGGTTCCGAAGCCGTCACCGGAGATATTCCACATGCCGCTGCCGTTGCCGACGGAGACGATGTCGTAGCCGGGGGCGGAGACGCTGATCCAGTGGCCGGTGTTCGAGAAGTGGACCTTTTCGTCGCGGCCGTTGGTGGCGCCGACCGCCAGCACGCCCTGGTACGAGGCGGGGAACTGGCCCATGCGCATGCCGTCGTTGCCCATGGCGACGATGGGAAGGACGCCCTGCTCGAGGGCGTAGTTGATCATCTCGAGCTCGAAGGAGCCGGCGTACGAGCCGCCGAGCGACATGTTGACCGGGATGGTGGCCTGGGTAAGGGTGCCGGTAGCCCGCTCGATCGCGACGTAGGCAGCAAGGTCGCCGAGCGCGCCGTAGACGGACCAGTCGGCGCCGGAGCCGGACTCGGCGTTGGCGAAGCATTTGTAGGAAATGACGCGCGCGTTCTTCCACGCGACGCCCGTGACGCCGACGCCGTTGTCGCCGAGCGCGAGCATGGTGCCGGCCACATGGGTGCCGTGCGCCTCGTCGTCCCAGTTCTCGCCCGCGGGGACGGTGACGAACGGCGTGCCGTCGCCGACCCAGGTCATGGTGCCGTCGGCCGCTTTGTTGAAGGCGCTCTTGGCGTAGACGATGACGGACTCGTCGGGGGTGCCCGAGTCGCCGTCGAGGTCGCCCCAGAAGTCCTCGTGGGTCCAGTTGATGCCGGTGTCGATGACGGCCATCAGCACGGTGTCCGTGCCGTAGCCGACGGTCGAGTAGGCCTCGAGGGCTTTGGTGATGCCCAGGGAGTACAAGCTGTACTCGCCGCGCGGGTCGCCGGAGAGGTCGCCTTCGATGATCAGGCGCTCGGTGGCGTCGACCTTCTCGACCGGCAGGACGCGCTTGGAGACGAGCTCGGGCTCGGCCCAGAGCACGCCGTGGGTATGGCGGAGCGAGTTGATCGCCTTGACCATCGCGCCCTCGGCCACGTCGAGGCGGTAGAACTCGCCCTCGATGCCCGGGAAGCTCACGGTCGACGCCACTTCGGCGCCGAGGCGACCGAAGCGGGCGGCGTCGAAGCCGGAGACGGTCTTTACGATGACGGAGCCGTAGTTGACGGCCGGATTCGCGGCGAGGGCCGCGTCGGTTGTGTCGCCGTCGATGACGAGGACCTTGAGCCCGCTTTCCTGGGCCGGCCCGAGGGCCGGCTGGAGCAGGGGCATGCCGCAGCTTCCGAGAAGGAGCGCGGCGGCGAGGATTCCCAGCAGTTTCTTCATCTTGCTTGCTCCTTGCTCACTCGGCCACGAATTCGAAGCGGCCGTTGGCGGTGTCGGCGCCCTCGGAGTACCCGTCGACGTACGACTTGGAGGTGCCGCCGGCATGCGCCTTCTCGAACCAGGCGGGGTGTCCGGCGGCGTAGTCGCCGATGATGTCCCATTCATAGGCGGTGCCGGCCATGTAGTTGACGGCGGCGCCGGTGGCGTAGTTGGTGTATGCGAGGTAGGGGACGAATCCGTCGACGGTTATCGAACCGGCGTCGTAAGCGACATAGCCCGAATTCTGGTTCCACCAGGCGTCGGGATCATACGCGGGATCTTCCGGGTCATCTCCGAAGATGTCCTCGAAGTTGTAGTACGTGGTGCCGTACTGGAACTGGAACTTGGAGGTCGTGAAGTTGTACCGGAAGCGGCCCAGGACGGCGTAGGGTCCGGCCTTCTCGTTGACGGTCAGCTGGAAGTAGAAGTAGTCGGACTCGGCCGCGTTCCACAACTCGGTGTTGCTGAGGGAGAACGTGAAGTCCGGACCGGTCATGGTGGCGGCATCGACGGTGACCGTGCTCCGGTTGCCCGGGCTTACCAGGCTCGCCGAGACCGGGGGCATGACCTTGGAGCCCGCGGTAGCCGAAAGCAGGGTGTTGGCGGCGTCGGTGAAGACCTTGATCCGGTAGAAGTAGGTCTTGCCTTCCTCGAGCCTGCTGTCGGCGTCGAAGTAGGTGTGGACGCCGCTCGCTCCCGTGGAGAGGTAGCCGTAGCTCTGGGTTCCGATGCTCTCGTAGCTGACGCCGAAGTCGTCGGAGCGGAGCACCTCGAAGCCGCGGATGCCGACATTCACCGCGGGGTCCGCTCCGTCCACCACCTTGAAGGTGATCTGCGTGCGGTAGCTGACATCGGTCGTACCGAGGTAGGGATCGAGCGCCATGATGGAGGCGCCGGGGTCCTTGCCGAAGAAGCCGCGGCTGACCGGGTAGGATCGGATGTCGACGAACAGGTCGCTGACCGTCGCGGCGGAGATGTCGGCACCCGCGCCGTTGGCCACCAGCTCGATGGGGAACGCGATCTCGTAGCGGTTGTTGGCCACGTCGTACGCGACGAGGTCGAGCACGTGCGTGCCGCCCGAGTACTCGGCGCCCGTGAGGTCGAAGAGGAAGGTGCTGTTGACCGGGTGCGTGGCCATCGTGTCTTCGTCGGCGTTGCCGCCGGTGCCGAGCAGGATGCCGTCGATGCCGTTGAAAGTGGTCGGCATGCGGTCGAAGTCGAGCTTGGCGCCGAAGCCGGACCAGGCCGTCGCCTCCAGGCCGTTGGCCGCGACGAGGTCGGCGATCAGGTAGGTGGTGCCTGAGGTGTCGAGGGGCAGGCTCGGATCGAAGGGAGCCATGTCGGACAGGTCCTCAAGCCTCGAGACGAAGAGCCCGAGCGAGAGCGGCGCCACGGCGGGCTTTTCGATCATGCCGAGCTTCTGGTTGACCAGGGTGACCTCGTTGGCTGCGGAAGCGTCGACGTAGACACCTTCGCGCCGCGATTGGGCCTGGCCGGTCTTGGTGCTGACGATCGTGTAGGTCCGATCGGGCTCCAGCCTCAGGGTGGCGCGGCCGGCCGCCGAAGTGGTTGTGCCGGCCAAGGCGCCCGCGGCGTCGAACGCCTGGACGGTGACTCCGCCGACCAGGGTCCCGTTGATCGATTCGACCACCAGGAAGCTTACCGGGACTGTGGTGTCGACCGGATCGGTCGGCTGGGGGCAGCCTGAGAGCGCGAGCAGCGCCACCGCGGCGGCCAAGAATAGTCGCATCCTTTTCACATTTTCCTCCTTGTGACTTTCCGGGGATGCAGGAATTTGGAGGACAGGGTAGGGTGGCGGGAAGGTGGCGTCAATCCAAATGACGCCGCGGCGGGCCAATCCGGGCATTTATCTACCATACCAGCCGCGTCAAGGTTGCCGTGATTCGCTCAAACCGGTTTGTGGCGCCGCGCGGCGGCCGCGCGCGGCGCGGCGACGCCTGTAAAGAGAAAATCGCGCGTGAATCCGAGGGAATCGTGGTAGCTATCCCTCGAAAATCTCGAAACCCGGCAGCGACCGGATGTCAAGGAACAATCGTTCATTTATCCGATCGGGCATCGCCCGCCGCCGAGCAACGCGCCCGCCGCCGCGCCGCCGACGGCGACGAGCGCCGCGAAGGCGGCCCCCGGAAATGGGCAACGCGAGCTGGCGGGCTTTGGGCCGCGTTTTCAACCCTTCCCTCGATTGCTCCGAGACCAGTCCCGCTCCGGCCCCGGCGCCGGGTTCCGCGCTTGCGGTATCGAAGGATGCGCCCTAGACTGTCCCCATGAGCATCAGATTGTGGTCGGAAGGCGCGGCCGGCGAAGTGACCGGGTCGAAGCACGTGCTCGAGGTGGACGGACGCCGCTGCCTCGTGGATTGCGGGGCCTTCCAGGGCCCGCGCGCGGAGAGCGACCGCAAGAACCGGCAGCTCGTGTCAGACCCCGCGGGCATCGACTCGGTGGTGCTGACCCACGCCCACTTCGACCACTGCGGGCTTCTGCCCCTGCTCGTCAAGCGCGGCTTCGAGGGCAACATCCATTCCACGCCCGCCACGCGCGACCTCGCGAGCATCGTCATGATGGACTCGGCGCGCATCCAGGCCCGCGACGCCGACTACCTTTCGCGCCAAGCACAGAAGAAGGGCCAGAAGTTCGACTGGACGCCGCTCTACTCCGAGGGCGACGCCGTCAAGGCGACGAGCCAGTTCATGACGGTCTCGTACAATCGCCCCTTCCAGGTCGGCGACGGTGTGAAGTGCGAGTTCTTCGACGCGGGGCACATCCTCGGCTCGGCGACCGCGGTCATGGACGTCAAGGACGCCGAGGGCTCGACGGTCCGCGTCTGCTTCTCGGGCGACCTGGGGCGCCCCGGCAAGCCCATCATCCGCGATCCCGCGCAGATTCCCGACGTGGACTACCTGGTGCTCGAGGCGACCTACGGCGACCGCCGACACGACCCGACCACCGACGCCCTGGACCGCCTGGCCGACGAGGTCAACCAGGTGGCGAAGCTCGGCGGCAAGCTGGTCATCCCCGCCTTCGCCATCGAGCGCACGCAGGAGCTGATCTGGTACTTCCACATGCTCGCCGAGCAGGGCCGCATCCCGCCCATCCCGATCTGGGTCGACTCGCCCATGGCCATCAACGCCACCACTGTCTTCCAGATCCACCCCGAGTGCTACGACGAGGAGACCAACGAGGCCTTCGTGAAGCACCACAAGAACCCTTTCGGCTTCAACCAGCTCAAGTTCTCGAACACGGTGGACGAATCCAAGGCCATCAACGCCGCGCGCGGGCCCATGGTGGTCATTTCGAGCGACGGCATGTGCGAGGCCGGCCGCATCCAGCACCACCTGATCCACACCATCTCGGGTGCGGACAACGCCATCCTGATCGTGGGCTACATGGCGCACGGCACCCTGGGCCGCCGCATCCGCGACGGGGCCAAGGAGGTGCGCATCCACGGCGACCTGTTCCAGGTCAGGGCCCGCGTCGAGGCCGTCGACGCCTTCAGCGCCCACGCGGACTACGTCGAGGCCTGGGAGTGGATGAGCCGCCTCGACCTGTCGCGGCTCAAGAAGGTGTTCCTGGTCCATGGCGAGGAGGAGCCCACGGAGACCTTCCGGAAGTACCTGCTCGGCAAGGGCGTCAAGGCGGTGCAGGTGGTCAAATACGGCGAGCGCTACGACCTGGTCTGACCGGTCGCCCGGGGCCGCGCTCCCGGCGCGCTTTTTCCGCCTCCGCCCCCGTTGACACGATCCGCGCGCGTCGCTAAACTGCCAACGCTTTCGGGGGTGTAGCTCAGTTGGCTAGAGCGCTTGAATGGCATTCAAGAGGTCAGGGGTTCAATTCCCCTCACCTCCACTGAAAGAAACGGCTACCGCTTTGGCGGTGGCCGTTTTACTTTTCCGGCGGGTGAGGTGAGGGGAATTGAAGGGCGACCGCCCAGCGAAGCGCGCGTAAGCGCGCGAAAGCTGGCAAGGCGCGCAGGAAGCGCGCCGCAGGCGGTCGCCCCGGCTTTTTCTGTCCTGACACGAAGTCAGGACAGAAAAAGCAATTCCCCTCACCTCCACTGAAAGAAACGGCTACCGCTTTGGCGGTGGCCGTTTTACTTTTCTGGCCGACGAGGTGAGGGGAATTGCCTCAGCTGGCGGACGGACCCTCGAGATAGCGCGCATCCTCCGACGACGCGTCGCCCCGCTCGTCCTGCAGCGTAAAGAACGATATGGCGTCCATGAGCGCGGAGGCCTGCCCCGCGAGTTCCTCGGCCGACGAGGCGAGCTCCTCCGCGGCGGCCGCGTTCTGCTGGATGACCTTGTCGAGGTCGGTGGTTCCCTTGGCCACCTGGTCCATGCCCGAAGCCTGCTCGCCGCTGGCGGACGCCACTTCCTGCATCAGGTCCGCGGTCTTCCGGATGCTCGGCACCATTTCGGAAAGCAGCGCCCCCGCCTTCTCCGCGACCGCGACCGAGTTCGTCGAGAGGACGGAAATCTCTCCGGCCGCCTTCTGCGAGCGTTCGGCGAGCTTGCGGACCTCGCTGGCGACGACCGCGAAGCCCTTGCCCGCCTCGCCGGCGCGCGCGGCCTCGATGGCGGCGTTGAGGGCCAGCAGGTTGGTTTGCCGCGCGATCTCCTCGATGATGCCGATGCTGCCGGCGATGCTCCGCATCGCCTCCACCGTCTCGGACACCGTCCGGCCGCTGTCTTCCGCGTCCGCAGCCGCCTTGCGTGCGAGCGCCTCGGTCGCGATGGAATGGTCGGTGTTCTGCCGTATCGTCGCGCTGACCTCCTCGACCGACGCCGATACCTCTTCGGCGGCCGCGGCCTGCTCGGTGGATCCCTGGGACAAGGATTGGGCCGTCTGGCTGATCTGCTCGCTGCCGCCTTGCACGTTGCCGGCGGAGTCGCGGATCAGGGCGACCACGTCGGACAGCTTTGCCACCATGGCGGCGAGCGCGGCGCCGGCGCCGCGTGGCCTTCCCCTCGACGCGATATCCACGTCGAGCCTGCCCCCGGCCAGGGATTCGGCGACCTTGCGGACATCCGACGGCTCCATGCCGAGCTCGTTGCTTATCGAGCGGGTAAGGATGAGGCCTATGGCGATCGCGATGGCCAGCGCCGCGGCTATGACCGCCCAGAGCAGGAGCGTCACGCTCGCCGCGTGCTCGGCGTTTCCCTCGGCGAGCGCGGCGGCGTAACGCTCGTTCTCGGTCGCTATGGCGTCAGTCTGCTCGTTCAACGCGTCGATGGCCTGCGTGAACGGACCGAGCACGTATTCGGTCGCTTCGGCGCGCCTGCCCTGCTCGACCAGCGCGAACACCTGGTCCACCGCCTTGAAGTAGTCGGCTTCGAGCCTGGCCCAGAGGTCGAGGGAAACCCCGGCGGCGACATCGGGCAGGTGCGCCAGATAGAGCGCCTTCGCCTCGTCGAGCACCCGTTTCCGGGCCGCTACCTTCTGCTTCTGGAGCGCTACGTCGGCAGGATCGTCAAGCGATATGGCGAGCATCGTGTTGCCACGGCTCCGGTTCGCGGACGTGCCGAAATCAACGATGGCGCCGAGGGGCACGACGGCGTGCTCGTAAAGGAAGGCGTCGTCGGCCTGGATGCGCGTCATGCCGGAGATGCCGATCAACCCGACCGCCAGGGACAGGAGCGCGACGAACAGGAAGGCCGAAACGAGACGGAACGACAGCTTCACAGGATGCTCCTTGAGTTCTACCGTAGTTTCAGTGTAGTGGAGCTTCTCGCGGCCGCAAGCCGGGCGCGGGACCGCGCGGGCGAAAAGACGCCGCGTGAGGGGCGCACTCGGGCGCCAATGGAAGCTCGGCGCGCCTTGCGACTCGGACCCGGCTCCGGTAGAATCGATGACGGACGGCGCGTCCGCCGCCCGCCTTCGGAGGAAAGCCCCGTGTCCGACGAGATGGATCCAGAGATCGCCGCCCTTATCGGCGGTTCCGACGCCGGCCGGAAACCCGGACCCGCGAGCGCCAGGCCCGATTTTTCCGCGCTGTTCGGCGAATCCGGCGCCGTGGACGCCGACGGCGCCCCGACCGCCCCCACGGTCGACCTCGGCCGGAAGACCTTCGCGCCCATCGAGAAGTACGAGGAATCGAACCCCAAGCCCTTCCTGTCCGATCCCGAGTGGTACAAGAAGGTCCTGACCGGCGAGGCGGAGGAGTCGCAGAAGGTCCACGGCCTCCTGACCAAATTCCTGCAGGCCCAGGACCCCAAGGACCGCGGCGTCTACCGCCAGCAGCTGATTACCGCCTACTGGGCCCTGCTTGCCCGCCTCGCGGCCAAGTGCGCCTCCGCGGGCTTTTCCTTCGAGAAGCTGGCCCTGCTCCGCTACGGCGTCATGCTCCCGACCCTGCTCTCGCAGGACCAGCGCGACATCATCCAGCGCATTCCCTGGAAGTCGGATATCGACGAGCCGGTCTATTACGTCGACGAATGGCTCAAGGCCGTCGCCCTCGGGCGCATGTCGGTCAGCGCCACCGACGAGGTCAAGCGGAGCGACGAGCGCGACGACCGCTCCCGCTTCGCCGCCCTGCTGCAGAAGGCGGAGGGCAAGCGGGACACGGCCGAAGGCCTCATGAAGGCGCGCGCCGACGAGCGACGCTCGCTCGAGCTCCTTTTCAAGGAGCGCGCGGACTCCCTGGCCCAGCACCCGAGCGTGGCCGGCATGCTCCACGTGCCCGCTCCCTACACCGAAGCCCAGAAGAAGACCATGGGCGAGTTCCTCGAGCTGCTGCGCCGCATGCAGGCTTCCGACAAGGAGCTCGGGAAGAACGTGGCCGACTATCGCCAGGCCTGCGAGGACGTCGACGCCATCCGCGAGAAGATGGGCGGCATCTCCTCGGAGAGCAAGGCCGACTACAAGGCCCTGGCCCAGGAGTTCGAGACCCTCCGGCAGATGGCTAAGATGTGCGTAGGCCGCCAGGGCAACCACTTCCCCATACTGACCAAGGAGTATTTCCACGGGGGCTTCCGCGACGTCGGCACCCGCGAGAACGTCATCCAGCTCATGGCCTGGGTCGAGAGCATCGACACCATGGCCTACTCGCGGGCTTACAAGACCACCTACAACCGCATCGTGCCCTACGTCCTCATCATCCCGAGCTACGGCGACAACGGGTTCTGCTGGGAGCCCTTCGACCGCTTCAACCGCGCCACGAGCCGCGGCCGCATCGCCGTGCCCATGTTCCCGAAGAACCTCCAGCTGGCCGTCATCACGGCGGTGGCGGACCTGCGCTGGCAGGTGGCCAAGGAAAAGGCCTCGTACTACTGGATGGAGGAAGGCCTGACGGGCAACTACTACCAGTGGTTCAGCGCGGCCAAGCTCAAGGGCGACGTCAAGGAGTACTTCATCCAGGACTACATCCTCTGGCTTACCAAGGAGGCCGAGGGGACGCAGAAGCTGGACAAGGACGTCCGCGCCATATTCTGGCGCTACATGCCCTACCCGCAGGAGCTCAAGGACCGCCTCAAGGGCCGCTCCTACGTGTACCAGGAGCTCTGCCAGAAGGACCTGAACCGCTCGCTTTCCGACGGATATTAGGCGGGGGGCATCCGGGGAATCCGGGGGAAGGGGGAAAACGCGGGCTCAGGCGCCAGCTCGCGTTTACCCTTCGCGGAAGGCCCGCATGGTCCCGAGGGCTGCGCTTCCGGCCGCTTCCGGTCGCCGTCCCGGAAACGCTCCGTGGAGGGCGGCGCCCCGCCGGCTCCGGAAGGGGCGGCCGACCCTGTGCCTCAGGCGGCGCCGCCACGGGGCGGCGGGCCTTTCAGGCGGGCGCAGCCGGGCTGGAGACGAAGCCCGTCTCTTCCCCCCGAACTCCCTTCCCTAACCCGCGTCCTTCGAGGTGGCCAGCCAGACGCCGGCCACGGCCACGGCGCCGCCCGAGAGCTGCCAGGGGCCGAGGCGCTCGCCGAGCAGCAGGAACGAGGCGACCACCGACACGACGGGTATCAGGTTGATGAAGACGCTCGAGGCTCCGGGGCCGAGGCGCTCGAGGGCCACCACGTAGAACCAGTAGCCCAGGGCCGAGCAGGCCACGCCGAGATACAGGACGTGTCCCCAGACGGCGGGGCTCACCGACGCCCAGTCGGTGCGTTCGAGGAGCAGGAAGGGCAGGAAGCCGATCGTGCCCGCGAGGCTCTGCCAGAAGGTGATCTGCAGCCGCGAGTAGCGCGCGAACAGGGGCCGCGTGACGAAGGTGTAGGCCACCCACGAGAGCGCCGCCCCGCCCATGAAGAGGTAGCCCGCGGGGGCGGACGAGAGCCTGAGCGACTCCGCCACGATGAGTCCGACGCCGAGAGTGGACAGCGCCGCTCCGAGCCAGGCGCGCGGGCCGAGGCGCTTGCGGTCGATCAGGGCGGCCGCCAGCATGGTCAGGATCGGTATGGTGCCGATGACGAGGCTCGACTCCGAGGCGGTCAGCAGCGAGACGCCGTTGTTCTCGAAGAGGAAGTAGAGCGTCACGCCGATGAGTCCCGCGCCCGCCATGAGCGGCGCGTCGCGGAGCGCGAGGCGGGGCTTCTCGCGCCGCGCCAGGAGGATGCCGAGCAGCACCAGGTCCGCGACGAGGAAACGCGAGAGGCCGAGGGTCATGGGCGGGATGGTCGCGACCGCCACCTTGATCGAGAGGAAGCTGAGGCCCCAGAAGAGGGCCACGAAGCTGATGAGGACCAGGGCGGTCGCGCGGGAAGAGCGTTCGGCGTCGTGTTGCATGGGTTTTCCTGAGCGGAAGCGTAGTGTTCGGGGCGCGGGCCGGTCAAGACGCGCGCGCGGAACCCGCGGCACGCGCCGAGGCGGCCCGCTGCGCTCGGGCGCGGCAGGGCGCTTCGCGCCGAAGAAGGTGGCGCGGCGGCGGGCTATCGGGTAGACTTGCCGGAGGGCGCGCCAGCGCGTTCCGTCGGAACATGGAAGCATGATCAAGGTTGCCGTCGCAACGAAGTGCCAGAGCGGCGTCCCGGCCCGGGACTTGGTCGCAGCCGCCCGCAAGGCCGGCGCCGAGGGCGTGTCCTGGTGCGCCCGTTTCGCGCCGCCCGGAGACAGGGAGCAGGCCGAGGCCCTGATGCTCGACACCCTGCGCGGCGGCCTGACCACGGTGGCTTATGAGATCGACGGGACGCCCCTCGACGGGGATTCCTTCCGCGCTGTCGTGGCGAGCGCCGAGGCCCTGCACGCCCCCATCGTCGTGGCCGATCTGCCGGTCGAGCTCGAGCGGCGCCGGGGCCTGGTCGCCCGCGCCACGCGCTCGCTGTTCGTCGATAAGGCGCGGCGCGCGGGCGACCTGCTCGTGGCGGGCGGCCTCACGCTGGTGTTCGACCCGTCGCTTTGGCGGCGCGCGGGCGACATGGACGAGGCGCTCGAGCTCGTGGCAGAGATCGCGCACCCGTCGGTGCGGCTTCGCTGGGAGCCGCCGGCCGAGTGCGGCTTCGACGAGGTCATGGAAGGCCTGCAGCCTTTCGCCGGATGGATACGGCAGATAGTCGCCCGGCCGGTCGGGGCCGACGGCCGCTACCGGGCGCTCGGAGAGCGCGCCGAGGAATGGCAGCACTGGCTGGACTTCTTCGAACGGAACGCCGGGCTCGAGGGCATGGCGCACTGGGTGGTGCTCCACGGCGCTCCGGGCGGGAGTCCCGACTCGGGGCCCGACGTGGCCTGGCTGCGCGAGACCGCGGCCAAGCTGGCCCGGCTCCGCGGCTCCAAGGCGAGAGGCTGAGCGGAAGGGCGCGCCCGATCGGGGCATGCCCCCCCGCCAAGGGCTTTGCGGTCCGGATCGTCAGCCGAGCTTTTTCGCCTCTTCCCAGAACCTGTCCATCTCCTCGAGCCGGCCTTTCTCCATGGGGATGCCGGATTCCGCCATGCGCTTCTCGACGTGGCGGAAGCGGGTGGAGAATTTCTCGATGGTGCGGTGCAGGGCCACGGCGGGATCGACGCCCAGGTAGCGCGAGACGTTGACCACCGAAAAGAGGAGGTCGCCGAGCTCGCCCTCGAGGCGGCCGCGATCGGCCTCGCCGTGGGCCGCCGTTGCTTCGACGCGGGCTTCCTCGAGCTCCTCGGCGGCCTTGGCCCAGACATCCTCCGGTACGTCCCAGTCGAATCCGGCCTTGGCGGCCTTCTTCTGGAGCTTGTAGGCGCGTTCGAGCGGAGGCAGGGCGCGGCTGACCTCGTCGAGGATCGAGTCCTTCTTCCTCCGGCCTTCGACCTTCTCCTTGATGTCGTTCCACTGGGCCACCACCTTGTCCGGCGTGTCGGCGTCGGATTCGCCGAAAACGTGGGGGTGGCGACGCACCAGTTTGTCGGAAATGGTCTCGAGGACGTCCGAGGCCGTGAAGGAACCCCCTTCCTCGTACATTCGCGCGACCATGGTCACCAGGAGGTAGAGGTCGCCTGCCTCCTCCTTAACGTGGGCCGGGTCGCCCTCGTTGATGGCCTCGACGAGCTCGTAGGCTTCCTCGATGATGTTGCCGCGGAGCGTGGCGGGGGTCTGCTCGCGGTCCCAGGGACAGCCGTCGGGGGCGCGGAGCCGCGCGACGATGGAATGCAGCCGGTCGAAGGACGCTTTGTGGGGCATGACGCCACGATAAACGAAGCGCCCCCGACGGGCAAGCCGTCAGGGGCGGCGTGGACGGGCGCGAAGCGCCCGTCCACGGCGACGAAGCCCGGGAGGGGCTTCGTCGCCGCCAATGGGCGCAAAGCGCATTAGGGGAGATCGACGAAGCCCGGGAGGGGCTTCGTCGCCGCCAATGGGCGCAAGGCGCCCATTGGCGCTAGATCCCGAGACCGGCGGCGCTCGCCTTGAGGTACAGATCGACGGCGGCGTCGAAGTCCGAGGCGGGCAGGCTGGCCTCGAGGCCCAGACGCGAAGCGTCCGAGTAGACGCCGAAGAACCAGCCGTCGAAGCGCTCGGGATCGACCTGGATGCCGATGAGGTCGTCCATCGAGGCGAAGATCCGGGCCAGGCTGCGCGTCGAAAGCTTGAGGACGCCGATATGCTTTTCAGACGAGCCCAAGAGGAAGCGGCGCCAGGCCGGGTCCTTCGAAGCGGGGTCGCTCAGCGCGCCCGAATCCAGGGCGTCGATGCCCGCGCGGCCGTTCGTCGACAGCAGGGCCAGACCGTCGCGCACCGCGAAGCCGAGCTCGAACTTGTCCATGATGCGGCTTATCAGGGCCTGGGTCAGCGCGAAAGTGCTCGGGTCCATGCCGGCCGAAAGGGCGGGCCCGAAGAGGAACTCGAAACCGAGGGTGTCGATGCGATCCTCGCCGGACCCCTCGCTCGCGTGGCGGATGTCGAAGCCGACGCCTGAAGTCTCGAAGAGCTCGTAGAATTCGGCCCCGAAGAGCCCGTCGTCGGCCAGCGCCTCGGCCATGCGGAACCAGGCGTCGGGGTTGCCGGCGTCCTGCACCGCGCGGATTTCGACGCCGATGCTCTCGTCGAGCATGCCGAGCAGGGCCTGCGGGTCCTGCAGCGTCGCGATGCGAGCGAAGAGGTCCGGCGCTATCTCCATCTCGAAGCTCATGGCCCCGCTCGCGCCCTGGGCCTCGATCCAGGCGTCCATGTAGTCGGAGTAGGCCTCGCCGAACATTTCCTCCACGCCCATGATCGAGGCGTAGGCGGTGTTGAACTCGGCCAGGGCTTCCGGGTTGACTGACCAGGCGCCCGCATAGAGCGCGTCCGAGGGAATGCGGTCCAGGTGGCGAAGCCCGTCCGAGCCTTCCGAGAGGCGGCGGCCGTACTCGGAGGCGGGGCTGCCCTCGACGGGTACGAGGCCGAAGTCCAGGTCGACGCCTTCCTTGCCGAACGCGACGCCGAGCTCCACGCGCTCGAACTGAGAGATGGCATCGAGCAGCACCGGGGCGAGCTCGTCCATGTCGTAGGGCAGGGTGCCGTCGCTCTCGAACGCCTCGGCCAGCCCGGCGACGGCGACGGAAACCTCTTCGGCGTACGCGTCGAGGATGGAGCCGACGAGGCCCGTGGCGACGATGGCGCCTTCGCGCGACGCGGAGGGCGAGGGCAGGGCGAGCAGGGTTTCGGGCACCTCGGCCGGGGCGGGACCGTCGATCGCGAAGACCAGCCACGAACCGACCAGAGCGGGCGGATGCTCCTGCTCCCCGGCGCCGAAGTAGCCGGAAAGGACATCCATGCTCGCGCTTCCGTTCCGGAGCGGCAGGTAGAGGACGAGCGACGGCTCTCCGCCGGGGGCGGCGGAAGGCAGGACGGCGGCGACGACGGGGCGCGCGCCGTCGATTTCCTTCATGGCGTCGCGGGTCCGGTCGGGTTCTATGCCCGAGCTCCGGGTGAAGGTTTCGGCGAGCGACATGCCGGTCGCCTTTTCTATGCCGGCGCTCTTCCAGAAGGCGTCGAGGCCCTCGAGGGTCGCCCGGGCGTCGTCGATGCGTACCCAGCCGAGGGCGTCGGCCGGGATCGGCGGGGGCTCGGTGGCGGTGGCGGCGCTGCCTGCGCAGGCGGCGATGGACATCGCGAGTACCGCGGCCAGGACCGCGATGACGGAATGCTTGCGGTTCGTCATGTTATGGGGCTCCTTCGGGAATGCGGACGCTTCCGGTCGAGGAGAGCGCCGCGTGCTGTTTGGATAATTAATAGCACGAACGCCCCCCGTTGACGCAGCCCCCCTCCGTCCCATAGCGCGGTTTTCCCTCCGCAAGGCGGTGTTTCGCGCCGGACGGCGAATTTCGTTTGCGCCCTTCGCCCTCCCGACCTACCATTGAGCGTCGGCGCGCGCGCCAGTCCGTACGGGAAGGGGAGGGAGCATGAAGGACCTCGGGTCGACCCTGCTTCGAGAGGAAGCGTTCGAGGAGATCGTCATCGGCAACACCGCCGTCGCCCGGGCCATGGTCGAGGCGGGGGTCCGCTCGGCGACCTCGTATCCCGGCTCGCCGACCCCCGAGATAGCGGAGGCGCTCGCGGCCATGGACGCCGACCGGCGGCCGCTGCGCTTCGAATTCTCCACGAACGAGAAGGTGGCGACCGAGGTGGCGTTCGGGTCGGCTCTCAACGGCCATCTGTCGGTGGTCTTCTTCAAGAGCGTCGGGCTCAACGTGGCCGCCGACAGCTTCGTCCAGCTTTCGCTCATGGACATACCGGGCGGTCTCGTGGTCGTGCTCGGCGACGATCCCGGCGCCAATTCGAGCCAGAACGAGCAGGACAACCGCCACTACGCGCGCATGGCCTATGTTCCGGTACTCGAGCCGGCGGGCGCCCAGGAAGCCTACGACTTCTTCAAGTTGGCGGCCCGTATCGCCCGCGAGCGCCATACGGTCGTCATCCTGCGCCTGACCACCCACGTGTGCCACGCCAAGGAGAAGGTGCGCTTCGCCGCGTGGAAGCCCGAGCCGTTCGACCCGACGGCGCGCTTCGATCCGGAGCTCCAGAACTACGTCCCGATCGCGGCCTCGGTCTTCCCCCTCAAGCGCCGCGCCCTCGAGCGGCTCGCGGACCTCGCCTCGGACCCGCTCGCGCTGTCGGCCGACCGCGTCGACGACGCGGGCAACCGGAAGCGCGGCGTCATCGTCGCAGGCAACGCCTACCTCTCGCTGCTCGACGCCCTCGCGGAGGCGCGCGAAAAGCCCGACGTGCTCAAGCTCGGCCTCGTGCATCCCCTGCCCGCGGCCCACGTGCGCGAATTCCTCGCCGCCCACGAGGAGGTCAAGATCCTCGAGGAGCTCGACCCGGTGCTCGAGACGGAGATCAAGGCGCTGGCCTACGACGCCGGGCTGCGCACGCGCATCATCGGCAAGCTCGGCGTCGATGAGCTCATGGGCGAGCACGTGCCCTCCGCGGTCCTCAGGATCATGGCGGCCGCCTGGCCCGACCTGTACGACGCGCCTCCGCCTGAAGCCCTCCCCGCGGTCGCCGCGCCGCGGCCCGCCCAGCTCTGCCCGGGCTGCGGCCACCGCTCGGCGTTCTACGCGGTCAAGAAGGCGCTCAAGGACGAGGACATCACGGTGGCGGACATCGGTTGCCACACGCTCGGCCACCTGCCGCCCTACCGTATGGGGCGGGTGCTCCTTTCCATGGGACACTCGACCGCGACGGCCTCGGGGCTCGCGCTGTTCAACAAGGAGCGGCGCGTCGCCTGCTTCATCGGCGACTCGACCCTCTTCCACGCGGGACTGCCGGGCATCGCGAACGCCGTGTACAACCAGCACGACGTCCTGCTCATAGTCATGGAGAACGGCACGACCGCGATGACCGGCCACCAGGACCACCCCGGCACGGGGCGCAACTGGAACGGCGATACGACGAAGCTCTCGGTGCGCGCCGCGCTCGAGGGGCTCGGCGTGGCAAACATCCGCGAGGTCGACGCCTACCAGCAGGCGAAGCTCACGGGAATGGTCCGCGAGGCGCTCGCGGAGCCGGGCTTCAAGGTCGTCATCGCGCGGCACCCGTGCATGCTCAAGTTCACCCGCGACCAGCGGCGGAAGCTAAAGGCGGCCTGGAAGCCGAAGCATGTCCGCATCGACCAGGACGCCTGCACCAAGGCCCACGAGTGCGTCGAGCGCTTCGGCTGCCCGAGCTTCCAGATCCATGACGGACGGGCCGTGACCGTGAACGAAGATCTCTGCATCGGTGACGGTTCCTGCCGCCAGACTTGCCCCTCGGGGGCCATCGTGGAAAAGCTCGGAGGCGCGGAATGATCGGGAAATTCGACATCTACATCGCGGGCGTCGGCGGCCAGGGCATCGGCCTGCTCTCGGAAGCGCTCATCCGCGCCGTCGATTGCGCGGGCATGATCGCGAAGGGCTGCGACACGCATGGGCTCGCGCAGCGCGGCGGCTCAGTCTCGAGCCATGTCCGCGTCGGCGCGGACGCGCGCTCGCCGCTCGTATCGGAGGGAAGCGCCGACCTGGTCATCGCCCTCGAGCGCCACGAGGCCGTGTCGGCGGGGCGGAAATACCTCAAGGAAGGCGGCACCCTGCTCTGGTTCGACGCCTCGTGGCAGCCGCTCGACGTGCGGCTCGGCAAGGCCCGGGCCGCTGCCGAGTCGGACGTCGATGAGGTGGTCGCGCTCCGCAAGGGAACGGTCGTCCGGGTGGACGGCGACGGCCTGCCCGATCCGCGTATGCAGAACGTGGCCATGCTGGCGGCCGTCTGCCGTCGCGGCCTCGTGCCGGGGCTCTCGCTCGCGCATGCCCGGTCGGCGCTTTCCGACCTGATGGCCGGAAGCGCGCTCGAGGCGAACCTGGCGCTGCTCGCGGACTGAGTTCTAGTCGGGGCCGGACAGGTAGGCGAGGTCGCGGAGCCGCACCGGATCGCCGTCGCTTGTCAGGCGATCGACCGCGAGCTCGAGGCTGGAGGACCGGATCGTCTTGACCGTGGCCACTGCGATGAGCCGGCCGAGCCCGCTGGCCGAAGACCGGTAGACGAGGACGAGGTCGCCGGGCTCCGCGAGCAGGGCGGCGGCCAGCTCTATGATGACGCGATCGCCCGAGACGATGGAGACCGTGCCGATGAAGCGGGCGTCCGCAGGCTCTTCCGGCGCCTCCCTGGAGCCGGCGAGGGTCCTGTCGAGCAGTCCTGACAGCCGCGCGTTCTCGGCTTCCAGTTCGGAAACCCTGTCCTCGAGCGCCCCGGCCCTGGCCGCCGATTCGGTGGTCGTGCCGGCCGCGGCCCGGGCGAGCGCCGCCAGCTCGGCTTCCAGCGCGGCCGCGCGCGCGGCGTTCGCGTCTCGCTCGCGCCGGACCTCGGCGAGCCGCTCGAGCGCCGCGCGTTCGGAACGTGCCGAGGCGCTCAAGGCCGCCTCCGAGGCCTCCGAGGCGCGGCGGGCGTCCTCCAGACGGAGGCTCAGCGCCTCGCTTCCGTCGCGGACCTCGGCCAGTTCGTCCTCCAGCGCTTCGATCCGCCCCTGGAGTTCCTCGGTGGCCGCCAGGGCGCCGAGCCGGGCCAGCTCGGAATCCGAACGGAGTTTCTCGAGGATCCCGTCGGCGACCGAGGGCGGGGGAGGAATCTGAGCGTTCGCGTCAGGACTGTCGTCACCGGGAAGCGTTGCCACCGGCTTCCCGGAGGCGCCGTCCGTATCGGATTCCGTCGCCGCGGCAGCCGCGCGCGCCTCCGCGCGAAGGCGGAATTCCTCGATTATACGGTCGCGTTTGGCTATTTCGAGGTCGGATCTGGCGCGGAGCGCGTCGATCAGGAGGCTCTCGGTGGTGAAAAGGTCGCTGTCCTGGAGGAAGAGGTCGCCTTCGCGCACGCGGTACCAATCCAGCGCCACCGTGAACGCCGCCGCCGCGACCGCCACGGAAAGGACGAGCATGGCGAGCGGCGTGCGGAGTCCTCCGCGCGGCAAGGCGGAAACGTCGAGTTGTTCGGGGCGGTTCCGGGACAGTTCCTCCGCCAGCGCCGCGTCGAGCGAGCGCCAGAAGCCGTCCCGGACCGCCCGCTTGCCGGCGCGCCCGTACAGGTCCGAGAGCGCCCGGTACGAACCCTTGACCTCGCTGTCCACCTCGCCTCCGTTGGTCGTACGAGCCGATGCTTGCCGGCCCGTACCGGTGACAGTATAGTGCATGAACGGGGTTTCGGAGCTGGTCCGCTTCGGGGAGCGAATGAAAACCACAATACGGCTCAAGCTGGTCCTCTCCATCCTGCCGGTGCTGATCGCCTCGTTCGCCGTCGCCGGGGTCAGCTCCATCCTGCTCGCCCGAGCCGGAATGATTCGGCTGGCCATGCGCAACCTGGCCTTCAAGGCCGAAACCCTGAAGCAGTACGGCGAGGCCCAGTGGGGTCTCGTGGTCTCCCAGGGCTTCGACACGGACCCGGAGTTCGTCGCCGCCGCCCGCTCGTCCTTCGCCCGGCAGGCCGAAACCTTGCTGCGCGAGGATACCGAGTGCTTCCTGGCCCTCGACCTCGACGGAGCGCTCGCGATGTACGAGGGACGGGCAGCCGCCCCGGCCGAGGTGCCGCCCGCGCTGGCCGAGCTCATGCGGAACGGAATGACGGGAGCCGTGCGCTTCACCGTCGAGGACGGCGAGCGCTTCGGCCAGGCCTTCTACTTCTCGCCCTTCGGCTGGTACGTCGTAGCCTCCGACCTCGCCTCGTCCATCTTCGCCGAGACCCAGCGCATCTCCATCGCCTTGGTCGCCGCGCTCGGGGTCTCGGTCGCCGTCGCCTTCGCCATGCTGCTGGTCCTCTCGCGCTCCATCGCCCGGCCCATCGCGAAGCTCGCCGCCTCCATGGGTTCCATCATGGAGACGAACGACTTCAGCGCCTGCGTGGAGGCCGAGAGCGGCGACGAGGTCGGTTTGCTCACGCTGCGCTTCACCGAGCTATGCCACGAGATCGACCGTTCCTACCGCCGCATCGGCGAGATCGCCACCCGCGAGGTCGAGGCCCGCGTCGAGATCGTTGAGCGCGACATCGAAGCCCTGCTGGCCTTGGGCAAGGTATCCGAGTACCGCGACGAGGAGACCTCGAACCACACCCTCCGCGTGGGCCTCTACGCCGACGCCGTCGGCGCCCGCTTCTTCCCCGAAGAGGAGGAACGCCGGGTGCTGGTCTACGCCGCGCCCATGCACGACCTCGGCAAGATCGGTGTGCCCGACTCCATCCTGCTCAAGCCGGCCAAGCTCACGGGCGAGGAGTTCGAGCGGATGAAGCTGCATACCGTCATCGGCCACGCCATCCTCAAGGAATTCCGGAGCCCCTTCCTGGTCAAGGCGGCCGAGATTTCTCTCTCGCACCACGAGCGCTGGGACGGCAAGGGCTACCCGAACGGGCTTTCCGGCGAGGCGATACCCCTGAGCGGCCGGATACTGGCGGTGCTCGACGTCTTCGACGCGCTCGTCTCCGAGCGGCCCTACAAGCCGGCGTGGCCGCTCGAGAAGGCCTTCGGGCTCATCGGCTCTGAACGCGGCAGCCATTTCGACCCCGCCGTGGTCGACGCCTTCATGGACGCGCGCGAGCGGATCGTCCGCATCCTCGAGGCGAATCAGAAGTAGCCGGAGAGTTCCTCGAGCCACGCGCGGTGGATCTCGACGTCCTCCCGCTCCAGCCCCCCGCCCGAATAGCTCATGAGCTCGAGGATTCCCAGCGCTTCGGCCGGATCGCCGAGCGCGAGGGCGCAGTCAGACCTTCCCTTGACGGCGCGGTCGTAGAGTCCCGGCCAGGGATACTCGTCGGTGAGCTCGCGGTAGAGCTCCGCGGCGAGCTCGAGGTCCCCGAGCAGGTAGCGGATGCCGGCTATCTCGAGGCGCGCCTGGATCGAGAGCCGCGTGTCGGGAAAGGCCTCGACGAAGGCCTCGTAGCGGCCGAGCGCCTCGCCGAAATCGCCGCGGCCGAGCGCGCGGTCCGCGACCTGGAGGGCCGCGAGGGCGTCCGTTCCATCCGGGGATCCCAAGGCGGTTTCCGCGCGGAAGTCGGCGAGGAAGTCGAGGCGGTCGAACTCGAGGACGAGGTCCCAGGCCAGGAGGCCCGCGCCGATGCCAAGGGCGGCGACCAGCTCGGCGGAGACGAGGTAGTCGCCCTCGCGCGGGGCGAGTATCTCGCGGGCCGCGAGCGCGGCGCCGACCGCGCCCACCGCGGGCAACGCGAAGCGGACGCCGTCGAGGACGCGCTGGCGCGGATACACCGCGGCCACCTCGAGCCCGGCTGGACCCGTCGCGAAGCGGTAGGTGCCTGAGGGCAGGAGCAGGGAGGTCCCGTCGCCGCCGGAGGAGGGCAGGCCCAGCTCGACCCGCGCAGGCACCAGGACCAGCGCGAGGACCGCGTCGCCCTCGGCGGGAATCAGGGCTTCCGCGGGGTGGTAGCCTTCCTTTTCGATGCGCACGGCGGCCGCGCCTTCGGGGAAATCGCGGAGGAGCAGGGGCGAGGATTTTTCCATCCTGACGCCGTCGACGTAGACGGCGCCGCCGAGCGGTTCCGCGGCGATGAAGACGAGCCTGCCGGTTCCGGCCGGCGTTTCGGCGGGGACGGGCGGGGCTTCTGGCGGATCGGTCGTCCCGGCGGCGTCCGTCGGAACGCTCCCGGCGCTCGACCCGACCGGCGCTGGAGCCTCCTGGCCGTACGCGGGCGGCGCGAACGCGACAGGCGCCGCGGCGAGCAGGACGGCGAGCGCGAGGGCGGGGCGGTTCAGAATCGCCATGCGTACCTCTGCGCGGCTACGGCCAGGGCGACGGGCTCGCGGTCGACGGGAAGCGCGAGCTGGACCGTGAAGGCGGCTCCGAGGCCGGCGAGCTCGAGCTCGAGCGACAATCCCGCGGCGGCGAGGGGGCGCGAGGCCCGGGCCTGGTAGCCGACGAGCCCCGCCTCGCGCAGGTACCAGCCGCCGCGGGCGAAGGGCCTGAGCGCCACGAGCGACTCGTCGCTCCGCGACAGGTCGAAGGAGCGGCCGAGCTCGAGGCCGAAGGTGTACATCCGGGACGGGATGAAGGCGGGGTCGAGGGGACGGAATTCAGCTGCGGCAGCCCAGGCGCCCAAGGTCGTCGCGCGGGCGCGGCCGAGCTTGAGCTCGTACCAGAGCCCGAGCGTGGTGGCGAAGGAGTAGGGGTCCTCGCGCGCGAAGGGCGTGGAGAGGAAGCCGAGCTCGAAGCCGAGCGCGTGCCGCCCCGGCACGAAGCCCGACGCGTCCGCGATGCCGACGGACGGAGCCTGGGCCAAAACCGGAGCCGCCGCGAGGAGGGCCGCGAGCGCGAGGACCATCAGGGAGGCGCGGCGCGGGATCATGGCGTCTCCTCGACGGTGTCGAACAAGATACCCGTCCCGCTTTGCGTCATGTACGAAGCCCGCATCCAATCATCGGATCGCGCCACGTTCGAGATGCGGATCTCGTCGAGGTCGGCAGCAAGTTTCGAGGATGGCATGATGCTTGGGGGATATTTGTTGCCTATAACCAGATGGTTTCCTTCATCCGTGATTCTTGTTTCACTTTCGCCGCCTGTAGCGCTACTACGTTTCGTACCGCCTTCCCAGAAACCAAGCGTCGACTCCATACCCGTAGAATCGTGCCAAACTATGGCGATCGATCTCCAATCTCCCGCTGTCCACAAGGTTGGTCCTTCTGCCCAGAGAATGTCGGGAGAGTACTCTGCGCTGACAAGAGGAACGCGTGCATTCGAAAGGGATATGCGCGTGTTGCCTTTTGAGAGTAGCAACTGTGGGGACGCTGTACCCTCATCTCTTACAAGAATCTCGAAAGTCATTGGACCGAGATTGATCAAGCTGGGAGATTCGGGTACCAGAATTCCTGCCGCGGGCAGGGTCAAGCTGAACGCATTTCCGATATCGCCATCCAGAATTTGCTCCGCTGTCTTCACGTCGCTGTCCGATGTGCCGATGTGCCGCCCCGTGCTGTCCATCCAACCCGTTCCATCCTCGGTCCTGTTTCCATGGAACACCGCCACGTAGCCGTTGCTCCAGACCGCGGGCGGGTCGCTGGAATCGAGCGGGAACTCGGCATCCCAGTGCATATAGATGGTAGTAGTGCCCGGAGACGCGGCTATCGACGGCACCTTCACCCAAAATACCGATTCGCCCGCAGGGTTGTTCCACTGCTCGAGTTCGTGGGCGAGCGGGGTGCCGTCCTCGGCGGTGAAGACCACGTCGAAGCCGTCGAGGCTGCAGTCCGAGTAACTGAATCCGGGCGGGGCTCCTTCGGACAGGCGGACTAGGATGGGGAAGTCCGTAAGCGTCGTGGCTTGCGCCAGGCCGGACAGACCGATCGCGACACGCTTGCCGGGACGGCGGAGCAGTTCGAGGCGCATTTCCGCGTCGGCTATCAGGTCCCAGGCGCCGAGCTCGGTGCACGAGACGAGCATGGCAAGGGTGGAAGCGAGGAAGGCGAGGGCGGCGAACGGGGCGGCGCGCTTCATGCGCCGCCGGGAACGCGCCCGAGGCCGGGCCGATATCCCGCGGCGATGGGCTGCTCGAGGATCGGTCGGAGCGTCGCGGGGGGCTGTGCGCTGTTTCGTTCTAAATAAGACATAATGGAGATTATACACCAATCCGGCCGAAAATGGTAGCGAAGACCGAATATCATCGGTCGCCGGACCGTTCCCGCGCGGCTGCCATGCTTCGCTCGACCAGGGGCAGGGTGCGGGCCGAGTCGCGGGCCAGCAGGACTGCGTAGAGGATGTCGATGACGAGGGTCTGGGTGATGCGCGAGAGCGGGGTGCCGGGATGGAAGGCCGCCTCGGTCGCCGGGATGGGCAGCAGGGCGTCGGCCAGGCGCACGAGCGGGCTCGAGCCCTGCACCGTCACCGCGATGACGCGCGCGCCGGAGCGCTTGGCTTCCTCGACGGCGCGGAGCACCGGGCCGGTGTGGCCCGAGTACGAGACGGCCACCGCCACGTCGTCGCTGCGGAGGCCGCAGGCGCTGGCCACCTGCATGTCCGCGTCGAAGCTGAACGAGCAGGGAATGCCCGCGCGCGCGAGCTTCTGCGCGAGGTCGTAGGCAACCAGGCTCGAGGAGCCGGTGCCGAAGGCCGCCACCGATCGCGCCCGGGACAGGGCGGCAGCCGCGGATTCGTAGGCTTCCGGCTTGAGAAGGGCGAGCACCCGGTCGAGCGCGCCCTTGGCGCGCTCCGCCGCGTCGGCCGCGATGGCGCTGACCGAGCCGATCGAGGACGGCGACGCGTCTGGACACATTCCCGGCGGACCGCCCGGGGCGCAGAGGTCTCGCGCCAGGAGAAGCTGGAGCTCGCGGTAGCCCGAGAGCCCCGCCTTGTGGCAGAGCCTGACCACGGCGGGAGGGCTCGTGTCAGCGCGCCGCGCGAGCTCGGCCACGGTGTAGAGCGCCGCGGCGGCCGGGTCGGCGAGGACGTATCCAGCGGCCTTCCGTTCGGCTTCGGTGCAAGAATCGAGTACCTCGCGCAGCAGGGCCAGGGCGCCGGTCATCCGCCTTCCTCCGCGGGCGAGTGTAGCACGGTTGCGGCATCGTTGACGCCGCGCCGGCGAGCCTTTACCATGCGGCCATGGTCGAACGCACGCGACGCGAGCAGCAGGAGATCCTCGACGCGCTGACGCGCTTCCTCGCCGTCGGCTCGCTCGTCGCCCTGGTGCCGAGCGTCTGGGCATCGGTGGTCGAGAAGCTGTGGGTTGTCGCCGTCGTCGACCTCGCGGCCTGGGTCGTGGTGCTGGCCGTGGCGTACATTCCGGGCGTGCCCTTCATGGCCAAGCTGATCACGGTCATCGCGGGCTCGATGGGCGTGGGCATCGTGGTGCTGGTCTTCACCGGTCCCTTCGGCGCCGGCTACATCTGGTTCATGGCGGCCGCGGTGCTGTCGGCCCTGCTCGGCCGGCGCAGTCTCGTGCTCCTGGCCATAGCGGGGTCCGCGATCCTGATGGGCGCCTGGGCCCTCGCCATCCACCTGGGCGCGCCCGGGCACGGTTCGACCCCGATGACCATCGGCATCATCGGCTCCAACCTCGTGCTGATCTGCCTCGGCCTCGCGCTCGTCATCCGGGGCCTCGTGGAGCGGCTCGACGGCGCCCTTCTCGAAAGCCAGGAGGCCGCCGAGGCCCTGGCTGTCCAGCTCGAGGACAAGCGCAGGGCGAAGGACGAGATCGCGCGCTCGCTCGAGGAGAAGGAAGTCCTGCTCCGCGAGCTCCACCATCGCGTCCGCAACAACCTGCAGGTGGTTTTGTCCATACTCGGCATGGAGGACCCGGACAAGCCCGGTTGGGCCGAGACCGCCGTGCGGCGCGTCCGCGCCCTGGTGCTGGCCAATGACCTGGCCATGGATTCCCCCGACGACCTCTCGGTGGACGCGGCGGACCTCTTCCGCATCGTGCTCGAGCACACGGGCGGGGAACCCGCCCTGCGCGAGGCCATCGACTCCGCGCTTCGGCAGGCGGCGGCGCTCCGTCAGGCCGGCGCGAACGGAGGCGGTCCCGTCCTCAACCCCCAGACGGCCAGCCTGGTCGCCATGGCCCTTGCCGACGGCCTGGCCCTGCTCGACGAGCTGCCCGGCGGATCGGGGCCGCTCGGGATCGGGGTCTACTCGCACGACGGCGCGACCGGTGTCGAGATCCGCTCGCGGGCGGGCGTCGATCCGGGGCTGGCCCGCAAGGCGGTCGAAGGCTTCTTCGCGGGCTCGCTGGCCCGGGCCATTGCGAGGCGTGTGCGTTCCATCAGGCTCGACGCGTCCGACGGCTCCGGGGCTGGCTTCGCGCTCGAGATCCGGCAGCGCGCTTCAGACGGAGCCGCCTGAGGAGAGCCCGGAGTCCGGCGCGTCCGCGCGAAGGAAGTCCATGAAAGAGGAGATAAAAGCATGAAACGAAGCTTCCCGATTCTTGTCGCCTTGACGGCCGTCCTTGCCGTCTCGTGCGCGACGGCACCTGCCGCCGTCCCGACGCCCGTGGCTCTGGTGACAGGGAGCAGCGCGGGAACCTACTACCCGCTCGGCCGCGCGATCGCCGGGCTCGTGGGCGCTCCGGGCGGGGGCTTCACGGTCGAAGTCCGCACGACCGGGGGAGCGACCGCCAACCTGAACCTGCTCCGCGAGCGGTATGCCGACGTCGCGTTCGCGCAGAACGACCTCGCGGCCTTCGCCTTCGAAGGCTCCGAGATGTTCAGGAGAGAGCCGCCGGCCGCCGCTTTCGTCGAGTTGCGCGGCGTCGCGACGCTCTACGACGAGACCTGCCACATCCTGGCGCGCGCCGATTCGGGCATCGCCTCGCTGGCGGACCTTCTCGGCAGGCGGGTCGCCGTGGGCGCCGCGGGCTCCGGCGTCGAGGCTGAGGCGCGCGCCATCATGGCCGCGGCGGGAGTCGGCTTCGACCGGATCGAACCATGGTATCTCAATTTTTACGAAGTGGCCGAGTCGCTCGGTTCCGGAGAGCTGGACGCCGTCTTCACCACCGTGGGGCATCCCTCGGCGGCGGTCGCGGACCTCGTGGCCAGGTTCGATCTCGTCCTCGTGCCCGTGGACGCGGCGACGGTGGCTTCGCTCCGCGACTCCTACCCGGCCTTCGTGCCGGCCGTGATTCCCGCGGGCACCTATCCGGGCATCGACAAGGACGTGCCGACGGTGGCCATCCGCGCCATGCTGGCCGTCCGCGCGGACGCCCCCGACGCCCTTGTGAGGAGCCTCCTGGCCGCCCTGTTCGAATCGGGCGACGCCCTGGCCGCCGCGCATCCGCGGGGCGCCGACATACAGAAAGCGGACGCGCTGCTCGGCATGACCATACCGCTCCACCCCGCGGCCGCGCGCTGGTTCGGCGTCGAGCCCTGAGCGGGAGGCGGCCGCTCAGGGCCGCCAAGCTCCGGCGGGAGGGAAGTCCGCGCGCAGGACGCGCGCGGACCCGAACTTTGAAAGCGCCAGGGATCGAAGCGGAAATGGGTTCGGGACCTTCGCGGGAGTTCGGTATTTTTTTAATCTGACTTCCCGAACCCATTGGAGCGGAGGCCCCCAGTCACGGCTCGGGCATCGTGCCCTCGCTCGTGACATCGATGAAGCGCACGCGCTTCGTCCGGTGGCCGCGCTCGGCCTTCCCTGGCCTCGTCAGCCTGGCGAATGTGCGGGCCGCAGGATGCGGCGCCGGGGCGCCTGACATGAAAATCCGATTCCCCGGAAGCCGGCGTTTCGTGTAGGATGCCGCGCATGAGCGCCATCGTGTCCCTCGTCCGGCAGGACGATTACGAGCCCGAAGCCGTCGCGGCCGCCTGCGCCGAAGCCTTCGAGCTGGCCGGCTTTCCGGACGTCCGCGGCAGGACGGTCCTGCTCAAGCCGAATATCCTGCTCGGCATCGCCCCCGAAGCCGCCGCGACCACCCACCCGGAGGTGTTGCGCGCGGCGATCCGCCAGGTCCGCGCCCGCGGCGCGAAGCACGTCCTGGTCGGCGACTCGCCCGGCTTCCAGGTGGGCGACCAGGCGTTCCGCGCCACCGGGCTGCTCCAGGTCGCCGAGGCCGAAGGCGCCGAGTGGGTGGACTTCATGGACGCGGCGAGGCTCGAGGCGCCTCGCGGCAAGGCGCTCAAGTCGTTCAACGTAGCGCGCGCCGCGCTCGAGGCGGACGTGCTCGTATCGCTCGCGAAGCTCAAGAACCACACGCTGATGGGGTACACGGGCGCGCTCAAAAACCTGTTCGGCTGCGTGCCTGGCCTGCAGAAGCCTGCGTTCCACCTGCGCTTCCCCGATCCGGCCGCGTTCGCCCTCATGCTGAACGACCTGGCCCAGGCGCTCGAGCCGGACTTCGCCCTCATCGACGGCATCGTCGGCATGGAGGGACCGGGACCGGGCTCGGGTTATCCGAGGAAGGTGGGCGCGCTGATCGCCTCGCGGGACCCGCTGGCCGCCGACCGGACCGCTTGCCGCATCGTCGGCATAGACCCGGACTCCGTCCCGAACCTGAAGGACGGTCTCGAGCGTCGCGCCTGGATCTCCTCGGACGCCGAGATCGAGGTGCGGGGCGCGAGCCTCGAGTCGCTGGTTGTCCGCGACTGGAAGCCCGCCCCGAGGAGCCCGGTTTCGAGCTTGCCGTCCTTCCTCAAGAACCTGGCGACTCCGCGGCCCTGGTTCGACCGCGCGCGCTGCATCGCCTGCGGCGCCTGCCTCCACATCTGCCCCGCTGCCGCCCTCGTCCTTGTGGACGACGCGCGGGGCGCCACGGGACGCTCGGTGCGCGTCGACCACGGCGCTTGCATACGCTGCTATTGTTGCCACGAGGTCTGTCCCGCCGACGCCATCACGGTGCGGCGCCTGAAGCCGCGCGGGGCGTCCCGGAGCGTGAAGGGGGCGGGGAAGGGACCGGCGGCGCCGACGGGTTGAGCGGAGCGGCCGGCTTCGATGCTTCTCAGCCGATCGCCGACCCGCCCGTGAACCAGCGGACGACGCCGACCTTGTTCCGCGCCGCGTTGAAGACCATGCCGCCGTTCCAGTACTCAAGCGCCGCGATCAGGCTGTTCCCCCCGTCGTCGGGACCGCTGTTTCTGCCGCGCCACGCGGCCAGGTGGAGGAACGCGTCGAAATCCTCGCGGAACAGGGCCTCCTGGCGCCGGGCGAGGAAGGCGTTCCACTCGTCGAGCTCCTCGAAGCCCCGGCCCTCGTCCTCGACGATGAGCCGCGCCCGACGCCGGAAGTCGAAGCGGACCTTCACGTTTTTCGAAGGATCGCCCCGGTTCCCGTGCTTGATCGCGTTCTTCACGATCTCCGAAACCTGCTGTTCGAGGAGCGAGCCCTCGCGGAAGCGCTCGGGCGCGGAGGCGATGATTTCCTTGGTGAAGTCGCGGACCTTCGCGTAGTCGCTCGGGAACTCCAGGCAACGCATGCCCTGCTCGTCGAACAGCTCGTTCCGGTCGTCCACGATGAGCTTCCGGTAGATCAAGGTTCCCGTCACGCCGCGTCCCCTTCCTCGAGCCGCATGACCGAGATGACGTTGCAGTATTCGAGCACCTTCCGGGGCGATCCCGCGAGCCCCCTGAACACCACCGTTCCGCCGATCGCTTTCATGGCGTGCAGGATGCGGATGATCGAGCCGACCCCCGTCGAGTCGAGGTAGCCTACCTTGCCGAAATCCAGGCGCAGGCGACGGGTCCCGCGGGCGATGAGGGCGAGGATGGCGTCGCGCATTGACGGCGCCGAGTAGAGATCGCAGTCGCCATCCAGCAGCACGGTCCGGTAGCCGTCGTCGGCGTTCTTCGAGAGCAGAACGTTCATTCCGTCCTCCTTGGGGCCAAGGTGACCGCGCCGCGTCAGGAATGCGTGAGGCCGGCGCGAGCATTCGGTTAGGGTCAAGCGTGCCGTTCGCGCGCTAACGGAAAACTCACGCAAGTCCGACCGGATCCTGACTCGCGCGGGCGAGGATCGCGACCATGTCGACGACGATTGGAATGGCCGTGAGGTCGGGTGACGGTACGGTGCGGATGATCGAGCCGGGCAAGGTCTATCCGACGGGCATCCTCGCGGTGGCGCGGCATTTTGCCACGGTGCGCGAATCGGCGCTGCTGCGCGACCTGGCCGACGAGTTCAGGCGCATGCCCGGGCTGCCCGTGGTGGCGGTCGTGGACGAGCGCGGCCACGCCCTCGGGCTTGTCGTCGCCCAGCGCCTGTTCACGATTCTCGGAAAGCCCTTCGGGTACGACGTTTTGTCGAGGGCCCGCGTGTCCGAATGGATGGAGGACGCGCGGCGCTGGAGCGCCGGCGCCGAGCTCTTCACCGTGGCCGCCGAAGCCCTCGGCGAAGTCCGCTCGGAATGGATGCTTCTCGAAGACGCGGAAGGCCGCTTCGCCGGCGCCTTTTCAGCGCAGGACCTCGCGGCGCACCTTTCGGGCATGACCAGAAGCGACGTGGAACGGGCCGGCGCCCTGCAGGGACGCCTGATGGACGGCCGAGGCGACGTGCGCGGCGCGCACTGGCGGGTGGAGGCCTGGTCTCGCATGGCCAAGGGAATCGGCGGGGATCTCCATTTCGCCCGTCGCGATTCGGATGACGAGTGCTTCTGCAGCCTCTGCGACGTCTCCGGAAAGGGCGTCGAAGCCTCGGTGCTCGTGTCGATGCTCTGGGGCATGCAACGCATGCGCCGCCGAGAAGATTCCCTCGCCAGGTTCCTCGGCGAGCTCAACCGCGCCGTCGTGGACGCCTTCCATCTCGAAAAATACCTGACCGGCTTTTTCATGGACTTCGACCGGCGGAGCCTCCGCCTGCGTGTCGCCGACATGGGGCATTCCCACGTCCTGGTGTTCCGGGGCGGCGAGCCGCGACGAGTAAGGAATTCCGGCGCAAACCTGCCGCTCGGCCTGGCGCCCGACCTGGCGCCGGCCTTGTCCGAATGGAAGCTCGCGCCCGGCGACGTCGTCTTCGTCTACTCGGACGGCTTCGTCGAACAGGAGGACCAAGGCGGGAACGAGTTTACCGAGGCGCGGCTCGGCGCCGTCGTCACGAAGCTTCTGGCCGCCGGGCGCCCGCTGGCGGAGGGGCTGCGGGAAGCCTTCGATTCCTTCCGTGGCCGCGTTCCCCAGCAGGACGACCTGAGCTTCCTGGCCCTCTTCGTGGAATAGGGCCGGATTTCCGCGCGGTCGGAAGCTCCCTGATCGGGGTGCCTGGCATCCGCCATGCCCGGTCGGTCCTTGCGCGGGGCCTTCGATCGCGTGCTCGGCGCCGCGAACGGGCTTCATGCAGTCGCCGAGCGTTGGCTCGGCGCCGTGAGCGCGTTTCACGCGCTCACGCCTATTCCACCCAGAGCCTGCGTGTCGCGTAGGCGGGGTCGCTCGTCAGGTTGACGCCGAGGCGCCGCAACCCCGCCTCGTCGCCCGGGCTTGGGATGTGCGTCAGATGCATCTGGCAGCCGCGAAGCTCGCCCGCGCGGTCGAGGCAGGCCTGCACCGAGGGGTTGAGCGCGCCCGAGATGGCCAGCGCGATCAGCGCCTCGTCGACGTCCAGGCTGGCCGAGCGGCCGTGGAGCGCCCCGCGCTTCAGGCGCCCGATCGACTCGATGACCACGGGCGAGAGCAGGTGGATGCCGTCGGGAAGCTTTGCGAGCGCCTTGAGCGCGTTGATGACGGCGGCCGTGGCCGCGTGGAGGAGCTTCGAGTTGTGGCCCGTGACGATGCGGCCGTCCGCGAGCTCGAGGGCGGCGCCGCAGGTGGCCGTGTCGGAGGGCGCCTCGTCCTCGCGGTCCGGCGCGGCCTTCGCCGCGGCTTCCGCCGCCAACGCGGCTTCGCGGGCCGCCGGCACGACGCGCCGGATCTCGGGGCCGATGCCGAGCTCCTTGAGCAGGCGGTCAGCCTTGTTGAGCGCCTCGCGGTCGGCCATGCCCATCATGTACTCGCAGGAGCAGCGGAGGTAGCGCCGCACGACTTCCTGCCGCGCCGCCTCGCGCGCGGCCTCGTCGTCCGCGATGGCGAAGCCGACGCGGTTGACGCCCATCTCGGTGGGCGAGCGGTAGGCCGCGCCTTCGCCCGTTATGCGCTCCAGGATGGCCTTGAGGATGGGGAAGGACTCGACGTCGCGGTTGTAGTTGACCGCCGTCTCGCCCGTGGCCTCGAGGTGGAAGGGGTCGATCAGGTTCGAGTCCTTGAGGTCGAGCGTCGCGGCCTCGTACGCGAGGTTGACCGGATGCTTGAGCGGCAGGTTCCAGATGGGGAAGGTCTCGAACTTGGCGTACATGGCGCGCGTGCCCGCGTTGTGGTCGTGCCAGACCTGCGAGAGGCAGGTAGCCATCTTCCCGGAGCCCGGCCCGGGCCCGGTGACGACCACGAGCGGCTTGGTGGTCTCGACGCGCGGGTTGGCGCCGTAGCCCTCCTCCGAGACGATCAGGTCGAGGTCGGTGGGATAGCCGCGGGTGGGCTCGTGGACGTAGACGCGCACGCCGCGGTTCTCGAGCTTGGTCCGGAAGGCCTTGGCCTGGGCCTGGCCTTCCCAGCGGGTGATGACGACGGCCGAGACGCCGAGGCCCCATTCGCCCAGGTCGTCGATGAGCTTGAGGGCGTCGGCGTCGTAGGTGATGCCGTAGTCGGCGCGGATCTTGCGGTGCTCGATGGCGCCCGCGTGGATGCAGAGCACGATCTCGGCGTCGCGCTCGAGCTCCTTGAGCAGGCGCACCTTGACGTTGGGGTCGTAGCCGGGCAGGACGCGCGCCGCGTGGAAGTCGGCCAGCAGCTTGCCGCCGAACTCGAGGTAGAGCCGGCCCTCGAAGCGATGCATCCGTTCGCGGATGAAGCCCGCCTGCTCGCGGATGTACAGGTCGTTGTCGAACGCTGTGGCGGCCATCGGTTCCTCCCGGGGACCTCCGCGCCGGGAGGGCCTCGGGGGTACAGGATAGCGGATTCCCGCCGGACGTGTCGCGGGGGAGGGTGCGTGCTACAATCGGCTCCGGCGACGCCCGGACGGCGTCGCAGCCCCGCCGATCGACAAGGAGAAACCATGAGGAAACAGGGATCAGCGGCGTCGTCGTTCCCGGTCACGGCGCTCGCGGTTCTTGCGCTCGCGGCAGCCGGTCCCGCCATCGCCCAAGGCGCGGAAAGCGCTCCCTTCGTCCCGAAGACGCCCGTCGCGACCGCCTTGCCCGACGGTTCATACGAGCTGGCTTTCGACGTGCCCGAGGGCTACGGGCTCGTATACGCCGCGTGGCATCCCGCGGGCGCCCGCGTGGCACTCTACCGCCGGAACGGGGGCGGCTCGCGCAGCCTCTGGGTCGACCTCGGCTACGGGCTCGAGGGTCCCTTCGAGCATGTCGATAACCCGGTCTTCTCCGCCGACGGCCGGCGCGCGGCCTGCTCGGCCCAGACTGCGTACGAGGAGCACTGGGTGCTCGAAGGCGGCCGGCGCTCCGGCCCGTGGTCCGACGTGACCCGGACGGCCTTCTCGCCCGATTCTTCCCGCTTCCTCTTTGTCGGCTACGTCCGCGGGACCGGCGCGACCGAGGTGGTCGTCGATTTCGAGAGCCGCGGCCGCGGGAGGGAACCCGGCTTCTTCTCAGGCTCCCGCTGGTTCTTCCGGAGCTACGAGGACGGCTGGTCGGTCGTCACCGACTCGGGCGTCTCAGGGCCTTGGGACTATATAGCGAACGTCCGCGTCGCGCCCGACGGCTCCGACATCATGTACCGCGTCACGGACGCGGAGGGGCGTCTCTGGATCTGCACCGCCGACCGCTCGTACGGTCCCTTCCCGACCTTCCCGACCTTCCCGCCGAACGGCGCTGAGGAGCCGGGCGGTCGCGGCATCGTCATGGACCTCTCCGATCTGCCCTTGCTCGAGCCGGGCTTCGCGCCGGACGGCCGTACGCCGCGCTTCTTCGTGCGCGAGGAACGCGGCGGCACGTACGCGTGGACGGTGTACGACGGCGACACGGTCGCGGGCGGACCCTGGGCCGAACCCGGGAACCTGGCGGCGCGACCCGTGCCCTCGCCGGACCTGAAGCGGGCGGCGTTCATCGTCCGCGAAGGCGAGAAATACTACATCGAGGAAAGCACGGGCCGCCTCGGACCCTTCGGCGACGTCCGGCGCCTCGCGTACTCCGCCGACGGCTCGACCTTCGCGGCGCAGGTCCGAGGCGCGGCCTGGGACGAATGGATCTACGGCTCGGGCTTCAAGCTGGGCCCTTACCGCAATCTCGGCTCCTGGGAACTCGTCGCCGACGGTTCGCTCGCCGTCGTGTGGAACGGTTCGCGCTACGACCGTTCGAGCGCCGCGAGCTTCCGGACGCGCGAGGGCGAGCTCGCGCCCTTCGACGCTGCCTTGGTGCCGGAGTCGACCATCTTCGGCACGGGTCTGCGTTCCGAGCCCTCCGGCGACGGCATGCTGGTACGCGGCGAGTCGGGTAGCTTCGGACCCTACGAAGGGCTCTCGCGGATCTACGCGGGCACGCCCGGCGGCGGCGCGCTCTACGCGACGAAGGCCGCGGGCTCGTGGACCCTGTGGGCAGACGGAAAGGCGCTCGTCTCGCTGGAGGGCGGCAGCCTCTCCGAATCCTCCTCGAACCTCGATGACGGCCTCGTGCCGATCGTCTCGGGCGACGGCACGGTCGGTCTCGTCGCCGTCGCGGGCGGCCTGGCCCGCTTCCTCGTCCTGTTCGACGCGGCGACCGGCGCGGGGCGCTGGATTCCCATCGGAGGTGAAGAATGAAGGGCCCGTCCCGTACCGTTTCGCACGCGGCGGCTTTCGTCCTCGTCGCCGCGCTCGCCTCCGCCGCCGGCTTCGCGGGCTTCGCCGAGACCGTGGCCCTGCCCGCCTGGGTCTCGGCGCCGGATTCGCCCATCGTATTCCCGGGCGGTTCCCGTATCGATTCGGCCGCGGCTGTGCCCGCGATCCTTTTCGGCTTCGCGGGTACTGCCAGCGGCGTGTCCGTGTCCGGCGACGCGGTGCTCGTCGAAACCTTCGAACTCTCGCCCCCGGACGGCGCGCTCTTCGTCGCGCCCCGGCAACCCCTTCCGGGTTTCGATCCCGCGCCGGCCTTCCGCTCGATCGAACTGCGTGCGGATACCCGCGGTCCCTTCGCCGCCGACTGCCACTACGTCAGGACGCCCGACCCCTTCGGCGGCGTCTTTGAGGAAGGCGGCGCGAACCTGGCCTGGGACGGCTGGCTGCTCCTCGCCTACGAGCTCTCGATCGGAGCGGACGGGCTCCTCGCCCGCAACGGCTGGCTGGTATCGGGTTACGGTCCGGAGAATCCGGACGCCGCAGCTCCCAGAGGAGCGGCGAGCCTGTTCGGCCGCGTCGAGACGCTCCGCTTCGACACGTCGTGGAATCCGGTGGCCGGCGCGGATACGCTCCGTTCCGACCTGTACGCTTCGCTGAGCGGCCTCGGCGACGTCGCCGTGGAGTCGATGACCCTGAAGCGCGAAGGCGGGAGGCTCGTCGTCGAGCTCGAGTCCCGACAGCCGGCCGAGGACGACTGGGGCCTGGACGAGGCGCCCTGGTCGCGGGCACTCTACGGGGGTGACGGGTTGCTCGTCTCGTCGACGCCGAAGGGCGGCGTCGCGGCGTTCGGGTGGGAGGGCGCCTTCCAGCTCGAGTTCGAGGCAGAAACCGCGGGCGTGCCCATGACGGGTTCGGGTCTCGTGCGCCTGCCCGACTCGCTCGGCGGCGGAGAGTTCCGGAGCGCCCCCGGCGCCGTCCGGGCCTGGGCCGGATCGTACTGGGAGGGCGAGAACTACTTCGAGGTCTCCGCCTTCGACGAGCCGGTCCGGGTATCGTACGGCGGCTGGGAGCTGACGAGCGCGGACGCTTCGATAGGCCGCGTCGGCGACATGAAGCACGTCTGGGCCCTGATCGCCCCCGAGGCGAAGGTCGAGTGGCGCGGCGCCACGATACCCTTCGAGAACCTCGCCTTCTCGAGCGAAGGCTGGCTCGTGGAGACGGCGGCGGCGAGCGGAGAGCTCGGCCTGCCGCTCTACGGCGGCCGCTTCCGATCCCTTGAAGCCTTCTTCTTAGAGGACGGCATACTCGCCCGCGGCGTCCTCGAGCTGCCCCCGGAATTCGGCGGCTACTCGATTTTCCTCGACCGCCTGATCCTCCGTCCGGACGGTTCCTTCGACATGCCGGATACCATCCGGGCCTACGCTTTCGACGTATCAGCCGGAAGCTTTCGGCTCGAAAACGGCTGGCTTTCGGACGAGGGCTTCGGTTTCGGCTCGATGGTCTTTGATCCGGCCTGGCCGGCGGCCGAGGGGAGCATCCGCTTCCAGGGCGGGATCTTCCCGAACGGGGGAGGGCTGGAGTTCCACGGCCTCGACCCCTTCAAGCTCGACGGTTTCGTTTTCACCGGCGAAGCCGCGGTGCGCGACGGCGCCCTCGAGATTTCCGGCGGCGTCCACTATCCGTCGGCGCTGCCGTACGGCCTTTGGCGGCGCGATCCGGCTGCGCTCCACATCCCCCTCGACGGCTCGACGCCGTCGGTCGAGTCCTCGTTCGAATCGGAGCTCGTTGTGGAGCGTGTCGCGGGTGGCTCCCTGCGGGTCTCGCGCGGCGCCCTCGAGCTCTCGGGAGCCTCGCTCCGGGTGCGGCTGGAAGGCGTCCGGCCCGCGCAGGTCGCGCCCGGCCTCGAAGGTCTGTCCCTCGACGGGGTCCGCGTCTCGGCCGGGGGCGTCTGGGATTTCGGCGAGGCCACGCTCGCCGAGCCGGTAGCCTTCGAGCGCGAAGGCGTCAGGTACGCGTTGACCAAGCTCGTCCTCGTGGACGAATCCCGGGTCCTCCTTTCGGGACGCGCCACCCGGGCGGGAAGCGGCGGGACCGTCGAGTCGCACGGCTGCGCGCTCAGCGCCGGCTTCGACGGTTCGGTGACCATCGTCGTCGCGGAGGGCGACGAGCTGCGCTACCTGCGCTGAACGAGGGCCGCTTGCGGATATCGAGCGGAAGCGGCCGGGTTTGGCACGGTTTTTTCCCGTGAACCTTGCGGATGGAAGCAATGCGCGCTACCCTCTGCTCGCGTCATGCGAATCCGGTGACGCAACGGAGGATCTCCATGCATGCTTCCAGCGAGAAGCCGGGCGCGCCGGTCTCGGGCGTCGGACGCTTCGTCGTTTCGGTCACGGTCTGGCACGTCCTGACCTACTTCGTGTTCGGCTTCATCGCCTCGAACGTCTTCGGCTACCGCGAGCTCTTCGAGCTGCCGGTCATCCGCGACTACTACCGGCCCTTCGGTTCCGTGGCGAACCTGCTCGGGCCGGCGGTGCAGGTGCTGCGCGGCCTCGTCTTCGCGCTGGTGCTCCTGCCCTTCCGGAAGACCCTCGCGGAGTCGAAGCTGGGCTGGCTCTGGCTCTGGGGCCTTTTCGTCGGCCTCGGCATCCTGGGCACCCCGAGCGCCGCGCCCTCCTCGGTCGAGGGCGTCGTCTACTCGAAGCTGCCCCTCTG
Source organism: Spirochaetales bacterium (assembly GCA_016926955.1). Taxonomy (GTDB): domain Bacteria; phylum Spirochaetota; class Spirochaetia; order Treponematales; family UBA12059; genus JAFGNN01. The sequence goes on along the minus strand of JAFGNN010000032.1, from coordinate 52,979 downwards.
GTTCCACGCCATCGGCCTTCCGGAAATCGGTCTCCAGACCCTTTCCTTCAGCGTTCTGGTGCACGCGGGGCTCACGGGCAGGCGGCTCGGCGGCGCGGGCAAGGCCGGCGAGCTCCTCAAGGCCCTCAGCGTCGCCTGCGTGGCCTTCGCCGGCTACACCGTCGTCTCGATCGGTTTCGCGCTGGCGGCCGGCGCGAACGTCGCCGAGGGCGGCACGGATCTGCGCGTGCTCGGCCAGTTCGTCGCGCCGCTCGCGCTCAGCTTTGCCGCCGCGCTCGCCTCGGGCCGCGCCGGACTCGTCCCGACCCATGCCGCGCTCTACGTCCTGTCAGCCGCCTCGATCTGGGCGTACCAGCGCTTCGCCCTCGGCGGCGCCAACCCTGCCTACGTCCTGCTGGCGCCGGTCCTTCCGGTGGCCATCTCGCTGCTGCTCAACCGGAAGAAAGGCGCGAAGCGAGCTCCTTGAGCCTCGGGTTCCGAAGCATCGGGCCTGACTCGCGCGGACGGCGGGCTTCCTGACGGAAACCGTCTCGATCGGGGATCCCGCGCGGGTCAGCGCCTATTCCCGGATTCCGTCCTCAGCGGATCAGCCAGGCCGTGAGGGCGGCCATGCCCAGGCAGAGCGCCAGGAAGAGGCCGTGGAAGCCGCGGGGCCTGTTCCGGATCGCCGAGGCCAGCGCCTTGCCCGGAGCGGTGCGGGCGAGCGCGAAGAGCGCGAGTCCCCCCGCCGCGAGACCGGCGGTCTTGAGCAGCTCGGCGGGAGCGTAGAGAGCCGCGCTCCAGGCGTCCGTCGCGCCGGGCGCCGCCCCGAGCGCGGTCGCGACCACGCGGTAGAGCCGGGGAGCCGCGAGGCCGCCGGCCAGGCAAGCCGCCGCAAGGGTCGCCGTCGCCAGCTTCGCCGAGATCGGAACCTTTTCCGCTCCGCTCTCGGGAGCTTCCGTCGCCGTATCGGCTACGGCGGGCGGTGCCTCCTCCGAAAAGGTTTCCGTAGAGGCGGCGGGCTTGGGCCGGCGGAATACAAGCGAAAGCTTGATGAACGAGGCGACCGTTCCGACGCTCGCCGCGAGCAGGGTCCAGTACTGCCAGCGTCCCTTGAGCGCCGCCGAGAGGGCCGCCTTGCTCGCGTAGCCGTTGAACGGCGGGATCGCCATGATGGAGAGCGCCCCGACCGCGAAGGCGAGCGTCGTGACGGGAAGTCGCTCGCCCGCCCGGCGGAGCGCGCGGCCGGCGCCCCGCAGCCGATAGACGTCCCGTTCGGCGGCCACGTCCGTGACGGTACCGACGGAAAGGAAGAGCAGGCCCTTGAAAAGCGCGTGGGCCAGGGCGTGCAGGTAGGCCGCGGCGACGAGGACGGCGCCGGCGCTCGCGCCCGCTCCGTCCGGATCGGCGGCGATGAGGGCGACGCCGGCGCCCCAGGCGGCCACCACGTAGCCGATCTGGCTGATCGAGTGGTAGGCGAGGAGCCGCTTGGCGTCCGTCTGCGAAAGGGCGATGACGACGCCGATCGGGGCGGCGATGGCGCCCGCCGCTCCGAGTATGGCTCCGGTCTCTCCCCCGCCCGGCAGCAGGACGAGTATCCGCGTCAGAGCGAACAGCGGCGTCTTGATGAGGACTCCCGACAGCACCGCCGAAACCGCGTGGGGCGCCAGGGCGTGGGCTTCGGGAAGCCAGCCGTAGAGCGGCATGACCGCGGTGCGCAGGGCGATCGCCGCGGCGATGGCCGCGACCGAGGCCAGGGCCGCGTGGCCGCCCGAGTCGGGCAGGGCCGAGAGGCCGCGGGCGACCGCCCCGTACTCCAGGGCTCCCGTCAGTCGGTAGAGTCCGTAGACGCCGAGCAGGAAGAACACCATCGCGGCGGCGCTCACCATGAGGTAGGAAAACGATGCCAGATAGGCGCCGGGCTTTCCGGATTCGGTCACCAGGACGTAGGAGGCCATGCCCAGGACCTCGAGGCAGACGAAGAGGTTGAAGAGGTCGGCTGCCATGGACGTGGCCGCCAGCGCCGAAGCCTGGACCAGGTAGAGTGCGGTGAAGGCGGAGCCGCGCGGCCCGGAGCCGCGCGCGTGCACCCAGGCGGGACCGGCCACGGCGAAGCCGAGCAGGTTAACGAGCCAAGCCATGCCGTCGAAACGGAAGGCCACGCCGACGCTGGGCGCCCATCCCCCCACGAATCCTTCCACGGCTCCTCCCTGGAGGATCGAGGGCGCCAGAAGGACGAGGGGGAGCCAGGGCAGGGCCAGCCCTACGAAGGCGCCGAGGCGCTCCAGCGTCCGGGCTGACGCGGGTCGGGCCGTCTTGCCCGCGAGCGCGAGCGCGGCGCCGACGAGCGGAAGGATCGCGGGCGCCAGCGCCAGGTCAGTCATGCCCATTGCCCAGCCGTTCCTTGATCACGTCGATGTCCAGGCTGCCGGTCGCGCGGTGCAGGCGCGCGGCGATCGCCAGGGCCAGCGCCGTCACGCAGACGCCGATGACGATGGCGGTCAGCATCAGGGCCTGCGGCAACGGGTCGACGATCTGGAGCGCGCTCCCGTCGACGATCGGGGCGCCCTGGCCCGAATGCGCGCCTTCCATGACGAAGAGGAAGACCGCGGCCGAATTCAGGATGGCGAGGCCGAACACCTTCTTGACCAGGTTGCGCCGGGCGACGAGGGTTGCCAGTCCCGTGAGCAGGAGGAGGCCGACGAGGATCCGCGCGATCATGCGGCTTCCTCCGTGAGCATGGCGACGCAGAGCAGCCCGATGCCCGCTCCGACCTTTATCCCGATGACCGCGTTCAGGACTATGATGAAGGAAACGGGGTCGCCTCCCGGCAGCGGCGGCGCGAGGAAGCCCTTGCCGCTCGCGACGCCCAGACACGCGGCGACAAGCAGGATGGCGAAGCCCGCGGACTCGATGCGCGCCAGGTTGCGGGCGCCGACCAGCGGGGAAGGCGCGGCGCCATGGCTGCCCAGTGCCAGGAAGACGATGCCGGACGCGACGACGACTCCACCCTGGAAGCCGCCGCCCGGCGAGACGTGTCCGTACAGCATCACGTAAAGGCCGAAGATCAGGATGACCGCGCCGAGCTTTCCGGACAGGGCGGCGATGAGTTCGGTCCGCTGGCGGCTTCGCGCCTCGCGCCGCGGCGAGCGCGCGGGTTCGACCGGAGCGCCTCCCGCCTCCCGCGGCGCGAGGGCGGAACCCGCGGCCATCATGCCGATGGCGCCCGTCACCGCGACGAGGAGGACGACGGTCTCGCCCAAGGTGTCGTAGGCGCGATAGCCCAGGTAGATGGCGCTCACCAGGTTCATGGCTCCCGATTCCACCGTGCCCTTTGCTTCCAGGTAGTCGCGGACCGTACCCGGCCAGGCGACATCGAGGGCGAAAAGGGGCCAGAGGGCGAAGGCGGCCGCCAGGACGCTGGCCAGGGCCGCGAGGCGGGTCGGCATTCCACGGGAGCTCACTGCTTCTCCATCCTTTCGGTCGCCCGGATGGCCCAGACGAAGACCACGGTGGAGACTCCCGCGCCGACCGCGGCCTCGGTGATGGCGACGTCGGGGGCCTTGAGGACGGCGAAGGCCAGCGCCGAGAGCAGGCTCAGCGCCGAGAGCGCGATGGTGCCGTGGAGCAGGTCGCGCGTGAGCATCGCGTAGACCGCGAGGACGAGAATGGCAGCGAGGAGGAGCTCGATCATGGATGCGCCTCCCCGCGCGCTGTGTCCGAAGGCGCCGCTTCATCCGTGCCCGTTCCCGCGCCCGTGGCGGGGGTGCCCGTGGACGGCGACGGGCTGCGGGGTCGCCGTCGGGTCCCGTGCGACGGCGGCTCGGGGCGCCAGGGATCTATCCCCGAGTTCCAAGCGAAGCGGGCCGCCAGGTGGCTGCCTGTCGGGTTCGAGATCAGGAAGAACAGGATTATGACGGCGAGCCGCGAAGCCATGGCCCAGGAATCGGCCCATGCGAGGCAGCCGATCATGATCGAGAAGACCGCGGTCGTGCCGCAGAGCGAGGAGGCCTGGAGCCGGGCGTAGGGGTCAGGGAAGCGGTGCAGGCCGACTATGCCCCCGAGGCCGAAAACGACGGCGCTCGCGAAGGCGGCCAGGGCGATGCCCGAGCGGACCATTTCAAGCACGGCCGTCACCGCCTTCAACCGGCTTGTCCTTCAGGACTCGCGCGATGGCGAGCAGCCCGAGAAAGCCGAAGATGTCGTAGACCAGGGCCACGTCGAGGTAGATGGTCCGGCCGATCTTCGAGGCCAGCAGGACCAGGAAGGCCAGGACGAGTCCCGCCAGGACGTTGAGTCCGGCCAGCCGGTCGGCGGCTCGCGGCCCCGAAATGATGCGCGGCACGGTTCCCGCCGAGAGCGCGATGACGAGCCAGAGCATGGCGTCGAGGACGAGGCCCTTCATGAGAGCGCCTTCGAAAGCGCCTGTTCCAGGCCGCCTTTGATCGTCTCGCCCGCCGCGCGCGAATGGCGGGTGGTGGCGGTCAGCCAGTGAACGATCAGGTGGTCGTCATTGAGGTCCAGCGTGATGGTGCCCGGCGTGAATGTCACCGCATTGGCCAGCAAGGCCCGGCCGAGATCCGACTTGAGCCGTGTCCTGAAGTGGACTACCCGCGGAGCGCACCGTCCGCTGAACGCGACCGGCAGGAGGCGGGCGCTCGACGCGTACATGGCGGCGACCAGGCGTGCGAGGTAGAGCGCCAGACCGAGAGGGTGCGGCAGGAAGCTGCGAAGCGAGGCCTCGTGGTCCGCGATGAAGACCCTACGCGTCAGCACGGCGACGAGAAGGGATCCGCAGGCGCCCGCGACCAAGGAAAAGGCGTCGAGGCTGGCGGAAAAGGCCACCCAGAGCATGAACAGGGGGACGAAACCGATCCCTATGCGGGCCAGCGCCCAGGCGCGGCGCTTGTCCATCAGGTGTCCCGCGACAGGAAGAGGTTCGCGAGCGCTTTCCCGTCCGGAGCGGCCAATGCCTTCGCGCGGAAGGATGGATCGTGGAGCAACCTGGCCAGCTTGGCCAGCAGCTTCAGGTGCAAGCCAGCGGAGCTCTCCGGCCCGACCATGAGGACGACGAGGCGGGCCGGCTTCCCATCCGGTCCGCCGAAATCGACGCCCGTGGCCAGCGTCGCCACGGCGATGCGCAGCTCGGCGACGGCGTTCGAGTGAGCGTGCGGAAGCGCGCAGCCTTCGCCGACCCCGGTCGGCGACAGGAACTCGCGTTCGAGCACGGCCTCGACCAGGGCGTCCGCGTCCGCTATCGCGGCGTCGTTCCCGAGCAGGCCCACGAGGCGCCTGATCGCGTCCTCCTTGCCTGCCGCCGGTATACCGACGGCCGCGCCCGTTTCGGCAAGGTGCCCGCGCAGGTTCGCCACCCTAGACCTCCTCTTCCTCGCGGACCAGTCCCGTCGACCAGTCCACCGGTATCGTGAACATGATGCCCGTCCCCGGATTGTCGAGTCCGCCTACCACCTCGTCGACCAGGGCCTTGAGCCGGTCGACGACCTCGTCGCGGCGGATGACGGAGATGATGGTTTTGTTGTAGGGCTTGTTGCCCTTCATGAATGCCTTGAACCCGGCGAAGAGGGGGACTTCGTAGGCCAGGAAGCGTCCCATGCCCTCGGAGTCAAGTATGGTGGCGCCGCCGACGCCCGCTTCGACGTAGGCTTCCAGCACTTCCTCGAGCATCTCTTCCTTGTTCAGGACGAAGACCAGGAGCTTCACCGTCTCACCTCTGCCCGATTATTTCCCGGGGAGGGCTCCGTGTCAAACCCGAATCCCGGCGCCGCGGGAAGCGGCGCCGGGGCGCCTTTCCTATTCCGCCCGTCCCGCGATCAGGTCGCGGTACCAGTAGTAGGAATCCTTGGGCGTGCGCGCGAGAGTGCGGTAGTCCGTATGGACGATGCCGAAGCGGCGGCTGTAGCCCCAGGCCCACTCGAAGTTGTCGAGCAGGGTCCAGAGATAGTAGCCCTTGAGCGGGACCCCTTCGGCGATGGCGCGCGAGCAGGCTCCCAGGTGGCCGCGGAGGTAGGCGATGCGCTCGGGGTCGTGGACGCGGCCTGATTCCGCCTTTTCCGGGTCGGGATAGGCCGCCCCGTTCTCGGTCACGTAGAGCGGGAGCCCGGGGAACTCGCGCGCCACCCAGTGGAGCTGGCGAAGGAAGCCGTCCGGGACGACGGGCCAGCCCATGTGGGTTTCGTCATGGCCCTGGGGGACGACGCGGCCGCCGTCGGGCGCCCCCGGGTCCGCGGTGACCGCGTGCTCGGTGTAGTAGTTGAGGCCGAGGAAGTCGATCGGCTTCGCGATCTTTTCGAGGTCTCCCGGCTGGACTGGGATCAGCCCCGCGACGCCGCGCTTCTCCAGCCAGCGCTTAGGGTAGCCGTTGCCGGCGAGCGGTCCCGTAAAGACGCGGCTGTCGCGGTCGGTGGCCAACTCCGCCGCCTCGAAGTCCTCCGGCCGCGAAGTGGCCGGACGGGGAGTCGAGAGGTTGAGCGTGATGCCGATCTTGCCGCTCCGGCCCGAGCCGCGGAAGGCTTCGAGCGCCAGGGCGTGCGCCAGGTTGAGGTGGTGCACGGCGCGGAGGGCGAGGGTTTCGTCGCGCTTGCCCGGCGCGTGCTCGCCGTACGCGTAGGACAGGTAGCTCGAGCACCAGGGCTCGTTGAGGGTGATCCAGGTCTTCACGCGGTCGCCGAGCGCATCGTAGCAGGCGGCGGCATAGTCGGCGAGGGCGTATGCGGTGTCGCGCGCGGGCCAGCCGCCTGAGTCCTCGAGGGCCTGGGGCAGGTCCCAGTGGTAGAGCGTGGCCGCCGGTTCGATGCCCGCCTCGAGCAGGGCGTCCACGAGCCGATCGTAGAAGTTGAAGCCCTTCGGGTTGCGCCGGCCCTTTCCTTCGGGGAAGACGCGGGGCCACGCTATGGAAAAGCGGTACGATCCGACGCCCAGCGAACGCATGAGCGACACGTCCTCCGCGTAGCGGTGGTAGTGGTCGCAGGCCACTTCGCCCGACTCGCCGGCGTGCACCTTGCCGGGGGTGCGCGCGAAGACGTCCCATATGCACTCGCCGCGGCCGTCCTCGCGGGCCGCGCCCTCGATCTGGTAGCTCGCGGCTGCGACTCCCCAGAGGAAATCCTTCGGGAACGAAAGCTCTTCCATGTTGACCTGTCCTTTCCCGCGCCTCGAGGCGCGTCCTTTCCTTATACTATGCCCGGGACCCGTTCCGTGTGGCTCCAGCGCAGCTCCCGGAGCGCGACGGCCTCACGGAGCCCGGCGGCGTTCGCTTTTTCGCCCGGACCGTCGATCCAGCGCAGGGTCCGTTCCTCACCGGGCCCCAAGTCGAAGCCCGCGTCGTCGAAGTGCCCGGCGAGCGTGTCCGCGGAGGCTTCGACCCAGAACGCCGGCGCCTCGGCCCGCACGACGAGCTCCGGTCCCGCCCCGCCCTCGGCCACGCGGAACGAAAGCCCCGGGTCCGGCAGCTCGCAGCGCTTCGGCTCGACGAGGAGGCGCATCACGCTCCGACGGGCCGGTTTGGCGCCGCCGCCGCGTCCGTTCGACGCGTTCCCGTTGCGCGGAGCCTCCTCGATCGATGCCGCCAGGTAGACCGTCTCCGGCGCGAGGGCCGTCCCGTCATGGGCGTGGAGCGCGTCGAGCGGCAGCTCCTTGAGGACACGCGCCGACTCGCCCGGCATGCGCAGCTCCGAGGTCCAGGTGGCCAGGCTCGCCCCGTCGGCGAGGCGCCTCAACTCGACTCGAAGCGTCCATTCGCGCTCTTCCGACCCGTCCTCGACCAGGACCACGCGAGCGAAGCCGTCGCGGATGGTCACGGCAAGGAGGGTCGGGTCGAAAAAGCGCCGAGCCTCCTGGTGGAGCAGCCGCGGCGAGAGGTCGTACTCGAGTCCGGACCAGGAAGCGACGGGCCATACGTCGTTGAGCTGCCAGTAGAGAGCGCCCATGCAGCGAGGCCGCAGGCTCCGCCACCATTCCACCGCGGTGCGGATGGCCAGGGCCTGCTGCACCTGGGAGAGGTAGAGCGTCGCTTCGAATCCGGAAGGCATGCGGAAGTAGCGCGCCATGGTGGCGAGTATCAGCGCGTTGCCGCGCTCGTGGCGCTGGTGGTGTTCGAAGGCGGGGCTCGTCGGGTTGAGCTGTCCCTCGGGCGCGAAGGATCGCGCGGTCCGGAGACCGGGCAGGGCCTGGAAGCCGAACTCGGAAACGAAGCGAGGTTCCACCTCAAGGTAGGCGGAGAAGGGTTTCCCCTCGTGCCAGACCGACCAGTAGTGCATGTCTCCGCGGGTGTCGGCATGCCAGTTGTCCGAGTAGTCGTCGGGGCCGGCCGAGGGCGAGCTCGGCCACCAGGTCCGGTCCGGGTCGAGTTCGCGCACGGCACGGCCCAGCACGCCTTCGTTGAGGCGGTCGTAGTCGACGACATAGCGCGCGGGGTTCCCTTTCGACTCGGGATACCAGCCGATGGCGCCCAGGGCCTCGTTGTTGCCGCACCAGAGCGCCAGGCACGGGTGGTCGGCGAGGCGGCGAACCTGGAAGCGGGCTTCCGCGTCGACCCCGGCGAGAAAATCGCGGTTCGAGGGGTAGAGGGCGCAAGAGAACATGAAGTCCTGCCAGACCAGCACGCCTTTCTCGTCGCAATAGTCGTAGAAGGCATCGGATTCGTAGCGGCCGCCGCCCCAGACGCGGAGGCAGTTCATGTTGGCGTCGAGCGCCGCGTCGACCAGGGCCCGGATCCGTTCCGCCTTCCAGCGCGAGGGCAGGGCGTCGGCGGGAATCCAGTTGGCGCCCTTGGCCCAGACGTCGCGCCCGTTGCAGTTGATCGCGAAGGAGCGGCCGATCGAGTCCGCTTCGGCGCGCACGGAGATCTCGCGGAAACCGATCCGCTTCCGGATCTCGTGGCCGGACTCCCGGGGGACTCCGGACGGGCGCGCCGCCACGCTGAAATCGTAGAGGGTCTGTTCCCCGTAAGCGACGGGCCACCAGGGCTCGACGTCTGAGACCCGCAGCCGGCCCGTCCAGGTCGAGCGGCCTGCCGGGACCGCCGCGACCAGCGTCGTCCTTCGGCCCGCGACCTCGAAGTCGATTTCCGCCTCGCAGGACTCGCCCGAATCGAGGCCCGCGCTGGCCTCGACCGTCCAGCCGTCCCCGTCGCGCAGGGTCCTGGCGCGGGTCCACTCGACGTAGGGTCCGTCGAGCCCCAGGAGCGCGATCCCGTCGTACACGCCGCCGGTCATCAGGCAGGGACCCCAGTCCCAGCCCGACATGCACTGGGCCTTGCGGATCAGGTTGCGGTGCGGGCTCGATACGGGGTAGACCGAGCACGGGACGGGATAGGCCAGCTTCGCGGCGGCTTCGAGCGCCGCGTTCTCGGGTGACCTGATGATGATTTCGAGCCGGTTGCGCCCGGGCACGAGGGCGCGCGTGGCGTCGAGGACCACGCGCGTGAACATGTTTGCGCTCGAGCCGAGCGTTACGCCGTTCAGTATAAATTCCGCGACGGTGTCGACCTGCTCGGCGACGAGCAGCGCGCGCTTCCGCCCGAGCAGCGACGGGGTAGCGTCGAATTCGCGCTCGAGTCGCCAGTCCTCGCGTCCCGCCCACTGGACCCCGAGCTCGTTGCGGTCGAAATACGGGTCGGGGAGTTCCCCCGAGGCAACGAGGGCGCTCAGCAGATCGCCCGGCACGGCCATCGGCCGCCTGCTTCCATCGGCGAGGCGCGCCAGCGTCCATTCCCCCGCGAGCTCGATACGCTCCATACTCCAGCTCCCTTCGCGGTTCAGTATAAGCACCGACAGAATCGCCGTTTTCGAAAATTTCCCGTTGACGGCTGTGAACGCTCATGGTATAGCATAGTTGGTTGGATAAATCAACCAACAAAACTTGTCTTGGATTCCGGAGTTTCGGGAGCGATCGGCCACGCGGTGCCCTCGTCACGGAACTGGCGTTTACCGGATCGGGCGTCGCCGGATGAGAGTCCGCCGCGCGGCCGACGCGGAATCAAGAGGGAGGCACGGCATGCCGTGGTCGGGCAGGGAGACGGGTGACACCGCATCGCGCATCGTCAGGGAAATCTGGCGGCGCCCCGGCGTGTCCCGCTCGGGCCTTGCCGAACGCCTGTCCGTGGACAAGTCCACCGTCACCAACCAGGTCGCGCGCCTCATAGAAGCCGGCGTAGTTGTCGAGCTCGAAGAGGGCGACGCGAGCGCCCGCGGCGGACGCAAGCCCATCCGGCTTTCCGTCAACCGCGATTACGGCCGCGTGCTCGGCATCGAGATCCAGGTCGAGTCCTGGGTCGCCGTGCTTGTAGACCTCGCGGGAGACGTGCTCGGCGAGGTCCGGGGCGAACGACCTGTCCGCGAGGGCAACTTCGCCGAGGCTTCGCTCGCCATCGTGGAAGAAGCGCGCGCGGCGCTCGTGCCGGAAGGCGCGAGGCTGCTCGGCGTCGGCATCGGTACGGGCGGGCTCATCGACCTCAGGAAGAGCGTCATCCGCTATTCAGTGCCGCTCGGGATATCGAAGCCTATCGACTTCCACCGGGAGGTGGCCGCGCGCCTCGACGTGCCCTGCCTCATCGAGAACGACGCCAACTGCTGCGCCTGGGGCGAGCTCGCCTTCAACAAGGGCGAGGACCTGCGCAATTTCCTTTTCGCGCTCGTGGAGTTCCGCAAGGACTATGTCAGCCGCGACGGCTACGGCGGCATGGGCGTCGGCCTCGGCATCGTCGTGGGAGGGAAGCTCTGGTCCGGAGCCCACGGCAACGCCGGCGAGTTCCGCTCCGTGCTCTGCGACGGCTCCGGCGAGCTCCAGGTCTCCGCCCCCAAGGACCTGGTCCGTCGGGCCGGCGAAGACGCGGACGCCCTGTTCACCGTCGCCGACGAGGTCGCGCGCAACGTCGCGATGCTCGTGAATACCATGGATTTCGACCGCGTCTTCGTGGGCGGGGACATCGAGAGCCTGCCCATCGATTTTCCGGCCCTTCTCGGCCGGCGACTCGCGGACAACTGGATGTACCCCTTCCCCGTATCGGCGCGCATCGACTACTCGAGCCTCGGCAATCGCGCTGTGGCGTTCGGGGCCGCCGGCATGGTGCTCGACAATCTCGTTTCGAGCCGTCTCCTCCTCGAAGAGGACGGCTCCGCTCAACCTGGCTCGTACCCCGCAGGGGGTGGCAATAGTTTCGCGGTTAGGGACTCGCGGGTCCCGGGAGGCATTCGATGAAGAAGCTGATCATCGCCGCTTTGATGATCGCCGTCGCCGTGTCCGCTCAGGCGCAGGTGACGCTCAAGGTCCTCAATTACCAGCAGGCCGATCAGGCCGGGTACGAGGAGGACGTCGCAATCTGGGAGCGCTTCCAGGCGCTGAATCCGGACATCACGCTCGAAATGGAGGTCCTGTTCAACGACCCCTACCACGAGAAGCTCCAGGCCTACGCCGCCGCCGGCACGCTGCCCGACGTGTTCTACGTCTGGCCCGGCGCCCGCTCCGCCGTCATCCACGAGAAGAAGCTGGCCAAGGATTTGGGCAAGCTGCTCGGGCCCGACTACCTCAAGGACTTCACCGGCGCCGCGACCAACCCCAGGAACCAGCTCGGCGGCTACCTCGTGCAGCTCCCCCAGTCCTTCACCTACACCTCGGTCATGTACGTCAACGTGAAGCTGCTGAAGGACAACGGCTTCGCGATCCCGAAGACCTACGCCGACCTCAAGAAGATGGTGCCCAAGCTCAAGGCCAAGGGCATCGCGGTCATGATGCTGCCCAACAAGGACGGCTGGCCGGGACAGTCCTGCCTGTTCTCCACGGTCGCCGGCCGCATCGCGGGCGACAAGTTCTTTGACGACGTGCTCGCCGGCAAGGCCAAGTTCACCGACCGCGAATTCGTCAACGCGCTCAAGGTGGTCGAGAGCCTCTACAAGGACGGCATCATCCAGCGTTCCGACAACTCGATCGGCTACGGCGAGGGCCCCGGCCTCTTCGCTTCGGGCAAGGCCGCCATCTTCCTCGACGGCGACTGGCGCACCGGCGCGTACATCACCGACAAGGCGTCCGGCAAGGCCCTGATCGACCCGAAGGCCCAGGCCAGCGACTTCGCCCTGCTTCCCATCGTGGCGCTGCCCGGCGAGAAATACCCCGGGGTCAACTCCGCGGTCGCCGGCACCGGCTGGGCCGTTTCCGGCTCCATCCCCGCGGGCTCCGCGAAGGAAGAAGCCGCCGCCCGCCTGATCAAGTACCTCTACTCAGAGGAAGTCCAGGCCATCCGCTACTCGACCGGCGCCTACGTTCCGACTCGCATCGGCGTCAAGGCCGAGCTCGAGCCGCTTCCGGCCATGCTGCCCGGTTTCTATGCCGCCAACCCGAAGACCAGCTACGTCATCGACGGCGTGCTCGATCCGGCCGTGTACAACGTGATCAACGACGGCCTGGTGGCCATCGGAAACGGCACCAAGTCCGCCACCGTCGTGGCCAAGGAAGTCCAGGCCGCCTTTGAAGCCTGGAAGGCCACGAAGAAGTAAGCGAAAGTCGAGGCGGGAAGGGGTAGCGGGGCCGCACGCCGCTCCTCCTTCCCGCGCGAGCCCCGATCCGCCGTCGCGGAGACGGGCTCCGGTACCGGCGCGCCTGGGGTCGATGGAAGCCCGGTTCCGGGAGCGCGACAAGCGGAGCGGGTTGTCGGGACGCCCGGCGCGTCTCGGCAACCTGCTCTGGTACCGTCCGGGTCGTGAACCCGCGGAACCCTTCGCAGCGCGACGGGTGGCCGAACGTGGTCCGACGAGAGCTCCCGCGTACGGAGGAAACAGTGACCCACGCGAAACGGATCGACCGCGAGGCGGGCAGGGCCTACTGGATGATGATCCTGCCCGCCTTCCTCATCTACCTGGCCGTAATGGCCTTTCCCATCGTGCTGTCCTTCATCCTGTCCATCTCGAACTACTCCGGCGGCAAGATGTTCGGCGAGAACGCCGAGAAGTGGAACCTCGTCGGCTTCGCGCAATACCTGCGCGTGGTCAAGGATCCCTGGTTCTGGAACGCCCTCAAGAACAACCTGTACATCGTCGGCGTGTCGGTCTTCGGCCAGCTGCCGCTCGGCTTCGTGTTCGCCTACATCATCTACCGGAGGCTCGTGAAGGCGCCCGGGTTTTGGCAGGGCGTACTCTACGTACCGAACATCATCTCGATCATCGTGGTCGGCCTCCTGTGGCAATCGATCTTCTCGCCGAACGGGCCCATAGCGCAGGTGGTCAACGACCTCGCGCGCGGCGAATTCCAGGGAAAGCTGGCGGCCATCATGGACGGCGTCGGCCACCTCGACCTTTCCGACGGCGCGCTTTCGCGCATCCTCGACCTCGGGGGGCAGGCCGCCCGCGACATGTTTACCGATCCGATACCCGAGCTCCGCGACCTGCTTTCGTCCTACGGGGCGGAGGAAGGCGCGATGGTGGTGAACGACCTCACGAACCTCCTCGTCAACCGATGGACGCCGGAGTTCCTCAACGTCCAGGAAGTGGCGATGCTGCCCATCCTCTTCGTCATCCTCTGGATGTACACGGGCATGTACCTGATCCTCTTCCTCGCGAACATGCAGAAGATCGACGTCCAGATAATCGAGAGCGCCCGCATCGACGGCGCCAACGAAATGCAGGTGATGCGTCACATCATCATCCCGGCGCTCACCGGCACCATCGTCAACTCGGCCATACTCGCCATCTCGGGCTCGCTTTCGAGTTTCGCCCTGATCTTCGCCCTCACGGGCGGCGGTCCCGGGCGCATCACCGAGATCCTCTCCATATACATGTACAAGAGCGCCATGTCCGGCAGCCGCGACTATCCGCTCGCGAACGCCATAGCGCTCATCATGGTAGTCATAAGCATACTGCTCATCGTCCTCACGAAGGCGATCGAGAAGCGTTGGGGAGGGAAGGAAGAATGAAAACCGAAGCGAACGGTCGCATCCGGGCGCGCGGCCTTCTCGGCTCGGCGCTCGCGAAGGCCGCGGCCTACCTGGTCATGGGCACCTTTACGGTGATGACCCTCTATCCGCTCTTCTGGCTGACCATGAACTCGTTCAAGACCACGCGCGAGTTCCAGGTGAACATGCTCGGGCTGCCCATGGACCCGACCCTCGAGAATTTCAAGATGGCATGGAAATTCGGCGAGTTCGGGAAGCTCTTTCCGAATTCCTTCATCTACACCATCGGCGCCACGGCTGGCGTCATCGCCCTCTCGGTGCTGGCCGGCTTCGCCTTCGCCAAGATTCCCCGGCGCGTGACCAAGTGGATCTACGGCAGCTTCGTCGTTGGGATACTGCTGACCATAAACACGCTGATGATCCCGCTTTTCATCGAAGTGACGATCCTCGGGATCTACAACACCCGGCTCGCGGTGCTGCTCGTGTACGTCGGCGCGGGCCTGCCCATCGGCATCTACCTGTCCACCGAGTATATCCGCGGCATTCCCACGGCGCTCGTGGAGAGCGCGCGCATCGACGGAGCGGGCTACCTCACCATCTTCAGGCGCATCATCCTGCCCATGGCCACCCCGGTAGCCACAACCCTCGCCATCCTGCAGATATGCAGCACCTGGAACGAGTTCGCCTTGATCAACATCCTGGTCTCGAAGACCGAGCTCAAAAGCCTGCCCCTCGGCATCTTCAAGTTCTCCAGCTCGCTCTCGACGGACTACGGAAAGCAGTTCGCGGCCCTCGTCATCGGCATGGCGCCGATGCTGCTTTTCTACGTCGCGTTCCGCAAGCAGATCACCCGTGGCGTCGCCGCCGGCGCCGTCAAAGGCTGAGCGTCAGCTTATGAGAAGAGGATCAGGCTGGCAGCCATGACGGCCATGCCGGCCACGACGCCGTAGATGGCAAGGTGGTGCTCGCCGTACTTCTCGGCGGACGGCAGGAGCTCGTCCAGGCTGATGTAGACCATGATGCCGGCCACGACGGAGAAGACCACGCCGTAGACCGCGCCGTTCATGAATGGCATGAGCACCAGCCAGCCGATCAGGGCGCCTACGGGTTCGGACAGTCCCGAGAGGAAGGAAAGTCCGAAAGCTTTTTTCCTCGAGCCCGTGGCGTAGTAGATCGGCACCGAGACCGCTATGCCCTCGGGAATGTTGTGGATCGCGATGGCCGCCGCGATCGACACGCCGAGGGCGGGGTCGGCGAGCGCGCCGACGAAAGTGGCGAGCCCTTCCGGGAAATTGTGGATGCCGATGGCCAGCGCCGACATGATGCCCATGCGGTAGAGGTGGGTCTGCCGCTCGCGCGCCTTCGCGTCGCCCAGGTCTTCGATGCCGCGCGCCTCGTGGGGGTTCTCGAAGCCGGGCACGAACTTGTCGATGAGCGCGATCAGCGCCATGCCGCCGAAGAAGGCGGCCACGGCCGCCGTGTATCCTGCTTTGGCCCCGAGCACCTCGCCGAGCGCGACCCGGCCTTTCTGGAGTATCTCCACGAGCGAGACGTAGATCATGACGCCGGCGGAGAACCCGAGCGCGGTCGAGAGGAAGCGCGTATTGGTCTTCTTCGCGAAGAACGCGAGCGCTGATCCGACGCCGGTTGAAAGGCCGGCGAAAAGCGTCAATAGGAAGGCGAAAACTACGGGGTTCATGGCTCCAAGATAGCTCGCCGCCCGAAGCGCCGGCAAGCGCCCCGCCGACAGAAGAAATGAACCGCGGATGAGGTCGCCTGCGCGAAGAGCGGGCAATAAACCTTTCCGCACCGAAAGCGACGCGGACACTGAGACATGGAGAGAAAACGGAAGAGGGAGTCAGGAAGGAGGGATGATAAGTCCGGGAAAAAGAAAAGGCCCGGGAGTGTTCCCGAGCCTTTCTCGTCTCTGTGTCTCTGTGGCAAAAATCTCCGGGATCAGGTCTCGGCAATAAGGAGCGTCTTGGAGTCGAGCTTGATCTGCAGGTCCTCGGGGTTCATGCGGCCGTGGTCCTTGACCACGAGGAAATGTATGAACTCGGGCTTCGGGTCGAGGACGATCAGCACGGCGATGGAGTCGAGGAACTCGCGGAGGATGACCGGGACGTTGCGCTTGTCGACGAAGGGCTCCTCGCCGATCATGGTGCACGAGTACCAGATCTCGAGGTTCATCTCCTTCGCGAAGGCGGAGAGCTGGGCGAGGTGCTCGGGCGAGCTGCGGGTGAAGTCGAAGCCGTCGATGATGACGCTTTCGGCCGCGAAGCCGCCGTCCACGATCATGGCCCTGAGCGAGCGGAGTATCTGGTCGGTGTTCACGCCTTCCTGGTTGAAGTTCATGATGACGCGGTTCTTCACGAGGTCGTCGTGCACGTCGTCGGTGTGCTCGAGGGCGCGGCGCTTCGCGAGCTCGGTGAAGATGTTCTCGTACCAGGAGATGACGTAGCTGGTGTGGGTGGTGAAGCTGACGTGCACGACCTTCTTGCCCTGCAGCAGCTTGTCGAGAGCCAGCTGGACGAGCACGCTCGTCTTGCCTATGCCCTTGCGGCTCGCTATGACGCCGATGTTGCCGGCCTTGAGTCCGCCCTCGATGCCGCGCTCGAGGATGCGGACCGGGCTCTTCTTGATGAGGTCCTCTTTCAGCATGGTGACTCCTTCATCGTGACGTGCGCCGCCCGCGGGGCGGGAAGGCTCGCCGTTCATCGCGACCGACGGTTCGGTCATGGGCCGGCGGTTCCGTAAAGGGTGCCGCCTTCGATTATACAGCTTCCGGTAACGCGGGCAAGCGCGAATCGGAAGCCCCCGGTAAAGCGACGGCCGCCCGAAAGGCGGCCGTCCGGATCCAGCAAGCGCTAGCGGCCCTGTTCCTTCCTGCGCTTCTCTTCGTAGTCCTTGCGGAGCTGCTCGGAGACGCTGGAGGGGACCTTGCCGTATTTGAGGAATTCCATGGTGAATTCCGCCTTGCCCTGGGTCATGGAACGGAGCGCGGTGGAGTAGCCGAACATCTCGGAAAGCGGGACCTCGGCCTCGACGCGGCAGAAGGCGCCTTCCTCGTTGCTGGAGGTGATCATGCCGCGCCGCTGGTTGACCGAGGCGAAGATGTTGCCCTGGAACTCCGTCGGGCCTTCGACCTCGACCTTCATGATCGGCTCGAGGATGATCGGCTTGGCCTTGTCGTAGGCCTCGCGGAAGGCGCCGATGGCCGCGAGCTGGAACGCGATGTCGGAGGAGTCGACCGGGTGGCTCTGGCCGTCGTTGATGACGCAGCGGACGTTGACGATGGGGAAGCCGATGAGCGAGCCCTTCTTGACGGACTCCTTGAAGCCCTTGTCGCAGGAGGGGATGTACTCGTTCGGGATGGCGCCGCCCTTCACCATGTCGACGAACTCGTAGAGTTTTTCCTCCACGGGTTCGATGTAGCCGGCGACGCGGCCGTACTGGCCCGAGCCGCCGGTCTGCTTCTTGTGGGTGTAGTTGAAGTCGGCGCGGCCGGAGATGGCCTCGCGGTAGGCGACCTGCGGCATGCCGGTCTCGACCTCGCACTTGTACTCGCGCTTCATGCGCTCGATGTACACGTCGAGGTGAAGCTCGCCCATGCCCTTGATGATGGTCTGGTTGGACTCGGGATCGACGAAGGTCTGGAAGGTCGGGTCTTCCTTGGTGAAGCGGTTGAGGGCCTTGGCCATCTGGTCCGCGCTCTTCTTGTCCTTCGGCTCGATGGCGAGCGAGATGACCGGCTCGGGCACGAACATGGAGGTCATGGCGATGTTGAGGTCGGGGTGGCAGAAGGTGTCGCCGGAGGCGCACTCGATGCCGAACAGGGCCACGATGTCGCCGCACTGCCCCTCGGAGATGTCCTCCATCGAGGCGGAGTGCATGCGCACGAGGCGGCCGACCTTGAACTTCTTGCGCGAGCGGATGTTGTAGAGCTCGTCGCCCTTCTTGATCATGCCCTGGTAGATGCGGACGTAGGTCAGCTGGCCGTACTGGCCGTCCTCCAGCTTGAAGCCGAGGGCCACGGTCTTGGCGTTCGGGTCGGCGATGAGCTCGACCTTCTCCTCGTTCTTGTCGAGGTCGAGGCCGATGTTCTTGACCTCGGTGGGGTTGGGCAGGTACTGGGTGACGGCGTCGAGCAGGACCTGGACGCCCTTGTTCTTGTAGGCGGAACCGACGAAGACCGGCACGAGCTGCTGCGCGATGGTGCCCGCGCGGATGGCCTTCATGAGCATGTCCGGATCGACCACGCCCTCGAGGTAGGCCTCGGCCAGTTCGTCCGAGAACATGGACGCGTTGTCGAGCAGCTCCTCGCGGTACTTCTCGGCGTCGGCGGCCATGTGGGCGGGGATCTCCGCGAAACGGATGTCGACGCCGCCCTCGCCGTCGAAGTAGACGGCGCGCATGTTCACCAGGTCCACGAGGCCCTCGAGCTTGTCCTCGAGGCCGATGGGCAGCGTGAGGAACACGGCGTTGAGGCCGAGCTTTTCTACGATCTGGTTCTTGACGCGGTAGGGGTTGGCGCCGGTGCGGTCGCACTTGTTGATGAACGCGAGGCGGGGCACCGAATAGCGCTTGAGCTGGCGGTCGACCGTCAGGGTCTGCGACTGGACGCCGCCGACCGCGCAGAGCACGAGGATGGCGCCGTCGAGCACCCGCAGCGAGCGTTCCACCTCGATGGTGAAGTCGACGTGGCCGGGGGTGTCGATCAGGTTGATCGTCGTGTCCTTCCACTGGACGTTGGTCGCGGCGGACTGGATGGTGATGCCGCGCTCCCGTTCGAGGTCCATGTTGTCCATGGTGGCGCCGACGCCGTCCTTGCCGCGCACCTCGTGGATCGCGTGGATCTTGTTGCAATAGAACAGGATGCGCTCGGACAGCGTCGTCTTGCCCGAGTCGATGTGGGCGCTGATGCCGATATTGCGCATCTTGGTGATGTCGAAGGCCATTCGTCTCTACCTCTTCGTTCGGTTTGCGTGGCGATCCCGCACCCACCCCGGCTTGTGGTCGGGACCCGGTGCGAATGGTTCGGTCTGGCTGGGGACTCTTATGATGCGCCGTCCGTCGCTTGTCCCGCGCGCGCTTCCCGCGGCCGCATGCGGCCCGGGCGATTACGGATCAAGGCGGCCGGCCCGAGACTTCGGGGAACAGCTCGCTGAACGTGGAAACCCCTGCTCGGCCGATTATAGGGAAAATCGAGGGATTTGATCAAGCCGCCCGCCGGGGGTGCGGGCCGGGGGCGGCTCTAGGCTCGCAAGGCCTGGACGTCCTTGGCGACGAGGATGGAGAGGCGCTCGAGGAAGGAGACGTCCTCGATTCCGAACGCGGCCTTGGAGTGGCTGTCGATGTCGATCTCGCCGGCCACGGTGTCGTCGGGGGCGGGCACGGGGACGACGATCTCGCTTTTGACCTTGAGCGAGCAGGCGAGGTAATTGGCCTCGGCGGAGACGTCGTCGACGACAAAGGTCTCGCCGTTGGCCGCGGCCTGGCCACAGATGCCCGAGCCGAAGGCAATGCGGACGTGATCGGTCGCTTCCCCCGCGAAGGGGCCGAGCACCAGCACTTTCTCCGTCTTGGCGGCTATGTAGAAGCCGAACCAGTCGTAGTGGGGCACCTTTCCCGCGACCAGGTCGCAGAGGGCCTGGAGCCGCCCGCGGGGCTCTCCGGGGCCGGCGAGGATACGCGCGCAGTCGTCGTAAAGGGCGTCGAAATCCATGGTCGCTCCTTGGGACGCGTCCCGCGTGGAGCGGGGGACGCGTTTCGAGTATAGGTTCACGGGCCGGAACGGCGCAAGCGCGGGGGCCGCGCCGCGCCCGCTCAGGGCGCGGAAGGCGCGAGCGGCAGCTCGACCACGAAGGCGCTGCCCTTTCCCAAGCCCTCCGACTCGGCTCGAATCGAGCCGCCCTGATGCTCGACGATGCGCCGCGCGAGCGCCAGGCCGAGGCCGGTTCCTTCGCTCTTCGGATCGAGCTTGTTGAAGAGCCCGAACACGTTCTCGAGGTACTCCGGCTCCATGCCGATTCCGTTGTCCTCGACACGGAAACGCGCCCGCGCGTTGAACGGGAAACCGCGCACGGCTATGGCCAGATCCCTCCGCTCGCCGCCGTACTTGAGGGCATTCTCGACCAGGTTCTGGAAAAGTTCCACGAAGCGGGGCCGATCGCCTTCCAATTCGAGCTGGGCGACATCGAGCTCGACCTTCGCTTCGCGCCGGCGTATGCCCTCCGCGAGGTTTTCGAGCGCCTCCTCGATGGCCGGTCGCGCCTGGAATCGCTTAGGAGGATTGGCGTCGCGGCCGGCTCGGGAGAACTCGAGGATATCCGTGAGAAGCTCCTGCATGCGGTCCGCGGCGCCGCCGATCCTGCCGAGATCCTTGGCGAATCGTTCTGCGTTGCCCTCCGCGTAGTCCTTCTCGAGGAAGGCGAGGAAGCCCTTGATGGTGATCAGCGGACTCTTGAGGTCGTGGGAGATGGTGTACGCGAAGCGCTCGAGCTCTTCGTTCTTGCGGGCCAGGTCTCCGGCGCTGCGGTTCATCTCCTCGAGCATGCGGTGGCGGGCGCTGACGTCCGTGAAGGAACCGATCACCCGTTTCGGCCTGCCCGAGGGATCCGATTCGACGACGCGGCCGCGCTCCTCGATCCAAAGCTCGCGACGGTCGCGGGTCAGGATGCGGTACTCGTGGACGTAACGCCGACCGTCCGGAGCTTTCCGCCTCGCGTAGCCGATGGCCTTGGCCGCGTCGTCCGGATGCACGATCGCCACCCAGGAGTCGTAGCTGGGCGGCAACTCGCTCTCGGAGTAGCCCGTGATCTCGTACCAGCGTGGCGAGAACGAGAAGCGGCCCGACGGAAGATGCCAATCCCAGATGACATCCTCGGTGGCTTCCACCGCCAGGCGGTATCGCTCCTCGGCGGCCGCGAGGCGCCGTTCGGCTTCCTTTCGCTCGCTTATGTCCTCGAACATGGTGACGAAGCCGTCGTCGCCCGTGCCGTAGCTCGAGACACGCAGGGTCTGCCGGCCGAATTCGAGCTCGAAGCTCTCGTGCGTCCTCGACGCCGCGATGCGCGCGTAGCGGTCGAGCAGCACCGCTCCGCCGTACACCTCGCTCGCGAGGCGGCCCTCGGCGCTCGATCCGAGCTTGCCGAGCACGGGGCCGAAGGCGGGATTCACCTGGACGATGCGGTAGTCCGTGGGCTTGCCCCCGGCATCGCGGACGAGTCTGTGCATGGCCGCGCCCATGGGCAGGTTGTCGAACATGGCGCGGAAACTGGCCGCGGATTCTACAGCCTGGAACCGCGCGTCGAGCGCCCGGTTCCAGAGCCTGTACAGGAGGAGGATGGCCGACACCGCCACGATCAGCGCGCAGACCGCGAACCAGGTCGCTCCGGGTTCGCGCCTCGCGAAGGATACCGGTTCGCCGTGGAACGCGTAGCCTTCGGGCGGACGAGTGCCCAGCCTGCGGGACTGGTAGACGTACCAGTCGACCAGCCGTACCGGCGGAGTGCCCTCGGTTTCCACCCGCCACGATCCCGAGCCTTCGAGCAAGGCGGCAGCCATCTCGCCGGCGCGCCTGCCCTGGTCGAATCCGCTTACCATGGCTCCGCCGAGCGCCGGAGGGGCGAAGAACGCGTCGTGGGACGTGAAGACGGGCAAGCCCGATTCCCTGTCGAGTATGTTCGCGATATCGCCGGCCGGCCAGACGACGCCCTCCCCGTCGGTGACGTACGAAAGCAGCAGGATCGCCGACTCTCCCTCCGCCCCTTCCGGTGGTCTGGCGGCGCCGGCGGCCTCGAACAGGCCGGCGCCGCTTCCCGAAACGAGCTCGAGGTCCGGCTGGGCGGCCGCGATCTGCCTGCGGGCGTCGGCCAGGGTGCCCCGGCCTCCGGAGGTGGCGTCGGCGAAAAGGACCAGGCGGCGCAGCGAGGGGAAGAGTTCGCGCGCGAGCGCGGCCGTTCCCGCGTAGTCGACGTTTTCGACCACCCCGCACGAACCGGGCAGGCGCTCGGCGAGCTCGGGGCCCCAGTCGTTTATGCCGCAGAAGACCACCGGAGTGTCGGGAAAGATGCGGGCTCCGCGTTCGGCGAAGAAGTCGAAGGCGACATTGTCCGAGAGGATGACGAGGTCGAAGGCGTCGCGATCGTGCCGCGCCGCGATGGCCCGTTCGGCCCGGTCGAGGTCCTCCGGGGCGGTGGAGCGCTTCGCGTCGAGGAATTCGCGGACCAGCGTGGCCTTCCCGTCGAGTGCCGCCTCGATCCCGTCGTCGACCGAGCGGGTCCAGGCGAAGTCGAGCGCGTACGAGTGGAGCGCCAGCACGGTCGGCCTGTCGACCGGCACGGGCGCGGGCGGTTCGACCTCGAGCGGCCCGAGGGCCGGCGAGAACATGGCCGCGACCCCGAGGAGCCCGCCGATCAGCGTGGTCGCCAGGAAGAGCGGGAAGGCGTGGGTGTAGAGCGAGGCCCTCAGGAAGCGCGCGAGCCTAGACGTATTCGATCTCCCAGTCGACGGGTATGGCCATGCGGAGCAGCGCGGACACGCCGCAGTACTTCTCCTGCGAGAGCCGCACCGCCTTTTCGACGTTCTCCGCCTTGAGGCCGTCGGCCTGCTTGAAGCGGTAGACCAGCTTGATGCGCGAGTAGTACTTGGGATGCTCTTCGGTGAGCTCGCCCGAGACCTTGATGTCGTACCAGCTGACCGGCTCGCGCATCTTGCGGAGTATGGAAATGACGTCCATGCCGGAGCACCCTGCGAGCGAGGCCAGGAGCAATTGCTTGGGCCGCGGTCCCGCGTTGCGCCCGCCGAACTGCTCCTCGGCGTCGAGAGTAATCCGGTGGCCGGTCACCTCGGCCTCGAAGGCCATGTCACCCTTCCATTCGCAGACTATTTCGTGAGTCATCGATACCTCCGCATCAACTATAGGGGGAGTATCGGCGAAACGGCAACGCGGACTTATGTCTACAAGGCCCGCTCGAGCTCCACGGTGAAGTGCCGGAGGATGGGCGCCTCGCGGACGACGCGCAAGCCCCGGCGGATCGAATCGCGGCGCGCGAACACGTTGGCGAAGGTAGCCGCGACGT
This sequence comes from Spirochaetales bacterium, assembly GCA_016926955.1. Classification (GTDB taxonomy): domain Bacteria; phylum Spirochaetota; class Spirochaetia; order Treponematales; family UBA12059; genus JAFGNN01. The sequence continues at coordinate 30,017 of JAFGNN010000032.1, read as the reverse complement.
AGTCCATATGGTCGTTAGAATACACCCGGCGCGGGATGGCCAGGCGGAGCAGCTCGAGCGCGGGGTAGCGGTCCTGCCGCGTATCGGGGTCGCGGTCCGCGAGCAGGGTGCCGATCTCGACGCAGCGAACTCCGCCTTCGATATACGCCTCGATGCCGAGGGTCTGCGCCACGTACTCCGCGCGCGGCACGGCGGGGAGGAACCTGAGGGCGTCGATGAAGATGGCGTGCCCGCCGAAAGGCTTCTGGCACGTGATGCCATGGCTTTCGAGCTTCTCGCCGAGATAGGCCACCTGTCCCACGCGGGCCTCCAGGTAGTCCTCCTCGCACGCCTCGCGGAGTCCCGCGGAGAGCGCGCCCATGTCGCGCCCGGCCATGCCGCCGTATGTATTGAAGCCTTCGAACATGATGTTGAAGGTGCTGGCTTTTTCCCACAGCTCGCGGCTGCGGAAGGCGATGAAGCCGCCGATGTTGACGATGCCGTCCTTCTTGCTGGACATGGTCGCGCCGTCGGCGTACGAGAACATCTCGCGCACGATTTCGCGTACGCTCTTTTCGGCGTAGCCCTTCTCGCGGCGCTTGATGAACCAGGCGTTCTCGGCGAAGCGGGCTGCGTCGAGGAAGAGGGGTACCCCGAATTTTCGGCAGAGCTCCGAGCTGGCCCGCAGGTTGGCCATGGAGACCGGCTGGCCGCCGGAGCTGTTGCAGGTGACCGTGATGATGCAGAGGGGCACGCGTTCGCGGGGATTCGCCTCGAGGAAGTCCTTGAGGCGCCGGAGGTCGACGTCGCCCTTGAAGGGATGGAGGCTCTGGGTGTCGAAGGCTTCCGCGACGGTCAGGTCGACCGCGTGGGCCTTGCGGAACTCGATGTGGCCCTTGGTTGTATCGAAGTGCGAGTTGCCGGGTACCAGCTTGCCCGCGCCTTCCGACCCGACCCCGATCAGGGTCGACATGAGCACGTTCTCCGCCGCGCGGCCCTGGTGGGTCGGCAGGAAGTACGGCATGCCGAGGAGTTCCTCGATGGTCGCCTTGAGCTTGTGGTAGGAGGACGCGCCGGCGTAGCTCTCGTCGCCGAGCATCATCTCGGCCCATTGGGCGGCGCTCATGGCTCCGGTTCCCGAATCGGTCAGGAGGTCGATGTAGACCCGGTCGGAACGCAGGTTGAACAGGTTGTAACGCGCGTCAGCGATCCATGATTCGCGTTCCCCCCGCGTGGAGCGGCGGATCGGCTCGATCGTCTTGGCACGCCAGGGTTCGGCCCAGGGCAGGTCCATGGAATCCTCCTTGGGCGCGTACGACCGAACGGCCGGACAGCGGCCGGGCTGGATACCGGCACGACACGCCCATGGGCCTCGATTCTATGTCCGCTTCGGGAACGCGTCAATGTGAATATTCGCTTATTTGGTTGTGCCGTAATTATTTACAGAAACATGACCCGGGATGCCGCCGTCAGTCGCGGAAGAAAAACCGCCGCGGCGAAGGAGGACGCCGCGGCGGAGCGGAAGGGGAAGTCGGCCGAAGCGGACGGCCGCGTAAAAAGGGTGCTATTACCAGCCGGTGAAGGGGTCCGAAGTCGGCGCGGAAAGCGCGGATGAACCGAAGCCGTTTACCGCGACCACGGCGTAGTATCCTCCGCCGGCCATGTTCCATTCGAGCCGGGTCGTCTGGCCCTCCGGACTCCATGGTACATGGGCGTCCGTCAGATCGTACTTGGCATACACGACATACCAGGCGGCGCCTTCGCTCGCGTCCCACGCGAGCTTGGGCGGGCCCGACATCAATGGGTCGTCGACAAGCCTGACATTGGCGGGCGTCGCCGGGGCCAGGTCGTCCATGGACGAGAAGAGGATCATTTCGCAGGAGGCCAGCAGGAGGAACGAGGCAAAAAGGAGGGAGATGGCGACTTTCTTCATTTCTAGCTCCCCGGCGCGACGGGAGCCTGAACCATGATGCCTGATGACTCGCGCCGCGTAGTTCGGCTCTTCTGAAAGATAGCGCGGCTCAGGCGCAATGCAAGCGTGCCGCGCGGTTTTCAGTAGCCCAGGGCCGAATCGACGTCCACGGGGCCGAAGCCGCCCCGCATGCGGGCGAAAGCGCCTTCAAGACTGTCGTAGTCGCCTGAAACGACGCGCGCGCAGAAGGCGAGGGTCTCCCGCGCGCCGGCCACGGCCAGAAGGCGGGCGGCGAATTCGTATGCGGAGAGATAGTAGTCGCCGTCCTTTTCCTCGACGGTGCCGGTCAATGCGAGCCTGAGGCGCTCCTCGTCCCGCACCGGGCCGTCCGCGGCGTAACGCGCGGCAGCCCGGTCGAAGGATCCTGCCGCCTCCGCGGGGCTTCCGCCGAGCGCGGCCAGCTCGGAGAGCAGGACAGCGACGGTCTCCTCGACGAAGCGCCAGCGCGCCGTCTCCGCTGGATCGAAACGATCCGAGAATGGGTCGGTAAGCGCTTTTACCGCCTGGGGCTTGCGGAACGAGGCTTCGGCGTGGACGAGCGCATGTACCATCGAGGGCAAGGCCGGCCCGGATTCGAGATCGAGCACCGCGTAGTTGCCATCCGGGCTTGGAAAGACCGGGAAGGCGATCTCGCCGCCGCGCATGTTCCGCGCGAAGCGTTTGAGCGGCAGTCGCGCGGGGCTGTCGGCGCCGGAGAAGCGTTCGGTGACCAAGGGGTCGGGCGGGGCGAGGCTCGCGAAGCTGCCCGCCGTCATGATGGCGGTGAAGCGCCTGCCGTCGGAGAGCGGACGCCATCCGGTCGCCGACTCGATCCACCGCGCGGCCTCGTCGAGCAGGTCGAGCCCGCGTCGGGCGTTGAAGCCGTCGCTCGCGGTCTTCTCGACGAGGACGGCGATTTCTCCCCGCTCGGCCAAGCTGAAGGAGCTCTGTGTCGAATCGAGCAGCACCCAGGCCGCGAAGCCGCCGAGGCCGATCGAGACGATCACGAGCAGCGCGACCTTGAGCGGGGTCGGGCTTCCCCAGGCCGGCGAGCCCTTGTGCGGGACGACTTGCTGGCGTGCCGACGGTTTCCCGGATTTAGATTGCATCGTGAGCCCCTTGCTCGAAAGTTCTGTCAGGTTGTCCGACGCCCGGGCGCCGGACTCAGGGTTTCCAGTAGAACCAGACGGCGGTGGCGGTGGCGACCGTGGTTATGGCCGTGAAGGGCAGGCCGATCCTCACGAAGCGGCCGAAGCCGACCTCATCGCCCCGCTTCTTCGCGAGCCCTACCGCCACGATGTTCGCCGAAGCGCCGAAGGGCGTCACGTTGCCGCCGAGGCACGCGCCGACAAGGAGTCCGAAGTAGAGCACGGTCGGGGCGATCCCAAGGTTGAACGACACCTTCGAAACGAGCGGCAGCATGAGGGCGATATAGGGCACGTTATCGACGAAGCCGGAGATGAGCACTGAAATGGCCACCAGGAAGACGTAGATGGCCAGGACGTTCGTCCCGAACAGCGATTCGACGCCGGCCGCGAGCACCTCGATGGCGCCCGAGCGGTTGAGCGCGCCGAGCATGATGAAGATGCCGACCAGGAAGAAGAGCGTCTCCCAGTCGAGTCCCCTGACGATGCGGAGCGCCTCGGAAAGTTTTTCCCTGCGGAAGAGCACGAACCAGATCTGGCCCAGCAAGGCCGCGCCGAGGCAGATCAGGCCCGCCCCGGCCCCGACTCCGGTCTCGTGGAGACTGTTGACGGCGAGTCCCGCCACCATCGCCACGAGGAGGAGGAGCGGTACCCACGAGACGATCTTGCTGGTCCGCTCTACGCGTTCCTTGTGGTCGTGCTTGCGCACAAGGAACCAGCTGATCAGCGCGGCGATGATGGCGCCGAATTCGACGAAGAAGAAGATCGAAAGCTTGCCCTGATAGAAGAAGAAATCGTTGAACGAGAAGCCGGCGGCTCCCGCGAAGAGCATGGAGGGCGGGTCGCCCACCAGGGTCGCGGTGCCTTGCAGGTTGGCGTTGACCGCGAGGATGACCAGTACGAGCCCGACGGGCACCTTTACCTTCCTGGCGATCTCGATGGCGATCGGGGCGACAACCAGGACCGTGGCCACGTTTTCCACGAAGGCCGACACGAGGCCCGTGAAGAGGGCGATGAGGGCGATCGCGACCGCCGCGTTCGGGGCGGCATTGGCTATCCACTCGGCGATGACCGCCGGCACCTTCGAGTAGATGAAGAGCTCGGCCAGGATCAGCGAGCCGACGTAGATGGCCAGCACGTTCCAGTTGACCCAGTCTCGCAGCGCCTCGAGCGGGGGCGCCATGCCGAGCAGCATCAGGAGGAGCGCCGCTCCGAGGCTGATCCAGGCCTTGTATTTCGAGAACGCGGCGATGAGGGCGTATGCGAGCACGAGTACGAGCGCCGTCACGATTATCGGGTTCATGCGGCAACTATGAGGTTCCCGCGAGAGGCGGTCAAGCGGGTCCGGGGTGCGCGCGCGGGCGTCTTGCCGAGGCGGCCGGTGCGGGATACCATGCCGCCATGCCGCCCGAGCCTTCGTGGAAACGCTCCTACGGGGCCATCTGGATAGCCGAGCTCGTGGCGATCACGGGGTTCGGAACCACCATGGTCGCCATACCCTTCCATTTCAAAGCGCTCGGCGTGACCGACGCCGCATCCCTCAATTTCTGGACCGGCCTGACCGCCTCGACCACGGCGCTGGCGCTGGCCCTGATGGCGCCGGTATGGGGCGCGCTCGCCGACGCCTTCGGCCGGAAGCTCATGCTCATGCGAGCCATGTTCGGCGGCGCCGTCCTCATCGGCGCCATGTCCCTCGTGTCGGAGCCCTGGCAGCTCATGGCGCTCCGGACCATGCAGGGCGCCATCACGGGAACCGTCGCGGCCGCCACGGTGCTCACCGCCGGCCTGGTGCCGCAGGCGGAGGCCGGCTACCGGCTCGGGCTCCTCCAGACCGCGGTCTTTCTCGGCAATTCCTTCGGTCCCCTGCTCGGCGGCGCCGTTTCTGCCGCCCTCGGCACGCGCGTCAATTTCCTGGCCACCTCGGGAATACTGCTCGTCGCGGGACTCCTCGTGGCGACCGGCGTCCACGACTCCTACGTGCCACCCGTCCGCACGAAGCGGCTTTCATTGCGCGAACTGCTGCCCGACCTGTCGCTGCTGGCGCGGACTCCCATACTGGGCGGCCTTCTCGCGACGGTGTTCGCGGTGCAGTTCGCGACAGCGGTGGCGCAGCCCATCCTCGCGCTCATCGTCGACGACTACGTCGCGGGACCGTCCGCCGAGGGCGTAGCGGGGCTCGTGATCGGCGCCGGATCGGCGGCCGGGGCCATCGCCGCCGCGCTGATCGGAAAGGTGTCGGGCCGCTTCGGATACGGCCGCACCCTCGTCCTCTGCGCGTTCGGCGCCTTCGCCTTCTACCTCCCGCAGGGTTTCGCCCGCGACCCGTGGACCTTGCTCGCGCTTCGCGTAGGTTCCGGCGTCTTCCTCGGCGGCACCATGCCTTCGGTGAACGCCCTCATCGCGGGCAATTGCGAGCGCGGGAGGCAGGGCGCCACCTATGGGCTCTCGACGTCCGTGCAGAACGCGGGCATGGCGATCGGTCCCATGGTCGGCACCGCGGTGGCCACCGCCTTCGGGCGGCCCGCGGTGTTTTTTGTGACGAGCGCGGTGCTCGCCGGCGTGGGCTTCATCGTTTCACGGGCCTTGCGACGGGGGTCCGCTTCGGGCACCGCGCGGGAGACAGCATGAACCGCGGCGGACGGGGACCGGGAGACGGGGCGGGATCCCGCTTGATGATGCTGGATCGGACGCTGCGCGTCGTGCTGGCGATCGCCGTTGTCGCGCTGGTGGCCGGAACCGTCTTCGCGCTCTTTTCGGGCACTCCCCGGGCGACGCTCGAGCGGCGGGCGACCGAGGACGCTGCGGCGTCCCGGCTCGACGAGCGGCCCCGGGGCGTCTTTTTCGATCTGGGCGGCGTGCGCGCGACGACCCGCGACGACGACGGAACGCTCGTGCTCGCGACGATCGCCATAGCCTACGACGATTCGGACGCGGCCATCCTCGAGGAGCTCGAGGACAAGCGCGCGAGGCTCAGGGACGCGGCGGCTTCCTATTTTGCCTCGAAATCAAGGGATGAGCTGTCGCCCGCGTTCGAGGGCCTTGTCAAGGCCGAGCTGCGCGAGCGCTTCGACGCGATGCTATCGCTGGGCTCGGTCGACGAGATCTGGCTGCCGGCCTTCGCCATCATCGACTGATCGCGATGCCGGCGGCGCGGCGCGAGCGCCTTCCGGACGCCGCCGCTCAGGCGCCCGAAACCGCGGCTTCCAGCGCGCGCACGATGACGCGGTCGTAGACATCCGGGCGATGGACCAGCTCGTCGATGGCGGTCTCCTGGTCGCGGGTGCGACGCCAGGGACGGGCGCTGACCAAGGCCGTGAAGCTCTCGGCGGCCCGGATGATCCGCGCGACGCGGGGAACCTTAGCGCCCCGCAGGGCACGCGGGTAGCCCGAACCGTCCAGGTTCTCGTGATGGCAGAGGGCCGCCTGCGCGAGCAGGGGGCGCAGGGGCTCGGGGACGAAATCCAGCATGCGGGTGCCGGCTTCCGGATGCCGACGGATTTCCGCGAACTGCGCGTCGCTGAGGCGGGGCAGCTCGAACACCTCCGGATCGGTGACCAGGAAGCCGGAATCGTAGACCAGGCCGGCGCAGCGGTGGAGCAGGCGTTCCTCCGGATCGAGCCCGAGTTCCGCGGCGATGGCGTGCGCGAGGGCCGCCACGAGATACGAGGAACCCGGCCTGCGGGTCGCGGCATCGATCTGTTCGCCGCGCCTCGCGCAATCGTCGAGGAGTGAGGACAGGATTTTCCGGCGATCCTCGTCGAGCAGGGCCAGGTCGCGCTCCGTCCGGCCCTCGTCCCAGGCCGGCGAGGCGCCGTCCCAGGTTTCGCCGCTTTCCGGGGCCGCGGCGACCGGGCGGGACAAGGCTTCGGCCGTGTCCGCCCTTCGCTCGGTCCCTATGTTGTGCTTCCTGAGCGCGACGAGCCCGGCGGCGAGTCCCGCGATACCGAGCATGACCGCGATCCACGCCAGGACCCCCGGCGACCCGGACGGGCTTGCCGCGGGCGCCACATCCTCGCCGCGGGCTATCCGCTCCGCGAGCGAGACCGTCAGCGCTTCCAGTTCCGCCGTGCGTTCCCTTGAAGCAACCCGTCCGCGCTCGCGTTCTTCGATACGACGCGCCTCGACGCTCCTGAGTTCGGCCAACAGCGCCCGCGCCGGCGCCTTCGCGCCTTCGGGCAGCCGCTCGAGCTCGGCGAGCAGCCTCGCCTCCTCTACGCGGAAATTCGCCGCCTCATCCGCCCGCGTCTGGTCTCGGCGGGCTTCGGCGTCCAGCTCGGCGGACAGGGCCAGGCGCGCCTCGTCGAGGAGGGCGGCGAGCGTTCCGACCGCGGGCTCCTGCGCGTGGAGCGGTCCCGGACCGGACGGAGCCGCGGCGAGCATGGCGGTCAGCAAGGCGAAAAGCCGGATCGTTGGTGACATCGCCGGCCAGTATCGCCTCGCTCCGGTCGGCGCGCAAGTGCGGCCCGCGAGCCTTTCGACCGGCCGCCGCGGGGCCGCCTCTCCCGCGATGCGGATATGCAGATCCTCGAGCTGCTTCGCTTCCGCCTCGCCGGGGCAGTCGTACGGGAAGCCCGCTCGCGCGGGCTTCCCGTTTTCGGAGAGGAATGGATTGTAGTGGTCGCGCGGCGCGACCCCCTCATGCGCGCTTCGCGCGCTTTCGGCATGGAAGGGATTGTAGTGGTCGCGCGGCGCGACCACCTCATGCGCGCTACGCGCGCTTTCGGCATGGAAGGGATTGTAGTGGTCGCGCGGCGCGACCACCTCATCCAGGCTTACTTCGAGTCCGCCTTTTCGACGATGCGGATGTGCAGATCCTCGAGCTGTTTCGCTTCCGCGACGCTGGGGCAATCATACCGGGAGCCCGCTCATCGCGGGCTCCCGGTTTTCGGAGAGGAAATGATGGTAGCGGTAGCGCTCCGCGCTACCTGACCTCATCCAGGCCTATTTGGAATCCAACTTCTCGACGATGCGGATGTGCAGATCCTCGAGCTGTTTGGCTTCCGCCTCGCTGGGGCAGTCGTCTAAAGGGCTTATGCCGAAGGTGTTCTTGGGGAAGGGTATGACCTCGCGGATGGTGCTCTCGCCGGACATCAGCATGATCAGGCGGTCGAAGCCGAGCGCGGCGCCGCCGTGCGGCGGCGGTCCGTACTTGAAGGCCTCGACGAGGAAGCCGAACTTGCCCATGGCTTCCTCCTCGCTGAATCCGACGATATTGAACACCCGCTTCTGGAGCTCCGGGTCGTGGATGCGGATGGAGCCCGAGGCCATCTCGTAGCCGTTCATCACCAGGTCGTAGAGGTCGCCCTTCACCGGGCCCGGCTCCTTCTCCATGGTGGCGTGGAAGCGCTCCTGCGGCATGGTGAACATGTGGTGCGCCGGATCCCACTTCCTCTCGTCCTCGTTCCATTCGAACATGGGGAAGTCGATGACCCAGGCGAACTTGAAGGTCTTCGGGTCGCAGAGTCCGAGCTCCGCGCCGAGCTTCGAACGGACAGCGCCGAGCGAAGCGCAGGCGACGGATTTCTTCGCGTCCGCCACGAGCAGGATGAGGTCGCCTTCCTTCGCTCCGAGACGGTCGAGGATGGTCCGCTCCTGCCCCGCGAAGAACTTCGAGACGCCGCCTTCCAGCGCTCCGCCGGCACCGGCCTTCATGAAGGCCAGGCCTTTTGCGCCGTAGACCTTGGCCTGGGCCTCGAGCTCTTCGATCTGCTTGCGCGAATAGTCGGCTCTTCCGGGCACCACGAGCGCCTTGACCGCGCCGCCGGAGCCCACCGCGTCATGGAAGGCCTGGAAGGTACCCGTGCCCGCGAGCGCCGCGAAGTCCTGCATGGGCAGGGCGAAGCGGAGGTCCGGCTTGTCGGTGCCGTAGAGCTCGATGGCGTCGTCGTAGGCGATCCGCGTGAACGGGGTCTCGAGCTCGATCCCCATGGTCTTGCGGAAGAGGTCGGCCACCATCTCCTCGACCAGGGACAGCACGTCGTCGCGCTCGACGAAGGACATCTCGAGGTCGATCTGGGTGAACTCGAGCTGGCGGTCGCCGCGCGCGTCCTCGTCGCGGTAGCAGCGCGCCAGCTGGAAATAGCGGTCGAAGCCGCCGACCATCAGTATCTGCTTGAACAGCTGCGGGCTCTGCGGCAGCGCGTAGAACTTGCCGGGGTTCACCCGGCTCGGCACCAGGAAGTCGCGCGCGCCTTCCGGCGTGGTCTTGATGAGCGTGGGGGTCTCGATCTCGTAGAAGCCCCTGGAGGCCATGAAGTTGCGCACGGCCAGGGCCGCCTCGTGGCGGAGCTTGAGCTTGCGCTGCATGGAGGCGGAGCGCATGTCCAGGTAGCGGTGCTTGAGACGCAGGTCTTCCTTCGCGTCGACCTTCTCGTCGATGACGAAGGGCAGGGTCTCGCAGTGCGAGAGGATCTGGAGCTCATCGACCTTGAGCTCGATCGCGCCGGTGTCCATGTTCGGGTTGACCATGGAATCGGGGCGCGCGCGGACCGTGCCGCGCGCCGCGATGCAGTATTCGCTCTTGAGCTCGTCGGCGGCCGCGCGCAGGGCCGCCCCGGCGTCGGAATCGACGACGACCTGCGTCACGCCGTGGCGGTCGCGCAGGTTGATGAAGGAGATGCCGCCGTGATCCCGTTTGCGGTACACCCATCCGTTGAGGGTGACCGTCTTCCCCGCGTCGCTCGCGCGGAGCTGGCCGCAATTCGCGGTCCGTTTAAGGTACGCCATGGACGCGATAGTACCCGAGCGGGCCGCCGGTTTTCAAGCGAGGGCGGGGAAACCTCCAAGGGGCGAACGAAGGGGAGGGCGCCGTAGCGCCGCATAGGCCGGAACCGCTTCCGCTCCCGGAAATCGACGAAGGACAGCGGCCTTCGCGCTTTTCCGTCACGGGCCCCTCACCCATCCCGGCGTCCTTGACGCGCTCGCCGGCGCGGGGCATCATTCAGGGCAAGTAGTCCGCGCCCGGAGGCCGTGCATGCGCCAGCTTCGCGTCAAGAGCGATCTCCTCATCGAGGAGCTCCGCAACACCCTCATATTCCAGAACCTCACGGTGGACGAGCTCAAGCGCATCGCGGGCATCTGCGAGCACTGGGAATACGAGGCCGGCGAGGAAGTGGTCACCCAGGATTCCATCAGCCGGGTGCTCTATGTCCTGCTCGAAGGCACCGTCGACATCAAGGTGCGCGGCGCGGAGTCGGCCGGGGTGACGGTCAGCGCCATCCAGAAGGGAGACGTGTTCGGCGAGGGCGGGCTCTTCATGGACGTCCGCCGCACCGCCAGCGCCATCGCGAACGGGCCGATCCGCTTCGTCAGCTTTAACCGCGATCCGTTCTTCGGCTACTGCAGCGACAACCCGCGCGCGGGGCTCAAGATCTTCACCTTCGTCATCTACAGCCTGCTCCGCAAGCTCGGCGCCACCAGCAAGGGCCTGGCGCTCGAACGCGAGTCCATGGTCACGCCCGAGGACCTCGAGCGGCTCAAGGACCTCTTCCCCCGCTCAATAGAAGAGATATTCAAGCGCTGAAGCCCGCGCAGGGGCGGGCCCCGCCCCTCTGGTTTGAAGCCGTGAGCGGGGCTCAGCGCCCAAGATGTCTTTCCTCAGAAACGACGGGCCTCGCCCTGACGGATCTCGAATGACGTTCCGTGGTGCCGCAGCCTGAGCGATCCGGACTTTCCCGGCTCGGCAGCGGCTGCCAGCGCGTACTCGGTGGTCCCGCGCCCGACGCGAACCGCGAGGGCGAGCCCCCGCAGCGACAGGCGGAATTCCAGGCTCGTCCAGGCTTCGGGCAGGCGCGGCGCGAAGCTCCATTCGCCGTCGAGCTCGCGGAAACCGCCGAAGCCGCAGACCGCTGAAATCCAGGTGCCGGCCATTGCCGCGATGTGCACGCCGTCGCGGGAGTTGCCGTGCACGTCGTCGAGGTCCATGCGCGAGGTCCGGATGAAGTAGTCCCAGGCCTTGCCGATTTCACCGAGCTCCGCGGCCATCACCGACTGGACGCAGTGCGAGAGCGAGGAATCGCCGGTCGTGAGGGGTTCGTAGTAGTTGAAGTCGCGGCGCTTCTGCTCCGCGTCGAACTCGGCGGGCAGCAGGAACTGGGCCAGCACCACATCCGGTTGCTTGAGCACGCGGTGGCGGTAGATCTCGAGCGGGTGGAAGTGGAGGAGCAGGGGATACTTGTCCCTGGGCGTTCCGGCGAAGTCCCAGGCGGGCTTCGAGAGGAAGGTGGCGTCCTGGGGCGTTATGCCGGTCTCGGGGTCGATCGAGAGCTCCATGGCCTCCGCGGCCTTACGCCAGGCTTCCGGCTCGCCGTCCCGCAGTCCGGTGCGGACACGGAGGAGCTCCAGCGCCGCGCCCGAGCCGGACGCGGCTTCGGACTCGAGCAGCTCCGCGATGCCTGCGGCGAAGCGCAGGTTGCGCCGGGCCATGCGGTTCGTGTAGCGGTTGTCGTCGACCAGGGCCGTGTACTCGTCGGGTCCGGTGACGCAGTGGATATGGAAGCGGCCGTCCCGTCCGTAGTCTCCTATCGAGAGCCAGAAGCGGGCGGTCTCGACAGCCAGCTCCGCGGCCTCTCCGCGGAGGAATGCGAGGTCGCCGGTTGCCGAGACGTAGCGTTCGCACGCGTAGGCTATGTCGGCGTCGATGTGGTACTGGGCGGTGCCCGCGGGGTAGTAGGCGCTCGCCTCTTCGCCGTCGATGGTCCGCCAGGGAAAGAGCGCGCCGCGGTGCGAGAGCGTTCCGGCCCGGGCCCGGGCCCGATCCAGGGTCGCGTGCCGCCAGGATAGCAGGGCCTTCGAGAGCTCCGGCGCCGTGTAATCGAAGACCGTGCAGGCGTATATCTCGGTGTCCCAGAACGCGTGGCCTTCGTACCCTTCGCCGCTCAGGCCCTTGGCGCAGAGCCCGGTCCGTCCGTCGCGCCCCGCGGCCTGCCATAAATGGAAAAGATTGAAGCGGAGCGCTTCCTGGGAGGCTTCGTCGCCGCCTACGCGGATATCCGACGAGGCCCAGAAGGCCGACGCGCGCATGGCTTGTTCCGCGGCCAGTGTGCCGAAGCCGCGCGAAAGGGCCGCTTCGGCGTCGGCGCGCGCGGCCTCGACGAGCGATTCGAGGCTCGAGGCCGGGCCCGGCACCCAGGCGGCCGCCTTTTCCACAGTCAGCTCGTCTCCGGCGGCCAGGGCGAGGGTCCACGATTGTTCGAAGGGGACAGGCCCCGGCGTCGAGTCCGGTTCGCGCTCCGTGGCCGCGGCCGACCTGCGCGAGAGGATGGCCCGCTGCGACGCCGCACACCCCAGGGCGAGGGCGCTCGATCGGGTCAGGCAGCCGAGGTGGACCGTTCGGCCGGAGCCGCCCGAGCTCGCCACGACGAGCGGCCGTTCGGTGAAGCGGGCTCCGACGCGGGGGTCGTCGCGGCTCGTAAGGTTGCCGACTTCCGGGTCGAGCCCGGTGCGCACGGTGACTCGCACTTCGCCCGAAAGGACGCGGACGCCGTAGCTGAAGGCGGCGGTCGAGGGCCGGTCGAGGCAGGCCAGGCGCGAGGAGCTTAACCGGAGCACGGCGCCCGAGGGGAGCCGCGCGTCGACGACCCGGTCGAGTCTCGCTCCGTCCATGTCGAGGGTGCGCGAATAGGAGAATACCGAGGGGTCGTCGACCCGGAAGGGTTTCCCGTCCAGCTCGAGCGTAAAGCGCTTTCCGTCCGGCACGTTGAGCATGGTCTGGTGCCGTTCGGCATAGCCATAGGCTTTTTCGCCGTAGACGATGGGCTCGCCGTCGAAGAATCCGTTGACGTAGGTCCCGCGATGCCAGGCGGGTCCGCCTTCGTCCTGGTTGCCGCGGAGCCCTATCCTTCCATTTGAGAGGGCGAAAAGGGTCTCTTCCTTCGCGATCCCGGTCGGATCGAAGGTCCTGCGGACCAGTCGCGCGTCATCCTGCATCGTGCGCTCCCTTCTTTCGAAAAAAAACCTTGACAGGCGCCGGACGCATTGTATCATGCGGTGTACTTCCATGAAAGCACTTACATATGCTTTCACGGAGAAAACGCCGGACGGGGGCTGGAACGCGAAGGCGCGCCGGTCCACGACGGAATCGTTCGCGGAAGCGGAACCCGAACGGGGCGCTGCCGCGTAATCCCGAGGAGCTGTGATGGGGGCGAGGGCGACCATTTACGACGTCGCGGAGAAAGCCGGCGTAAGCATCGCGACCGTGTCGCGGGTGCTCAACGATCCGGCGAAGGTACAGGAGTCGACGCGCGTGGCCGTCCTGGCGGTCATGGGCGAACTCGGCTTCGTGCCCCGCGCCGACGCCGTCGCGCGCGCCCGCACGCGCTTCCGGCGCGTGGCGGTGCTCGTCCCCTTCTTCACCGAGCCCTCGTTCTCGCAGCGCCTGCGCGGCGTATCCGACGCCCTCTCCGCGGCGAATCACGAACTCGTCATCTACGCGGTCAAGAGCCAGGCGGCCCTCGAGGAATACGTGGACCTCGTGTGCGCGCCCGATCGGGTCGACGGGGTCATCCTCATCAGCCTCAAGCTCCCGGAGCGCAGCCTTGACTGCCTCAGGAAGAGCCGCCTGCCCTGCGTCTTCATCGAGCAGGGGGTCGGGGGGTTCGACGCGGTGGTGGTGGACAACAAGCAGGGCGGTCGCATGGCGGCCCGCTGGCTGCTCGAGCTCGGATACCGCCGCGTGGCCTTCGTCGGAGAGCACTCCTCGCAACCTTTCGCCGTCAACTCGACCGACGCCCGCTTGCAGGGCTTCCTCGAGGTCTTCGAGGAGGTGGGCGTTTCGGTGGACGAGCGGCTCGTCCACGTCGCCGAATACCCGAAAGGCGCCGGTTTCGCGCACGGCGACCTCGAGGCGGAGCTGGCGGCCGTAATCGGCGACGAGCCGCGGCCCGAGGCCATCTTCGCCACGAGCGACCTGATCGCCGCGCGGCTCGCCAAGATCGCCAACGGCATGGGCCTGTCCGTGCCGCGGGACCTCGCGCTGCTCGGCTTCGACGACGTCGACCTGGCCGAGTACCTCGGCCTTTCCACCATCTCCCAGGCCCTCGACGAGTCGGGGCGCCTGGCCGCCTCGATGCTGCTGGAACGCATCGAGCGACCGGACGCGCCGCTGAGGACCTCGATCATAGGACTTGAGACCGTGCGCCGCGGGAGCGTCCCGCCGGCGCGTAACGACAACGGGAGCACCATAGCCGAAGGAGGCTTGAAATGAAGGGAATGAACAGGGCGATCGCGATCGTCATTGCGATCGTCGCGGCCGCGTCCCTCGCGGGATGCGCGAAGAAAGATGCCGCCGATTCGGTGGCCGGGAAGACGGTCCGGGTGACCGGCTCGTTCCGGGGCGAGGAAGCGGCGCGTTTCGAGGAGGTCCTCAAGGCCTTCGAGGAGCGGACGGGAATCGACGTGGTCTATGAGGGCTCCGCCGAATTCGAGACCCAGATCTTCGTGCAGGCCGAGGCCGGCAGCCCGCCTGACGTGGCCGCGCTGCCCCAGCCGGGGCTCATGAAGACCTTCGCGGAGAAGGGCTACCTGAAGCCGATGCCCGCGGAACTCGTGGCGCGCATCGAGGCCAACTACACGCCGGCCTGGAAGGATCTCGGCTCCTACAAGGGCCAGGTCTACGGCCTCTTCCACCGCGTCAACGCCAAGAGCTTCGTCTGGTACCCCAAGAAGGCCTTCGAGGCCAAGGGCTATACCATCCCGAAGACCTGGGCCGAGCTGCGGGAGCTGACCGACCGCATCGTCGCGGATGGCGGCGTGCCCTGGAGCGTCGGCATCGAGTCCGGCGGCGCCACCGGCTGGGTGGCCACCGACTGGATGGAGGACATCATGCTCCGCTCCGCCGGTCCCGAGCTCTATGACCAGTGGGTCTCGCACGAGATCCCCTTCGACCACCCCGCGGTCGAGACGGCCGCCGGCTACATGGCCGAGATCTGGATGAACCCGAAGTACACGCTCGGCGGTCCGAAGAACGTGCTCACCACGCCCTTCGGCGACGCGGTGAAGCCCCTCTTCGAGAATCCGCCCAAGGCCTGGCTGCACCGGCAGGCCAACTTCATCACGGGCTTCATGCCCGAGGGCATCCAGGCGAACCTGGAGGAAGAGGTCGGCGTCTTCGCCCTGCCGCAGATCGACCCGCAGTGGGGCACCCCGGTGCTCGGCGGCGGCGACCAGTTCGTCATGTTCAACGATCGGCCCGAGGTGCGGCTCTTCCTCGAATACCTGACCACCTGGGAATCCGCTTCCCTCTGGGCCAAGGCCGGCGGGGCGCTCTTCCCGCACCAGGACCAGAACCTCGACGATTACGGCAACGCCATCGAGCGCGAGCTGGCCCGCATCCTCGTGGGCGCCAAGGTCTTCCGCTTCGACGGTTCCGACCTGATGCCCGCCGAGGTAGGCGCCGGCAGCTTCTGGACCGGCATGGCCGACCTCGCGTCCGGCGTCCCGGTCAAGGACGTGCTCAAGCAGATCGAAGCCAGCTGGCCCGCGGGCAAGTAGGCGGACGGCAGGATCGTCGGGGACGGACGGCACCGTTCCCGTCGATCCATTCCATCCCGGACGGCGCGCGGCCCCGGGCCGCGCGCCGTCCGCTTTTCGCCACGGGCGAGGAGTGAAACGTGAAGGGAAAATCCGAAGGCAGGACGAGCGGGCGGGGCGCGTGGATAGGGCGCGTCGTGCCGGCCTTCCTCGCCCCAGTCCTCGCGCTGGCCGCCCTCTGGGCGGGCTTCGCCCTGATCAAGGAAGGCTGGATATCGGGCGGCTTCGCCGCGGCCTTCGCCGCGGTCTGGGGAGTGGTCGGCGCCGCGTTGCTCTACTTCGTGGCGAACTGGTCGGTCGAGCGGCTCGGTCCCAAGGTCCGGGCGAAGGCGCTGCCCTTCGTGTTCGTCGGCCCGGCCCTGCTGGTCATGGCCTGGTACCTCGCGGCGCCGACGGTCCGGACGCTCGCCCTGAGCTTTTTCGACGCGTCGTCGCGCGGCTTCGCGGGGCTGGACAACTACGCCTACGTGTTCACCGACCGCACCATGCGCATCGCCTTCCTGAACAACCTGGCATGGCTCGTCTTCGGCACCGGCTTCTCGGTGCTCTCGGGACTCGCCATCGCCATCATGGCCGACCGGAGCCGCTTCGAGCGCGTGGCGAAGAGCCTCGTGTTCCTGCCCATGGCCATCAGCTTCGTGGGCGCGGGCGTCATCTGGCGCTTCGTCTACGCATACCGCCCCGAGGGGGATGCCCAGGTCGGGCTGCTCAACGCGCTCGTGACGGCGGCCGGAGGGGCGCCGGTCAACTGGATCGTGGAGCGGCCCTGGAATACCCTCTTCCTCATCGTGATCTTCGTGTGGCTGCAGACGGGCTTCGCCATGGTGGTGCTCTCCGCGGCCATCAAGGGCGTGCCCGGCGAGCTCCTTGAGGCGGCGCGCATCGACGGCGCCTCGGAGCTCCGGGTGGTGCGCTCCGTGCTCATCCCGTCCATACTGCCGAGCATCGTGACGGTCGCCACCACCACGCTGCTCCTGACCCTCAAGGTCTTCGACATCGTCTACGCCATGACGAACGGGCTCTACGGCACCGAGGTGCTCGCGAGCCAGCAATACAAGCAGATGTTCAAATTCCTGCATTACGGGCGCGGCTCGGCCATCGCCATCATCATCCTCGTCGCCGTCACGCCCATGATCTGGTACAACCTCAGGCAGTTCAACAAAAGGGAGGCGTTCTCATGAGCCGCGTCGATGAACGTTCCCCGTTGCCCGGCGCCGATTTCGAGGAAGCCGCAGCCGTGTCCCGCCTCCGCCGCGTGAGCGTGCGTAAGGTGACGGGAAGGCTCGTGCTCAACGCGGTGCTCGCCCTCGTGTGCGCGGCCTGGACCCTGCCGACGGTAGGGCTCCTGGTGACCTCGTTCCGCGATCCGGACATGGTATCGCGGAGCGGCTGGTGGAGCGCCGCCAGGGATCCGAAGGGCCTTTCGCTCGACAACTACCGCACCGTCCTGGCAGGCCAGGACTGGTCCTACGTGGATGCGTCGGGCGAAACGGTGAGGCTCCGGGGCGAGAACATGCTGGGCGCCTTCGGAAACAGCCTAGCGGTGACCATCCCGTCGGTGCTGATACCGATACTGGTGGCGGCTTTCGCGGCCTACGGCTTCGCCTGGCTCAAGTTCCCGGGAAGGAAGATGCTCTTCGTCGGCATCGTTGCCCTGCTGGCCGTACCCTTGCAGATCGCGCTCATCCCGATCCTGCGCGACTACCAGAAGGCCGGCCTGAACGGCAGCTTCCTGGGCGTGTGGCTGGCCCATACGGGTTTCGGCCTGCCGCTCGCGACCTACCTGTTCTACAACTACATCTCCACGCTGCCGCGGAGCATACTCGAGTCGGCCTTCATCGACGGCGCGAGCCACTACACCTGCTTCACGCGGCTCATCCTGCCGCTGGCCATGCCCGCCCTGGCTTCGTTCGCCATTTTCCAGTTCCTCTGGGTGTGGAACGACCTGCTGGTGGCCCTGGTCTTCCTGTCGGGAGCCGGAAGGACCATGGAGGTGCTGACGCAGCGGCTCCTGGCGCTCGCCGGTTCGCGCGGTCAGGACTGGCACCTGCTCACGGCGGGCGCCTTCGTATCGATGCTCCTGCCGCTCGCCGTGTTCTTCGGCCTTCAAAAGCATTTCGTGCGCGGCCTTCTGGCCGGATCGGTAAAAGGCTAGGGCGTCCGACGTCGCGCGGGGGGTCGGAAGGGGCGCCCCCGCGCCGATTCCGGGATAACGCGACCCGGAAGGGGAAGGGGCCGGACGCCTCTACGAATCATTTAAAAAAGGAAAAACCCGGCCTGTCAGGCCGGGTTTTCTTTACCGATCTACGCGGCTCAGTAGCGGTAGTCGTCGCGGCGGGGCTTGTCCATCGCCTCGTTGACACGGAGCTGGCGGCCGTCGAGCTCGAGGCCGTTCATGCCGTTGATCGCGGCGCGGGCCTCGTCCTCGGAGCCCATCTCCACGAAGCCGAAGCCCTTGGAGTTGCCGGTGTCGCGGTCGGTGATGATCTTCGCGGAGACGACGTTGCCGAACTGCTGGAAGGCGTCGCGAAGAGCGCCTTCGTAAGTGTTGTAGTTGAGGTTGCCGACGTAGAGCTTCTTGCCCATTCGAGATTCCTTCGCCCCGGAACCCTTGGTCCCGGGCTTTCGTAAGTCCGCTTATCCAGGATAAGCGCTTTCCCGTTTCCCGGACGATCCGGGCTTGCGGGGCGAGCGGAGAACCTGGTAGACGGAGCGATACGGTCTTTACTCGATGCTGAAGGCAACCACGTCGGTGTTCGTGAGCGGCTCCCGAAGGAGTCGCGTCTCAGGAAGTTCGCAGGATGGTCAACTACAGGAAAGTCGTCACTCTCGGTCTGGCGTTTCTCGCACTCGCTGACAATATAGCGCGGTCCGTCGACTTTGTAAAGAGGCGCGACGCCCCGGCACTGGCGCGATGCCGAGCGTGGCTCTATCATGGTTACATGATCTTATCCGTTCCGAGAGCCGCCCTGACGCGGGGCAGGGTAGGGCGGCTCCGGACTCTGTTCGAAGCAATCGGGGGTATCCTGGTCGCGTTCCTGGGAGCCGCCCTCAACGCGACCTTCGCCTTCGACCTGGGATTCGGGATTCAGCTCCTGGCGGGAGGGGTTTTCGGCGCTTTCGCGGCGATGATCATGCCTTGGCCCGCGGGCGCGCTGGGGCCCCTCGTCGCCGCGCTCCCGACACTCGCGCTCTGGAGCCATCCCTGGGCCTTGCCAAGCGCCTTCCTCGAGGGGCTCCTGATCTCCTTCCTTTCATCGCGGCGCCAGCAGGAGTCGGTGCTGCTGGCCGGGCCGGCGTACTGGACCCTGATCGGCGCGCCCCTGGTCGCCCTGCTGTACCAGAACGTCGGCGGCATGGACGCCGAGAGCGTGTTCGCGTCGGCCACGAAGCAGGGGTTCAACGCCTCGATCGCGTGCGCCATCGCAGTCATTCCCTACCGGATCTACGAGCGCTACGCGGAGGGACGCTCGAGGCCGCGCCAGGCCGGAGCTCGCTCGGCGCTGACCATACTCCTGCACGCCTCGCTCGCCATCCCCCTGGTTTCAGGCGTGCTCGTCTATGCGGGACAGGAGCGCGGACGCATCGTCGGCGAGTCGGAAGAGGGCGCGGCGACGATCCTGTCCATCCTGCTCGAGGAACACCGTTCCGGGGGCATCGATCTCGCCGTCGCGGCGACCCTTTCGCGAACCGGGTTCGAAGCCGGTATCCGCTCGAGCGACCCGCGTACCGCCTGGCAGAGCCCGGGCTGGCCCGCGCTCGGCAACCTCGCGTCCGGGGCGATCCTTCACCGGGGCGAGCGGGCTTCGATCAGGAGCGATCCACACCTCGCCAATCCCCTGGTCAAGTGGAAGCGCGCGGTGGTGCTGGCCGAGCTGACGCTTGACGCCGACAGGACGCTCGAGGTGCGCGCGCCGTTCGGGCCGCGGATCGCGTCGCTGCTGAGCAGGGTCGGCTACCTGTTCGCCGCGGGGCTGGTGTGGATGACCTTCTCCGCCATGATCGCCACCGTGCTCGCCTCGCGTTTCGCGAAGGACCTGGAGCGGCTCCGGCTCGCCGCTGAGCGGGCCCAGGCCACCGCTTCCGGCGGGGAAGGCGGCGAGGTGACGGTTCGCTGGCCGACCGGCGGCGTGCTCGAAATCCGCGAATTGCGGGACAGCCTGGTGGCGATGGCCGGCGCGTACCAGAACCGGCGCGTCGAGCTGGCGGAGGCGAAGGCGACCGCCGAGCGGCTCATGCGGAAAAGCGAAGCCTACCTGGCCTTCATGGGGCATGAACTCAAGGCGCCGCTGGCCGCGCTTCGCTCGGCGTTCGACGCGGCCTCGGAATCGCCCGAGCTGCTCGCGCGGACCGCGACGATGGCGCGCGCCTCGATCGACAGGCTGCTCGAGCTGGTGAACGACCTTCTCGACTGCGCGGCGGCCACCGGCGCGCCCGAGGTGCGTTCGGCGCCCTTCGTACCCTCCCGCGAGGCCGTGGCCGTCCTCGAGCCCTTCTCCATCCAGGCGCGCCGGAAGGGCCTTGCTTTCGGGATCTCGAGCGATGCCGGGCTCGATCGCACTGTGCTCGGAGACGCGCCCCGTTTCAGGCAGGTTCTGGCCAACCTGGTGGGCAACGCGATCAAGTACACGAAGGACGGCGGCATCGAGGTCGGGTTTTCGACGCGCCAGGAAGACGGACGCCTCGTCGTCGACGGACGGGTCTCCGATTCGGGTATCGGGATAGCTCCCGCCCGCGCCAAGGAGATATGGATTCCCTTCGCGTCGGCCTCGGGAACCCTCGGAGACGGAACGTCGAGCCACGGTCTCGGGCTGTCCATCGTGCGGAGCGTGGTCGAGGCCATGGGTGGCTCGGTCGATTACGAGCCGCGGGAAGGCGGAGGCTCCATATTCGCCTTCACCCTGCCTTTCGAGCTCGAAAGACGGGCGGGGAAGGGCGCGAAACTCTCGCGGGGCGCGAAGGCTACCCCGCGGACGACGGACGAAGCGAACGCGGGCGCCGCCGCCCGGGTGTCACAGCGCCTGGAAGGGGTATCCGCCCTGGTGGCCGACGATGACGACATTTCGCGCCTGGTCATGACCCATTGGCTCCGCGCCCGCGGCGCTGCGGTGGTCGAAGGCGGCACGGGGGCGGAGGCGCTAGAGGCGTTCGGTTCGCGGAGCTTCGAACTGGTCGTTCTGGACCGGTACCTGCCGGATCGCGACGGAACCGTGGTGGCCCGGGAACTGCGCGGCATCGAGCGGCGCGAAAGCCGCCCCCCGGCGCTGGTCCTGCTCTCCTCGGCGGAACGTCCGCAGGAAGCGGGTTTCGATGGGCCGCCTGAGGGCGTCGACGGTTTTCTGCCGAAGCCGGTGACCGATGAAAGCCTGGACGAAGCGCTTTCGCTCCGTTTCGGGAATGACGGCGACGGTCGCGGGCGCTAGAATCTGCTTCATGCGAAGAACCAAGGCCATGAAAGCCGCGATCGCGGCGCTGCTGCTCGTCGCCGTAACGGCGACCCTCTCATGCTCGAAGCAGGAGGCGCCGTCCTCGGGCGACCTCGCTTCCATCGAAATGAATTTCGAAGCTGCGCCCATGGCCGAGGCCAAGGGCCTCGTGGCATCGCGAACCGCACCCGACTCGCCCGCGCGACCCGTCCCGACGGACGACGGAAGCGAGAGCGGCGCCGTGACGGCCGGTTCGGAGCGGAAGCTCGTGCGACGCGCCTGGATCCAGGTCCGCGTCGCGGATACGGAGAAGGCCGAGGCCGAAGTTCTCGCGACGCTCGCCCGGCTCGGCGGCTACGCCGCTTCGACCAGCGCCGACGAGTACTCGCGCTCGCTTACGCTCCGGGTGCCGGCCGCTTCGTTCGACGCACTGCTCGGCGCCATCGCGCCGCTCGGCACGGTGCTGTCCCGCAACGAGAACGCCGAGGACGTGACCCTGCGCTTCTACGACCTGGAAGGGCGGCTCGAGACCAAGCGCGAGCTCCTGGCCACTTTCCGCGGCTATCTTGCGCGCACCCGCGACATCAAGGAATTGCTCGACGTGGAAGCGCGGATAGCGGAACTCCAGAACGAGATCGACTGGATGGGTTCGGAGCTCAAGGGCCTCGCGGACCTGGTGGACTACGCCACGGTCGAGCTCGAGCTCGTGCCGCCGCCCTCGGTGGCCGACGGGTACGAACCCGAGCTCGGCGAACGCATCGCAGGGGTGTTCCGGGCCTTTTCGGGCTTTCTCGGATCGCTCGTCGTCTTCCTGGTCGGCCTCGTGGTGTACGGCGTGCCCGTCGCCCTCGTGGTGGCCCTGCTCTGGTGGCTGCTGGTCGGAAAGGTGGGGCTGCTCCGGAAACTCTGGCGCCTCGCGGGCGGGCCGACGCGGGCGAGCCCGCGGAAACCGGGCAAGGCCGAAGGGCCGCCGACCGGTTCCGCCTCATGATTCCCGACGGGCCGGGGACGCGTCGGGACGGGCTGACCCTCACGGAGCTCGCCCTCCGCGCCGACTCCGTGGCGCTCGAGGCGCTCTCCGTCCTGGACGGGGGCGCGCCGGGTTCGGCCTGTTCCGGCGATCCGGATTCGCGCGCGCATTGCCTGGCCGACCTGGCCCACCACGTCCGCTATCTTTCGCAGGCCGCGCAGAGTCCCGGCGGCGAGGCGCTCGCCGACTACCTTGCCTGGCTCAAGGCTCTCTTCGACCGCCTCGGGTTCCGTGACGAGGCAGTGCTCGGCTCGTTCAGGGCCGTGGCCGCGGTATCGGGACCCCTGCTCGAAGCCGGATCGCGCGCGGCCTTCGAACGCGTGACGGAAGCCGCCGTGGCGGACTACCCGCGGGCTGGCGGGGCGGGCAATCGCTACCTGGCCGGCCATATCGAAGGAAACGCGGCGGCCGGCGCCTATCTTTCGGCCCTGCTCGAAGGGAAGCGAGACCGGGCCATAACGGTCGCGGAATCGTTGGCCGCGGGTGGCATGCCTGTGCGCGAGCTGTACGCGAGGCTCTGGCGACCGGCCCAGCGCGAGCTCGGAAGACTCTGGCATCTGGGAGAGATCAGCGTCGCCCAGGAGCATTACGCGACAGCGGCCACCCAGTACATCATCTCGTCCTTCTACCCGCGGCTCTTCGCCGCTTCCCGGCGCGGCGGTCCGACCCTGCTGGCCGCCTGCGCCCAGGGCGAGCGTCACGAGATGGGGCTCCGCATGATCGCCGACTGGTTCCAGTCCGATGGCTGGGACACGCGATACCTGGGAGCCGATCTGCCGGTCCGCGACCTCGTGGCGGAGGCGGGGCGCGTGATACCCGCCGTGGTGGCCCTGTCGGCGACCCTGAGCGCCAACGTGCCCTGGATCGAGGCGGCCATCGCGGCCTTGCGCTCGGAGGAGCGTACGCGCGAGCTTCCCGTGCTGGTCGGCGGCATTCCCTTCATGGTGTCGCCGGAGCTCTGGAGGACCGTGGGCGCGGACGGGTGCGCCTCGGACTTCGAAGAGGCCGTGCGCGCCGCCGAAGGGCTGGTCCGGAGGTCCTCATGACGGGGTCTGCGGAAGAAGCGCTGCTCGAGGAGCTTTCGCGCATCAATTCGGAGCTGGTGAACGCGCGCCGGGAGCTATCGCGGCTCAATGCCGAGCTGGCCGAGAAGGAGCGCTTCCTCGCGCGCGTGCTCGAGCTTTCGCCGGACATCGTATACGTGCACGATATCCGCTCGCGGACCGACGAGTACCGCAATCGGGCGCTCGAATCCATCCTGGGCCATGAAACGGCCGCGTCCGCACCGGACGGCGCCGCGCTCGAAGCGTACATGCATCCGGAGGACGCCGCCCGTCGGCCCGCCCACCTCGAGGCGGTGGCCGCCCTGCCCGACGGAGCGGAGACCCATTTCGAATTCCGCCTGCGGCGCGGCGACGGCACCTGGAGCTGGTTTCTTGGGCGCGAGGCGCCCTTCCTGCGCGACGCGTCGGGAGCGGTGGTCAAGACCATCGGAATCGCCGAGGACATCGGTCCCCTCAAGGAGCGGGAACGCCGGCTCCTCGACGCTTCGCTGACAGACCCGCTCACGGGTCTCCGCAACCGCCGGGGCTTCGAGGAGGCCGCGGCGGCCGCGCTCGCCGACGCGCGCTCGGGCGGCGCCGTGCTGGTCTACGTCGACCTGGACCGTTTCAAGGAAATCAACGACCGGTATGGCCACGCCGAAGGGGACGAGGCATTGAAGGCGGCCGCGGTCCTGCTCGCCCGCAACACGCGCGACGGGGACGTCGCCGCGCGGCTCGGGGGCGACGAGTTCGCCATCCTGGCCCGGGGCGGCGACGAAGAGTCGGCGCGGCGGCTCGCCGCCCGTTTCGGAACGCTTGTCGACGAGTGGAACCTCGTTTCCGGCAAGCCTTGGAAGCTGCGCTTCTCGGCGGGCTGGGCGGCGGCGCCGCGCGGGGGACAGAGCTCGCTGGCGGACCTTATGGCGCGCGCCGACGAGGCGATGTACGAAGCGAAGCGCGGCGGCCGCTCCTGAAATGCGCGCGATCTGAGGATATGCTCTCGGGGGGGGGCCGGCCCGATGTCCGTCGGCCCAAAGGCGGTGAAAATGGATAAGCGAAAAGTTCGGCGCCGAGGGTATGCGTTCCCCGGCATCATCTTCCTGCTCGGCGCCCTCGCCGCGTCGCTCTCGGGCTGCGCGGACCCCGGTCCTTTCACGCTCTCCGGGGAGGTGGTCGCCTCGACCGGCGAATACGTCCTGGTCGGCCTCTGGGAAGACGGGCAGGTGCCGATTAGCGGCGGCACTGTAGCGCCCGCGCACTCCGTCGAGGTCCTCTGCGAGACGGACATCGTCTCGTACGCGATCGAAGGCATTCCGCGGGGCGACTGGTACCTCGGCATCTTCCAGGGTGTCGACGCCGGGACCACGAACCTGTCGACCGCGGAGGAGTGCTTCGGCGGCGCGACGACGTACCAGGACCCCTTCCCCCTCAAGCTCGTTTCGTTCACCGGCGACCGGATCCAGGACGTAGCCTTGGACGATTGGGTCATCATACCGTAGACGGCCGGGATCCGCGGCGCGGGTCCCGGCCTCCGGACTTCGCAGGAGGGAAGACCTCGATCGACCATGCACTCGGGGTCTTGCCCTCCGCCCTTCAGGGCGCGGCTTTCCGTCCGCCCCGGACGCTCAGCCGCGCACGTCGCGCGCCCAGCGGCCCGAGCCGAGGCGCCAGCGGCCGGCGAAAAACTTTGCGAACTCCTCGGCATTGAGCAGGGCGAAGACTGCCCAGGCCGGCAGCTTCCAGACGAAGGCGCCGAGGGCGGCCAGCGGCACGCCGATGCCCCAGACGCCGAGCAGGTCGAAGAGCATGCCGAAGCGCGTGTCGCCGCCCGAGCGGCAGATGCCGACCACCAGGTGCAGGTTGAAGACCTTGAAGGGAAAGGCGACGCCGAGCGCGACCAACATGGCCCTCGCGCCGGCGACCGTGGACTCGTCCACCTTGAACAGGAGCGGCACGAGGAAGCCCGAGGCCGCGAGCCCCGCTCCCGCGACGGCTCCGAGCGCCACGCCGATATCGGCGAAACGCTTGGCCCAGTCGCGGGCGCGCGGGAGCTCGCCTTCGCCGATGGCCTTGCCGAGCATGACGGCGCACGCGTTCGCGGTTCCGAAGAAGAGCACCATGCCGAGCTGGTTGATCGTGTTGACGATGTTGAACGAGGCCAGCGCCCCGGTGCCGATGCGCGCGAAGATGCCGTTGTAGAAGGTGATGCCGAGCGACCAGGCCACTTCGTTCAGGATGACCGGGAAGGCGATCATGAGGAAGCGCGACACCCAGGCGCGGTTCCATGAGAACAGCTCGCGGGGCTTGCCCGCCGGCGGCATGCGGAGGCCCCACGCGCCGGCGGCGAGCATGGTCGCCTCGATCCATCGGGCCGCCACGGTGGCGATTGCCGCTCCTTCGACGCCGAGCTCTGGCGCGCCGAGCTTTCCGAAGATCAGCACCCAGTTGAGGAAGAGATTGGTCCCGAATCCGGCGATGGTGGCCACGAGAGGAAGGCGCACCCGCTCCGTTCCGCGCAGCGAGAGTCCGAGCGCGAACGAGAGCGCGGTGGGCGGATAGCTGGCGGCGGCGATGCGGAGGTAGCGCGAGCCGAGGGCGACCACCGCGGGATCCGGGCTGTAGAGGCCGAGGATGACGCGAGGAATCGCCATGGCCGCGGCCATGTAGAGGAATGACGCGCCAAGGCCGAGCATGATCGAGAAGCCTGCGGTGCGCCTGACGCCGGCCAGGTCCCGGGCGCCCCAGTATTGGGCCGTGAAGATGCCGGCCCCGGACGAGATGCCGAACAGCAGCAGCATGAAGAGGAAGTAGACCTGGTTGCCGAGCGCCACGGCCGCGATCTCGACCTGGCCGAGGCGGCCGACCATGACCGTGTCGAGCATGTTTACGCCCGACACGACCAGATTGGAAAGCGCGATGGGGACCGCCAGTCTCAAGAGGTCGGCGAGGAAGCCGTCGCGGCCGGGAATGGCTTGGTGGTGCATGCTGGATCCTCGGGGCGGACGGACTGGCCCCGGGGGGCATGGTAGCGAAAAGCGCCGGATCCTGCCAGAGCCCGGCGCGGCCTGGACCTAGCTTCGGGCCTCCGCGAGTTCCTCGACGGCCCGTCGGACCGATTCTGCCTCCTGGTCCGCGCGGGCGATGAGCCCTTCCAGGCGTTCCATGGAGCGCATGACCGTCGCGCTGGCTTCCTGGATGCGGGCGGCGTCGACCGCGAGCTTGGCGGAGCTTTCGCGCGCGGCGGCGATGCGGACCTCCGCGCCCTCCTGTCCCGCCTCGATGCGGCGGGCGCCGTCGCGAACCTTGACCGAGGTGTCGGAAAGCTCGCGCATGGCCCGGTCGATGTCGCGCCCTCCGGCCGCGAGTTCCTCGACCGAGTTGAGGATCTCGCGGAAGGCGTCGGAAACGCGCACGATCTCGGAGACGATTTCGGTCATCGATGAGTCGACGCTCCGCACGTGGTTGTCGGTCGAACGGACGGCTTCCATGATCCGTTTGAGGTCCCGTTCGATGGATTGGGCGTTGACGGCGGATGATTCTGCGAGGGTGCGGATCTCTCCGGCGACAACGGCGAAGCCCTTGCCGGAATCGCCCGCGTGGGCGGCTTCGATGGCCGCGTTCATCGAGAGCAGGTTGGTTCGGTCGGCTATGTCCCCCACCACCTGGATGACGTTGAGCAGCGCACCGATGTCCTTCACCGTCGTCTGGAAGGCTTTGCCGAGCGCGTCGACCGAAGCGCGCCCGGTTTCCGCGACGCCGAGCAGACGGTCGGAAGCGTCCTTCTTCTGCACCGTGAGCTTCGAGACCGAGTCGAGGCTTGCCGCCATCTGGTGGACCGCCGCGCTCGACTCCACCGCCACGGCGTTCTGGTCGTCGACCAGGTTCGAGAAGTCCCGCGCGAGGGCCGCGCTTTCGCGCACGGTTTCGAGGATGGCCCCCATGTCCCCGTCGAGGGCCGCGGTGGCCTCCCGGGAGGTCCTTACCCGTTCCTCGATCTCCGCGTTCTCGGTCCGGGTTGCCTCATAGAGCCCGCGAACCGCAGCTGTAGCCACCTTCTGGCTGCTCGACGAGCTTGCTACCGTCGCGGCCTTCGCGATGTTTCCCTGCAGCAGGCGGACCGAGTCGTCCATGGAATGCAGGGCGCGGCTCTCCATGCGCGATGAGGTGATTGAAAAAACGCTGCTGATGAAAAAGAAGATCGACGAGATCACGATGGCCTCGCCGATGGAGACTCCCGCCTCGCGCGCGGCCGGCGCCACCTTGAAGACGACGAGCAAGGAGAGCGCGACCGCGGCGATGATCGCCGAGACGGCCGGATAGACCGGCCTGTCCCCCACGACGAGGGCGACGACGGGTATCAGCAGGTAATAGACGAACACTTCATAGACGGCGGCTTCGGGCGGCTTCGCGGACAGCAGGGAGAATGCGAGTATTGCGAGGTTTCCGGTGCCGAGGATGATCGCGATCGTGGTCCGGTAGCGTCGGCGGCGCAGGAGGAACCATCCTGCCACGAGGATGGCGATGATGGGTAGCTCGGCGATGAGCAGTGGCGCGTTGAAGATCACGAGGTTCTTGATGAAGGCGGCGCAGACTGCGATCAGGAAGGCGAGCAGCACGGCTTGAACGCCCTCGACTTTGTGGCGGACGACGATGTCGGCGTCTTGGTAGATCTCGGAAAGCTTCATAAAGGAATTATAGCGATTTCTGCCAATGCCGCAAAGCGGTGGTCCGGTGCCGGGAGCCTGGAGTCGAGGAGGCGCCTGCTGTTCGCTTCCGTCCCTTCCGGGCTATAGTGGCTCATCCCCGCCCCGGACCCGCCTTTAACGGCCCCCACAGGAACCCAATGAGCCCCAAGGACTCCGTCAATCCGTCCATCAGGAACATCGCCATCATCGCCCATGTCGACCACGGCAAGACCACCCTCGTCGACGCGATGTTCAGGCAATCGGGCGTCTTCCGCGAAGGGCAGGAAACCCAGGAACGGCTCATGGACAGCATGGAGCTCGAGCGGGAACGGGGCATCACGATAGCAGCCAAGAACTGCTCGGTGCTCTGGAACGGCGTCAAGATCAACATCCTCGACACCCCCGGCCACGCGGACTTCGGCGGCGAGGTGGAACGCGCCCTCTCGATGGTCGACGGCGCCATACTGCTCGTCGACGCCTCCGAGGGGCCGCTGCCCCAGACCCGCTTCGTCCTCAACAAGGCCCTGGAGGGCAAGCTGTCGATCGTCGTCGTCATCAACAAGATCGACCGTCCCGACGCGCGAGCCGACGCCGTGCTCTCCGAGCTCATCGACCTGTTCATCGACCTCGGGGCGGGCGAGGAGCAGCTCGACTTCCCCATCGTCTACGCCATCGGACGCCAGGGCCTCGCGCGCTCCACGCTCGAGGCGCCGGCCGGAGCCCCGGGCGGGGAGGGCGACCTGCGCTTCCTCTTCGACACCATCATCGAGCGCGTCAAGCCGCCTTCCTACTCCTCGGCGGAACCCTTCCAGATGCTCGTCTCCGACCTCTCCTATTCCGACTACTTCGGGCGCCAGGCCATCGGCAAGGTGATCAACGGCCGGGTCCGCTCGAAGGACGAGCTCGTCTGCGTCGGCGAGGGAGGGGCGCGGAAGCAGCTCAACGTGTCCAAGCTCCAGACTTACGTGGGGCCGCGCATCGTCGAGAGCCCCGGCGCCGAGCCGGGCGACATCGTCGTGCTCTCGGGCATCGACGACGTCCACATCGGCGACACGATCTGCACCCGGGACGCCCCGAAGGCCCTGAAGCGCATCATAGTCGACGAGCCGACGGTGGCCATGCGCTTCAACGTGAACACCTCGCCCATGGCGGGAACCGAGGGAACGCAGGTAACCACGAGCAAGCTGCTCGAGCGGCTCCGCAAGGAGACCCTCCGCAACGTCTCGCTCCAGGTGGAGGAGACGGGAGTCGCCGGGCAGTACCGGGTAAAGGGCCGCGGCGAGTTCCAGCTCGTCATCCTTATAGAAATGATGCGGCGCGAGGGCTTCGAGCTCAGCGTCGGCCGGCCCGAGGTGATCATCCGCCACGAGGGCGGGAAGAAGCTCGAGCCCGTCGAGCACCTTACCATCGACGTCGCCGAGCCCTTCGCCGGCATAGTCACGGAGCGGCTTTCGGGACGGCGGGGACGCATGCTCACCTATTCGGCGCATGGCGGCGGACGGGTCAAGCTGGAGTTCTCCGCGCCGACCCGCGCCCTGATCGGCTACCGCGACCTCTTCCTCACCGACACGAAAGGTACCGGCATCCTCAATTCCTACCTTTCCGGCTACGAGGAATGGCGCGGCGATTTCATCGACCGCTTCACTGGTTCCCTGGTCTCCGACCGGGCGGGGACGGCGGTCACCTACGCCCTCTTCCACCTGGAGCCCCGCGGCCGCCTTTTCGTCGTGCCAGGGGAACCCGTCTACGAGGGCATGGTGGTGGGCGAGCACAACCTCGACACGGACCTGGAGGTGAATCCCGCCAAGCCCAAGAAGCTGTCGAACATGCGCTCCGTGCTCAAGGACGAGGCGCTCACCCTCACGCCCATCCAGCCCATGACCCTCGAGCGCGCCATCCAGTTCATCCGCGACGACGAGCTCGTGGAGGTGACGCCCAAGTCAATCCGCATCCGCAAGGCCCTGCTCTCGGCCCAGGAGCGGAAAGCGGCCCGCCGCGAAGAGCGCTAGCGGAACACTATTATCGCATTCCTGAAAATGATACGGCCACCGATAATCGGCGGCCGTTCAGGTAGGCGGAGAATGGGGGACGCCGCGCCCGCGGGCCTTCAATCCATTCCTCTCGGCGAACGCGCGGAGCGCGTATTCGGCTTCCGGCTCTCGCCATCCTGGCTCGAGCCTCCAGCCCGCCTCGAAGCTCCTCTCGGCGCTTCCTGCGCCTCGTCCTCGCT
>JAFGNN010000031.1 GCA_016926955.1 Spirochaetales bacterium | reverse complement strand
GGCGCCGAGGCGGCGGCCGCCTTCGCCGAACGAGGCGAAGCCCTGCTCACGAACCTGGAGAGGGCCTTGGAGACGGCCTCCCGGGATCCGATCCTGCTCCCTTGGTTCGGCGACGATCACGATCCCGCGACGGCGGCGGAAGCGATGCGACGGCTCAACGAAATCGCCGCGGCCTCGGACGCCCACTGGTCGCTGGCCCTGCTCGACATCGCCCAAGCGCGGGCGATCGGGACGCACGCGCTCCCCTCCGACTGGGACATGGCCGCCTACGATTCCTGGGGCATCTTCCGGCGCTCACGTGCGGCGCCAGGCACGGCAGCTTCGAGCTCGCGGCGCCGCATCGCGCAGGACGGCACCATCACCGTCATGGCCTGGGCGCGCGCCGTATCGGTCGACGGCCGGACCGTCGGATTCGCCGCATCCGAACTCATGCGCTCGGGTTTCGAGGCCGCGGTCCGCGGCGCGGGCTCGGATCTGGCCGGTGCGCGCGTGGTCGATCCCGATGGCCTCATCGCCTTCGAGCTCCGCGATCCAGCCCTCGAAGGTTCCCGCCCGGAAGGAACGGAGCTCCCTCCCCGGGGCGAGCGCGCGTTCGCGCTCGTACGACAGGGCTTCACCTGGTCCATCTCGCTGTCCGCCACCCCGGTCGACGAGGCGAGTGCCGTCATCACGGCCATCGGTATCGCGGGCGGGGGCGCGGGGGTCCTCCTCGCGGCGCTCCTCGCGTTCGCCGCTTCCCGGGGCGTCACACGGCCGGTCTTGCGCCTCTCGGCCGCCATGAGCCGCATCGAGGCGGGCGACCTCTCGGTCCGCGTCGAGCCGGACGGCGACGACGAGCTTGGCGCGCTCGGACGCTCGTTCAACGCCATGGCCGCCGAGCTCGAGGCGCTCGTGCGGGCTGCCGTCGAGCGCCAGGAGCTGCTCAGGAAGGCCGAGCTGCGCGCGCTGGCGGCGCAGATGGATCCGCACTTCCTCCGGAACACCCTGGCTTCCATAAAAAGCCTCGCGAAGCTTGGGCGCGCGGCGGAAATTTCCGACCTCGTCTCGCGCCTCGGACGACTGCTCAAGCCCGCCATCGAGGCGCGCACCGAGACGGCGAGCCTGGCCGAGAGCCTCGAGCGCGCGCGCGACTATCTCGCGGTCGAGCGCGTGCGCCTCGGCGAACGGCTCGCGGTCGAGGAGGATGTGGAGGATGCGGCGCTCGGCGCGGAGCTTCCCTCGCTGGCGCTCGAGACCCTGGTTGAAAACGCCCTGCTCCACGGCATCGAGCGGAAGCGCGGCGCCGGGCGGCTCCGCATCGAAGCCCGCGTCCGCGACGGCGCCGCCTTCGTGGGCGTAGAGGACGACGGTCCCGGCATGCGCGCCGACGAGCTTGAGTCGCTCGTGGCCACCCTGAGCGGCGAAACGGGCCCGATCCCGGAATCCGGGCGCGGCGTGGGACTGGCCAACACGGCGCGCCGGATACGCCTCCTTTTCGGAACCGGTTGGGGAATCACGGTGCTCAGTCCCGCGGGCGGCGGCTTCCGGGCGGAGCTCCGGGTGCCGGCGCCGGCTGGAGAGCCTTCGTACCGTTCGGCGGGCGAATCCGATCCGGACTCTGGCGGAGGAGTGGAATGAGGCCCCTCATCGTCGCGGAGGACGAGGAACTCTTCCGGCGCGAACTCTGCGTCGCGGTGCCCTGGGAAGACTACGGCTTCATGCTCGCGGGCGCGGCCGAAGACGGCGAGAGCGCGTTGCGCCTCGCGCGCGAGCATCGTCCCGCCGTGGTCCTGACCGACGTGCGCATGCCGGGCCTGGACGGACTCGAGCTCGTGCGCGCACTCGCCGCGGAATTCGAGGGCGACGAGCGCCCCCTCGTCGTGCTCGTCACCGGGCACGCGGATTTCGACTGGGCCCGCGAGGCGGTCCGGCTCGGCGCCTTCGACTACCTGCTCAAGCCGGTGGACGACGCGGAGCTGGCGGCTTGCATGCGGCGGGCCGCCGCGGCCCTGGACGAGCGCGAGCGCCGCTCGCGCCTCGAACGCGCCGCTTCGGGGAATCCCGCCCTCGTGCTGCTCGCGGAGAGCGCCGCCCCCGCCTCGACGGGCAACCCCTTCGCCGACCGCGTCGCCGAGCGCGTGCGCGACGCCTACGTCCGCGACCTCTCGCTCGAGGAGATCGCAGCCTCGCTCGGAGTGACCGGAGGGCATCTGGCGCGGGTCTTCAAGAAGGCGACAGGACGCACCTTCGCCGACTACCTGGCGCGCTACCGCGTGGCGCGCTCGCTCGAGCTGCTGCGCGACCCGGCTCTGCGCGTCGGCGAGGTGGCCGACCTGGTTGGCTACGCGGACCAGCGCTATTTCAGCGAGCTGTTCAGGCGCGTCGTCGGCATGACACCCTCCGATTGGCGCCAGGGCCGGACCGGGAACCGCGGCGAAGGTTGAAGGTTCAGCGGCCGACGCCCTCGACCGCCGCCACGAAACGGGCGATGAGCGCCTCGCGACCGGCGGCCGTCGCCGCGATGTCGTAGGCGATCGGCTTGACCGACTCGAGCGGCAAGGCTCCCCGCGGCGGTGGCGCGTCGACGCGGGCGGAGCGTCTTCCGTAACGGAACGCCGCCACGCGCGCCAGGTCGGGCCCGAGCGCGAAATCGACGAAGGCGCGCGCGGCATTTGGCCGCTTTGTACCCGCCACCATCGCGATGCCGTCGGGTACCAGGCTCGTACCCTCGTCCGGATAGGAAAAGCGGAGGTCGGTGCCGAAGCGCAGGGCTTCGAGGGCACCGTTCTCGAAGGAGGCGCCCACGAGGCACTCGCCGGACGCCACCGCGGCAAAGACCGCGCGCGACTCCGCGCGCAGCTGCCCGTCGAGGTTCGCGGCGAAAGCGTCGACGAAGGCCGCGCCCATGGCCGCGTCGATGGTGGCGAGCGCCGTGAAGGCGGAACCGGAGACCCGCGGGTCGGCGAAGGCCACGAGGCCGCGCAGGGCCGGGTCGGCCAGCGCCTTCCACGATCGCGGCTCTCTGCCCGGCTCCACGAGCCGCGCGTTGTAGACCAGCACCGTCGGCAGCACGCTGAAGCCGGTCCAGCGCCACTCCGGGTCGCGCAAGGCCTCGGGGATGTCTGCGGCCTCCGGCGAACGGTAGGGCTCGAACAGGTCCGCGCTGGCGGAGAGGCTCTCGGCGCCCCCGCCCCAGAATACGTCCGGCCGGCCCTCCGCCCCGGAGCGCAGCAGCGAGAGGAGCTCGCCGGTGCCGCCGCGGCGCACCTCGAGGCGGAGCCCGGTCCGGTCCTCGAATTCGGAGCGCGCCGCCTCGACAAGCTCCTCCGGGTGCGAGGTCCACACCACGAGGTCCGGATCGGCCCGGAGCTCCGCGCCCGGATTCCGCGGCGCGCAGGCCGCCAGCGCCAGCGCGCACCCCGCCGCGAGGAGGGCCGCGGCAAATTGCACCGGACGCCCCCCGGCGACGGCGCGTTTCCTCATTCCTTGCCCGCCGCGAACACCGCGGAGCCGCCGAGGAAGTACTTCGACAGGGTGATGAAAAGGATGAACACCGGCAGCGAGGCGATGACCGCCACCGCCATCATGGCGCCCTCGTCCGCGCTCTTCTCGGCGGCGAACTTGACGATGTAGGCGGGTATGGTCTTCATCTCCTCGCGCTGCACCACGAGCAGGGGCCAGAGCAGGTTGTCCCACTGCTGGCGGAAGGCCAGCACCGCCAGGGTCGCGGAGGCCGGCCCGATGGAGGGCAGCACGATGGAGCGAAAGATACGCCACTCCGAGCAGCCGTCGATGCGCGCCGCGTCCACGATGTCGTCCGGGAAGCCGAGCAGGTACTGCCGCATAAGGAAGACGCCGAAGGCGCTGGCCATGAAGGGCAGGATGAGGCCGAGGTACGAGTCCTGGAAACCGAGCCGCACCACCACCAGGTAGAGCGGCACCATGACGGTCTCGAAGGGGATCATCATGGTGGCCATGACGGCCATGAACGCGAGGTTGCGGCCGCGGAAGCGGAATTTGGCGAAGCCGTAGCCGACGCTCGCGGAAATGGCCACCGTGGTCGCGGCCACGGCGCCCGCCACGACGAGCGAGTTGAGCACGTTGCGCGCGTAGAGCCACGAGCCGTCGTTGCCCGCCAGCGCCTGCAGGTAGTTCTTCCAGCGGAGCCCGTCGGGTATCCAGCGGTACGGGATCGAGACGATGTCGGAGGCCGGCATGAACGAGGCGCTCAGCATGAAGGCGAGCGGTACGAGGATGAGCGCCGCCGCGCCGGCGACAACGAGGCGCGCGAGGACGAAGAAGGCCAGCTCGAGCGGGCGCTTCGGAATCGACGGCTTCCTCACAGCGCGTCCTCCCCGCCCCGCGAGGCGCGCAGCTGCAGCCACGAGAGCAGCAGCATTACCGCGAAGAGCAGCATGCTCATGGCGCTGGCGCGGCCGATGGCCAGGTCGCGCATCGCCGTGTTGTAGATGGCCAGGGTCATCACCTCTATCGGGCCGGTCGGCGCGCCGGATTGCACGAAGAGGTACTGCGTGCTGAAGGTCTTCATGCACTGGATGAGGATCATGACCGACACGAGTACCGTGGTCGGCCGGATGAGCGGCAGGGTGATCGAGAAGAAGCGGCGGAAGGGACCGGCTCCGTCGATGAGGGCCGCCTCGTTGACCGCGTCGGGAATCTTGCCCATGCCGGTGACGAAGAGGATGGTGAAGTAACCGACGTACTTCCAGACGTAGACCACGATGGTGGAAACCTGCGCCATGGTCGCGTCGGCAAGCCAGCGCCGGTCGACGCCGGGCGTGCCGAAGAGCGCGTTGAGCCCCTGGTTGGCGAGCCCGCGCGGGTCGAAGACGACGAGCCAGATCAGCGCGGCCACCACGCTCGAGAGCACGGCGGGCGAGTAGAGCGCCATCTGCGCCGGCCGCTTCCAGCCGCGGAGCGAGACGATCAAGGCCGCGAACAGCAGCGAGAGGAGGAGGAGCGGCACGAAGGCGCCGACCGCGAAGACAGCCGTGGCCCGCGCGGAATTCCAGAAGTCCTCCGACGAAAGCACGCGGACATAGTTCTGGAGCCCGACGAATTTCGGCGCCTTGAGCGAGATGAGCTTGCGGTTGGTGAAGCTCGTCACGAAGGCATTGACGATCGGGTACCAGGAGAACAGCGAGAAGAAGAGGAGACCCGGGGCGACGAAGACCCAGCCCCAGCGCGCCCTCTTCCCTTCCATGCCGGACGCTCGTTTCACGGTCGGACCCCTCCCCCTCGGAAAACGCGGGCGCCGCCCGGCCGGTCCCGAAGGACCCGAGACCGGGCGGCGTCCCGATCGATGCAAGCTTACTCGTCGGCGAGCGCTTCCGCCATCGACTTGCGGAGCTTCTCGAGGGCCTTGGCCGGCTCGACACCGGACAGCATGACCGACTCGAAGGCTTCCTTGAGCAGGGCGTCGATCTTGGTGCTCGACGCGCCGTAGTACACGATGTGGGCCTTGGCCAAGTCCTTCGCGAACACGTCCGAGTAGGGCATGGCCTTGAAGGCGGCGGATTCCATCAGGGCCTTGGTCGGCTGAACGATGCCCACCTGCTCGAGGTACTCCTCGCCGTGCGAGAGCATGTACGAGACCAGGGCCCAGGACGCCTGCTGCTGGAGCTTGGGCTCCTGCGAGCTGACCATGTAGTAGTGGCCGTAGTAGTTGTTCGGCACCACCTTCTTCGCGTCCTTCCACTGGGGGAAGGGCACCACCATCCACTCCTTCGAGTCGTAGAAGGCGGGATTGGCGGCCTTGAGCCGCGGGATCTGGTAGAGGCCGGAGAGCGACATGGCGATCTCGTCCTTGTCGAGGTCGAAGGCCTTGCGCGCGGCTGTGTAGGTCGGCGATCCGAGATTCCGGCCGTTGGGGCCGAAGTCGCGGAAGTACTCGAACACCTTGAGCCAGGCCGCGTCGCCGACCGCCACCTTCTTGCCGTCCTTCGAGACGAGCTCGCCGCCGAGCTGCTCGACCATGGGCACCACCGAGGTCAGGTAGTAGGGATAGCGGAAGTCGAAGCCGCGGCGCAGGAGGATCTGCCCGTCGCGCTTCGCGATCTTCTCGGAGACGGAGCGGACCTCCTCCCAGGTCTTCGGCCAGTCCTTCTCGGGATCGAGGCCGGCGGCGCGGAACATCTTCCTGTTGATGAACAGGGCCCAGTTGGTCAGCTCGAGGGGCAGGCCGTAGACCTTGCCGCCCTCGACCACGGGGGCGAGCATGCCGGAGACGTACTTAGCCTCGATGTCCTTGTACGACTTGTAGCCCGAGGCCTTGAGGTCGACCGGCGCCACGAAGCCCTCGGCGAGGAAGGGATAGGCGTCGAAGATCTCGAGGTTGAAGATGTCGGGGCCGTTGCCCGCGGCGAAGCCGGCGGTGACGATGTCCTTGATCTTGCCCGAAGGGTAGGTGACGTAGTTCACCTTGACGCCGGGATTGGCCTTGGTGAACTCGTCGATGTACCGCTTCTCGATGGCCGTGCGGTTCACGTCCTCGTGGGTCCAGATGGTGATCTCGACGGTCTTGCCCTTGAGCTCGGGCACGACCGGAGCCTGCGCGGAAAGCGATGCGGCCACGAAGGCCAGGGCGAGCAGGGCGAACGCGATTCGTTTCACGGGAGAGCCTCCACTTGCGCGGTGATGCTTTCATGATGGGGGCGTCCCGGAACGCGCGACACGGGGGCCGGACGGCATTTTGTCGACCGATCGGGCCTCCGGGCCGCCCCATCGCGCGCCGCCCCTCCGCGAGGCCCCCCGGGCACGACCGTTCCGGCGCCGCCCCTGCGGCATCGGGACGGTTCCGCGAGCTCGACGGTGCCGGGGTGGGGAGCGGCCGGTCGCGGGGAAGGCGAAGCCCCTTTCCCCCGTACCTTCCTTACTTCCCCCTCCCCCGGCCCTCCGCTATACTGGCCTTCATGGAACCGGTCAGGATCATCGGCATTTCGGGCGGCTCGGGCTCGGGCAAGACGACCATCGTGCGCAAGATCGGCGAGATGGCCAGGGAGTTCGCCTTCGTGCCCCAGGACAACTACTACAAGTCGGCCGAGTACATCTCGAACACCAACATCACGGCGTTCAACTTCGACCATCCCGAAGCTTTCGACAACGAACTCCTGCGCGAACACCTGGCCGCCCTCAAGCGCGGCGAGGCCATCGAGATGCCGACCTACGACTTCGTCCACCACCGGCGCGCGGTCGAGACCATCCGGCTGGAGCCGCGGAAGCTGGTGATCTTCGAGGGCATCATGGTGTTCACGGACCGGAAGGTTCGCGACCTTATCGACCTGAAGATCTTCGTCGACACGCCCGACGACATCCGCTTCATACGCCGCCTGAAGCGCGACATCACGGAGCGCGGCCGAACGGTGGAATCGGTCATCGACCAGTACCTCAACGTGGTGCGGCCGGGCCATTTCGAATTCATCGAGCCGACCAAGGCCTACGCGGACCTGATCATCCCCGAGGGAGGCTCGAACGAGAAGGCCCTGCAGGTCCTCTCCGCCTTCGTCGATACTATCGTAGGGACCTGACACTTCCCGAAGCGTCAAGCCCCGCGGGGGCGCGTCAGGCGTTTCGTTGACACCCCGGTAAAACCGGTTTATAAAAATGGACTGGTCTCCGCGTTCCGTATGGCGCGCGGGAAGCACGCTTCGAGCGGGGAAACATGAGCTACCGATCATCGAAGGCGCTCGCCGCCGCGGGTGTCGCGCTCGTCCTGGCGCCCGCGTACGGCGTCCTGGCGTTCGCGCCGTCCGGGAAGTTCGGCGCGCCCGCGCTCGTCGCACTGGCGGGCGCGGCCTTCGCGCTGGCCCACCTGCTGGGCGCGGCCTGGTTCCGCCTGGCGGACGCGGTCATACGCCGCGACCGCTTCGCGCGAAGGGAGACCCGCTTCCTCGAAGCCTTCTCCGACCGTCTGCGCATGTCATTTTCCATGCAGGACCTCATTGAATCCTTCCGACAGGCGTTCGAGCTCCCCGCGGACGCGGCGGCCGTCGTGGTGCGGGGGACGGAATGGGAAATCCTCTACCAGAGTCCGGCCGCGGTCTCGTCGAGCCCCGAATCGCTCGTGACGCTCGAGCGCAACTACCGCGATCGCGGCGAGGGCCTGTGGTACCTCGACGGCGAGCTCGGGCTTCTGTCCGGCCCGAAGGGTTCGCGCGGCATCCTCGTCTCCGAGCGCGGGTACAAGTTCTTCCTGCTTTCGAGGCTCGCGCCTTTCTTCGAGCCGGAATCCGTCGAGGAGTTCCGCGTCGAGCTTCGCGCCTGCCTGGACCGCGCGGCCGTCATCGAGCGGCTGTTCGGCATCGCCTCGCTTTCGCGCGAGTGGGAGCTGGTCGCCCAGACCCAACGCTCCTTCCTGCCAGCGACCATGCCCGAACGCGACAAGTTCACCATCGTCCCGTATTTCAGGCCGCTCGTGAACGTCTCGGGCGACTATTACGACGCCATCGCCGTCGACGAGCACCGCACCCTGCTCGTGCTCGGCGACGTCTCGGGAAAGGGCCTGGCGGCCGCCCTGGTGATGGGCATCGTGGTCAACGCGATCCGAGACGCGCCCGATCCCGCCGACCTGCCGGCCCTGGTCCGGCTCGTCCACGAGGCCATCCAGGACATGCATTTCGACGACAAGTACACCGTGCTGTTCCTGGGCCTGCTCGACACTCGCTCGCGGACCCTCCGCTACGTCAACGCGTCGATGCCGGAGGCCTACGTCGTCTCGCGCGGCGTCATGGGACCGGTGCTCAAGCGGCTCGGGTCGACGATGGGACTCGTGGGAATACTTCCCATCGATGCGGTGCCGGTCGAGGAAGTCGAGATCCGCTCGGGCGACACCGTGCTGATATCCTCGGACGGGCTCACCGAGGTGGCGAACGAGGACGGCGCGCAGCTCGGCGACTCGGAAGGTTTCGAGGCTTTGCTGAAGCGGTCGCTCGCGATGCCGAGCGAGGAGCTCGTGGAGCGGCTCGCGGCCCTCGTGCAGGATTGGGTCGGCTCGCGGCACCTGCGCGACGACGTGACGATGCTGGCGGTGAAGGCGGGCAACCTATGGTCATGATCGTTTCCGGCTTGCTTGCCGCCCTGGTCCTCGTCATCTTCGGGGCGCACGCCGAGGCTTCCGCCACCACGCGGCGGATCGGCCGGCGGACGCTCGGCCTCTGCCTCGCCATGGCCGCGTACGCCGCAGCCGCGGCGCTCGAATCGATCCGCGGGGGCCCCGCGCTCCTGTCGCTGGCCGCGGACGTCCTCAGGCTCGCCGGAGCCGCGGCCTTCGCCTCGCTCTCCATCGGCTTTCCCGCCGAGCGCGCCGCCCCCGTGGCCCGCGCCGCCATCTGGGGAGCCTGGTTTGTCGCGGCCGCGCTGCTTTCGGCGCTCCGCCTCGTTTCGGGCGTCGACGCTCGCATCCTGCGCGCGGCCGTCGAGCTCGCGGCCGCCGCGGCAGTGCTCGCCTCGTCGGTCGCCATCATCCTGTTCCCCGACCGCGGCCTGGACCGCGACGAACGTCCGCGCTCCGCCGTGCTGGGCATGAGCGGCATCGTAACCGCCTTGGCGGCGCTCGTCGCTCCCTTCCTGCCGACTTACCTTTCCGGACCGGTCGCGCTGGCCGCCTGGTTCGTGCTCGGCGCGTCCAGCCACTACGCGGCCACGACGGATCACGTCATCGGACCCTACGAAGCGCTTCGGGTCATCCTTGTCGGCGCGGTCTGGACCCTGAGCGTCGGCCTCCCGGTCGGCGTCGCGGCGTGGTTCCTCGTCGAAGGCCTGGGGGATCGACCCTGGATTCGCTTCGCCGCCCTCGCGCTGCTCTTCCTCCTGGCGACAGGACCGGCGGAGTTCGCGAGGCGCCGCTTCTTTTCCGCCCTGCGCGGGGGCCGGCGCTACCTCAAGCGCCTCGAAGAAGACCTGGCCGCCATCGACCTGGATTCGGGGCGCGACACCGTCCTCGACGCCCTCGAGCAGGCGCTCGGCGAAGCGATGCGCTTCCGCGACTTCGCCGTGCTCTACGAGAACGACGGCGAGCTGGACGCGTTGCGTTGCCCGGGCGGCGCGAAGCCGCGCATCGACCGTCGCGATCCGGCAATCGAACACCTGGTCAACCTCGGCACCACCATGGTCTCGCGCAGACGCGCCGGCGACAACCGGAATTACGCGATCGTCCGTTCCCGGCTCCTCGAGATTTTCGACCTGTTGCAGGCCGACGTGCTCGTCATCGCGCGAGAGGGACGCGAGGTCGTCGGCGTCTTCGGGCTCGGGCGCAAGTCAGGCGGCTCCGACTGGGGCCGTTACGATTTCGAAAGCCTCGCGCGCATTTACGGCAAGCTCTTCGTATTCGCCTACTACCTGCGCAACGCGGCGCGAGCCTGGGTCATCCAGACCGTGGACCGCGAGATCGCGCTGTCCGACCAGGTGATCCGCTCGGTGCAGCAGAACGTGGACCGCATCGAGCATCCCAAGGCGGACGCGGCCTTCGTCACGCGCTCGACGAGGCGCCTCGGCGGCGACTTCATCGACTTCGTGCGCGTCTCCGAGAACCGCTGGTTTTTCGTTGTGGGCGACGTGGCGGGCAAGGGCCTCAACGCCAGCATGTCGATGGTCATCCTCAAGTCGACCATCCGCAACATACTCAAGACGGAAAAGAATTTCGCCCGCCTTGTCGCCAAGACCAACGCCTTTGTCAAGAAGAGCCTGCCCCGAGGCTCGTTCTTCGCCGGGGTGTTCGGCTACATCGATTTCGCCGCCGGCAACCTCTACTTCATCAATTGCGGAATTCCGGTCATGTACCTCAACACCCCGGGCTTCGCCAGCTTCGTCGAGGTGCAGGGCGACGGCAAGGTGCTCGGTTTCGTCCGCGACATAGCGCCGCACATCAAGACGCGTCGCGTCGCCATCGCTCCCGGATCGACGCTCGCCATCGCGACGGACGGCATCCTCGAGGCCACCAATCTCCGCGGGGAGCGGTTCGGAAAGGAGCGGCTCCAGCGGGCCCTTGCCGAATACCACTCCTACGAGGCGCCGAAGGCGGTCGACCTGGCGGTGAAGGCGGCCTACGACTTCGGTGACGGCGACATCGAGGACGACGTCACGCTGTTCATCCTGAGGACCAAGGCCTGAATCGCGCGCGGCCCCGGCGACGGGAGCCGGCGCAGCGCAACATGGAACACGGAGGCTTGAGATGGATCAGCTGAACATAAGCGAGAAGGTCACCGACCGGGGCGCCATCCTGGTAGTGGAAGGACCGGTGAATTCCTACACCTTCACCGAATTCCAGACCAAGGTCTACGCGTGGTCGAAGAAAGCCGACCTGGTGCTCGACATGTCAGCCGTGACCTCGCTTTCTTCCGCCGGGCTCGGCGTGCTCATGGCGGCCATCGACGACGCGAACGACGCGGGACGCAAGCTCTGGATACTGAAGCCGTCCGAGATCGTCCGCATGGCCATCGAGAGCACGGGCTTCGCGGATTCGTTCGCCATGATCGGCGCGCTCCGCGAAGCGTTCTGACGGACCGGTCCTTGGGCGGCCAGGCGCGCCGGTCCGGCGCCGCTTATCTGACGGGAGCGATTTTCATCGGGGCGCGGGCGGAATTCCCCGATTTCGAGCGCTTCGTCGACGGGCTTCCCTGTCCCGACGAGCCTTCGCGTGCGCGTTCGAGGCTCGTGGGTCTGGAGCTGTTCGACAACCTGGTCTCCCACGCGAGCCCGCTGCGCGGCGGCATGAGGGTGCGTTTCGGAAGTGACGCCGAAGGCCGCATGACGCTCCTCTTCGCGTTCCGGTCCCGGAGATTCCGCGCCTGGCTCAGGGCTCCCGGTCCGGTCCTGCCCTCCTGGTCGCCGGGCGAGAAGCGCTGGCGCGGCCTCGGCCTCATCATGGTGCGCAACCTCTCGAGCCGCGTCGAGCACCGGATCGGCCCCTCGGGCGACCGCATCGTCGTCACCTTCTGAACCCAAACCAACCACACAGGCACAGAGACACAGAGAAAAATGGAAGAGGGGGAAGGGACCCAATCCCTTCCCCCCCCTTTATGGTTGACTGGCAGGCCGGATTTCCCTCTGGAAATCGACGAACCGCGAGGTTCGTCGCCGTTAAGGGCGCGCAGCGCCCTTAACGCTTGCCCTGGTCGTAGATCTCGCCGGCGGCTTTCGGGCCGACGGTCTTTCCGGCCGAGAGCACGAGGGCGATGATGGTCAGGATGTACGGCAGGGAGCTGAACACCTCGGTCGGCAGCCCGCGCAGGAAGCTGATGTCCTTGGCGTAGAGCGAAAGCGTCTCCGAGAACCCGAAGAAGAAGGCCGTGCCGAGCACGCCCCAGGGGTTCCACTTGCCGAAGATCAGCGAGGCCAGCGCGATGAAGCCGTAGCCGTGGATCG
Organism: Spirochaetales bacterium; assembly: GCA_016926955.1. Taxonomy (GTDB): domain Bacteria; phylum Spirochaetota; class Spirochaetia; order Treponematales; family UBA12059; genus JAFGNN01. The sequence continues at coordinate 12,647 of JAFGNN010000031.1, read as the reverse complement.
AGATCACCGTGTACTGGATGTCCTGGGTCAGGACCATGACGCCGCCCGCGAGTCCGGCGAGCGCGCCCGAGAGGATGACGCCGATGTAGCGCATGCGGTAGACGTTGATGCCCATCGAGGCGGCCGCCTGCGGATGCTCGCCGCAGGCGCGGAGGCGGAGTCCGAAGGGCGTCTTGTACACCACGAACCAGGTCAGCACCACCAGGGCTATGGCGACGTAGAAGGTCGGGTAGGCCTGGTCGAAGAACATGCGGCCGATGATCGGAATGTCCTCGAGATACTTCACCGAGATCTTCCGGAAGCCGGAACTGAAAGAGCGGGTCCGCTGCTGATGAAAGAAGATCTGGGCCAGGTACACGGTCAGTCCGCCGGCGAGGATGTTGAGCGCGGTGCCGGAAACGACCTGGTCGGCCTTCAGGTTGATGCTTGCGAAAGCGTGGATGAGCGAGAACAGCATGCCCGCGGCGATGCCGGCGAGAACGCCGATCCAGGGCGCCCAGCCCGGCGCGCCGGGTTCGAGTACGACGGTGAGGGCGGCCGCTGCGAAGCCGCCGACCATCATGATGCCTTCCAGAGCGATGTTGACGACGCCGGAGCGCTCGCTGAACAGTCCGCCGAGGGCCGCGATGACGAGCGGCGCGGCGAACATGAGCGCGATGGGGAACATCTCGAGAAGAATCGTGAAGCTCATACCGCGGACCCCTCCACCGGCTCGCGCGACTTCCTGCCCAGAAGGACGAGGAGCTTCTCGAGGCCGTATTTCATGGCGACGAAGACGACGATCGAAGCCTGGATGATGGCTCCGATCTCCTTGGGGATTCCCGCGGACTGCATGAGCGGAGCGGCCGCCTTGAGCATGCCGAAGAGGAGGCCCGAGAGCATGATGCCGAAGGCCGCGTTGCCGCCGACCAGCGCCACCGCGATGCCGTCGAAGCCGTAGCCCTCGGCGGCCGGCAGGGTGCGTCCGAAGCCGAAGGTCCCGACCGCCATCACGGCGCCCGCGAGCCCGGCGAAGGCGCCGGCGATGGCCATGGAGGCGACGACGTTGCGCTCGACCTTCATGCCCGCGTAACGCGCCCCTTCCTTGTTGAATCCGACCGCCCGGAGTCCGAAGCCGAAGGTCGTCTTCTCGATGACGAACCAGTACATCAGGATGGCGAGCAACACCGAGACGATGCCCCAGTTGAGGCGCGAGCCGTTGGTGATGCCGGCCAGGAAATCGCTCGAGAGCATCGCGGTATGGGGAAAGAGCGCCGTCTTGACGCCGTCACGCGTGCCGATGATGTTGCGGATGATGTGGTTGTTCAGGTGCAATCCGATGTAGTTCATCATGATGGTGACGACCACCTCGTGCACGTTGAAGCGCGCCTTGAGGAATCCGGGCAGGGCCCCCCAGAGGGCGCCGGCGAGCATGCCCGCCCCGAGCACCATCGGAACGTGGATGATGGCCGGGGCCTTCACCACGAGAGCGACCACGGTGGCCGCGAGGCCGCCTACCAGGACCTGGCCCTCGGCGCCGATGTTGAACAGGCCGGTCCGGAAGGCGAAGCCCACCGAGAGGCCGGTCAGGATGATCGGCATGGCCTGGATGAAGAATTCGCCGATGTAGCGGGCGTTGAAGATGCCCTTGGCGATGTTGAAACCCGTGGTGCCGAACACCATGGCGTTCAGCATGATGAAGGGGTTCTTGCCGGTCCCGATGATGACGATCGCGCCGAGCAGGAATCCGAGTCCGGTCGCCACGAGCGACAGGACGAGCTTGTCGTTCTTTGCCTTGGTCATCGTTAGCCAACCTTCCGCATGGAGCCGGACATCATGAGCCCGAGCTCGTTCTCGTCGGTCTTCTTCGCGTCGACGACGCCGACGATCTCGCCCGCGTGGATGACCGCGATGCGATCCGAGACGTCGAGTATCTCGTCAAGCTCCAGCGAGACGAGGAGGATGGCCTTGCCCTTGTCGCGCTCGGCCACTATGCGCTTGTGGATGTACTCGATGGCGCCGACGTCGAGTCCCCGCGTGGGCTGCGCGACGACGAAGGCCTCGGGGCTGCGGTCGATCTCGCGCGCGACGATGGCCTTCTGCTGGTTGCCGCCGGACATCGAGCGGGTCGGCGTTGCGGCCCCTTCGCCGGAACGGACGTCGAACTCTTCAATAAGGCGGTCGCCGTTCTTCCGTATGGCTTCGTAGTCGAGGATGCCGTACTTCGCGAAGGGCGGCCGGCCGTAGGTGTGGACCACCAGGTTCTCGTCGAGGCGAAAATCCAGGATGAGGCCGTGCTTGTGCCGGTCCTCGGGGATGTGGCCGAGACCGAGATCCAGGCGCTTCCGGATGGGCAGTTTCGTGATGTCCTTGCCGTCCAGCAGGATGCGCCCTCCCTCGACCGGAGCCAACCCGGTCAGGGCCTGGACCAATTCTGTCTGCCCGTTTCCGTCGATGCCGCAGAGCCCGAGTATCTCGCCCGAGCGCACCTCGAGCGAGAGCTTCTTGACGCCCATCAAGCCCTTGGCGTTCTTGACCTCGAGGTTTTCGATGGCCAAGGCCACCTTGCCGGGCTTGGCCTTCTTCTTGTCGACGTGGAAGTTGACCTCGCGGCCGACCATCATCTCGGCGAGCTGCTGCTCGCTCGTCTTCGCGACGGACACGGTGTCTATCAGGCGGCCGCGCCGGAGCACGGTGCAGGTGTCCGCTGCTTCCTTTATCTCCTTGAGCTTGTGCGTGATGAGGAGGATGGTCTTCCCTTCCTCGACCAGGCGCTTCATGATCTGCATGAGCTCGCGGATTTCCTGGGGGGTGAGCACGGCGGTCGGCTCGTCGAAGATCAGGAGCTCGGCGTCGCGGTAGAGCATCTTGAGGATCTCGACGCGCTGCTGCATGCCGACCGTGATGTCCTCGATCTTCGCGTCCGGATCGACGTCGAGGCCGTAGAGCTTCGAGATCTCCATCACTCGTTTGGCCGCCCGCTTCGTGTCGATCACGATGCCCTTGCGCGGTTCGAGGCCGAGGATGATGTTCTCGGTCACGGTGAAGTTGTGCACCAGCTTGAAATGCTGGTGGACCATGCCGATGCCGAGCCTGTTCGCGACGTTCGGGTCCGTGATGCGCACGTCCTCGCCGCGGATGCGGATCTTGCCTGAGTCGGGCTGGTAGAGCCCGAACAGGATGCTCATGAGCGTGGACTTGCCGGCCCCGTTCTCGCCGAGCAGGGCGTGGATGCTGCCCTTCTCGACCTGGAGCGTTACGGCGTCGTTGGCGCGGATGCCCGGGAAGTCCTTCGTGATGTCGAGCATCTCGATGATGTGTGGCACTTGTGTTCCCCTTCGAGGGAAATTTATCCGGGCAGTATAGCACGGCAGTCGAGATCGCGGAGGCAGTTCGACGGCGGAATGCCCGGTGAAGGCGAATGGTAGCAAGATCGGGCCACTCGGGCCAGCCCCCGGAGTACCTACGAAAACGTTCTCTTATGTTCGATTTTGCACAATTTTCATCGGAATCGAACAGAGCCATCGTGTCGCGGAGAATTTCCGAGTCGAGAAAACGAAGAAGGCCGCCCCCGCAGGGGCGGCCTTCGCCGGACTGGACAACCGGTACGCGGGCGGATTTGAACCCGTCCGCGCGCGGCTTACTGGGCCGGAATCTCGGAGACAGAGATCTCGCCGGAACCGATCTTCGCGGCGTACTCCTCAACCTTGGCGACGATGTCGGCCGGGAGGTTGGGGTTCTCGGCGGGGATGCCGACGCCCTTGTTCTTCAGGTTGAAGACGAGCTGCTGGCCACCGGGGAAGCTCCCGTCCTTGGCCATCTTGGCGACGTCGTAAGCCGCGACGTCGACGCGCTTCATCATGGAGGTCAGGACGGCGGACTTGCCGGCGGTGCCGAAGACGCCGTCGGAGTACTGGTCCTTGTCGACGCCGATGCCCCAGACGATCTCGCCCTTCTCCTGGCGCTCCTTGGCTTCCTTGATCATGCCGTTGCCGGTGGCGCCGGCGGCGTGGAAGATGATGTAGGCGCCGGCGTTGAACTGCTTCTGCGCGAGGGCCTGGCCCTTGGCCGCCTCGGTGAAGGAGTCGGAGTAGTCGACGAGGATGGTGGCCTCGGGGAACACGGCCTTGACGCCCTGCTCGAAACCGGCCTGGAACTTCTCGATCAGCGCGAACTTCATGCCGCCGATGAATCCGAGGGTGTTCTTGCCGTCGGCCTTGGCCTTGAGGCCGGCCGCGACGCCGACGAGGAAGGAACCCTCGTGCTCGGCGAAGGTGGCGTTGGCGACGTTCGGGACGAAGTTGCCGTTGGCGTCCTTCACGAGGTCGTCGATGAGGAGGAACTTCTGCTCGGGGTACTTGGCGGCGACTTCGCCCATGGCCTGCACGAAGAGGAAGCCGGGGGCGATGATGATGTCGAGCTTCTCGTCGGCGAAGGTGCTCAGGTTCGGGACGTAGTCCTGCTCGGCCGTGGACTGCAGGTACTTGACGTCCTTGTCCTTGGCGAGGCCGAAGTCGGCGGCGAACTTGAGGACGCCTTCCCAGGTGCCCTGGTTGAAGGACTTGTCGTCGATGCCGCCCACGTCGGTGACGAGACCGACGGTGAAGGCCTTGGCGGCCGGAGCCTGCTCGGCCTTCTGGCAGCCGAACATGACGAGGGCCGGAACGAGAAGGGCGAGCAGCAACACGCGATACTTCATGGACTCTCTCCTTTTCCTCACTGTGAGGTTTGTAACATAGTGTATTCCCCTCGGGGAAATTGCGCAAGATGCCATTCTACAGCGCGTGCCGCGGGCATCCGCAGGGTCTCGGGGGCCCTTACCTGCGCAATTCCACGAGGAAGTCCTGCAGGCTTTCCATGTCGAAGGGGACGCGGATCTCTCCGGCGACGATGCGGCGCTCCATCGCCTCGATCCGCTCGCTGTAAGGGGCGAGCCGCTCCTCGTTCGCCTCGTTGCGCGCCAGCGCCACGCCGCCGTCGGCCAGACCGAAGACGCGGTAGCCGCCCTCGATCGTTCCGCGCCGCATCAACTCCTCGGAGAGGGCATAGACGGCATTGTCCACCCGCTTGAGCACGGAGCTCGTAATGAAACGGGAACTGTCGCGCTCCATGGCGTCGGCGCTCGAGGCGTACGCGAGTCCCTGGTCGGAGTCGACCCCGATCGCCTGCTTGCCGAGCCTGGCGGCGGTGGAGAACAGCCCGGCCCCCGAAGCCCCCGCGGCGTGGTATATGACCCCGGCCCCGGCCGCGTACATGGACTCCGCCAGGATCGCGGCCCGACCCGGATCGTTGAAGGCCGAACCGTCCTTGCCGATGTAGGCCGAGAGCACGCGGCCTTGCTGGCGCAGGGCCGGAGAGGCGTAGGCGGCGCCGGCGTGGAAGCCCGCCTCGAACTTGCGGATCAGGGTCATGTCCATGCCGCCGAGGAAGCCGACCTTCGGTTCGCTCTCCGACTCGACCAGGTAGGCCGCGAGCGCGCCGGCCAGGAAGGAGCCTTCCTCCTCGGCGAAGCTGACGCAGATCAGGTTCGAGCGCTCGTCGAGGTCGGGTATGCTGCCGTCGATCAGGACGAAGGTAGTGCGGGGGTAGTCGTTGGCCACGCGGAAGATCGAATCGGCGAAGAGGAAGCCGACGCCGAAGACCAGGTCGTAGCCCTGGTCCGCCAGCGATCGGAGCAATTGCTCGCGGTCGGCGCCCTCCAGCTTCGATTCGAGCCAGCGGAGTTCGATCTCGTCCCCGAAGGCGGGAGCCTCGGGATCCTCCGCCACCTTGCCGCGGAAGTCGGCGGCCAGGCGCAAGAGTCCTTCGTAGGCGGACTGGTTGAAGGAGCGGTCGTCCTTGCCGCCGATGTCGAAGACGATGCCGATGCGCCAGCGGTAGCCCTCGGGCTTGGGAGCCGAAGCGCCCTCGCGGGCGCCGCACGACGACAGCAGGAACGCGGCCGAGAGGACCGCGACGACGGTCAGGATGGCGGCGATCGGCAAAAGCCGGCGCGTGCGCATGAATGCCTCCGGAAATGGGACTGGAGGGCATCGTACTACGGTTCGGCCAAAACGCGAAAGGAAAACCACGGCGCCGCCGATACCCGGCGCCCCTCAGGCCTCTGCGATCCTGAGGACCAGGCCGAGATCCTCGATGACGCGGCGGTACTCGTCGTCGAGGCCCGAGTCCGTCACCACCTCGTCGAAGGCCGCGAGCTCGGCGAAATGGTCGGAACGCACGAGGCCGAACTTCGACGAGTCCACGACGAGTATTTTCCTTATTGATGACTCGAAGGCCGCGATCTTGTGGTTGCGCTCGTAGGCGTTCATGCAGGTCACGCCGAAGCGCTCCGAAACCCCTCCGGCCGAGATGAAGGCCTTGGTGGCGCGAAAGCGAAGGATCGTCTCGAGCCCTTCGGGGCTCTCGAACATCAGCGTGTTCTCGTGGAAGAGGCCGCCTGCGACGAGGGTCCGGCAGTTCTTGCGCCGGACCGTTTCCGAGAGGATGTTGAGCGCGTAGGAGAGGACGGTATAGGGCCGGTCCTCCGGGAGGTACTTGGCCAGGTACTCGGTGGTCGACCCCGAATCGATGATGAGATTGTCGTCGCTCTCGACGAGGGACGCGGCAAGCGCCCCGATTGCCCGCTTGCGTTCGGGATTCCTCGCGCCGGCGGCGATCAGGGAATAGTGGCTGTCCCGGGACCGGGCGTCGCTCCGCGGATGCAGGATGACCGAGCCGTGGAGGATCTTGACCCGTTCCTCGTCCACCAGCTGCACGAGGTCGCGGCGGACCGTCATGTGTGAGACGTCGAGCTCGCGCGCGAGCTCCTGTACGTTGGAAGCCTTCGCGTCCTCGAGGATTCCGAGGATACGCGAGAGCCGTTCGGCCTTGTTCAAAAGACGTCCCCCTTGCATGACGCGCGGCGAGCCATAGACTTTTCTGGAATCCGGCCGGTCCCTCGCCGGGAGCCCCGTAAGTCGCGCCGGGTCCGGCTGATCGCCGTCGGCCCAGTATATCCTATCGGCAGAGACTTGCAAGCATGGATGTTATATTTTTCACTTTTTCTCAAAACATTGCTTGACATTTAACATGACCACCCCTAGGATAGTCTCCAGGCCGCACAAGGTCGGCGCACAATGACGACATACGGTGAACCACGAGGAGGAATCATGGCGGACGGTATGGACGCGCTCGGAATGATCGAAACGAAGGGCTTCGCGGCCATGGTGGAAGCCGCCGACGCGATGGTCAAGGCCGCCAAGGTCAACCTGGTCGGCTGCGAGAAGATCGGCGGAGGCTACGTCACGGCCATCGTGCGCGGCGACGTCGCGGCCTGCAGGGCCGCGGTGGACGCGGGCGTCCGGGCCGCCGAGAAGGTGGGCGAAGTCGTCTCCACCCACGTCATCCCGAGGCCGCACGCGTCCGTCGACGCGGCGCTGCCCCTCGGCAGGACGGAGGCGTAAGCCATGGCCATCGACCTCCGGACCTACGTCTTCCTCGATTCGCTGCAGCTGCAGAACGCGTCGTTCATCGCGACCATCTCGAAGGGCTACTACCCCATCGGCGGGCAGGCCTGCTGCGTCATCGAGATCGCTCCCGGCATCGAGATCAACCGGCTGACCGACATCGCCCTCAAGGCGACCAACGTCACCCCCGGGCTCCAAATCGTCGAGCGCGCCTACGGCCTCCTGGAGGTCCACTCGGACAACCAGGGCGACGCGCGCATGGCCGGCGAGGCGGTCCTCCGCGAGCTCGGCATGACCGAGGAAGCGCGGCTCAAGCCCCGCGTGCTGACCAGCCAGCTGATCAAGAACGTCTCGGACCACCACGCCCAGCTGATCAACAAGGTCCGCCACGGCAACATGGTGCTCCGCGGAGACACCCTCTACGTGCTCGAGGTCGAGCCCGCCGGTTACGCCTACTACGCCGCCAACGAGGCGGAAAAGACCTCCGACGTCAACATCGTCGAGGTGGTCGGCTTCGGCGCCTTCGGCCGCGTGTACATCGCGGGCGACGAGGCAGAGGTCATCGAGGCGCGCAAGGTCGTCGAGGCCCGTCTCGCGGACATCTCGGGCCGCGTGCTCGAGGCGAAGGGCGGCCGCATCTAGACCGGATCCGGGACGGCCCGGCGCCGTCCCGCGCAAACAGACTGAAACGAGGAGAACGATATGGCAGACATGAACGACGCCCTCGGCATGATAGAGACGAAGGGTTTCGCGGCTATGGTCGAAGCGGCCGACGCGATGGTCAAGGCCGCCAAGGTCGACCTGGTCGGCCACGAGCGCATCGGCGGCGGCTACGTCACCGCCATCGTGCGCGGCGACGTGGCGGCCTGCCGCGCGGCCGTAGACGCGGGCGCCCGCGCCGCCGAGAAGGTCGGAGAGGTGGTTTCCGTCCACGTCATCCCGAGGCCGCACGAGTCCGTCGACGCCGCCCTGCCCCTCGGCCGCGCGCCCAAGTCCGCCGCGGCCCCGAAGAAGTAAGGGAGCGCGCAATGGTACTCGCGCGCGTGCGCGGCACGGTCGTCTCGACCCACAAGAGCGAGGGGATGGAGGGCTTGAGCCTCCTCCTCGTCGAGAAAGTCGATCCCGTCACCATGAAGGGCAAGGGCGACTTCGTCGTGGCCATCGACTCGGTCGGCGCCGCGCCGGGCGAGGTCGTCTTCTTCGTGACGGGCTCGAGCGCGCGGATGACCGCGACGACGAAGGGCAAGCCCTCCGACGCGACGATCATCGCCATCGTCGACGCGGTCGAAAAGGACGGCGCCTTCACCTACCGGAAAGGCGAAAGCGAATGAACATGGCCCGCGTCTGGGGTAGCGTCGTCGCGGCCATACGGTCGGACGGCGTCGACAATCCCCGCTTCCTGCTGGTGGAGGAATGCGACCAGGCGGGCTCGGGCCGCGGGCAATGGCTCGTCGCGCTCGACCTCGTGGGAGCCGACCGCGGGCAGCTCGTGCTGCTCGCGCAGGGCAGCTCCTGCCGCTGGACCTATGAGACCGACGAGAAGCCCATGGACGCGCTGGTCGTGGCCATCGTCGACCAGATGGATTCGGGCGGCGTCGATACCTGGAAAGCCGAGTGACGGGAGCGAGCATGGCAGACCTAGCCGAAGAGATACGGAAGATCACCGAAGAAGTGCTGAAAAGCCAGGACATACAGGCCCTGCTCAAGGCCGCCGCACCCGCCGCGCAGGCGGCGCCGCCGCAGGCCGCGCAGGCGCCCTCGCAGGCGCCTGCCCCCGCGGCCCCGACAAGGCCCGGCATCTTCGCCGACATGGATTCCGCCGTCGCCGCGGCGACGGTGGCGCAGCGCGAGCTCGCGCTCCTGCCGCTCGAGAAGCGACGGGCCATGATCGACGCGATGCGCCGCGTCATCACCTGGAACAACCGCGACCTTTCCAGCGAGGCCATCGCCGAGACGGGCCTCGGGAACCTGGCCGACAAGCTGGTCAAGAACACCCTGGCCGCCTCGAAGACCCCCGGCGTCGAGGACATCGTCCCCGAAGCCGCCAGCGACGAGCACGGCCTCACGCTGACCGAGCTGGCCCCCTGGGGCGTCATCGGGGCCATCACCCCGATGACCAACCCCATCGCCACCATCGTCTCGAACGCCATCGGCATGATCGCCGCGGGCAACAGCGTCGTGTTCAACGTGCACCCCAACGCCAAGGGCATTTCCAACCGCCTTATCGGCATGCTCAATGACGCCATCGCGAGCGAGGGCGGTCCCCTCAACCTGCTCTGCGCGGTCGCGACGCCGACGCTCGAAACCGCGTCCGCCTTGATGAAGCATCCGAAGATCCAGCTGCTCGTGGTCACGGGCGGTCCCGCCGTCGTCAGGGCGGCCATGGGCTCGGGCCGCAAGGCCATCTGCGCCGGCCCCGGCAATCCGCCGGTCGTCGTGGACGCCACCGCGGATCTCGTAAAGGCCGGACGCGACATCGTGGCCGGCGCCGGCTTCGACAACGGCATCGTCTGCATCTGCGAGAAGGAAGTGCTGGCCGTCGAGAGCATCGCCGACCGGCTCAAATCCGAAATGAAGAAGAACGGCGCCTTCGAGCTCACGGGAGCCCAGATCGACGCGGTGACCAAGCTGGTCATCGCCGAGCCCGGCGGCCCCGACCGCGAGGGCGCCCCGAACAAGGCCTGGGTGGGCAAGGACGCGAAGCTGATCGCGCGGGCCGCCGGGGTCGAAGTTCCCGAGGGAACGAAGATACTCCTCATGGAAGTCGGCCGCGAGCACCCTCTCGTCTGGGTCGAGCAGCTGATGCCCGTCCTGCCCTTCGTCCGCATGCGCGACGTGGACGAGGCCATCGACTTCGCGGTCCTGGTGGAGCACGGCTACCGCCACTCGGCCATGATGCACTCTCACGACGTCGACAAGCTGACCCGCATGGCGCGCGCCATGAACTGCTCGCTTTTCGTGAAGAACGGCCCCTGCTACGCCGGGCTCGGCGCGGGCGGCGCGGGACACACGTCCTTCACCATCGCGAGCCCCACCGGCGACGGCATCACCCGTCCGCGCAGCTTCACCCGCGAGCGCCGCTGCACGCTCGTCGATTCCTTCCGCATCATCTAGGGGACGAGCATGAAGATCGGCAGGGTGATCGGCAGGGTGGTCAGCACGAAGAAGATACCGAGCATGGAGGGGCTCACGCTCCTCCTCGTCCAGCCGGTGGACCAGGACCTGGCCGACGCGGGCCCCGCCATCGTCGCCTTCGACACGGCGAAGGCCGGCGAGGGCGACCTCGTGATGTACGAGGGCGGCAAGGAAGCCGCGCAGGCCAACCCGAACGGCTGGTTCAACCCCCTCGACGCCGCCGTGCTCGGCGTAGTCGACGCGGTCAATACGGAGGGCGCGCGATGACGGCGGGCAGGGTGGTCGCGAGCGTGGTCTCGACCGAGAAACACCCGCACTACGCGGGGCACAAGCTGCTGATGGTGCAGCCCCTGGACGCCTCGCTTGCGCCCGCGGGAAAGCCGCTCGTCGCGGTGGACGGGGTGCAGGCCGGCATCGGCGACCTCGTGCTCGTGGTGGACGAAGGCGGCTCCGCGCGCTCGGTCGTGAACGCCCCGGACGCCGTGACCATACGGACCGCGATCTGCGGCATCATAGACAGGATCGACCTCGGAGCGGCCAAGTGAGCGACGGAACGGAAATGAAGGACCAGGTACGGAGCGTCGCCATCGGAGCCGACCACGGCGCCGTGGGACAGAAGGACATGCTCGCGCGCTACCTCGAGCTGCTCGGGTACCGCGTCGTGGACGTCGGTACCTATGGAACGGAAAAGGTCGACTATCCGGACATCGCCAAGGCCGTATGCCGCAAGGTCACAGGCGGCGACTGCGAACGGGGCATCATCCTCGACGGCGCGGGCATCGGCTCGTGCATGGCGGCCAACAAAATCCGCGGCATCAGGGCGGCGCTCTGCTACGACCTGAAGACCGTGATCAACAGCCGGGAACACAACAACGCCAACGTGCTGACGCTCGGTGGCCCCCTTCATGCGCCGGACGTCCTCGCGGAACTCGCGAAGGTCTGGCTCGAGCGCAGGTTCGAGGGCGGTCGGCACATCGTGCGGATCAACAAGATAATGGCGCTGGAGCGGGGAGGCTCCGAAAACTGATGGACCAGAACGAGATCATCCAGAAGATCGTAGCGGAAGTGATGGCGCGTATGGCCTCGGGCGGCGCGAACCAGGCCCAGCCCGCGCAGGGCTCGGCGCAGTCCCCGTCGAAAGGCGCAGGCGGCGCGGGCATCGGAAGCGGCGCGACCATACTTCCCTCGGACCTGCCGAAGTACATCGACCACACCCTGCTCAAGCCCGAGGCGACCGTCGAGCAGATCGACACGCTGTGCGACGAGGCCGCCAAGCACAAGTTCTGGTCGGTCTGCGTCAACTCGTCGTGGGTGGGTCATTGCGCGCGGAAGCTCGGCGGCACGGGCGTCAAGGTCTGCGCGGTGGTCGGTTTCCCGCTCGGCGCCATGGACGCCCGCACCAAGGGACTCGAAGCCCGCGCGGCCATCGCCGACGGCGCCGCCGAGATCGACATGGTGATGAACATCGGCGCCATGAAAGCCAAGGATCTCAAGAAGGTCCGCGAGGACATGCTCTCGGTGCGCCGCGCGTGCCGGCCCGGCGTCGTCCTCAAGGTGATCCTCGAGACCTGCCTGCTCACCGACGAGGAGAAGGTACTGGCCTGCCAGATCGCCAAGGACATCGGCGCGGACTTCGTGAAGACCTCGACGGGCTTTTCGAAGGGCGGAGCCACCGCGGCGGACATCGCGCTGATGCGCCGCACGGTCGGTCCGAACATGGGCGTCAAGGCCTCGGGCGGCGTCAAGAGCTTCGACGACGCGGTGCTGATGATACGCTCCGGCGCTAACCGCCTCGGCACCAGCTCCGGCGTTGCCATCGTGTCAGGCCAGTCCGGCACCTCCGCGTACTGAGCGAAAGAGGCCGCAGAGACGCGGAGACGCCGAGAAATACGGGAGAGTAAGGAAGGAATTTGCTGTGGAACGGGACCTCGGGGGATATATCCCTCAGGTCCCCTTTTTTATCCATCCCCTCTGCGTCTCGGCGGTGGGATTCCTTATTCCGGCAACTCGCTGATGATCGCGACGCTGCTCGATGAGCCCAGGCGTCGCGAAGCGCGTCGCGCTTCGACGGCGCCGAGCTTCCGC
>JAFGNN010000030.1 GCA_016926955.1 Spirochaetales bacterium | reverse complement strand
CGACTTGCATGCTTAAGACACGCCGCCAGCGTTCGTTCTGAGCCAGGATCAAACTCTCCATGATATAGTCTAACGGTCCGAAGACCGCTAGTAATCACGGGTCGTGTTTCGTGCGCATACGCGCACCGGCATTCGATGCCCGACCCTCAAGGCCTTGCGGCCCCTCAGGCCAGGCTGCTCCACCGCGCCGCTTTCGCGTCGCATGAAGCAGTCACCTTCCTGCTCTTCCCCATCCCTATTTCACTGTGAATGATCTACCGCGTCTCGCCAGCATCTTCCATGCCAGCCCGGCGCCTTCCTCGCGGAAGGTGGCGCGATTATTACCAGCTTCACACCGGAGTGTCAAGAAGCTCTGATCGCTTAATTTTCGCCATTTTCTCGTATCGCTTGTCGCGATCGATCCGCCGTCTCCAAGTCAAAAACTCAAAACACGGCGTCAAGGCGCTTTGTCAATGTAGCGAGCCGGATCGCATCGTGTCAAGCACGTCGCCTGCCCTATTTCCAAGATCCCGCCCGTTCGCTTCGGCGCTTCGCCTCAACGTCGGGCGAGGATGTTTATAGCGACCGGCCGGTGGAGCGTCAATAGAGATTTCATCGAAAACTGTCAGTTCTTCAAAGATCTTCTTTTGCTTCGATGATTTTAGCAACCAGCTCCGCGAAACCGGCCCCATGCGATGCGTTTGTTACGTATTTCGGATGGTGCTCAAGGTCATCGACATACTTGCGGACGTTCGCGACTCCGACCGACAAGGGGAAACGACGGAACATCGGCTCATCGTTCGGGGAGTCCCCGACGTAAAGGACCGAAGCGGCGTCATGGTCCGGGTTATAACCGTAACGCATCGCGAGAAAGCGCTCCGCCATGGCGAGCTTGTCATACGACCCGAGCCAGATATTGACGTGGATGGAAGAACGGCCCATGCGGGCACCCGATCCGGCAACGATCGCCCGGAGCGCCTCTACCTCTTCGGCAGGCAAGCGCGGCGGCTCCTCGCCGACGTCAACGGCAAGATCGAAAATCCGGCAGAACTGGTTCTTCGCGAGTCGCGCGGCCGGGTGAGCCCGCAGAATGGAGGCGGCCAGGTCGGAGAGCGTCGCGGATCCCGCGACCGGTACGGCATCGGGCCATACCCACGATCGCAGCACCCCTTCCTCGAGCCAGTACGCGACGGCGCCGCTCTCGGCGATGGCGGCCGCCACGGGCCACATGCGGACCATGAGGTCGCACCAACCCGCGGGTCCTCCGGTGATCGGAATCACGGGCAGGCCGGCGTCGCGCAGGCGCCAGAGCGCCGAGTAGGTCGACGCTTCAAGGCGGCCATGCTCGGTCAAGGTGTCGTCGACGTCCGTCAGGACGTAGCGTACCCCGGCGAGGGACTCCCGCGGAAGCTTGGCGAGGGGCAGCATCGGGGCGCCTTCAGGAAGCGCTCAGCTTGCGGTACTGCACGATGTAATCGATGAAGGAAGCCACCGACAGCACCGCGGCAAGCATGTAGGCGACCATGGTCAGCATTTCCGCCATGCCGAGTCCGGGCAGGGCGGGGAAGGCGCGGAAGGTGACGACCGCCAGGGAAAGGAGACCGGCCGACATATAGACGACAGCCTTGGCCTTGCCTCCGGGCCTGGCGCCCATCGCGATGCCGCGGCGGGTGAGCAACATGCGCAGGAACATGATCGAGTATTCGCGATACAGCACAAGGAGCAGGATCCAGACGGGCATGATGCCGTCGATGGCGAAGCACAGGAAATACGTCAAACGGGCGAGCACGTCGGCGAAGGGATCGAACAGCTTGCCGAAATCGCTTACCGTAGAGCTCGAGCGGGCTGCGAGGCCATCGAGGAGATCCGAAACCTCCATATAAACGAACAAGAGCCACAGGGCCACGAGCGCGGGAATCGGGGGGACGTATCCCGAACGATACGCGAGGAAGGTCGCGAAAAAGACGGGAGCCAATATGATGCGGCTCGCGGTGAGCTTGTCTGCTGTGGTCATGGCGATCAGGGTATGGATTTGACACCCCCGGTGTCAAGTTGTATCATCGGCCACGCCGGGGATGCCGGACCTTCCCGGTCGCGACGTACGCCGCCCGCGGTCCGGACGGAGCCTCCCGCACATGAAAACCCCGCAGACGCGCCTGACACGCAGCATCGGCATCACGATCACGTCCCTGCTGGCATTCCAGTGTGCGGTTTACGCAGCCTTCGCGTTCGGATACGGCATCTCCACAGCGTATTCCCTGCCCTTCGGCGCCACGACTGTCGCCTTCCATGTCATGGTGCTCGTCATGCTGCTCCGTTTCCGGGACGATTTTGTCATTGAAGAAACCGGCGAAAAGCTTGAGCGCGTCAACCTGGCGAATGTCGTCACACTCGTCCGCCTCTCGTCCCTTCCGACGGTCCTGTTCCTGGTGCTCGCCGCGAAGGATTATCCGATCCGCGGCCCCCTGGTCGCGTTGGTCGCGGCCGTATTCGCGACCGACTTCCTGGACGGTTGGATCTCCCGGACCCGCAGGCAAGTGACGCGCATAGGCAAGCTCGCCGACTCGACCAGCGATTACAGCCTGATCGTAGTCCTGTCTGTCGTCTATCAGTATTATTTTCTCATTCCCACCTGGTTCTTCGCGCTGATCGTCTCGAGGCTGGCGCTGCAGACGGTATTCGCCTTCGCGTTGCTCGCCATCCACGGCAGCTTCTTTCCGAAGGCTACCTTCCTCGGCAAGGCCACCATAGCCGGAACCATGGGTCTTTACGCCCTGGAGACCGTCCGCCTCTTCGTCCCAACGGGCTACGGGTTCGTGTGGCTCTGGGCCGAACGGCTGGTTGGGCTTGTGGTGGCGGCGTCGATCGTCGACAAGACCATCGCCTTCGCGAAGCACGCGCGCGAGGCCGCGTCGCGGCGGAAGGGCTCAGGGAAGGACCAGGACCCGGCGAGCGCCGGAACCGAAGACACCGACAAGGAGTAGAACATGCCGATAAAGAGCGCCCTCGAGATCGCCATGGAACGGACGACGGCCCTGAAGGCGGACTCTGTCGCGATCAAAGCCAACGAGCGCCGCCGGGACGGGAAACGGCTCGCTGGCGAATTCCTTGCCGAACCCGACGCCGTCGACCTCAAGGCCAGGCTGGAAAGCGAGCCGAAGGAAGACAGGAACCTGCTGCGGGAAGGAGCCTACGAAACCCTTGCCACGCGGATTCAGCTTCCGCTTTCTCGGGATTCCGACGGAAGCGCCGATCTAGCGGTCGCGGCCAAGGGATTCGCGGCGCTCGCGACGGGGTTCGGCGCGGAAGGCAAGGTGGAGAAGCTCTTCCAACAGCTCCAGTCCTTCATGCAACGCTTCGTCACGGACGCCGACCAGCTCGACCAGGGTCTGCGAAGGCAGTTCGAACCGCGACTCAGGCAGCGCGAGCAGGAAGCCGCCGCTCGCACGGGACGGGCCGTCAGGCTCGACCCCATGTCCGATCCCGAATTCGTCAAGGTGTACCAGCAGCAGGCGGGCATGCTGAAGGCGCAGTACCAACAGGTGCTGGACAAGGCGAAATTAGAACTGGCCGGACTGCTCGGGGTGGAACGGAAAGACGATACGGCTGACTGAGGCTCCGCTCGCTCACGCGGACGGCGCGGCCCCGGCCTCCCGGTCGACAGCGCGGGAAGAGCCGGTCCGGTCCAGGCGCCGTGCGACGGCCTCGCGTTCGACCGCCACGAGCAACAACGCGACGTCGGCCTGCCGCACGCCGGGTATCCGCGCGGCCTGTCCGAGCGTGAGCGGCCTCACGGCCGAAAGCTTCTCCCGCCCTTCCGTGGACAGGGCCGGCATCGAACCGTAGTCGAAATCCGGGGGTATCGGCCGAGATTCGAGCCGGCCGAATTTCGCCGCCTGTCTTGCTTCCTTCGCGACATAGCCTTCATACCGGAAATCGAGCGCGACCGCATCCACCCATTCCGTCGGCATTTCGACCAGCTCCGGCAGCAGGTTCGGGATCCCGGCATCAGCGACCCGATGGTCGCGCAGCGCGCGCGCGAACGACGCTCCGACATGGGCCGCGAGTTCCTCTCGCGCGGCTGCGTCCAGCGGAGTCACCTTCCGGCCTTCGAGCGTCCGCCGGATGGCCGCGAGCCCTTCCCGCTTCCGCTCGAAGCGCTCGACGCGCCCGAGGTCCGCCAGTCCGACACGGATGGCGACGGGAGTGAGACGAGCGTCGGCGGTATCGTGCCGGAGCGACAGGCGACGCTCGGCGCGGCTGGTGAACATCCGATAGGGCTCCGCCGTTCCGAGCGTGGCCAGGTCGTCGACCATGACGCCTATGTAGCTCTCCGCGCGGGAAAGCACGAGAGGCGGTTCTCCCCGCAACGCGAGCGAGGCGTTGATGCCGGCGAGGATGCCCTGAGCCGCCGCTTCCTCGTAGCCGCTCGTGCCGTTAGTCTGGCCCGCGAGATAGAGCCCCGCCATCCGCTTGGTCTCGAGCGTCGGAAGCAGGCCGGACGGATCGACGTAGTCGTACTCGACCGCATAGCCGGGTCTCACGATTTCCGCGCCCTCGAGACCGGGCACGGTGCGGATGAAGGCCGCCTGGACATCCTCCGGCAAGGAAGAGGAAAGGCCGTTGAGGTACATCTCGTCGGTGTGGTCTCCCTCGGGCTCCACGAAGACTTGGTGTCGCTCACGCTCCGGGAAGCGAACGACCTTGTCCTCGATCGAGGGGCAGTACCGGGGGCCGACGCCTTCGATCTTGCCTCCGTAAAGGGGCGAACGGTGCAAGCCCGCCGAGATGGCCTCGGCAGTGGCCGGATTGGTCCAAGTGATCCAGCACGGCCGCGAGGGGCGGGCCGGCGGATCGACGGCGAAGCTGAACGGGCGCGGATCGGGATCGGCGTCCTGTCGTTCCATGAGGGAATAATCGAGGGAGCGCGCGCGCACGCGCGCCGGCGTTCCCGTCTTCATCCGCCCTACGGCGAAGCCCCGGGACCGCAACGCGACGCCGAGGCCCTGCGCCGCCGGTTCACCGAGGCGACCGCCGGGCGCGACCCAGTCGCCTATGAAGAGCCGTCCTTCCATGAAAGTGCCGGTCGTCAACACGACGACTCGGCACGAAATGACACCGCCACGCTCGCAGACGACGCCCTCGACCCGGCGACCGTCCTTCGAGACCACCAGGTCGACGACGGTCCCAGCCCGGATGGCCAGCTTCGGCTCGGACTCCAGAGTCGCGCGCGCGAGACGGGAGTATAAGTCCTTGTCGCACTGGGCGCGGGGTCCTTGAACGGCGGCGCCGCGCGAACGGTTCAAGAGACGCCACTGCAGGCTCGCGGCGTCGGCGAGAATGCCCATGGCCCCGCCCAACGCGTCGATCTCGCGGACGAGGTTGCCTTTGGACAGTCCGCCGATGGCGGGGTTGCAGGACATGCGTCCGATGGCGTCCGGGTTCTGCGTGACGAGGAGTGTCCCGTGTCCGAGCCGGGCCAGGGCCCTGGCCGCCTCGATTCCGGCGTGCCCGCCGCCGACCACGATCGCTTCGTAATCCATGACGCCTACTTGCCGACGCAGAATCGGGTGAAGATGGTCTCGAGCACGTCGGGCGACGCGGTCTCGCCGGTCAATTCGCCGAGGGAATCGGACGCGGCCCTGAGATCGAGCGAAACCAGATCGAGCGGCTCGCCCGCCCCGATCGCTGCTATCGCGTCCGAGAGCGAAGCCCTCGCCGCTTCCACAAGGGCGGCCTGGCGTTCCCCCGCGAGCCCGTCGGCGCTTCCCGAGCCCCCCGGCAGCCTGGCGACCATGGCGAGGGCCAGATCCTGGAAACCCCGGCCGTCCAGGGCCGATACGGAATGAAAACCTTCCGGGACAGGCCCGCAGCCCGGCGCGTCGGCCTTGTTCCAGACGGGAAGCGCATCGGGCCTCTCAGCCAGGAATTCCCCGTCCTCCTCGGCGAGGCCGACGGTTCCGTCGACGACGTAGAGGATGAGGTCGGCGGATTCGAGCAGAAGGCGGGATCGCCGGACGCCTTCGGCCTCCGTGCGGTCGTCGGTGGACCTCAGGCCGGCGGTATCGTGGAGCACGATCGGGATACCTTCGAGGTCGACCGAAGCCTCGATCCAATCCCGGGTCGTGCCATGCTCGTCGGACACTATCGACCGCTCCTCGCGCAGGAAGCGGTTGAAAAGACTCGATTTTCCGGCGTTGGTCCGGCCGGCGACAGCCACCCGCGCGCCCTCGAGGCGTAGCCGGGCGCCGGCGTGTCCCGCCGAAAGCTTCGCGAGCGCTTCCACTGCGCCGCGGGCCGCCGGCAGGCGGCTGGTCAAATTGCCTGCCACCTCGTCCTCCGGATAATCCAGCAGCACCTCGCACGCGGCGAGCAACTCATGGACCTCGGTCCGGATCCGCGCGATCTCCGCTGAGGGGCCGCCGCCGAGCCGTCGAAGGGCGGCCTCCCGCGCCTGCGCGGTCCTGGCGCGCGAAAGCTCGTCGATGGCCTCGGATTCGACCAGGTCGGCCTTGCCCGCCACGAAAGCCCTGAAGGAGAACTCGCCCGGCAACGCCTTCCGGAATCCAAGCGCCGCGAGGGCATCGACAACGGCCGCCACGACCGCCGGCGAACCGTGCGTCATGAAATCGACTTGATCTTGTCCCGTGGGGCTTTCAGGCGCGCGGAACACTGCGGCCACGAGGTCGTCGACCGGCCTGCCATCCCGGATGTCGAGAAGGGCCCCCCTCACCAGGGTGCGTCCCTCTGCGGCGCGCAGGCGCTCCGGACGCGAGAAAGCGCGCGAAACGGCGTCAACGCACCCGGGCCCGGCCACACGCACGATGGCGAGCGCGGAAATCCCGGGAGGCGTAGCCCGTGCGGCAATCAGGTCTTCGACGTCGATGTATCGGTCCTTCACGGACCAGACGATAACGCGGAGTCGCCCCCTTCCTCAAGCCGGGCTCGGGATCGCGCCGCCCGGCATTGACACCATAGGCTCAAGCGCTAGATTGTGGGAGTCGAGCAACGCGATCCCCGGGCGTCCCGCCCGCGTCGCCGTAGCGTCAGGAGGCCAGCATGAAGCAATCCCGGATAGCGTTCGCGCTCCTCGTTCTTTTCGCGGTATCAGGCGTCCCGCTCGCGGGGCAGGTCCAGGTCAGCGAAAAGAAGGAAGTCGCCATTTTCTCGCTCGGATACTACGGCTGGGACATTCCGTTGGAGACCCTCGCCACCGTGGATATCGAGATCCAGAAGGTCTTCCTCGAACTCGGCCGATTCACCATCAGCGGGATGACCCAGCGCTTCAGCGCCGCCAGCGTCGAGGATTTCATTGCGGCGCTCAGGAAAACGAAGGAAGCCGACTTCGTGATGCCCGAAAAGTACATGTTCGGGGAGGCCTTCCTGACCGAGGCTGAGTTCAATCGCCTGCTCGGTGCCTTCATCGTCGCCATTCCGGTGATCACCTCGTTCGACTCGCAATGGGTCGACAGCGGCAGCGAGTGGCAGACCGAGCTGAAGACGAGCGTCAGCTTCATCGACGTCGCCACCGGCACGACCCTCGGCATCGCCGACGTCGAAAGCTCGGGCTCCAGCAAGGAAACGCAGTACAAGTCGATCCAGGAGGCCATCGACGGCATCCCGATGTCGCTCCAGTATGAAATCCGCTTGATTCCGGCCTTCCAGCTGTCGACCCGGGTGCTCGCCGCCTCGGGCTCGGAAATCAAGTTGCAGATGGGCGCCGACATGGGCATAAAGAAGGGCTACGAGTTCGCGATCGTTTCGGGCGGGATGGTCGGCGGTTTCCTCGACGAGCGTGAGGCTGGCCTCGTGATCGTCAAGGATGTAGGCCCCGAGGTCTCGACCGCGCAGGTGCTCTACAGCTCGATCAAGCCGGATCTCGACACGCAGCTCCGTGAGATCCCGCGGCTGGGCGTCGACCTCGCCGTCTTCCTGCACCCCATGAGGGAGATCCTATCGGGAACGACCGGCTTGACCCTCGGGCTCCGCGTTCCGGTGACGCTCGGCTTCTTCGGCACCAAGCCCTGGGTTTCCGCCCAGATCTACTTCCTCGACATGGGAGGGCTCAATGCCCCGCTCTCAGCCATGGCGGGCATCGAGTGGTCGAAATACCTCGGCCGCCTCCAGATCGACACGCGGGTGGGCGCCGGCGCGGGATCCAACGTACTGACCAAGCTCCTCGAGGAAGCGTTGTCCGAGTCGGACGACGACTGGATCACCCACTATGGGGTCACGGCGGGATTGACGGCGAACTGGCTCGTGACCCGCGACATAAAGGTCTTCGTCGATGCGCAGTTCGATTTCATGCTGGGCATTTTCGACGCGCTCGGCGGCGGTTTCTCCAGCTACGGCGGTCCTTCCGTCGGCGTCGGCGTGACCTTCAAGCCCTGATGAGCGACTTCAACGAGACGAACCTGCGCGGCCTCACGTACGAGGCCGCGGCCGCGGTGGTGCTGGAGTACGCCACCGCGCTCAAGAAGACCGAGCAGGCCACCGCCGCGGCGCGCGAAGAGGAAGCCCTCTGGAAGCGGCGCGCCGCGCTGGCCCTCGAAAAGGGCATGAGCGAGCTCGTCGCCCCCGCGGAGGCGAAGGTCACGGAGCTCTCCGCCAAGGTCGCGTCGCTCGAAGCCGAGCGCGCCGCCCTCTCCGCGAAAGTGGTCCGCATGAAGGAACAGCTGCCCCTTCTCAAGATGGGCGCGAAAAGCGTGGACACCGACCTGCTCCTCTCCGAGCTGACAATGGCCGCCGGGGGCATTCCGGGCGACGAGGACAAAGCCAACGCCGCCCTGAAGCTGGACCGGGAGCTCGGCAGCGCCGGAGCGGACGCCGCGCTCGAAGAGCTGAAACGCAAAATGACCGGAGGCTCGTGAACTTGAGCCGGCTACCGCTGTTCCCGGATTTCGACCGACCCCTCATCTTCGCCCATCGGGGGCTTTCCGCCGTCGCCCCGGAGAACACCATGGCCGCGTTCCGCCTCGCGCGCGAACGCGGCGTTCCGGGCCTCGAACTGGATATCCACCTGCTCGCCTCGGGCGAGCCCGTCGTGGTGCATGACGCCGACGCGATGCGCACCTGCGGGCAAAGCCTCCGCTTCGAAAATGCCCGGCTCGCGCAGGTGCGCGAACTGGATGCCGGAACCTGGAAGGGTCCGGATTGGTCCGGCGAACGCGTACCCCTGCTCGCCGAGGTGTTCGAGGAATTCGGCGCTTCGATCTACTACGACATCGAGATCAAATCGAAGACGGCGGAGGACAGGGGCCTGGAGCTCGCCCTCGCCGGGCTCGTCGCGGATTTCCGCCTGCATGCCTCGGTGGCGGTGTCTTCGTTCAATCCGGTCGCCCTCGCCCGCTTCAAACGCTTCGCCCCGCGAGTGCCCACCGCGGTCATCTGGTGCGACGAACCCGACATGCCGTGGTATCTCCGCCGCGGCGAGGGACGGTGGATTGCGCGTTGCGACTACCTCAAGCCGGACCGACGCCTCGTGCGCAAACCCGTAGCAGCCCCTCGCGAGGGCGGGCTTCGAGGCATAAGGCCGGGCAGAACCGGGAGCAGGCCCGTCGTGCCCTGGGTAGTCGACGACAGCGCGGAAGCGCGCGAGCTGCTTCGGTCCGGTTGCGCAGGCATCGTATCGAACGACCCGAGCGCCCTGGATCTCTGAACCGCACTGGCCTGGCAGGGCGGGAAGCGTTGCGTCGACAGAAAGGAAAGGCGTCCGCGCATGCGGACGCCTTTCCTTTTGCATCGAAGCGGCGTGGCGTCTCGTCGGCCCGGGTTCCGAGCCGACTACGCCGCGCGTCATGGCAGGGTCGAGACGAGATCCTTCCCGAATACTTCCTTTCCGAGCGCGGCGAACGCCGAACGCCGCGAGGAGGCTTCGTCGGGACCGACGGCGATCGAGGTCTTGTCGGCAGCGTAAAGCACGACGCCTGAAACCAGGTCCACGCACCGAAGGTCGCCGCGGGCGGTCGCTAGCCAGGAGCTCCCGTCCTTCCTGGCGCTCTCGATGCGCACGACACCGTAAACGAGGCGCTGGATGCTGGAACCGTAGGACTTTCTGGCCTCCGCGATTATGGCGGCGTCGTCATAGACGACGAGGAGCCCGGGCGATATCGGAGCGTTCCCGACCCTGAAACGCTCGGTGGACAGAGCCGTCAACACGCCGTTCTGCGCCGTGTTCGTCGGCAACGGATTCCCGTCATCGCCGATCTCGATGATCGCGAGTCCGGTGGGCACCGTGCGGGCGATTGAAACGGCGTTGTAGTCGAAATCCACCGATCGGCCCCGCAGGTCGGATACCAGGGCGTCCTTCAACCCGTCAAAACGCGCGGGGAGGCTGTCGACCAGATCGAGGTTCGCGTCCAGATCGAGCCTGAAGGCTATCCTGGCCTTGCCGACCAGATCCGGCGGCGGCGGCAGGAATGAAACCTCGCCGCGCTCGTCAGAGAGCAGGCGTTCGGTCCTGGTAATGGCGCGACCGGATGCCTGGCGACGCGGATACGTGACGAAAACGGAGGCTCCGACCACGCCGGGAGCCGAATCCCCTTCCCCCGCGAGCACGCGGACGACGAAGGGAGCGGGGAAAGCCGCGCCGGCCGTCACGGAATCCGGAGCGGCGACGCGCTCAATCCTCAGCTTGGCGATCGCGGCGCGCGCCTGGTTGATGTTGCGCTCGACCTTGATGTCGCCGTTGATGATATCCTTGCCGGTCGCGGCGACGGCCGCCTCGAGGAAGGATCTCACGGCGTCGACGTAGCGGCCTTCGGACAGGAAGGCCTTTCCCGCGGCCTCGGGCCTGGCGACGGCGTCGTCGATTTCCTTGAACACGGCCGCGATCCGCGCCTTCTCCTTCTCCAGCTCCCTGGTCTGATACGAGGCGAGGATGTACACCGTCACCTTGCCTGCGTCACGCGAGACGTAGCGCTCCTTGACCGCGAAGCCAGAAAGTCTGCCAGTCGATTCGGACCTGACCGTCTGGACTACCGCCGCCTCGTAGCTTTCCAGGGTTCCACGCGCCTCCGCGCTGGAATCGACCGTGATTCGAGCGCCCATATAGTTCATGATCGAAGCGACCAGATTCGCGGTGGCGTCCTCGGAAGCCAGGGCGACGTCGCCCGTGGCGTCGGACGCGCTCCCAACGAACCAGGTATTCGAGGCATCGGGCGAGGGAACCGAAAGCACCCAATCGGGAACCTTGGTCCCGCCCTGCGCGGTCGCGCAAGCGGCGAGGAAAAGTATCGGGGCAGCGATTATGCCGAAGGCTCGCCGCTTGTCCATCATGCGCTCCTTCCGGGACGATGCGCGAAGGGCGGTCCCGAACGAGAAAAAAGGGCACCCCCGCGCCAGCGGAGGCGGAGGATGCCCGGTCGTGGACGCCGGGAGGCGTCCCGCTACGCTCAGAACCCGGACGCGAAGGCTTCCTTGGCGAGCTCGATGGCGCGTTCCTTCTCCTCGGTCTTGGGCTCTTCCTCTCCGGCGCTGTCCAGGATTTTCCTGAGCTGCTCGTCGAGGATGGCCTTGTCGATGGTCCAGAGCTGCATGACGCGATACTCGTCGCGATCCCAGGTCTTCTTGGCGTCGGGCTTGTACCAGCGGAGCTGGATCCACCACTCGCTTTCCTTCCTGAAGCCGGAGAAACGGGCGTCGGCGACGCTCTTCACCACGCGCTCGAAGTAGGTTTCCAGGGTGTCCTTGTCGCCGACCTGGGCGCCGGCGAAGGTGTCCTGCACGCGGATCGACAGGAAGCGGGCGATCTCGGGGTCGGCGATGAGGCGCGACGCGGCGAGCTTGGTGCCCTCGAGATCGGCGCCGGTGGTATCGACAACCACCACGTACTTGCCGCCGAAGCCTTCCAGCCGCTCGATGGCCTTGGGGCCTTCGAGGCTGGCGACGGTCCATCCGGGCGCGTTCGTGACACCGAGCACCGTGCCGGCGTGCTGAAGCACCTCGAAGGTCGCCTTGGACTCGATGGCGGGACCGGGCGGCGGCGGCTCGGGCTTGCTGGCACAGGCGCCGAGCGCCAGGGCGAGGGCGACGAGCGTCGCGATGGAAAGGAATCGTTTCACGATGACCTCCTCAGGCTTTTCGGGACGGCCGGGCGATGCCCGGTTCCGTTGCGCGGGCGCCGCGCGCCCATCGCCTCGAATTCTACAATCCGCTATTGAAGGTGAGCGCCTTCCCGCGGCTGAAAACCAGATAGATGTCCGGCATGCCCGAGCGCTCCGCCGCGACGTAGACGGCATCCTCGACCACCGTCGCGTCCTTGAACGTGTAGACGAGCAGGCGCGTCTCCTCGGCCGAGTAGCTGAGTTGTTCGACCTTGCGGAAAACGCGGCCGAGCGCCCGCCGGAAATCGGATATCGCCCGCGAATCGGGCGTTGCCTGGATGACCAGCTCGAAACGGATGCCGTTGGCCAGGCTCGCCTCGATGAGGGACTTGGCCTGGTCGGTCATTTTCGGCATCGCGGTAAAAATGGAGGCCTGGACCGCGTTCGACAGCGCCCCGTCCAGGCTCGTCGGGCTCATCACCTCGGGACTGACGAACGAGAGGGAGCCGAGCAGCTGCGAAGTGGAAGTGTCGAAAAGCTTCATGACGCCCTGCGCAGAGGCATAGAAACGCCCGCTCCGCTCCGCCCCGGAGGCGCGCATGGAAATTTCCACGTATACGTCGGCGTCGAACTTCTGCGCCAGATACTGCATGATCCCGATCGACCCGCCGGTCTCAGCCAGGTAGGCGGCCTGCTGATCCATCTTGTTCCGCTGCACCTGGTCGAAATCTATGACGGTGCGCCCCATCTTCTCGATAAGATAGCGGTTGGCCTGCGTGACCGCCATCTTGGCGAGGGCCGGATCCATGCCGGCCGCCTCGTCGATGTAGACGAGATAGTCGAGTCCGGCGAGGTAGCGGTCGAGGAAGGCCCGCTCCTCCTCGGTCAGGGCACCGGGAGTCAGAACGGGAGCGTCGTCCGTCGCCACGACCGTCGAGTCCGCGGGAGGCACGGTTACTGCGCCGGTGGGCGGCGTCGTTCCCGTCGACGCGCCGCCGGAAGGAATTCCGGTTACAAGTTCCTTCGCGCGGGCCTTCGCCGCCGCGGAGTCGGAATCGGAGTCGGCGCCGGATTCCGTTCCGGGACCCGGAACGTTCGCGGGGGCACCGGCGCAGGATGCGGTGAATGCGAGCGCGAGCATCAAAGCGACGATTGGTCCTGCGAACTTCATGCACCACTCCTTGATCGACTCGTGATCGATTATAACGCTCGCGCTCGGCGTTTCCAGCCGGGAGGCCCTCCGAACGTCAATTACGGACGGATTCGGCGGACTTCTCCGCAAGGACAGAAACCCTTCGGAGCATGGAACGGTCCGCCTGGCCGCCGAATCCCACCGCGAGCTCCGTGCCGGCGAACGCGCAGACCGCGAGCGGAGAGCTTCCGTCGCTCGAAACGTTCAGAACCCCTCGATCGACCCAGACGACATAGCCGCCGGATGGGTCGAGGACTCCCGCCACGCCGCCGTCAGGCTTCCGGACGACGCCATCGGCCGAAATGGCGACCAGGGCCTCTCCGCCCGGCACGGCCAAAGCCAAGGAGGCGTCACCCTCGAAGCGGACGCGGAACGGCGGGAGCGCCGGGAAGGCGCGAGCGAGCCACGCGACCTCGCCCCGGTCCACGACCAGCCCCTCCGGACCCGACACCAAGCCGGACGATCCGCCGAAGGAATCCGGAACCGAAAGTGATTCGAAACCCTCGGCCTCGAGAAGGCCGGTTCCGTGCTCCGCGACCTGACGCCTCGCCCAGGCCGGATACACCGTCCGCGCGTCGCCCTTGCTCCACAATCCGGCTTCGTCGTACAAGCCCGCGGCGCCACCGACCGAGAAGCGGGTGAAAGGCCCGGTCGTCGCGGCGTCCGCATCCATGAACGAGGCCGCAGCGGGCAAACCGTCCAGCTGCCACGAGACGAGAAAACGCTTGCCGACGGGCAGCACGCTGGTTACGAGCGTGAACGGGCGGGCGGGGACCGGAGGACCTGCGAGCGCCCCCTCCCCCGAGTGTCCCGGCGCTTCGAGGAAGAGGCGTCCCTCGCGGACGACCACGGCGATCTCGTCCGCGTCGCCTTCGATGCCGATCACCCTGCCGACCGCGTCGCGGTCGAGCGCGAGACGCGACACGAGCGAGAAAGCGGCATTGAGCGGCACGGCGCCGACGGGCACGGCGAAACCTTCTCCTTGCCCGAAGCGGTACCCGAGCCCGCCCGACCAGGCGTCCGGAACCGGGCTTCCATTCGTCTCGGCCTCCGCGCCGCCCGTCGAGTCCAGAAGGTCGCCGTCGAGGTGGAACAGCCTGACGAAACCGTCGGAATCCAGGAATTCGTCCCCGAACAGGTTCGCCTTCGCGGGTACGAGTATGGAAACCTTTTCCTTGAGAACGCCTTCGAGTCCCGGGCGGTGCGGCGCGAACGGGAACCATTCGAAAGCGAGCGCGCTCGCGACGGGCTCCAGCGGCGCGCGCCAAAGCAGTCGATCGAAACCCTTCGACGCGTAGCCCTCGGCCAGAACCACGCCTTGCGCGCTCCAGCGCACCCACGGGTCGAACCCTTCGTCGTCGAAGTCGGCTACCAGCAGGAGCATTCCTCCCGGCCGCACGACTCCGGGATAGACCGCTATCGAGGCCTCCGCGGGATCGCGCGAGGCCAGGAACACGGGTCGGGATATGGAAGCCCGTTCCATACCGTCGCGGTCCAGGGCGCGAAGCTCCAGGTAGTAGGCCCCCGGCTCGAGCCCGGACGGCACGATCAGGGACGGGAGCGGCTCGAGCAGGGACTCGACGGTCACGTCGTGGCCGAGAAGCGGGGACGACTCGTCGGGGACGGAGCTTCCCGCCCCGGCGATGAAGGACGAGCGCTTCGCGCTCTCGCCCTCGACGCCGACAAGCTCGAGTGAAAGAGAGGCCGGAGCGGGAACACCCTTTGCCAGCGACATGGTCGGCTTTATTGCGGCGCCGGGCACGAGCAAAACGGCCTCGGGCATGCGAAGCCCGGCGACGAACAGGTCGAGCCCGTACAACTCGTCGCGCTCGGAATCCGAGAGGAAGTACGCCGAATCGGCGCAGGCGAACAGGAGCATCGTGATCGCGCTCGCGAGTATGGGAGCGCGGATTGCGGGGAATCGCCCCGAGCGGGCGGATGGATGGAACGGTTTCATGACGTCTGTATCAAGTATACCGCTTACGCGGCAAGTTCCAAGTCGTGTCCGGCCAGGAACGTTCGCCGGGCCGCTTCCCGCCGCTCAGGCAGTTTCCATCCGCGACGGTTCACCGCAGAAACGCGGCTCCCGACTCGAAAGCCAGCTCCGTCCCCAGCTCTGCGCACATGGCGGCCAGCTTTCCGAGAATGCGCTCGCCTTCCGGTCCGGACGCTGCCCGTGGCGCCCAAAGGCCGCGGTCAATCCTCAGGGGACGGATCTCGAGCGCTTCGACCCCGCCCTCGGCAAGCGTGAGAACGAAGGCCGCCGAATCGTAGGTTGAATCGGCCTCCATGTCGAAAACGAAGTTCCCCATCGAGTAGAGGATGACGCCTCGACCATAACGCTCAACGCCCTGCAGGACGTGAGGATGGTGTCCGAGCACCGCGGCCGCGCCGGCGTCTATGGCGGAGCGCCCGAACGAGCGCTGGAACGCGTTCGGCGACCGCGCGTGTTCCTCGCCCCAATGGACCGAGACGAGGACGTAGTCCGCCCCCTTGGCGAGCGCGGCGCCGACGTCGGCGACCATGTGGGCCTCTACCGCGTGCGCGACGCCCGGAGTGGTTTCGCCGGCTCCGGTCACGGACCACCAGGCCTCGGCGTAGGAAAGCACGGCGATCTCGGCGCCGCCCGCCTCCAGCCAGGCCGGCTCGCGCGCATCCCCGAGGTCCGTGCCGGCGCCGCTTCGGGCCACCCCTGCCAGATCGAGCGCCTCGAGAGTCTCCGCGACGGCCTTCGGCCCGTAGTCGTTCATGTGGTTGTTCGCGAGGGACACCACGTCGAAACCCGCCCAGGCCAGTCCCAAAAGCGCGCCGGGGTCGGCGTTGAAGGTGACGTTCTCCGGTTTGCCCGGATAGGGCTCGCCGGGGTAGCTGGCCGGACACTCCAGGTTCGCGAAGGCGAGGTCCGCGGCCTCGACCAGCGGCTTTACCGAAGCGAACGGGGCCTTCCATCCTTCCCTCGCGATCCGGGCACCGGGAAGGCGGTCGAGCAAAATGTCTCCGACGGCCAGGAAACGGATCGCCGCGGGCTCCGGATCGGGCAACGACGCCACGGCGAGCTCCATGGGCAAGGACGCCGACGCGTCAGGGTCCTCCCCCGCCCGTTCCGGCGCGACCGAACAAGAAGCGAGCAGCAGGAAGACGAGCGATGCCGCGAGCGCCCCGGGCGAGGAAGTCCGGCTCATCGGACCGATGCCTCGTGGAGGGCGCGCGCTATCGGGATGCGGCGCCCCATGCCGAAGGCCCGCGGTGAGACCTTGATGACCGGGGCGGCCTGGCGCCGCTTGTACTCCGAAAGGGCGACCAGCCTGACGACCCGCTTCACGACAGCCTCCTCGTATCCTTCCCCGACGAGTTCCTGGGCCGAACGATTGTCGACTATGTAGCGCGAGAGGATGGCGTCCAGCAAGGCATACGGAGGCAGGGAATCCTCGTCCTTCTGGTCCGGACGGAGTTCGGCGGACGGCGGCTTGTCGATTATCGAGCGCGGAATCGGCGGCTCGCGTCCTTCCATTTCCGCGCGCGCGTCTATGGATTCGCAGAGGGCGAACACCTCGGTCTTGAGCAGGTCGCCGATGGGCGCGATCGCGCCGGCCATGTCGCCGTACAGGGTGCAGTAACCGCAGGCGAGCTCGCTCTTGTTGCCCGTGGTGAGGAGCATGGAACCATTCTTGTTCGACCAGGCCATGAGCAGGTTGCCCCGGATGCGGGCCTGAAGGTTCTCTTCCGTGAGGTCGAAAGGACCGCCCCCGAAGTGGGGCGAAAGCGCCTCGAGGAAGGCGGCGAAGGGGCCCTCTATGGAGATGGTCTCCATCCTCATGCCGAGCCGTCTGCAGAGCTCGACGGAATCCGTGATCGAACCCTCGCTTGAAAACCGGCTCGGCATGGCCAGGCCGAGCACGTTCTCCGCTCCGACGGCGCGTACCGCGAGGTACGCGACCAGCGCCGAATCGATGCCGCCCGAGACGCCGAGATGGGCCTTCGTGAAGCCGCAGCGTCGCATGTAGCCCCGGATGCCTTCGACGAGGACCTGCTCGATCTCCGCCATCCTGTCGTCCGCGGGTACGACGGGCGTCCCGGGATGGTCCGTATCGACGAACAAGGTCTCCGTCCCCCACCCCGCCATGGCCACGGGTCGGCCTTCGCGGTCGACCGCGAAGGACCTGCCGTCGAAGACGAGCGAATCCGCGGCACCCGCCATGTTCACGTAGGCCACGGGGACGGATCCTTCCCGCGCGAGGTCGCCGGCGAGCCGGAGACGCGTACCGAGCTTTCCCGCGACGAAGGGCGAG
Organism: Spirochaetales bacterium; assembly: GCA_016926955.1. Taxonomy (GTDB): domain Bacteria; phylum Spirochaetota; class Spirochaetia; order Treponematales; family UBA12059; genus JAFGNN01. The sequence continues at coordinate 169,273 of JAFGNN010000030.1, read as the reverse complement.
GCGGACGGCACCACGACCAGCTCCGCGCCGAGATCGAGCAGCTCGCGGACGGGGTCGACCGGGTAGCGCATCGACGGAACGGGCGGTTCTTCCCACCATATGTCCTCGCAGACCGCGAAACCAAGGCGCGTTCCGGCCAGATCGAGGACGCGTCGTTCCCTGGCGGGCTCGAAGTAGCGCGACTCGTCGAAGACATCGTAGGTCGGCAACAGGGTTTTCTCCTGCCGGAAAACCACTACCCCGTCCTTGATCACGGCGACGGCGTTGACCAAGGCCTTTCCGGATCCCGTCCGGTTCCGGTCGATCAGGCCCACGGCCACCGCCGTTCCCTCCGGCAGTTCCCGCTGAAGCCGGCGGAGGCTTTCGAGATTTCGCTCGACGAAGGAGTCCTGGTCCAGAAGGTCCAGCGGCGGATACCCGCAGAGGGACATTTCAGGAAAGACGACGAGATCGACGCGGGCGTCCCGGGAAAGGGCGTCCCGGACCCGCTCGACGATCAGGCGACGGTTGCCGTCGAAATCCCCGATCACCGCGTCGATTTGCGCAAGGGCCAGTTTCATTGAGCCTCCGCGCCCCGCCTCGAGGCGGGACCCGCGGGCGCGCTTGCGAAGGGGGCGCGCCGATAGTACACTCCGCCCGTGAAAAAGACAACGCTCGCCATTCCGTTCGAGGACCCGCTCGCCCGGTCCATTCTCGACGAATCGGCCCGCGCCGGGCGCGAGGTTTTCGCCTTTTCGCGGGGCGACGCGGGAGCGGACGCGGCGCCGCTCGGTTCCTGCAGTTTCGCGGCGGCCCGGGCCGCGGTCATGGCCGCGACCAACCGCCTCGGCAACATCGACTCCGCGTTGCTCGTGCTCGACCCCAAGGCCGGAGACGCGCCGGAGACGGAAGACCCTCCGGGACCGCGCGACGTGGAGCGTACGATCGACTCGCGCCTCAAGGGGCCGGTGCACCTGATCAGGGAATTGATGGCGGAATTCGATCGCGCGGGCTCAGGCCGGCTCGTGATCGCGGTTCGCGTGCCCGATGAAGGCCTCGCGGATCCGCTGTCCTCGCTCGTCGACGGCGCGCTCAGAGCGTGGGTCCGGGGGCTTTTCGCCACGATGGAAGGCAAGCCGTGGTTCCTGCTCGGCGTCGAACTGCGGGGCGCGGACGATGACCAGGCGTTGCTGACCTTGCGCAAGCTGCTCGAAGGCGACGCCGCCCGACTCGCGGGCCGCTGGCATCGGGTCGGAGGGCGATCCGGGCTTTTCGGCGCGTTCCAGGCTTGACGGAAGGGGGCCGGTCGATGGGCGCTGAGCGGATGAGCATCGGCATCCTGACCTCGGGAGGCGATTGCCCCGGACTGAACGCCGCCATTCGCGGCGTCGCCAAGGCCGCCTCCGGCGAGTACGGCATGCGCGTCGTCGGCATCGCGAACGGTTATCGAGGCCTCATCGAAGGCGAGGCCCGGGTCCTCGAGGCCGCGGATTTCTCGGGCATCCTGACACGCGGCGGGACGATACTCGGATCGTCCCGGGAAAAGCCCTTCCATGACGACGAGGACCAGACCGACGCCCAGGTCGGCCACTCGAAACCCGAACTCATCATCGAAAACTACCGGAAACTAGGCCTCGACTGCCTCGTCGCGCTCGGCGGCAACGGCACCCAAAGCACGGCGCACCTCCTCTCGCTCGCGGGCCTGAACGTGGTGGGTCTCCCGAAAACCATCGACAACGACATCGCGGGAACGGACGTCACCTTCGGCTTCCACTCGGCCGTGGACATAGCCACCGAGGCCATCGACCGCCTCCATTCGACCGCCCACTCGCACAACCGTGTCATGGTCATCGAGCTGATGGGCCACAAGGCCGGCTGGCTCGCCCTTTTCGCGGGCGTCGCGGGCGGAGGGGACGTGATACTGATTCCCGAGCTGCCCTACAGCAGGAAATCGGTCGCCGAAACCCTGCTGTCGAGGGGGCGCGCGGGCAAGCCGTTCTCCATCGTCGTGGTCGCCGAAGGCGCGCTTTCAGCGGAGGAAGCCGCGCTGGACAAAAAGGAGCGCCGGAAACGGCGCGCCGGCATGCCCTGGCCGTCCATCGGCTACCGCGTCGGCGCGGAGATCGCCGAGGACACCGGCATGGAAACGCGGGTCACGGTGCTCGGGTACCTCCAGCGCGGCGGCACGCCGAGTCCTTACGACAGGTTGCTCGCCACCGGCTTCGGCGCCCAGGCCGCCCGCATGATAGCCTCCGGCGAATTCGGGCGCATGGTGGCCATGCGGAACGGCGAAATCGTGCCGGTGCCGCTCTCGGAGGTGGCCGACCGCACGCGGAAGGTTCCCCCGGGGAACCCCACGCTCAGCACTGCGCGGCTGGTAGGCGTGGGGTTCGGGGACTAGGTCGGCCGCCCGCGACGGAGGGTCGCGGAGCCTGGTTGAGCCGTCCCTTTATCCGGGCTTGCGAGCCGAAGGCCTCGCGGAGGAAGCGGCGGCTGGATCCGCCCCGCGCCTCGCGCGCGCCCTGGACCAGGCCATGAACGCTCCGCCGCCGGCTATCATCAAAAGGCAGAGCAGCTGTCCCATCGAGAAATTCCACGGAGATTCGAACAGGTGGGTCGACGCGCCCTTCCCGCCGAGCTCCAGGATGTAGCCGAGCTGTTCGTCGGGTTCGCGGAAATACTCGATCACGAAACGGATGGCGCCGTAGCCCATGAAATACGCGCCGATCTGGAAACCCTTCCAGAAGCGCGGAGGCCGGGCCAGGAACCAGAGAAGCAGCCAAAGGACGACGCCCTCGAAGAGCGCTTCGTAGAGCTGGCTCGGGTGCCGCGGCAGGTTGACCCTCGCCAGTCCCTCGAGACTCATGCCGGCCTTCTCCGCGACTTCTCGAACCCATGGCAGGGTCGTGTCGAAGCGGGCGGCGTGAGGGAATACCATGCCGATCGACGACGAGGTAACCTTGCCCCAGAGCTCCCCGTTGATGAAGTTTCCCAGGCGGCCGAAGGTGTAGCCGAGGGGGATGGCCACGGCCAGCATATCGCCCCAGGCCAGCAGGTCGAGCTTGCGGCGCCTCGCGTGGATGATGACGCCGACCAAGGCTCCGATGGCGCCGCCGTGGTAGCTCATGCCCTGCAGGCCCACGAGCCGTCCTCCCTGGAAAGGCCAGAAAATCAGCCAGGGGCGAGTCCAGTAGTAGCCGGTCGGATCGTAGACGAGTGCGTGGAAGACGCGGGCTCCGATCAGGAGCCCGAGGATCGCCGAAAAGAAGAAACCGGCTATGTCGTCGGGATCGAGCGGAAGCTTCCGCCGCCTGACCTGCACCATGAAAAGGCCGTAGGCGACCGCGAACGCGATGACATACATGAGCCCGTACCACCGGATCGGAAGCCACTCGATGCCGGGGAATATTTCAGGCGTGACCCAGGCCGGGAACCGGAGATACGCTGGATTCATCACTGCTCCTCGAGGCCGTCCGCGTGGATTCTGGAAGGCGGGCGACCCGCTCAGGTATAGCAGAAAGACGTTCCCGCGGGAAAGCCCGTCAGGAGCGGCTCATAACTGCCGTTCCGTCACCCGTCCCAGTTCCGGGTCGAACGAGTACGCGACCTTGACCCGTTTCTGCCTCACCTCGAACGTGCGCCCGTGGCTCTCGAGAATGACTCCGGGGAACACGGGACCGCGCACGCGGATCTCGGCAGGATAATGGGATTCGAATCGCTCGCGGAGGTCGAAAGCCCTGAGGCTGCGCTTTTCCATCATCTTCATGAGGGAAAGCTTCTGCCGGCGCGCCTCCTCGAGCGCCGCTCCGGCGAGCCCGGGCTCCTTCAGCCGTCGATCCGCCTCGACTATCGCGAGCTTCAGCTTTTCTATCGCCTGTTCCTCGGCCTCGATCTGGTCGGCAACCAGGTAATCCTGGCCGAAGGAAATCTCCGTCTTGATCCCGTTCTCCGACCCGAGCTGCTGCGCCTCGACGCCGAGCCTCGTCTTGACCCTGCCGCCGATCAGGGCGCCTTTCTCGCCCGCGAGCAGCACACGTCCGTTTGTCTTGACGATGCAGAGCAGGCAGGCGCTCTTGATCCGGACGTCCTCGACGGCGAGCAAGGTGGCCTGTTCGGCGAACGAAATGTCGATGTTTTTCTTGGCGCGAAGCGTGCCGCGGCGATGGCCCTTGATGCCCTCTCCGACGCGGACGGATCCGTCGCTCGACACCAGGGCCGCCTCCACGCCTCCGGCGACCGCTACGTCTCCCGTGGCATGAAGCTGGAATCCGGTCAGCACCGCGCCTGAAACCTGGACAAGGCCCGAAAATCGGATGTTCCCGCTGGCCGGCCCGACGTCGCCCTTCACGGTGAAAGTCCTCGAGATCGAGAGGCGTTTCCCGTCGACTCGCAACTCGCCGCTTTTCAGGGCCACCACGCGCGATTTCCCGTCTCCGACCGGATCTTCACGGAACGAATCGTCCCAAGTCCAATCCGAATCCTCGTCGCGCGAAGCCGGCGCGGGCTTCCTGGCGCCGAACACGTCGATGCCATCGACCCCCTTCTGGGTCGAGCGCTCGATCTCAAGGACGGACTGTCCCTCCGCGACGGGGGTAAAACGGTCCTGTTCCCTGAAATCGGCGCGGCCGTCCTCGCGGATCGTGACGCCCTTCCCCGTGGCGAGCCTCACGAGCCAGGTGATGCGCGCGCTCCCCGAGGCTGTCGGGGGCGTTCCGCGGGCGACGACGCGACCGTTCGCGGATCCCTCCATCCGGGCGGCCGCGACGGCTTCGGAGATGGCGACATGATCGATCCCTTGCTTCACGCCCGCCGCCGAGAGCGACTTCATCACGGACTCGGCGTCCAGCGGCGCCCCGAACCCCTCGCCCTCGGTCAGCGTCGCGCGCGCCTCCATCCCGTCCGGATCCACCTCGATCTCGATGCCGGGCTCGCGCCAGGGCAGCAGGGTGAACCGGAGCTCCTCTTGCGCCCCTTCACCCGTCGACTCGAAGAGCAGGAGCCCCGTCCGCTCCGCCACCAGGGCGTCCTTGGCGAGCTTGATACCCTTTTCGGCCACGAGGCGGGGAGCCATCCCCGGAAGCGCCGGGAGGACCGCCCCGCGGACATCCACGCCGGCCTGGCCGGGAGTCGCCGCCGTCAGCGAGCCAAGTTCCTGCCCGGCCTCGACGAAGGCCGAGCGGAACGACGCTCCGGAAGCCCGCTCCGCCAGTCCCGGCGCCAGTTCAGCCAGCCGCGGGTGCGACAGCGCCCGTTCGAGCACATCCTTCGTCCTCGCGGGAGCCGGCAAGGCTATGCTCATGGTGAACTCGCGATCGCCGCCGCGCGTGGGCGCGCGTCCCTCGGCGAGCGCATAATCTGCCAGCTCCGTTTCGGGGCCACGGTAGAAATCCAGGATGTCTTTCTTGACGCGCTCGGCCTGAAGCCCCTTGAGCCGGGCGGCGCCGATGGCCGCGCTGATGGCGGCAAGTTCGAGCGGCTTGCCTCCGCCGCGCGCCTTGCGCAGGTAGAGCGTTGCCCGGAGTGCGTCCTCCGCCACGTCGATCCTGATTTCCGAGTCAAGATCGGTACTGATGTCCCTACCCGAGAAAGCCTTGGCGTCGGCGATCGCGGTTCGGAGCAGCCGCTCTATCTCGTGCTCGCCGATCAGGTGGTCACGCTCGAAACCGAGTTCGAGGGCACCCTCGATCACCGACTCGGCCCGGGGCGGCGGCAGGCGGATGGAACCGGGGTGGAAGTCCAGGAGGCACGCGCCCCCGCCTTCCCCGCGCCGCAGCGCGATACGATGCCGATCGAAGGGGACCACGTCCACCCAACGATCGCCGATCCGCACGAAACCGGTCGCGGTCGCGACGAACTGGTTCTTGTCCCGCCGGGCGCCCTCTCCGGCGTATACCGTCATGTTATCGCAGGGGGGAATCGGGACGGGTTTCCCGTGGATGGTCTTGCCGGGCTTCCCGGGCTTGGCCGGGCTCACCGCGCCGAGCCGATCGCCGGCTTCCGCCCACGCGACCCGCAAAACGGTCGTGTCTACGGCGACGGGCTCACGGATCTCGCGCTTGCGTTCCTCGACGACCAGTTCGCGCTTAGGCTTGAGGAAAGGAAAGGCGGCGGGTTTCCTCACCTCGCGCTCCACCCGCTCCTTCTCGATCCGCGTCCTGAAAAGCTCGGGCGCCCGGGCGGAGAACACGACATCGTCCATGAACGGCTCGAGCTCGGGCGGAATCGGCAGTTCGGCCCATTCAGCGTATTCGGGAACCGTCGCTTCGGGCGCCACGCCCCTGGCGGCCCACTCGGTGATTCCCTCCTTGCCGGCGCGGGAAAATGCCTTGAAGAGTTCCTCCGCCCGTTTGGAAGCCCCGGCGGCCAGCCCCGCGTCGAGCAGGTGGCGGGCTATCGCGCCGGCGCTCCATTCCGCGCCATCCGGATCGGGATGGAAGGTGACGACTGCCGCCAGTTCCGCCTCGTCGACGGAGAGACTGAGCCGGCCGCGTACCGCTGACGGAGGCATGGGATCCTCCGCCTTAAGGCTTGAAACCCTGGCCGATCGCCTTCGCGAGCTTGTGCTTGAGCAGGCGATTCTCCTTTCGGAGCTGGCTAATCTCGTGCGCCTGGAGCTTCACCGTCTCCACCAGGTCGCCATGGCTCAAGGCGCCCGTGTGAAGCAGATCCTCGACGTACGACACCTTGGCCTCGAAATCGATCTCGGCTTCCATTTCGGCGGACTGGAAGCTCTCGTCGAGATAGGCGGTTTCGAGGGGCGAATCGTCCTCGCCCTCGGTCGAGACGATCTTGTCGGCGATGCGGTAGACCGCCTGCGAGAGCACCGACTGGGGCTTGTACCGGATGATGGGAATCCGCGATCCGAGCGCGATGTCCTGGATGTCGTCCCGGTAGATGACTCCGAGATGCTCGAGGTCGAGGTTCAGGTATTCCTTGCAGGACCTTCGGATCTTCTGGGCCTTTTCCGCGTCCTTCGGGTCCTCGAGCATGTTCATGACCAGCCGGGGCCGGAAACGCGCGACACGCTCGGCAAACGCGGCCGCGCTTTCGGGATCGACCAGGGCGATCTCGTCGAGGATGGCCGGTATGTAGGCCTTCTGGAGCGACGAACCGTCCTTGCGCAACGTTTCGAGCGTCGACCATGCCTTGGAGCCGCGCTTGAACGTGGTCCACATCAGGCGGAACATCGCGTTCTTGAGGAACAGGTAGGCGTTGAGCGTCGCGGTCAACGCGGGGGCGGTGACCACTATTCCAGTCGGTCCCATCAGGAAGAAGTCGAGGATGTTGGAGCTCGTGCCGGCGCCGAGATCGAGCACCAGATAGTCGGCATCCATGGCCAGCAGGCTTTTCACGAGCCGATTCTTCTGGAGCGCGCTGATGTTGGCGAGGCCGGGTATCTCCGCGTCGCCGGGCACGAAGCGCAGATTCGCGACGTCGGTGTCCAGAAGTATCTCGGAGAAGTCCATGCCGCTGACCGAAAGCCAGGTTCCGATGCCGCGACGCGCGCCGGTCTGTCCCAGGATGACGTGGAGGTTCGACGCCCCCAGGTCGAGGTCGGCGAGAACCACGCGCCTGCCCGATTCGGCGAGGGCGATGGCCATGTTGGCCGCCAGCAGGGACTTCCCCACGCCGCCCTTGCCCGAAGCGATCGGCACCACGCGCATCTAGTCGCTCTCCCCGCCCGCGCCCGGGCCGTCTGCCGCCGGAACGGTCTCGATTTCTTCCATTAATGTGCCGGCTCCCCGGGAACGGCCGGACGCCGCATCGGTCCCGGACCGGGAAAAGGCGAGAAGGGCGCCGAGGGAGAGATCCCAGACGGCGATCGCGCCGAAGCCCGCGAGCAGCGCGCCGGGTCCGAGCGAAGCGCCAACGGAGTATGCCGCGCCGCCGAGCCCGGGCATCACGAAGAGCGCCGTGGCGACCGAGAGGACCTTCGCCACGGCGAGGAAGGGCCGGAGCGGTTCGTACTTCGCGGGATCGTGCGAAAGCGCGGCAAGGCCGCCTGCGACGAGAAGTTGGGGAGCGATGGCATGGAGGAGTCCCCGCGACGCGCCCGGCTCGACCCCGAGCAGCTCGGAGGCGAGGCGCGCGAACACGAAATAACGAGCGGCCTCGATGACCGCGCCTATGAAGTAGAGCCTGGAGCGCCGCATATCGCGCTAAACTCTACTTTCTCCGGATGGTACCGTCAAGGAGTTGACAGTCCATGGCGCGCGTGGGCAAATTCATATGCATGAGCGACAAGCCGGTCAACGCGCGTCGCGAGCGGGCGCTTTGGCCCCTGCTCGGCGCCCTTCTCGTAGGGGTTTCCTTCCTCGGTGTCTCCGCGGTTCCCGCGGCGGCCGAATCGAGTTCGTACGATGCCCGGCGCTACGCGTCGATACTCCAGAACGTCTTCGACTTCGTCCTCGAGAACTACGTCGAGGAAGTGGATCCGGCCCTCCTGTACGAAGGAGCCATGAAGGGCATGTTCGACGCCCTCGGCGATCCGCACTCGGTCTATCTCGACGCGGCCATGATGTCGGACATGACCGACACCACCACCGGCGAGTACGGAGGAGTCGGTACCTACATCTCCAAGATTCCCCCGGACGCGCTGAAGCCCGGCGACAAGCCCTGGGTAGAAATCGTATCGCCCATCGAGGATACGCCCGCCTGGAAGGCCGGCATCCGACCGGGCGACTGGATCAAGAGCATCGACGGCGAAGCGACCGACGGCCTTTACATGGACGAAGTGCTCAACAAGATCCGCGGCAAGCCGGGCACGCCGGTCACCTTCGTGATCCTGCGCGGCGAATCGCTCACCTTCGAGATCACCCTGAACCGCGCCCGCATCGAGATCCCGAACATCAAGCGCGAGATGATCCCCGGCGGCACCGGCTACCTTCGCATCATCGAGTTCACACCGCAGACCGCGACCCGCGTCAAGGAATCTCTGGACTTCTTCACGGCCAACGGCTACAGGAACCTGGTCATCGACCTGCGGAACAACCCCGGCGGCCTGCTGCAAGCCGCCGTCCAGGTGGCGGACCTCTTCCTCGACTCCGGCATCATAGTCTCCACCAAGAGCCGGCTCGCCCACGAGAACCTGGTGTACCGGGCCGAGCGCGGCGTGGATGTGCCGGCGGGCCTTCCTATCGTCGTGCTCATAAACAAGGGATCCGCGAGCGCTTCGGAAATCCTCGCCGGAGCCCTGAAGGACCACCGAAAGGCTTACCTGATCGGAGAGACCAGCTACGGCAAGGGTTCCGTCCAGCAGATCTACCCGATCGGCGACGGCGGCTTCAAGCTCACCATGAGCCGCTACTATACGCCCAGCGACGCCAACATCGACAAGCTCGGCATCGCCCCGGACCTCGAGGTCCGGGAACCCGAGCTCACGAGCGAGGAGGAGGAAGCGCTGACGCGCATCTTCGACGAGCGCCTGCTCGAGACCTTCGCCCGCGAAAATCCGGAAGCCCCGAGGGCGACCCAGAACGCATTCGTGAGGAAGCTGCTCGATTCGGGATTCGCGGTGCGGGAGGAACTTCTGCGCCGCCTCGTCCGCGATGAAATCGGACGGACCAGCATCGCGCCCGTGTTCGACCTCGAATTCGACATCCAGCTCCAGGCCGCGTTGGAAGCTTTCAAGAGCGGCAATTTCGCCGCATTGCTCGCGGCGACGCGCTCCGTCCGGGAACTCCAGGGAGCGGCGGCGGTGGCGGCGGAAACCTTGCCGCAGCCCAAGCCGCCCTCCAACCAGTAAGCCGTGAGGCAATTCGTCCTGCCGGAGGACTGGGACGGAAGCTCTCCTTTCCGCGTCGTCGGAAAGCGCGCCCGATACCTCTCCGGCGTACTCAGGTTGCAGGCGGGCGACCGCTTCCCCGGCGTAGACGCCTCGGGACGCGCCTGGGACCTCGCGGTGATCGAGATCGGATCCGGAGGCATCCTCCTCGCCGCGAAGGAAGCCGAGCGCGACGGGTCCAGGTTGCCGGACGTCCGTACGGGCTCGGCGACCGCGGCTCCGTCCGCGGATCCGGGCATCGGCCGCCTTCCCCGCATAGTCCTCGCCCAAGCTCTCGCCAAGGGACCGGCCATGGACCGGATCGTACGGCAAGCGACGGAAGCGGGCGTCGCGTTGATACTTCCCTTGCTTGCCGAGCGCTCCGTCCCGGATCCGGACAAGGGCCGTCTCGAGCGGTGGCGTCGGATCAGCCGCGAAGCCCTGCAGCAAAGCGGCTCGGCGATTCCGACTGCCGTCGGCGGGATCCGCCACCTCGCCGAGCTGGCCGAAGCGCTCGGCCCGGCCCCCGGCGCTCGGCGGGGAATCTTCTGCCACGAGGCTCCCCTTGCAAGCGACTCGTTCCATCGCTATCTTGGCCACCGGATCGACGAGCTCGTCATCTGCGTCGGTCCGGAAGGCGGCTTCTCCGAGCGCGAAGCGGCCTTCTTCGAGTCGATCGGCTTCGGGCCGGTGAGCCTCGGCCCGAACATCCTCAGGGCCGAAACGGCCGCCGTTTTCGCCCTCGCCGCGGCCGAGATCGTCATCCTGGAGCGGGAATCATGGACAGCCAGCGAGTAGAACGCATCTCCGTACTGAAGATTCCCGTCGACGTCGTGGCCGACGAAGACCTGGACGACGTCCTCAAATCCATGTTCGACGACGGGCACCGGCACCAGATCGTCCTGCTCGACGTTCCCATGCTCCTGCGCGCCCGCAGGAACCAGGAATTCCGCGCGATGCTCCAGAACGCCTCCCTGGTGCTGCCCTCATCCGCGGCCATCGTGCGGGGCGCCCGCTTCATAAAGCGGCGCGAACCGATCCGCCGCTCCCCCTTCGATTTCTCGATACGGCTGCTCGGCGTGCTGGAGCGCTGGGGGAAATCGATCTACCTGCTTGGCGCCGGGAGGAAGAGCCTCGAGCTCGCCGAGCGAAACATCAAGGCCACCTTCCCGGGACTCCGCGTCGTGGGCAGGCACACGGGGCGATGGAAGCGATCCTTCGACGAGGACATAGCCATCGCGATACGCAAGAGCACGCCGACGTTGCTCATGGCGGGCCGGGGAGTCCACGGCGGAGAACGATGGATTCCGAGAAACATGGGACGATTCAGGTCGGGCATCTTCATCTGGAGCGGAGACCTCTTCGACGTCTACGCGGAACGGCGCTCGAAGCCCTCGCGGCGCTCCATCGAAAAAGGAACGGAATGGGCCCACCACCTTCTCCGCGCTCCGTGGAAGGTCTTCGGCTTCCTGGGCTATCTGCGCTTCCGCTACCTCCTGCTGTGGTACCGGATCAGGGGGCTCTAGACGGGAGCGTCCGGGAAGGAATTACTCCGCCGGTTTTTTACGCGCAGCAACGCATAGAGGTTGCGCCCGGGCCGGAGTTAGGGTACATTCGCGCCCATGTCGAGCGTGGTCCTTCTCGACCCTGATCCGACGAGGCGACCCGCTCTCGCCGCGGCCATCGCCGAGGAGCACGTTGTCCACGCCTGCGGCGATCCCAGCGAAGCGGCCCGACACCTCGCCCGCGGAGCGAAAGTCCTGCTGGCCGACTCCGACGCCTATCCGACCGACATTCTCCTCGAGCTCTCCCGCATGGCCCGGCCCGCGGTGCCGATGATACTCGCCGGAGAGCCCCGCCAGGCGCTCACGGTATCCGGCGCGGTTTATATCGAAAAGCCGGTCTCCGTCACGGCGATCAAGAGCGCGATCCTCGCGGCCTCAAATATGCATCCGGGCGAAACCGCGCCAGGGGGCATCCCCGTTCGTCCTTCCCCGAGTCCGGCGCTCGATCCGGGCGACGACGACGGGCTTGGCGGACCGAGCCCGGCCATCGCCCGCGCGCGTGAGGAGATCTGCCGCTTCGCCGCCTTCGACTTTTCCGTCCTGATACTCGGCGAGACGGGCACCGGCAAGGAGCTGGCCGCCAGACGCATCCACCGCCTCTCCCGTCGCGCGGGAAAACCCTTCGTCGCGATCAACTGCGCCGCCCTCGGGAACGAGCTCGCCGCCAGCCAGCTGTTCGGTACCGAACGCGGGGCCTTCACTGGCGCCATCGATCGCCGCGGCGCGCTCGAGGAAGCCGGCGAGGGATCGCTCTTCCTCGACGAGCTCGCGGAAATGCGGCGCCCCGTCCAGGCCTTGCTCCTTCGCGCCCTCGAGGAGCGCGAAACCGTCCGCCTCGGCGGAGGCAAGCCGCATGACTTCGCCGCCCGCGTCATGGCCGCGACGAACGCCGAACTTGAAGCAAGTCGGTTCAGGCTCGACCTCCTCGCGCGCCTCGAGATCCTCGTGCTCGAGATGCCGTCGCTGCGCGAACGCCGCGAGGACATCCACTGGCTCGCGCGCCGATTCCTTTCGGAATCCGGCGACGGCAAGCGCCTCTCCGCCGAGGCCCTCGCGATCCTCGAAGCCCACGCCTGGCCGGGCAATGTCCGGGAACTCAGAAACGTCATCTGCCGGGCCATCGTCTCTTCCGGGTCGCGGGAGTCGATCGCGCCCGCTGACATCCGCTTCCACGCGTTATCGCGCAAGCGCATCGGAGACCGGGCTTGAACGCCGCAGGCAGGCCGCTCGACGGGCGCGTCGCCCTGGTGGTCGGCGGATCCGGCGGCATAGGCGCCGAGGTGGCGCTGGCGCTCGCGAAGCTCGGCGCGAAACTCATCGTGCATGGCGGCTCTTCGGAGCAGCGCCTGCGCGCAACCCTCGAGCGCGCGCGCGCCCTGGGTTCCGTCGCGGACGGGTTCCTGGCCGGCCTCGATTCCATCGCCGCCGCGGGCCCCGTCCTCGAGCATGCCCACGAAGCCGATATCCTCGTCGTGGCGCACGGTCCCTTCCTGCAGGCGCCGCTCCACGAAACGTCCGCGATCGAATGGGAACGGCTCGCCTCGATGAACCTCGCGCTTCCCGGCGCGCTCGTATCGGCGTCGCTCCCCGGCATGCGGGCGAGGAGATGGGGACGCATACTCCTTTTCGGAGGGACAAGGACGGAGCTCCCCCGGGCGTTCAGGACCAACGCCGCCTACGCGGCCTGCAAAACGGGGCTCGCCAGCCTGGTCCGCTCGATCGCCGCCGAATACGCGAACGACGGCATCGCGTCCCTCCTGGCTTGTCCCGGCCTCGTCGACACCGAATACCTGAGCCCCTCGAACCGAACCGCGTGGGCGTCGAAGGCCCCCGGCGGCAGGCTGACCGCGGCCTCGGCGCTCGGAGCATGGCTGGCCGACCGCCTCGCGGACGAACCGCCCCTCTGGAACGGAGCGTCCGTCAACCTGGACGAGGGGCTCGGATCGTTCTGAAACGGCTTCCCGGCAATCTTCCAAATACGCTGGATTTACTCCCCGATACCGCCGAAAATGGAGTGAACGGTTCGGTCCCGACCGCTCTGACGGGATTTGACAGACCCTTGACGAGCCACTAGGATGGTTCTACATTACGATTCGGACGCTCGGACTACCATAGTCGAAGAGGAGCACCATGAATAATAACGACATCGTTCCGGGCTTTGACGACGAGAAGGACGATAGTCTCAAGATCCGCCTCCAGAAGATCGACCAGGCGGAGAACTGCCTGGCGCTCTACCTGACCGGCTATATCGATACCTACAACTCCAACTTCTTCCAGAAGCGCGTCGGCAAGGCCATCGAGGCCGGCAACGTGCGCCTGATATTCAACTGCGGCGGCCTCAACTACGTCTCGTCGACCGGCATCGGATCGTTCACGGCCTTCCTCAAGGCGGTCCGCCCCCGCGGCGGGGACATCGTGCTCCTCGAAATCCAACCCAAGGTCTACGAGGTCTTCCAGCTCCTCGGCTTCTCGCAGTTCTTCAACATCAAGGACAATCTCGAAGAGGCCATCGGCTTCTTCCAGCAGGGCGAGCGCGGCGCCGCGCAGTCGGTCTTCCCCAAGGTCTTCGCCTGCCCCATCTGCAACAAGAAACTCAGGGCCGCCCGCCCGGGCCGATTCCGCTGCTCGGAATGCAAGACCATCCTCGCCATAGACAATTCCGGGCAGGTTTTCCTGGGCTGATGGACGGCAAGGGTAGCGTTTCGATTCTTCACTCCCCCCCACCGGAGGCACGCATGAACGGACTCGAAAAGGTTGAACAGAACCTGATCGACCTCGGCGTCTCGTATCAGGAAATCGGCGAGCGCACCTGGGTCGTGGACGATCCCACGCGCGGCATCGCCAGGCTCGTCATCACGGTCACCGACGAGATCGTCTTCTTCCGTGCCAAGATAATGGACGCGCCGAAACAGAAGCGGCTCGAATTCTTCGAGACCCTGCTCCGGCTCAACGCCGCCGACCTCGTCCACGGCGCTTACGGGCTCGACGACGATGACGTCGTCATCACCGACACCCTCGAGCACGACAGCATGGACAAGTCGGAGTTCGAAGCCGTTCTCGACGCCATAGGCGTCGCGCTTTCCCAGCACTACCCCGTCCTCGGAAAGTTCCGGGACTGACCGTACAGGAGGCATCCATGGGAATCTTCGACCGGTTCAAGACCGTCGTCTCCTCGAACATCAACGACCTGATCTCAAAGGCCGAGAACCCCGAGAAGATGCTGAACCAGCTCCTGATCGACATGAACCAGCAGATGATCGAAAGCAAGAAAGCCGTGGCCATGGCCATCGCCGACGAGAAGAAGATCGAGCGCGAGCTGCTGGAACAGGAGCGACAGGCGCAGGAATGGGAAAAAAAGGCGATGATCGCCGTCCGCGCTGGCCGTGACGACCTGGCGAAGGAAGCCCTCCTCCGCCAGCAGGAATTCGCCGGCTACGTCGGCCAGCTTAGGCCGCAGTGGGAAGGCCAGAAGGCCTCCGTCGACAAGCTGAAGGACGCCCTGCGCCAGCTCCAGAACAAGATCGACGAAGCTTCGCGCAAGAAGAACATCCTGATCGCCCGCGCCAAGCGCGCGGAAGCCCAGGAGAAGATACAGAAGACCCTCGGCACGCTCGCCGGAAATAAGAGCGCCTTCGAAACCTTCGATCGGATGGCCAAGAAAGTGGACGAAATCGAGGCCCGGGCCGATGCCGCCCGTGAACTCGAGGATCTATCGAAGGACACGAGCCTCGAAAAGCAGTTCGCGCAACTCGAGGGCTCAGGCGCCAACGCCGACATCATGCTCGAGGACCTCAAACGCAAGATGCTCGGAGACGGCAAGCAGGGCGCCCAGAACTCCGGCCAGGCCACCTGATCCGGCCAGGCACGAAAAACCGCCCCTTCGGGGGCGGTTTTTTTATTCCCTGTGCTGGAAAACCTGTGGATAACTTGTGGATGAAATGGCATGCGGGATTGTTGACCATTCCAACCTGTATCCAATCAGGCACATGATTCATGGACCATTTGGAGATATTTCCGAACCTACCCGCGAATAGCATTGTAATTCCATTTATCAAACGTATTTAAGTGCTGGTGTATTGTTTTTTCTACAGCAGGTACCACACAGACGGAAAGCGATCACCTTTTCGGTAAACGGATATGTAGAGAAATCCCTTCTCAAATGTTGTGGATAAGTTGTGGAAATACTTGTACCGCGTACCTTTCTTGCAAACTGGAAACCCGCGTGCTAGAGTCGACGCGATGAATAGAACGCTGGCCGTTCTGCTTCGGGCGCCCTTGGCCATGGCGGTCTTGCTGATCGCCGCTTCCCTGCTCGGGGCCGTGGCCGCGCTCCCTGCTGCGGGACTCGGCTCGGCGCTCATGCCGGCGACCTTGGTCTCCGGCATGGCGGACGCCTTCCCTTGGGCCGTATCGCTGACAGCCTGGTACCTCTCCATGCTCACGGTCCGCCGCTTCAAGTCCCGCTTGGCCAGCCACTCCCTGGTGTTCGTCATTTCCGCCGCCTTCATGCTTTCAGGCTCGTTTGTCCTCGGCCCCGTGGACAAGGTCGCCCCGACACTCGCCTCGACCGACCCGAAATCCCGCCGCTTCATCGCATCCGGCAACGGCCTTATCTCCGCCGAAGCCTGGCGGGACGGGATGGCAGACGGACTGCTCGTCGTGGAACCCGAATCGTCGCCACGAATGACCTGGCATGCCCGGGCTGCCTGGCGCCCGGATGAAAACCTCGTAACCGTGGACGGCCGCGACATCCTCCTGGCGTCCTCCGATTCAGCGCCGGGTCCGGACGGGTACGCCCCACCCTTGATCCGCGCCGGCGGCAGCCCGTCCGCCTGGTTCAACCGACAAGGCGGGACTTTCCCCTTGCTCCTCATGGCGCTGTCCTACGCCGCGCTCGCGGCGGGCGTCCGCTTCCCGGTCCGCATGTTTGCCTGGACCATGCCGGGCGCCATGATAGGCCTCCTCTTCGCCATGTCGGTCCCGGGGCTCTACGGGATCCTGGGTTCGCCCTACATCGGCGAAGCGCTCGCGCTCGTCGGGGTTTCCCTTGAACCGGCCACCTACGCCGTCATCCTCGCGGCCTCGTGCGGCCTGCTGCTTTTCGGGGCGGACCTGGTGTTCAGGCCCGCCGACGAGCCCGTGGAGCGGTTCGATGCCTGAGCGGAAGGTTTCCTTCTTTTGGATCTCGCTCTTCCTGCTCGGCCTCGCCTACCTCGCGTCATTCGCCGCGTCCTTGGCGGAGTTCGCGACCGGCGCCGCGGTCATCCGCCGCTTCGCGCTTTCATGGGAACTCGCGAGGGCGGCAACCCGGTTCTTCGCCTGGATTCCGGCAATGGTTTTCGCGGCCTGCGCCGTCGGCGCCAACCTCGTCCCGAGGGAACCGGGCGGCAAGGGTCGAGCGGGTACCATGGCCGGCAGCGCTTCAGCCCTGGCCCTGGCCGCCGGAGCCGCGCTCCTGTTCATGGCCCCGCTCGCCGAGAGCAGGCGTCTTTCCTATGAAGCGCGAAGCGACCTGTTCATGGATTCACGCGACGCGGCGCAGAAAGCGCTGGAAACCAAAGACCCCGCGAAGGCGCTGGCCCTGGTGTCGCTCGCGGAGTCGGTCGATCCGGACGAACCGGGACTCCGCACGCTGAAGGACAGGGCCCTCGCGGAAGCGAACCGTCTCATCGCCCTGCCGCCCAAGGAAAGCGCCCCGCCCCGAACCTCGGAGCGACTGGATCTATCGGCCGCGGATTTCCTGCGCATCGCGCTCGAGGCCGAGGCGGCCGCGGACTGGTATACCGCCCATTACGAGGCCGGAAAAGCTCTCCTGCTCGATCCGAAGATGGCCGAGGCGCGACTCTTGCAGTCACGGGCCTGGGAAAGGATCCGCTCGCAGGCGGAGGATCCCGAACTGGCGGCGAAATCCGATTTCTTCGCCAGGAAGCTTGCGGCGTACGGCTCGCTCCGGGAAGGAGACGCGCTCCGCGCGTGGCGTGACTTTACCCGGCTCGCCGCCGAGTTCCCGAGAGATCCCGACGTCGCGCGCTACCTCAGGGAAAGCGAACTGGCCTTGCGTACCCTCTCTTACTTCGCGGCCGAAGCTCGATCGGCGCTCGCCGATCGAGCGATCGGGCCCTTCGCCGCCCGGCTCGGGAACGATGACGGACTTATATTCTTCAGCGCAAGCTCGTGCGCGCCCGCCGGCTCATCCCTTTGGCTCGACAAGCCAGAGCTGATGGCGATCTCGGGAAACGAGGTGCTGTGGCATGTCGGAGCGCCGCACGGTCTTCTCGAGGCGGACGTGCTACTCCTGCGCGGCATCGACGGCGAAGAAGCTGAGGCCCCCGTCCTCGATCCCTCGACCTACCAGGGCAGCCCGCCTTGGGAAGCCGCGGGCGCACTTTCACCTCCGATGGAACCGCGGGACGCCTTGCACCTCGCGACGCTCGGCAACGATCTTTCCACGCTGGGCCCCGGGGCCTTGATCGAAGCAGCGAAGACCTCCGACCGTTTCGGTCTCGACCCGGAGCGATACGCGACGGAACTCGCGCGCCGCGCCGGGGCGGTCGCCGGTATGCTGGCATTGGCGCTGATCGCTGCGGGACTCGGTTCCCGCCTCAGATCGCCAAGGCGTCCCGGCGCGCTCGCAACGCTTTCGAGCCTGGCTTTGATCGCCTTCGCTGCCGGCCCGATCATCGAGGCCCTCGATTCGGCCGGCGCCCTTGTGCTCGTCGCGTTGCGCTCGGCGATCCCCGAGCCCGGCGCGTGGATAGCCTGGGGTGGCTTCCTCGCGACGACAATCCTCGCAGGCATCGCGGTTGCGGCCAGATACCTCTCGCGCGATTGACGCCGCGCGTCGGGCGTTCGAGCGAAGCGGCCCGGTCCTCGCCGCGTCATATGGCCGCCTGGCCGGGCTTGCCCTGGGCGGCGTTGGCGGCGGCTGGTACGGGGCCCTGGCAGGCTTCGCGCTCGGCGCGATGGTCGACGCGGCGCGCAGGCGCCGGCATGGGGACGACGCGCCCGGAAATTCCGGCGCGGAGCACGGCGACGGCGCCTCACCGGGGAAAGACGAGGCGGCCGCCCTGCTCGGGGTTCCCGCCGACGCCCCCGCCCGGATCGTTAAGCAGGCCTTCCGCGCCATCTCCAAAAGCAGCCATCCGGACGGTCCGACTCCGGACCCGGAGCGCTTCATGGCCGCGCGGAAGGCCTATGAAACGCTCGTCAGCAATCCTGAAGACGCTCGATCCGCGCCCCGAGGGACTTGAGCCGTTCGGTGAGCCGTTCGTAACCCCGTTCGATCTGGTATACGTTCTTGATGGTGGACACGCCTTCCGCGCAGAGCGCCGCGATGACCATCGCCATGCCGGCGCGGACATCGGGACTGACCAGCTCCGAGCCGGACAGCCGGGCGGGGCCCGAAACGACCGCACGGTGAGGATCGCAGAGCACGATTCGAGCTCCCATACCTATCAGCTTGTCCACGAAGAACATGCGCGATTCGAACATCTTCTCGTGGATCAGCACCATGCCGTCGACCTGGGAAGCCACAACGGTCATGATGGAGGTCAGGTCCGGCGGAAAACCCGGCCAAGGCGCGTCGTCGATCTTCGGAGTCTGTCCTCCGAGGTCGGGCACAACGCGCATGGACTGTCCCGAGGGCATGCTCAGGACCCCGTCCTCCACGCTCCATCGGATTCCGAGGCGGCCGAAGCCGATTTTCATCATCCGCAAGTCGTCGGGATTGACGCCCTCGATCTCGATCTCGCCGCGCGTGACCGCCGCGAGCCCGATGAAGGATCCGATCTCCATGAAGTCCGGGCCGATCGCGTAGTCGCAGCCCCCGAGTCGCTCCACGCCTTCGATCTCGAGGATATTGGAGCCGATCCCGGAGATTCGGGCGCCCATCGCGACGAGCATGCGGCACAAATCCTGCACGTGAGGCTCGCTGGCGACGTTGCGTAGCACGGTGCGTCCTTCGGCCAGCACCGCGGCCATGACGGCATTTTCCGTGCCGGTGACCGAAGCCTCGTCGAGGAAGATGTCAGCGCCGACCAGCTTGTTCGCGGTGAAGGCGAACACGCCGTCTATCTCGATCCGGGCACCCAGCTCCTCCAGTGCGAGCAGATGGGTATCCACGCGGCGACGGCCGATGACATCCCCTCCCGGAGGCGGAAGGGTGAGCCTGCCGAAGCGCGCGAGCATGGGGCCCGCGAAGAGGATGCTTGCGCGGATCTTGCGGGAAAGCTCGGAGGCGATGTCGGTGCGCGCGGCGGGCCTCGCATCGACGCGCCAGCCGTTCGCTCCGACCGCTTCGACCGCAGCCCCGAGGTGACGGAGGATGTCCAGCATGACCTGCACGTCCTCGATCTCGGGTATGTTCCTCAGGACGACCGGTTCGTCCGCGAGCAGGGTCGCGGCGATGCAGGGAAGCGCGGCGTTCTTGTTGCCGCTGGCGCGGATCCGTCCCTTGATCGGGAAGCCGCCCTCGATTCGATACTTGTACATGAGCCGAGCCTACCCGGGCGATACGCCCTCGTCAATCAGGATCCGGCGGGTCCGGCTTCCCCGCGATCGTCCTTGCGCAGTCCGCCGGAATTCCGTATCATGCCGGTGCCGGACTCGCGGAAATCGGTCCTCTCCGGGCAAACTCCCGCGGTCGAAATACGCATGGCGCGATAAAAATCCGGCTTCCGCGAAAACGAGGGGCATGATGGCATACAAGCTGGACGGAGCGAAATTCCCCACCCTGGATGAATTGGTCGAAGCGCTCTACCCGATGTACGCGGACAGGATGAGCGTCGAGGAATTCCGTGCGTACGCCGAGGCGAACGCGGAGCAGTCCTGATCCGGACCGTCCGCGCGGGAAACGGGCGGACGGGGTATGCATCGGCCGCGCCGGGAGAGGATCAACAAAGCTTGCCGCAAATGACGGTGCGCTCTCCGGACGATTTCCATGCCCACCTCAGGCAGGGCGCGACCTTGGCGGATTGCGCACGTCGCCATGCCGAGCATTTCAAGCGGGTCGCGCCGATGCCGAACACGCTGCCGCCGCTCGCGACTCCCGACAGGCTCGTCGAATATCTCGCCCTCGTGGCGAACGCCGCGCCCGACCTTGCCTTGGTGCCCGTGTTCAAGCTGGCGCCGGGCATGGGAGAGCGTCAGATCCACGCCCTCGCTGCCGCGGGCGCCAGGATAGGCAAGTACTATCCCGCTGGATCCACCACGAACGCGTCCGATGGCATCCAAGATCCGGACGACGTCGACGAGGCGCTCGGCGCGATGCGGGACCTGGGTCTTGCGCTGGCCGTGCACGCGGAAGATCCGTCGGAACCGATGATGGAACGCGAGACCGCCTTCCTGCCCATCCTCGACCGCATCCTCCGCGCGCACCCGGGTCTCCGCCTTTCCGTCGAACACCTGTCCGGCGCGCCCGCAGTCCGCTGGATCGAGGAAGCCCCGGAGACGGTCGGAGCGACGATCACCGCCCATCATCTTTGCTTCACTCTCGACGACCTGCTCGCCGAAGCGCTCGACTCGGCCCTGTACTGCAAGCCCTTGCTTAAATTCAGGGAGGATCGGGCGGAACTTCGCCGCGCCGCCTGTTCTGGAAACCCGAAATTCTTCTTCGGCTCCGATTCCGCGCCCCACGCGCCGGAACGGAAGGCGGCGGGAGCCGCCGGAGCCTACGCGGCGCCGGTGGCACTGCCCTTGCTGGCGGGCTGTTTCGAGGAAGAGGGAGCGCTCGATCGACTTGAAGGCTTCGTCGCGGAGCACGGCGCCGCCTTCCACGGCCTCGAGCCCAACGTCGGCTCGATCCGGCTATGGCGCGAGGATTGGATGGTCCCCGATCTGGTTGACGGGTTCCGGCCGCTCGCGGCGGGAAAAGTCCTGCGCTGGAAGGCGGCCCGGGACGGCTGACCCCGGGCACGGAACTTGCCGCACGCAGACCCGGCGCCGCGGGGGCGCCCAAGAGCCCCCGCGCCCCCGCGCTACAACCTGACAATCCTCGATTTGGTGAGCACCTCGAAGCCGTTCTCCGTGATCAACACGTCGTTCTCGAGCCTGACGCCTCCGGCCTCCGGATCGTAGAGCCCCGGTTCCATGGTGACCACATGGCCGGGCGCCAGCTTCCAGAGATTGTCCTCCCGGGAGCGGACCCAAGGAGCCTCGTGGGCCTCGAGGCCGACTCCGTGCCCGAGGGCGTGAGGCATTTTCATGCCGGCTCCGTCGAAAATTCCATCGACACGGAGCGCGATGTCGCGGGTGGCCGTACCCGGCCGGCACATGGCGACGGCCTCGGCGTAAGCCCGCTCGACCAGCTCTACCATGCGCTCACGCTTCGGATCGAGCTTCCCGCAAGCGAACGTCATGGTCACGTCGGTGGTGTAGCCGTCGAGTTTGAGGCCGAAATCGAGGATGGACAGTCCCTCGGTGGCGAAGGGCGCAGCCGTATAGTTCGGAAAGGCGTGAATGCCGAACGAGCGCCCGGGACCCGCGGCGAGCGTGTCGAAGCCGGTGCCCTCGCATCCGCGCTCGCGGCAGGCGCGCTCGATGAAGAGGGCGACATCGGCTTCGGTCCTCGCCCGCCCCTCCCGGACCATCCGCTCGATCTCGTCCGCGACCTCGTCGGTGATGGCCGCGGCGCGTCGGTAGAGCTCGACCTCGGCCTCGTCCTTGACGGCCCTCAGTCCGAGCACGAACTCGTCGGCGCCATCGGAGCGGCACGTGAAGTCGAGATTCTCGACCTCGGCCGCGTAATCGACGAAGACCGGATAGGGAGTGGCCGAGGGAAGCTCGACAAGCGATCCATGGGCGAGGCCCTCGTCGACGGCCATCGCCTCGATGGCCTTGGACGCCTGCCTGCCGTATGCGCCGTAGGGAACGATCCGGTCGACGCTGGCGTAACGGGCGGCCATGTTCTCGTCCCACGGCACCAGGACCGATCGGCCCTTCGCCGTGACGAAGAGCACCGCGTCGCCCGGCTGGCCTGACAGGTAGCGGATCGAGGGATCTCGCCTGCCTTCGGTATCCTCGAACATCGCGGCCGCGATGCCCTTGCTCTCGAGCCACGACGCGAGCTTCGCGCGACGCTTGGCGTACTTGTCCATTGCTGACTCCCGGTAATAAAAGATCGGCCGCCCGAGTATACACCGGGCGGCCGGATCCGTGGGAAACGATAGGACGTGGCCGGCCGGGGCAAGGCGCCGCGGGGCGACCCGTCCCTCGCCGCGCCCATCCCTACTTGAGCGCAGCCAGGGCTTCCTTGGCGAGCGAAATGACCGAGTTCGACCACCCGTCATTTGTGCTGACGGCCACCAGCGCCGTCGAGACGGCGGAGGAACCCGTCATGCGCGCGTACTGGATGCCGGCCTTGGCCAGCTGTTCGCGCCGTCCGTCGCTCACCCCGCTGCGCTGCTGGGCGTCGAGCTCGAGGAGCATTTCGGCCAGGGCGATCGCCGCGGCTTCCGATCCGTCGACGCCGAGAGCCTGCATCGCCAGGACTTTGTCGTCGGCATCGAGCGCTTCCCGATATATGGTCGCGAACAAGGGAACCAGGGATCCTCCGTCGCCTTCAAGCGCCGCGAAACCACGGAGCCCCAGGCGTCGGAGCTCGGTCTTCTTCGCCTGCTCGAGTCGGTCGCGCGCCACATACTCAACCGATACGGCCAGGGCTGCCGAAACGACCGACAGCTTCCGTTCGCGGGGCGCCCCGGAAGAGAGCTCCAGGGTGAGCGCCTTGACCTTCCGGTCGAGGCTTTCGAGCCTGACGATCTCCAGCACGGGATCCGTGGGGTCGGTCGCGATGCTCGGAAGGGCCCGGCTTGCCGCGTCGCGGACGCGCTTCGTGTACCATCCTTCGCTCGCGAAGAACACGGGCGCGAAGCCGACCGGGTCCCGCAACTTCTCAAGGGCCAGGATGGCTCCGTAGGCGAGCCGGCCGTCGCCTTCGGGGTCGGAACTCGGCCCCATGTTCAGGTTTCGCAGAATCGTGGCGATCTTCGGCGCGTATTCGACGGCGCGCATCGATCCGAGCGCCATCATGGCCTCGGCGCGTGCCAGCGGTTCCGTGACCTGCTCGACGACGGACCAAGCCGTCGGTGCGGCCGCCGCGTAGCGCCAGGCGCCCAGCCTGACCAGGGCCTCGCGAACCGCCCGGGCAAGCAGTTCCCTGTCGGAAGGTTTCGAATAGTTCGCCTGTATGGAAAGAAGATCCTCGATCGCCTCGGCGAGCACGGGCGCGGCCTGTTCGTCCTCCGACGCCCCGATCGTCGCGATGGAGGTGTACTTCTGCTGGAGCGTCGTGGCGTAGCGATATACGCGGCGATAGACGAAAATGGATTCATCGGCGGCTGCCGGACGGGCGCTCGCCAGGACGAGCGCGAGCGCCACGAGGGACGCGGCGCGTGAGGTGCGGGTCATCGGGATTCCTCCGTTTCTTTTCACTGTGGATCGGTCGCGACGCGGGTCTCCTCGCGCCAGAAATAGGAGTAGACGAGCTTCTGCCGGAGCCGGCCGGCCTGATCGTGGACCAGGGTGGCGACAAGCTCGCCATCGGGACCGATTTCATGCGTCGCCCGCCGCTCGAGCGCTCCGGACCTGCCATAGCTCGATTCCTCGACCAGGACTCCGTCGCGCCACTTGAATTCCTCGCGGCGTTCGAGCTTGCCCGCGGCGTCGGAGAAGGTGCGGCTCGAAAGGCGGCCGGAAGAATCGTACTCGTAGTCGAGCCGGCCCTCGAGCGTTCCGGACGGATCGTACATCCGGGCCTGGGTCAGCCGCCCCCTGGAGTAGGCGTACCTCGTGACGGCGAGCGGCTGGCCGGACGCGTCCGCGACGCGCCATTCGGCCAGGTTGCCGTCGGATCCGTAGATCCATTCGGAAACCGTACCGCGCTCCGCGATGGAACCTTCGACCGTCTCGCGGACCTTCCGGCCCTCCGTGTCGAGCAGGGTGGTCTTGCGCGAGACCAGCCGCCCCTCGGCGTCGACGAGCGTTTCCACGATGCTCCCGGAGGATACCGCGCGCGTCAGCGTTTCGACGGGCTCGGGACGGCCGGCCTCGACGACGACGCGCTTCAGCGCCTCGCGGTATGAACTGTCGTATTCCCAGGTTGTCGTCCGATCGAGGGTCCCGTCTGCCAGGAAATCCTTCTCCTCGACGAGCACCGGCACCCGGATGGTTTCGGACTTCTCCATCGCGACCGGCGCGACGGAACCGGACGTCGCGCCTGGCGCCGAAACGCAGGCGGACGCGAGAACTAAAATTCCGAAAGAGACGATGATCGGCAGGGGGCTCGGCTTCATGGCGGACCTTCTCCCGTTGTGTCGAGACGTACCCGCGCCGGACGGCGGGCGGGCATGGTATTGGAACTGTAAGTGATGGAGCGGAGTCTACCATCAAAGGCCTCGGGGAACAACGGGGCCGGCCGGTCCCGTCGTCACGGCCCCGCGACTCGTCCCGAGCTTGAGCCAGCCCGTCCCTTCAGGCTAGACTCGCGTACGGGAGAACCATGTCATGGAAAGAAAACGCATACTCACCGGGGACAGACCCACCGGCAAGCTTCACTTGGGCCACTACGTCGGCAGCCTGCAGAACCGCGTGCGCCTCCAGGACGACTACGATTGCTTCTTCATAATCGCCGACCTCCATACCCTGACCACAAAGCCCGAGAAGGAACACATCGAGACCTTGCCGGACAACGTCCGCTCGGCGGCGCTCGACTACCTCTCCGTAGGCATAGACCCGGCCCGTTCGGTCATATACCTGCAGAGCGCCGTCCCCGAGGTCATCGAGCTCTCGCTCTATTTCCAGAACCTGGTGACCGTGCCGCGCCTCTCGCGCATCCCCAGCCTCAAGGAGATGGCCCAGGGCGCCGGCATCGAGGAGATGCCCTTCGGACTCCTCGGCTATCCCGTGCTCCAGGCCGCCGACATCCTCCTGCCGCGCGCCCATCTGGTCCCGGTGGGGAAAGACAACGTCGCGCACGTCGAGATAACGCGCGAGATCGCCCGCCGCTTCAACTACCTCTACGGCGAAACCTTCCCCGTTCCCGAGGCGCTGGTGTCCGAGTACGGGTCTCTCGTCGGGACCGACGGCAACGCGAAGATGTCAAAGAGCCTCAACAACGCCATCTTCCTCTCGGACGATGAGAAGACCGTCGAAAAGCGCGTCATGTCCATGTACACCGACCCCAAACGCGTCAGCGCCGACATCCCCGGCACCGTCGAGGGGAATCCCGTATTCGACTACCACGACGCCTTCAATCCGGACAAGGTCGAGGTCGAGGATCTCAAGGCGCGCTATCGTGAGGGCAAGGTCGGCGATGTGGAGGTAAAGCAGAAACTGGCCAAGGCCATCAACGCCTTCCTCGATCCGATCCGCGAACGCCGAGCCAGGTACGAGAGCCAGTCGGGACTGGCGGACGAGGTCGTCTATGAGGGCACCATGCGCATGCGCGAGGAAGCCCGTGCGACCTTGGCCACGGTCCGCAAGGCGATGGGGATGTCCGCGGTCTGGAACCGCATCTCCCGCAAGGCCGAGGACGCGAGGAAGAAGCGCGAAGGGAAGTAAGCGCTCGCGCACGCCCCGCTTCGTCACCGCGAGAGCCCGTCCGCGCCGCATCCATCGAGCTTCTGCCTGACTCCGGCCTCCCGCGCGCGCTATACTCCGGCAAGGTGGCGTCGGGACCGGACGCCCGGAGGAGCCGTATGTCCCACGCCAAACGCACCCCGATTCGCGCCGTCGCGGCGTCGATCGCCATCGCCGCCCTGTCATCCTGCGCGAGCTCGGTCCGCCCGGAGCGCGACGCCCCGCTCGACGCCATGGCGATCGCCGCCGAGGCGCTTTCGCTGGCGTTGGGGGGCGAGGTTCGGACGGCGGTGGACGCCCTCGTCGTGGAGCTCGATCAGGCCCGCCTGGACGTGGGGGAACGCGCAGCCCTGCTCGAGACGAAAGCCTGGGCACTGCTTCTCGGTGGCGACCTGGGCGAGGCCCGGGAAGCCTTCGAGCAATCGCGGATCCCGGGCCAGGCGACCCTCGCCGCCTCGCGGGTCCTCGAATTCAGGCTGACGGCCCTCGCCGATCGGGCGCTCGCCAGACGCTACGCCGAATCGCTGGGCGATTCATCCCCCGACGCGGACCTGGAAGCCACGGCTTTTTCCCTGATGGCAGGCGACGCGGACCTGCGTGACGACCCTCCCGACGATCTCGCCGAAGCGTCCCGACTCGCTTCGTACCTGTCGGGCTATCGCGTCGAGCCGGTACCGGGCGCGGGGGCTCCTGCGGCGGAGTTTTCGCCGGAGTCAGCCGCCGTCGAGGCTCCAGTCGTCGTGGTGGCGGAACTGGAATCCGTCGGCGCCGACCCGGCCACCGCCGCGACAGCGCGCCTTTCGTACCGTGACGGGCTCGTCAAATCCGGCGCCTTCCGCGTCGTCGACGCGGCCTCCCGCAAGGCGGCCCTCGAGGAACTCGAGCTCGAGCTGTCCGGCGCGACGGCCAGCGAACACGACCGCGCCGTCGGATCGCTCTATTCGGCCGACTACGTAGCCTCCGGCAGCCTCGTCGCGACGGAAAACGGCTGGCTCGTCGCGTGGACGCTCGCGTCCGCGCAGGACGGCGGCATCGTCGCGGCCGAGTTCGCAGCCGCCCCGGACCACGCCGCGATCTCGGCCTCGGCGCATCGCTTCTGCGTCGCGTTGGGCGAGATGTCGCGGCGCGGGGAAATCCCGGCGACAGGATCCCCGAAGTAGGCGACCGGCCCGGGAGCATGCTCGAGTCGAGCTCCGATCTGGCCATTCCCCTTCCGGAAATGGCCGACGGTCGAACTTGCCTCGACATACGCGATGACAGATACTATGCGGAAACGAAAACCCGGAGGATCCATGGCGAACCCTATCTCGGCATTGATGCGCGTCTTCACTTCGCCGTACGACACCTCGGACGTCCGGACGCGCAAGAAGGCCCGCCTGCTCGCCCCGAGCACCCTCGTCGTCGGCCTGCTCGGCATCGCGCTCGGCTCGCTCATGTTCGCTACGGGTGCCTTCATCGTCGGCGCGTTCCTGCTCCTCCTCTTCGTCTTCTGCGCCTTGGCCCTCCTTCTGATGGCGAAGGGTCGCTACCGCCTCGCCTCGTCGCTTTTCCTGTACGGCCTCTTCGGCGTCATGTTCGCCGCCATCAAATTCGACGAATACCGCGACGTCTATGAATGTTACGTCTTCGGCACGCTTGGCGGCTTCCTTCTGGTCCTCACCGCCCTGCTCGCCGTCAGACGCCGCCAGGCCTGGACGATAGCGGCCCTCATTCTGGCCGCGATAGCGGCCCTCTACGTACTCGACGCCCTGCCCGCGGACGGCACCGTCACCGAGCTCGCCATCCAGTCGCTGGCCACCTCCGCGCTGCTCGTCGTCACCGGCGGAGCGTTCACCGCGGTCTCCATCGGCATGCAGGCTTCACTGGTCGACGAAAGCGAGCACTCGTCCCGCCTGGCCCGGGAACAGTACGAGTCGATGAGCCAGGCCGCCACCGAGGCCCAGGCAGCCGCGCAGGCCGTCGCGGAACGCCTCGCCCAAGCCGCGGGGGCCCTTTCGGGCTCCGCCCAAGAGCTTCAGGGAATCACCGCGCGCGAGCTTTCCGACCTGAGCGTCCTCGACGAAGCGCTCGGCACGGTCGCCTCGCGAGACGAGAGCGCCGCCGAGGCCCAGGCACGGGTCGGCTCTTCGCTCGACACGTTCTCACGCCAGGTCCTGGAAGCGACGGCCGCCGTAGGCCAGATGCTCAAGGCCCTCGAAGAGATCAGCGCCGCGTCCACCGAGCGGAAATCCGGCATCGACCAGCTCGAAGCCCTGGCCCGCGGGGGAGAGGAGCGCATCGAGGAACTGGCCGCCGCGATCGACGGCATTGTCAAAACGGTGCAGCGCATGGAGGAGATCAACACCCTGATCGGCGACGTTTCCGGCCGGACCAACCTCCTCGGCATGAACGCCTCCATCGAAGCGGCCCATGCGGGCGACGCCGGAAAGGGCTTCGCCGTGGTCGCCGAGGAAATCCGGGCCCTCTCGGAGGAAGCGGCGGAAGGCTCCCGCGGAATCGACGCGCTGCTTGCCGACATCCAGGACGCGGTCTCGAACGCGAACGGCGCCAACGCGGAGGCCCGCGCCTTTTTCGGCCGGATGTCCGAAGAAATCCAGCAAGTCTCGGCAACCCTCGGCGAGCTCCTTTTCAAGCTTTCCGAGGTCTCGGCCGGAACGACGGGAATCCGGCAGGCCGTCGACGGCTTCGCGAGCCTGGCGGAGGCGTCCGGAACCGCCGCTGACGACACCGGCCGCGCGCTCTCGGAATCGGCGGAACGGTCGGCTGAATCGCGCGCGATAGCCGCCGGACTTCGAGAAGGCGCCATGCGCATCCGGAAAGGCTGCGAGACTATCATCGGCGACGCATCCTCGCTCGAAGCGCTCGGCTCCGAGAACCTGCGCCGCATGGACGAACTACTCAACGCGCGGCTCTCGCGCCGCGCCTCGGAATGACGAACCGGCACCGAGATCAATAATCAAGGAGAAAAGCATGACCGTTGCTTCGTCCTACAACCGCGCCCTTTCCGCCGCGCTCGCCCTGAGCGCAATCTTCGCCGTTTCCTGCGCTACCGCTCGACCGTCGGGCGAAGCCGCGAGCGGCGAGCCGATCGTGATCGGTGCCGTACTGCCGCTTACGGGCTACGGCGCAGTTTTCGGCGCGTCGGCGCTCAACGGCATGCGGTTGGCCTTCGACGAAGCCAACGCGAAGGGCGGCGTCCTCGGCCGTCCGCTCGAGCTCCGTGTACGCGACGACAAGGGCGACATCACGGCCGCCGCGGATGCATTCCACCGTTCCGTCCACCAGGACCGGGTCGTCGCCGTGCTCGGCTCGATCATGTCGCGCATCACGCTGGAAGGCGCCCGGATCTGCCAGCCGGCCGGCGTCCCGC
The DNA here is from genome assembly GCA_016926955.1 of Spirochaetales bacterium. Lineage (GTDB taxonomy): Bacteria > Spirochaetota > Spirochaetia > Treponematales > UBA12059 > JAFGNN01. Next base: position 140,022 of record JAFGNN010000030.1, on the reverse strand, counting down.
TGCTCACCCCCACGTCGACCAATCCAGCGGTCACCGAAACCGGCGATTTCATCTTCCGCGCGGCCTTCATCGATCCGTATCAGGGCACGGTTGCCGCACGCTTCGCGCTCGACACGCTCGGCGCACGCACGGCCGCCTGCGTCTTCACCGAAGACGACGATTACGCGCGCTCCATCGCCGCGGGCTTCCGCGAAACCTTCGAGTCCGGGGGCGGCGTCATCACGGCCTTCGAAGGGCACGGTTACGGCGTCATGGATTATTCGGCCCTGCTGCGCCGGGTCCTGACGACGGAACCGGAACTCATCCTCATTTCGGACTATTACAACGACGCGGCGCTGATCTCGCTCCAGGCCCGGGCGCTCGGCTATTCGGGCCATTTCATGGGCGGCGACGGCTGGAACGCGCCGGATATCCTGAGGCATATCGGCCGCGGGCTGATCGGCTCGTTCTTCGTCAGCCAGTGGCATCCGGCCGCTCCGTCCGAAACAAACGCGGCGTTCGTCGCCGCGTACCGCGGCGCCTACGGCAGCGAACCGGACGCCATGGCCGCGCTCGGCTACGACTCTGCACGCATCGTCATCGATGCCATCGAAAGGGCCGGCTCCACGGACGGCGCGGCCATCCGCGACGCGATCCTCTCGTCCGAAATCGAGCTCGCCACCGGACTTCTCCGCTTCGACAGCATCGGCGACCCGATCAAGTCCGCCGCGATCATCCGGATCGAGGACGGTGCCTTCGTCTTCGACTCCACCGTCGACCCGCCCCGTGAATGACGGACAAGGCGTCGCGGCCGAGGGCTCGGCCCGGCCGCGCGGGGTCGGGGGGGACCGGGCTTGAGCGAATCGACGGCAACCCTTCCCGGCTACTGCGGCTGGGTCGCCACCCGGCCCCCCGATGACCCTAACCGCGCCTACCACGACCGCGAGTACGGCTTTCCGATCCGGGACGAGCGCGGACTCTTCCGCCTGCTCGTCCTGGAGATCAACCAAGCCGGGTTGTCGTGGTCCACGGTTTTGAACAAGCGCGCCGCCTTCGACCGCGCCTACGAAGGATTCGACATCGAGCGGATCGCAGCGTACGGAAGCGCGGACGTGGAACGACTCATGGCTGACGCGGGGATCATCCGCAACCGCCGCAAGATCGATGCTGCCATCGAGAACGCCCGCCGCCTGCTCGCGCTCCGCCCGGCCTACCCGTCCTTCGGCGCCTGGCTCGACGCGCACCATCCGCGGCCGAAGGACGAGTGGGTGAAAACCTTCAAGCGGACCTTCGTCTTCACGGGAGGCGAGATAACCGGCGAGTTCCTGATGAGCTCGGGCTACATCGACGGCGCGCATGTCCCGGGCTGCCCGGTCCGCGAACGCGCCGTCGCGGCGGGAGCCGCGTGGGCCCGCGCTACTTCTCCGGCTTGAGCTTTCCCTTCGAGATCTCGACTTCGGCCATCAGATCCTTGAAACTTTAGGAGCCGGGCTTCATGCCGGACGCTAGCGCCCGCAACACTGTTTGTATTTTTTCCCGGAACCGCAAGGACAAGGGTCATTGCGGCCGACCTTGGGCACGGCCCGCACCACCGTAGTCGGTTCGATCTCGCCCTCGTCGTAGAGCCAGGCCCCGTCGACCTTGCGGAATTCGGCGCGCTCGCGATGGACGTCGCGCAGTCCCCCGCGTTCGTAGGTGGCCTCGAAGACGACAACGCCTTCCGAATCGTTCGTGCCGCCCTTCTCTGTCGAAAGGATGCGTAGACCGAGCCATTTTGACTCGCGGCTCCAGGCGGCGGTGGCTTCAGGGTCGACACCCTCGTCGGTGACGCACGACTTCATGATCCAGTCGGTCTCGCCGAGCGCGTAAGCCGAATAGCGGCTCCGCATGAGCGCCTCCGCGCTCGGGGCGAGCGCCTTGCCGTGGATGACCGGATAGCAGCATTCCTTGTAATCGCGGCCGGAGCCGCAGGGACAGTCCTGTTTGGGCACAAGCACCTCCGTCGTTTTTGTATCCCGATACGGGCGCGACCGGCAAGGGAGCCCCGGGACGCGTCTCCCTGCTAGACGCGATGATCCGGCACGAAGATCCCCGCCAGGGTCTCCCGGACCCTCGGTCCGTCGAGCATCGGCTCGCAGGCGTCCCGCCAGGCCAGATAGTGTGGCGATTCCTTGTGCCTTGCGGGAGCGTCGGCGTCCCGGTAGACCTCATACAGCACAAAACCCGTCGGGTCGTCGGACGACCTGAGCAGGTCGAATCGGACGATGCCGGGTTCGTTGTTGGACGCCTTCGCGTTCTCCATGGTCGCCTCGATGAAATCGTCGAGACGCTCGGGCTTCACCTTGATCCGCACCAGCAAGGCGTGCATGGCCCCTCCTTCCGCGCCGAGGCGCGTCCTTCGGACCAGTATAGTCCCTCAGGCGCGTCGGCGCCCGTCGTCTTCCACGCCTTGCCCCCCCGGCCTCGCTCCGTCTATTCTCTCGCGCATGGAATGGGGACAGAGCTATCGCGCCACCCGGATGACGACCCGTCGGGCCAGGGACGGATGGGACGCCCGCGCCGGCATGAACTCGACAGGCGGGCGAGGCGCATGAAAAAATATGTAGTGCTCGCTGGCAACATCGGCGCCGGCAAATCGACCCTGGTCGGCCTCCTGGCCGACCGTCTCGGCTTCCGCCCATATTACGAGCCGGTCGCGGAAAACCCCTACCTGGCCGATTTCTACGGGGACATGAAGCGCTGGTCCTTCAATTCCCAGGTCTTCTTCCTCACGCATCGCACACGTTCGCACCGGGCGCTCATGGACGACCCGTGGTCGGTGGTCCAGGACCGGTCCTTGTACGAGGACGCGCTGGTGTTCGCGCGAAACCTGCACGAACAGGGCAACATGAGCGACCAGGATTGGGGAACCTATTCGGAGCTCTATCGGACCGTGACGGAATTGCTGCCGCCGCCGGACCTCGTGGTCTATCTCCGCTGCTCCGTCCCCACACTCAGGAAGCGCATCGCCAAGCGGGGTCGGGAAATGGAAGCCGCCATCCCGGACGAGTACCTCGCGGGACTCAACCGCCTCTATGAGGAATGGATAGACAATTTCGAGCTGGCGCCCGTGCTGGTCGTCCCCGGAGACAGGCTGGATTTCGTTTCGGAGAGCCGGGCTCTCAGGAACATCGTACACGCGATCGAGGACCGGCTGAATGACAAGCAGGGCAACCTTTTCCCGGTCGGGATGTAGGACGGTTCAGAAAGCCGCGGGGGACCGAAAAGGAGCCGCACCGGCGTAGCCGGGGCCAGGCTCGGGGGACGAACCCTCGCGTCCTCACGTTTCGGATCGGGCCCGCCCCTCCCGGTCGAGGGTTTTGAGTTTCCCGTTCGCTTCGACAAGCTGACGCACGCCCGATATCGCCGGCAACATGCCCGCGAGAATGGCGGTGCCCCATAGCCACAGGCTGTTCGCCTGCCATGCGAAAAAACCGAAGGCCAAGCCGACCAACGCGCCGCGCACCATCCGCGAAACGGCCTTCTCCCGAAACGCGTGCAGGCGTTCGCGGCGGTCTGTCCCCGTTTCGGTCTTCGTGCGAAGCGTCACGCGGGCGGAACCATCCTCGTTCGAGACGAGCTCCGCGTGGATACCCAGTTTGTCGAGGGTTCCGAGATCGGCGAGCCGCTCGAGCGCGCTCTCGTCACGCCTGCGGGCTTCGGCACCCCGAAGCAGGGCAGCCTCGAGGGCGTCCCGGACCCGTTTCCCGGACTGGACGGCCCCTTCCGCAGAGTCCGGCGCCTCGTCCGATTGGTTGCCCGTCCCGGACGAGGCGGCCGTCGAACCTGGCGCCGGTTCTTCCGATGCCGCGTACTCCTCTGCCTCGACACGCCAGATGACGAGGTCACGCTCGATGTTCTTGAGGTCGGCGCCCTTGATCTCGCTGGCTCGCAGCTCCAGCTTGTTCGAAACCTGACGCCAGATGTCCTCCGAAACCAGGATGTCGCCGCCGCGGGCTTCCTGCTTGACGCGCGCGGCGACGTTCACGCCGTTGCCGTAGACACGAGCTCCATCCCGCCAGATCTCGCCGAGGTGGATGCCGGCGCGGACGCGGAGCTGGCCCGACCCGGCCCGGGCGGCCAGACGCAAGTGCAAGGCGAACTGGAGGGCCGAAAGGGCGCTGTCGAACAGGACCATGAGTTCGTCATTCGTCGCGTCGACAAGCTCGCCGCCGTATTCGCCGACCAAGGGATCGGCGAGCTCGCGGAAGCGATGGAGCCGGGAGAGCGCGTCCTTCTCGTTCGAACCGACAAGGTCGGCGAAGCCGTCGAGGTCGACGAAGGCTATGGCGGCGAGCCGGGTGTCGGGCATGGCGCGGGCCTCAAGCCTTCCGCGAAGCGACGAAACGCTCGACCACCGGGCGCAGCGCCGGGTCGTCCCAGGCGGCGCTCAAGATGGCCTCGAGGTAGCCCGACGGCTCGCCCGTATCGAGCCTCGTCCCCTCGACGCGGCGATACGCGACCTTGCCTTCCGCGATCAGGCGGTCGAGCGCGCCGGTGTGGTAATACTCGCCGGCGCCGTGCGACTTCCAGCCCTCCGCGAGGTACTCGAAGAACTCGGGCGTGTAGAGGTATCGGCCGAGCGAGATGTCATGGCTCGGTTCCGTTCCCTTGGCCGGTTTCTCCACGAAGCCTTTCAGGTGCACGCCGTCCGGCGCCGGGTCGACCACGCCATAGCGGCTGACATCGCCGCTTTCGTGCATCGTCGAGAGTACGGAGCAGCCGGTGCGCTCCCAGGTTTCGATCAGCTGGCGGGCGAGCGGGAGATTCCCGACATGGAGGTCGTCGGGATACGCGACGACGGCCGGCTCGCCGCCGAGCAGGGGCGCGGCCATGAGCAGGGCGTGGCCCGTACCGCGCATCTCGGTCTGCCTCACGAAAGCTACGTTGAGCTTCGGGGGAGCGATCAGGGCGAGCTTGTCCTCCCTGCCTTCGCGCCGGAAGATCTCCTCGAGCTCGACCTCGCGGTCGAAGTAGTCGTCGAGGACCTTTTTCCGCCGGCTGGTGACCACGATCACGTCCTCGATCCCCGAAGCGACGAATTCGTCCAGCACGTAGGCGATGGAGGGCCGGGTCAGGATGGGCAGCATTTCCTTGGGCAGGGTCTTGGTTACCGGGAGGAAGCGGGTGCCGTATCCCGCGGCGATGATGATTCCCTTCATGCAGCCACTCTAGCGCCCCGGCGTTCCCGACGGCAAGCGCCGTCTCGGGGACAGAGCCCCGGACTCCGGGCGTACAGGACCGGCTCCACCCCAGGGACAGAGCTCGCGCAAGGTAGCGGGGACAGAGCTCGCCGGAAGTTCTGGCACCGTCGAACGGGGAAGGCGCCTGGTTTCCGTCCCGGGTGCCGGCAGAGGGACCGGCGAATGGGGACAGAGCCCGTCCGCTTCCTCCACCCCGCTCTGGACGCGCGAGGGTCTCCCTGTCATTCTCGAACAATGTTCCGCCGATTCACCGACAGCTTCGCCATCTATCGCGGCCTGCCCCGGCCCGTCTACGCGCTCTTCGCGGCCGAGGTGCTGAACGGGCTCGGCATTTTCGTCTTTCCCTTCCTGACCCTCTACCTGACGCGCATCCTGGGCATGTCGCAGCGCGAAGCCGGCGACTGGCTCTTCGCGGCGAGCCTCGCCTACCTGCCGGGCTCCATCCTCGGGGGCAAGCTCGCGGACCGGATCGGCCGCCGCAAAGTAATGCTGGCCAGCCAGCTCGGCGCCGGTGCCTTCCTGGCCCTCGCCGGCTCGTTCAGGCTCTCCGCCTTCCTTCCCGTGTTCGTGCTGCTCTACCTGGCCTGCGACGGCGTCACCGACCCGGCTCGCTCGGCCATGACCACCGACGTGACAACGCCCGAGAACCGCCAGGCCTCGTACAGCCTGCTCTACCTCGGGCACAACCTGGGCTTCGCGGGCGGCCCCCTGATCGCGGGTTTCCTTTTCGAGACGGCGCCGTCCTGGCTCTTCTGGGGGAACGGCATCGCCGCGCTCGCGGCGGCGACCCTTGTCATCTCCCTGGTCCCGGAGACGAAGCCGGACCGAGGCGCCATCGAGCGGAGCCTGCGGAGCGATTCGTCCGAAAAGGCCCACGAGGGCAACCTGTTCTCGGCCCTGCGTTCGCGCGGCTTCCTGGTGGTCTTCACCCTGCTGACCACGTGGTACGGCTTCGTCTACGCCCAGCATCGTTTCACGCTGCCGCTGCAGGCGGGCGAGCTCTTCGGCCAGAAAGGCGCGGCGCTCTACGGCTCGCTCATGACGCTCAACGCCCTCATGGTGATCGCGCTCAACGCGCCCATCGTCGCGGCGCTGAAGCGCTTCAAGCCCGTGGCGAACGTGGCCTTCGCCGGCGTGCTCTACGCCATCGGCTTCGGGATGCTGGCCTTCGTCCGGGCTCCCTGGCTGTTCTTCGCATCCACGGCAGTCTGGACCCTCGGCGAGATCGTCAACGCCACTAACGAACCCGCCTACGTGGCCAACCACACTCCCATGTCCCATCGCGGCCGCTTCGCCGCCATCCTGCCCATCGTCGGCAGTCTGGGCTACAGCGCCTCCGGTCCGGTAGGCGGCCGCGTGCTGGAAGCCTCCGGAGCACCGACGATGTGGATCCTGTCCGCAGGTCTGTCCCTCGCCGCAGCCGCCGGGCTCTACCTGCTCGCGGGCGCCGAGCGGAGGGCGGCCTCGCGGCGCGGAGCAGCTGCGACGCCGGTTCCGGAGACCTCAGGGCAGGACCAGTCGTAGCGCCTGAGCCAGAGCGATGCCGAGGTAGTTGCCGACCGCGTAGCCGAGTATGCCCGTCGTGATGCCGGGCAGGATCAGGTCGCGGCGCTTCATCGAGGTCGCCACGAGCCCGACGAAGGGCGGGGAGCAGATGGCGCTGACCGAGGTGACCAGCATGGTGTCGCCGTCGATCCTGAACAGCGCGGCCAGCGCCGCGTGAAGCAGGAAGGCCCCGAACATGGCGATGGCCACGTAGACCAGCGAAATGGCCGCCGCCCCCGCGAGCAGCGAGAGGTCCGCCATGGCGCCGACGGCAACGCAGAACACCAGCAGGAAATACTCGCCGAGCTTGAAGGTCCTCGGGATGTTCCGGAGCCGCGGAGACAGGCTGCCGAGCAGGCTGAACGTGGTCACCGCGAGGATGACCGTCATGGTCTCCCACTCCTTCGGCACCAGCATCGAAAGTCCCATCGCCGCTCCGACCGCGAGGACCGTGAATCCGAGTGCCAGGGCGAGGCGCGGGGGCGTGCCCTTCTCGAACAGGACCGTGAAGGACTCGTCCTCGACGGTCCGTCCGACGGCCTCGCCGGCGACGCCGGAAGGAAGGTCCGGCGCGGCGGCGCCCCGGACCGGCAAGAACTTGCGGAGCGCTTTCGGCAAAAAGGTGATGGCAGCCAGGATATAGAGGGCGCCCAAGGCCAGGTCCGCCGTGTGCACACCGAGGTAGGTGGTCCGGTCCACCTCGAGCGCGGTCCGGATCGCGGCAAGGTTGGGCGTTCCGCCCGTGTAGACGCCGACCAGCATGCCGGCCACCTTCCACGACTCGGGCACGACGTCCCTGAGGACCACGTGACCGACCGAGGCCATGAGCGCGGCGGCGAAGGCCGCGAGCGCGAACGAGAGTCCGGCCTTTCCCCCGAGCCGCCGCATCGCCGAGAGGTCGGTGGAGAGCAGCAGGAGGGGAATGGCGACGATCACCGCGATCGACGAGGCCAGGTCCAGCGACGCGGCCGCGCCTTCGGGCAGGAGGCCGAGGTTCCCCAGCACGAGACCCGCCGCGTAGCTCGCGACGAGCGGGCTCCAGCGCGAGGCGAGCGGAACCTTTTCCTTCACGAACAGGAGCGCTACGGGCACCAGAAAGCAAAGCGCTGCCACCGCCATCAGTCCATCCTCCCGCGGGGTCCGGCCCCGGCTTCGCGTATCGCGTCGAAGTGATCCATTATCGCGGACCAGGCGCGGTCGCGCGTCGAGTCGTAGAGCAGGAGATCGTGGCGCATGTGGCCCGCGTCGCCCATATCAAGGAAGATCGCCTTTCCGCCGCCGCCCGCCTCGTCGGCGATGATGCGGGCGTTGCGCGGATCGATCATGCGGTCGCGTACCTCGTGCAGCGCGAGCACGGGCGCGCGGATCGCGGGCAAGCGCCGCTCGAGGGAGCGGAGCCCCTTCTGGAGCGAATGCGAGAAGGCCGTGTAGGTGCCGAGGTAGCCGCGCCAGCGTTCGTCGCCATCCTCGCCCGGTCGGTCCGGGTCGGGCAGGGCCGCTCCCATGGAGGGTACGAGCGGGGACAGAGCTCCCGCGAAGTAGAGGAGCGCGGATTTCATCATGCCGCGCCGGAGCAAGGCGTTGAGGACTACCGGCGAGCCGATGGTCGCGATCCCGTTCGGGGCGAGCGCTGCGTCGGCGGCGAAAGCCGCGGCGATCTCGAGCGCCACCGAACCGCCCACTGAAGTCCCTACTAGCCACGCGCGCTTCCAGCGGGGCCGGAGCCGTCGCCACAGGTTCGTGCCGAACCCGATCCAGTCCTGATAGCCGAATTCGAGGATATCGCAGGGGACGGTGCCGCAGCCGGGCATCAGCGGCGCGGCGAGCTCGAAGCCTCGTCGCTTCGCCGCCTTCTCGACCAGGCGGTAGCAGAGCGGTGTCGAGGGAAACCCGTGGAAGCAGAGGATCAGGTCCCCGCCGGGCGCTTCGGCATCGGGTTCCGGGCGGTCGAGGCCGGGTCCGAACGGGGCGGCCTCGGCCCATGACAGTTTCCTGGGCCCGGGCCAGACGATCCCGGATGACGAGGGCGCCAGTGCGTACTTGCCAGGTCGATCGGGGACAGAGCTGGGAGCCATGCCCCATCATACTACGGATTTCGCGCGACAGCGCAACGCCCGGCAGTCGGCAGAAATCCGCTGGAGCCCCGACAGCCCTGAAGCTATACTCGTAACGCGCCCCGTCCGGACCTTGCCGGCGCGGCAGACCCCTCGAGGTGGTAATATGGCTCCCGGAAAGCGCAGACTCTTGGTCGTCGTCACCGACAACCGCTTCGGCGAGCTCGACGTGGAGCGCGGCATCCTCGAGCCGGCCGGCTTCGAGCTCCGCGAGGCCTCCTGTACGACGGAGGGGGAAGTGGCCGAAGCCTGCGCGAACGCGGACGCCGTCCTGGTAAATCTTGCGCCGATGGGCGCGACCGCGATCGCCGGCCTCCGGCGCTGCAAGGCGATAGTCCGCTACGGTGTCGGCCTGGACAACGTAGACCTGGAGGCCGCCGCCGAGAAGAACATCGCCGTCCACAACGTGCCCGGCTACTGCGACGAGGAAGTCGCCGCCCACGCCCTGGCGCTCGCGCTCGACCTGGTCCGTTCGACCACGCGGCGCGACCGCGCTGTGCGCTCCGGCGACTGGAATGTCCGTCTGCCTACTCCCCGGCTTTCCACGCTAACGCTCGGCATCCTCGGCTTCGGGGGAACCGGCGCCGCCCTCGCCAGGATGGCAGCGGGTATCGGCTTCGCCCGCATCCTGGCCTGGAGCCCGAGCCTGGACCAGGCGAGGATCGATCGGACGCTCGCGTATCGGCGAAACGCGGGCTCGACCCGGATCATCTCGACAGCCTTCGGGGATCTCCTGGCCGCGAGCGACCTCGTATCGCTGCATCTCGGGTTGAATTCCGGGACGAAAGGCATGCTGGGGGCACGGGAATTCGCCCTGATGAAGGAAGGGACCCGCCTCATCAATGTGGCGCGGGGGGCTCTGATCGATGAAGCGGCGCTGCTCGCCGCTCTCGAGTCGGGGAAGCTGGCCGGCGCCGCGCTGGATGTCAATGCCATCGAACCGCTTCCGCCGGAAAATCCGCTCCGCTCCCGTGACGACGTGGTCCTGACCGATCACGCCGCCTGGTATTCAGACGGATCGGTGCTGGAACTCAGGAAACGCGCGGCGGAGCTCGTGCTCCGGAGTCGACCCCGGGCCTCAGTGACTCGCGACGCTCAGGATTGAGACCGGATATCCCTCCGCGTCATACAGGCGCACGGGATTGAGATCGTCGGGCATCCGCTCGCCGCGGTACCAGAACACGTAACGATGCTCGCCCGGCGGAAGCACGAGGTCCAGCTCGTAAATTCCCGGGGCCGTCTCGATCAACTCGTGGACGAAGGGATCCCATCCGTTGAACGTGCCCGCCACCGTCACCCGTTGCGCGGCTTCCCCCGAAAACCGGAAATGCGCCGTGCGGCTGTCCGGATCGAGAAGATCCCAGTACCCGAGCCTCGCGCTCGACAGCCAGGGAACGTCGACGAAGCTCACCATGACCCCCGTCGCCGCGTCTCGCGCCCTGACCGGATTCGCCGGGTCGGGAATCCAGGCCCCGTCCACGACCAGGCGATAGCCGATGGGTCCCGCCCGCACGCCGCGGCCCTCGACGGGCAGCGGACAGGCGAAAACGAAAACCCCTTGGCGATTGCGCTCGAACATGTGGACCGATCGCCAATCTTCGTGCGCGAACGCGATGCCCACGAAACGGTAGGGTCCGGAAACGGAGAAAACCAGGTGATCCTCGTCGACCAGAGGCGCCCGGCCGGAGTCTATCGAAGCCAGAAGAAGATGCAGCGATAGGGATTCCACCTCGAAGGCGGCCGCGGCGCCCGAAGTCGCGATGAGCATGGCTGCGCACAGGGCGAGTAACTTGGTGCGTTTCATCAGTTTTCCCACACTTCGGTATCGGCCGGAAAGCGAAGCGTCCTCAAGCTTTTTCCGCTATACTGGGCGCGGCATCTTCCGTAATTATACGCAGAGGGGGATCTTAGCGCTCCATGCCGCGACCAGAAGACCTCAAGCGTTTCCAGAACGACATCCGCAAGCTCGGTCGCGAAACCGAACTGCTCGCCTCATGGGGGGAGCAGCCCTTCGACGTACCCCGCCCTGAAAGCCCGGCGGACGCGGCGATCGGCGATCTCGCCGAACTGCTCGATCTTTCCGGTACGGACGCCGAGGCGGATACTGGCGGTGCGGACTCGGAGGGAATCGAAGCCGCCGCTCCGGAAAGTCTCCCCGACGCCTCGCAGGAAGACATCGACTTCACGTCTTTCCTCGATGACCTTTCCCTCGACGCGCCGCCCTCCCCCGGCAAGGAAACCTACGCGAGCGCCGACGAGCCGCTTCCTTCGACATCCGATCTTCCAGACGAATCGGAAGGGGGCATCCCGGCGGACTTGCTGTCCGGTTTGGGCGAAGACTCGGCCTTGACCGGCGACGATTCGGGAAGCGACGCCGCGCTTCCTTCCGTCGACGACGAATTCGCGCTACCTCCGGAAATGGAAGAAATGGCCGAGCTCGCCCCCGACGAGGATTTATCGGCCGAGGTCCCCGCGTCCGAAACCTTCGACGACGCTTCGTTCACCGAAGCGGCGGCCGAATCCGACGCGGCGACGGACGAATCCTTCGATGCGCCATCATTCGACCTACCCTCCTTCGATGAAGACTTCTCGATTCCTTCGGAGCCCGGCTCGCCCGTCGACGAGCCGACCGTCGCGCCGGGCCCGGACGCGGAGTACCCCGCGGACCTTGGCGCGCCGGTCGCCTTCCCTGCCGACGAATTCGCCCTGCCCGATCTCGACGCCGGCGGCAACGACGCGGAAACCTTCGATCAAGGATTCACGAACCCGGAGCCCGACGAAGGATCGACGGAGGCTCCTCTCGAAGAGTCTCCTCCCGACGGGTTCGATTCCGGTTTTTCGATCCCCGATTTCGATGCGCCCTTCGCGGCGGAACCCGAGCCTTCGCCCTTGGCGGAGGAAAACGCTGATCATGAAGGCTTCGAAATCGGCTTCGAGGAAGCGCCGGCGCCAAAACCGTCGGAGCCCTCGCTGGACGATTTTGACTCCTTCACGAGCAAGCTTGGCATCGGCGCGGACGCGTCGACACCGGACGACCTCGGAGGCTTCGACCTCGACACCTCCGCCGCGGACCTGACACCGGCAGGCGAGTCGCAGGAATTCGGCGGCGACTTGACGCCGTCGGACACCTTCAATCTTGAATCCGGTTGGGGAGAGGACTTCCGCATCCCCGGCTTCGAAGAGCCGAAGACGGAGGCGAGACCCCAAGCGGCCCGTCCCGCTGGCCCCTCCCCGAAGCCGTCCGAACACAAGGGCGATGAGGTTCGCGAGGTATCGCTCAGCGATGCGCAGGTCGACCGGCTCCAGGACACCCTGCTCTCCTATCCGCTCAACCTGCGCCTGGCCATCGAGGACGCGCTCGCGAACGACCGCGGCAACGAAGCCCAGCGCAGCGCCCTGGTCTGGGCCCTCGTGGATGGCATGTCGCCGAAGAAGGCGGCCGAGCTTGCGGGCGCGGCCCTCCACAAACGCATCGAGGTTCCCAAGGCCTTCGAAAAGCGCACGGGCGCGGCGTTCGAGGCGGAGAAAGGTTCGCTGGCCTGGATCCTGGTCAATCGCGTGATGCCGGTTATCCTCGGAGTGGCAGCAGCGCTTGCCGTGGCCGGCGGACTCGCTTGGCTGGGCTGGAAATTCGTCTATACGCCGATCGCCGCATCCGCCGCCTACCGCGACGGCTACGAGAGCATCCGCGTCGACCGCTACGTCGACGCCGAGCGCTCCTTCTCTCGGGGCGACGCGCTCTGGCGGATGAAGAAATGGTATTATCTCTACGCGGAAGCCTACGTCGAGCGCGACCAGTACGCCAAGGCCGAGCTCAAATACGAGGCCTTGCTCAAGGCCTGGCCTGGCGAAAAGCGCGCCGCGCTCGACTACGCGGAACTAGAGCGAAGCGTCCTGCTCAACTACGGGAAGGCCGCCGAGATACTCGAGACCAACGTCCTTTCCAGGAACCGCGTCGATTCCGACGCCTTGCTGATGCTCGGCGACGTGTACCTCGAATGGGGCGACGAGACACGCGGCGACTGGACGGTCGCCGCCGACCCGCCCCTTCCTCCGCCAGACCAAGCCGCCCAAGGTTCGGCTTCATGGCTTTACGAGCAAGCGCGGCTGCGCTATGCCCGGCTCCTGGGTCGACGCGGATGGAAAGATCCGTATCTGGAACGCATGCTCCGGTATTTCATCAGGGTCGAAAAAGCCGAGAGCCGCGACATGCTCTCCGAAATCGACCCGCTCGGGGCGGACTTCCTCGACGGACGCATGAAGATATCGGCCCTTTCGCTCGCCGAGCTCGGAGGCTACTATCTCGACCGGAACGATCTCGACGGGGCGCGTCGGGCGCTCCTGCTGGCCGATGAGCTCGACCCGACGATCCCGGACATCCACTACCACATGGCCCGGTATTTCAACCAGTCCGGCGATTCCGGCCAGGAATTCCTCGCGTTGCGCAAGCTCGTACCGGCCCTCGAGAATCTGGCCTTGCTCCGCACCTACCGGCTCGGGATGCTCATAGACGCGCTCGGTTGGCTGGGCCTTCACCATCTGGCCGAAGGCGAAACCGTCATGGCCCGCGAGCATTTCGAGAGGGCCATCACGCTTTACGAGGACGCGCTCTCGGGCCGGCGCCTCGGATTCGACGGACGCTTCGGCGTAAACTACGCGAGGCTCGCCGACGTGCTTTACACCGAGGCCGGCGACGACGAAGCCTCGATAGCGCTTTACGAGCGAGCCGAGCGAGCCGGTTACGTCACCAACGAGACGCGGTATCGTCGCGCAGCGGCGCTCTATCGCCTGGAGCGGCTCGAGGAAGCGCTGATCCAGGCGCACCGCGCTTCGCTCGATGTCGACGAGACGCCGGCCCTCTTGCTCCTCACCGGAAACATATTGGCAAGGCGCGAGGACTGGTTCGCCGCGCAGGCTGCGTTCGACCGGCTTTCCGCGCGGCTGCGTTTCGAGCTCGAGCGACTGCCCGTGCTTCTTCCGCAGGAACGGCCCGCCCAAGGCGAGCTGGTCGAACTGCTCATGCGCGCCACCAACAACCTCGGAGTGGCCTGGTGGCGCCTCGCGGCGCGGGCCGGCGACGCGTCGCTACGCGGCAAGGCCATGGCCTCGTTCACCGAATCGATGCGCCTTTTCGACGCGCTCGAACGCGACCAAGCCACCATGATCAAGCCGGCTGTCAAGAATCTGGCCTTCCTGAATATGGACTTCGTGCTCAGGCCTCAGCGGGGCATCGACCTCGAGATATACCCAGAAGCGCCGCGGGAACTCGGGCCTTGAGCAGACGCGGCGGAGCGATTCCGGACAGGACGGCCGCCCTCGACGCGGGCGGCCGTTCTGTCCTGCGGACGTGACAAGAGCGGCCTCTGGACGATGTTGGATTTGAACCAACGACTTCCACCGTGTGAAGGTGGCACTCTCCCGCTGAGTTAATCGTCCGGGGACCGCTCTCTTAACGCGGAGTCTACCGGGCCGCGTACGGCCTGTCAACGGGTTGCGTTCCGGCGCGCGGCGGTCGGTCCGCGCCGGCCCGGGCCTGGCCCGGCTGCCTGAATTCAAGCCTCGGGCGAAGTGGAGGCGAGCGCTCGTCATGGTCTTTCCCGACAGTTTCCATGGCCGGCTTCGTATGATTTTTCATATCACGCCAGATGCGGGTCCATCCCGGCATCGTGTATTTCGTTACCCCGTCGCGACCCAGCGGGTCTTGAGCGAAATCCGGCTCTTGGCATGAATATTGCATATTCAATGTGAAACCCGGGAAAGGAACACCATGGCAGACATCCAGGCATTGCAGACGGGACGACGCGGAACGGCCTTGCTCGGACAGGAGATCCGCACGGAACTCGTCCGAAAGTCCATACACATCGTCATAGGCATAGTGCCGACCCTCGCGTCCTTTAACCGCGGCGCCACCCTAGCTCTATTGGCCGGCGGCATCGCGTTCTACGCCTATTGCGAACTGCTTCGCCTGGACGGCTACGAGATTCCCGTTATCAGCCGCGTGACCTCGGCCGCCGCGCGCAGGCGGGACGCCGGCCGTTTCGTGCTCGGTCCCGTGACCCTCGGGTTCGGGGCGCTACTCACGCTGCTCCTGTTTCCGGAACCGGCCGCGAGCCTCGCGATTTACGCGCTCGCCTTCGGCGACGGCATTTCCAGCCTGGTCGGCAGGCTCTTCGGTTCCGTCCGCATACCGTTTACCGGCGGAAAATCGCTCGAGGGCAGCCTCGCCTGTTTCGGGGCAGTGCTGTTGGCAGCTTGGACCCTTACCCGTCGCCCCCTCATGTCCCTGGCGGTAGCGGCGTTCGCTACCGTAATGGAAGCGATACCGAGCAAGGATATGGACAACCTGCTCCTTCCCGTCGCGGTCGGCGCCTTCGCGCACTTCCTGTTCTAGCGTCAACGGCGCGAAACGTCCCCCCACGGTAAATCGACGGGCGCAGCCCGTCGCCGTCAACGGCGCGAAGCGCCGTTGACGCTATTGCCAAAGGTAATGCCGCCGCAGCGTCATGAAGCAGGTCAGGGCGCCGGCCCAGAGCGCGACGCCGCCGAAAGCGAAGCCCAGCGGCTCCACGGCTTCGCGCAGCAGGACGGCTCCCATCAAGGCTGCCACGACCCCACCCGTCGCCGCCAGGAAAACCCGGGAAGCCCTGTTCCGCGCCGCTAGAAGGAAATTGAGCACGGCGCCACCCGCCACCACCACCTCGAAGAAGGTGGAAAGCACGGCGAAGCCGCGTGGCGGCATGAGCCCGACGGATAGATCGCCGGAATTCACCGGGAGCGCGACCGTCACGCCGAGCGCGGCGAACGCCATGATCCAGACGGCGCTCCACGGCTTGTCGTCACGATAGCCGGAAGCGTGAAGCCCAGCCGCGAAAACCGACAAGGTACCGAAGGTCCTGGCGAATACGATGGATCTCGCGAGCAGGTCGCGCGCCTCCATCGAAGCGCCGCCGAGCGCCGCCGCACCGAGCCCGGTCCTCGCGGCCTCGGCCGTCAGGGAGAAGAAAAAGAAGCTGAGGAAGAACAGTTCCTGTGACACGCTCGAACTCGCCCGGAAGGCGATCAGCGCCAGGAACGACGCCGACGAAAGGACAGCGAACAAGGCGCCGGCGACGCCCCATCCCGCCACGGCGGGCGAGCCGGGGACGGCACGGGCGTCGAGCGCCCGATATCCGTCCAGCCCGAGGGAGATGGCGATGGCGATTGCGCCGGCAAGGGCCAGCGTCGAGATGAAGAACGCCATTCGATACCAACGTACGCGTCCGGTCCCGGTCATTTCCCCTCCCCGCCGAGCATAGACCCGGAGCGCGCCCCGGGCAAGCGCTTAGCCTCGAGAGAGATTCCGGGCTAAGCTGGGGACAACCTCGCGCCGATACTACATGCAGGAGTTCGCCCGATGAAACGGACCATAGCGATATTTATCGCAGCAACTCTCGCGGCCATGCCGGTTTTCGCCGGGGACGTGCCAACCCTGGTAAACCTGGGCTTTTCCCCCGATTCCGCGTATTTCCTCTTCGGCCAGTACGGCCTGGACGGGTCGAGCGGCGTCCCCTACGCCGAGCTGTACCTCGTCGACGCGAAAAAAAACGACTTCGTGAAGGATGGCGTCGCCCGCTTCGTCGCCAAGAGCCCGCTCGAAGCGGGCCAGGATCCGGCCGGCGCGCTTTTCGGCCTTTACAGGGACAGGATCGCGCTCGTCCAAAAATACCGGATCGACCATCTGGCCCAAGGACGCATCCTCTATCTGCTGGTAGACGGGGAGGACCCGTCGGATCCGATTTCCTTCAGGGATTTCGCCACCGGCGACCGCTGGACCACGATGCTTCGCCAGGTCGTCGTCGAGAAGGGCGACGACGCATCGAGCTCGTTCTCGATCGACGTCAAGCTGACCACCAAGGCGGGAACGGAGAAGTCCTTCAGCGCCGGGAATCCGACCTTCGTTCGGAAGGGGGTCAGGGGCTACGTGATCAGGCGCATCCTTATCGCCCCCGACGGACGGACACTCGTCTTCATCGTCGAAAAGAAGCTGGTCGCGAAGGGCGGCGATTCGGTCCGCTACATGGTGGAAACCATCCGCATTCCCTGACAGGCCCATGGCCCGGGGCCGCGCCGCCGCGCGAGGCGAGCGCCGCCCGGGGTTGCGCTCCATACCGACCGCCCCGAAAGTGAGGGCGGTTTTTTTTGCCCACGGGGAACGGCACCATGGGCAGGCCTCGGTGACGCCGAGAAGGCGGTCCCGCCCGGATCGACGGCCGGCAATTGCCGAGTCGCCGCGCTTTCCGGTAGAATCGAGGGACAAATACGACCGTTCCAAGGAACCGAGCATGGCAGAGAAGATCACGAGCCGTTCCGTCGACTATTCGCAGTGGTACCTCGACATCGTCCTCAACGCGAAGCTCGCCGACTATTCCCCCGTCAAGGGCTGCATGGTCATCCGCCCGCGCGGCTACGCGATCTGGGAAAGGCTGCGGGACGAACTCGACCGCCGCTTCAAGGCCACCGGACACGTCAACGCGTACTTCCCCATGCTCATCCCCATGAGCTTCCTCAAGAAGGAAGCCGAGCACGTCGAAGGCTTCGCGCCCGAGCTGGCCGTGGTGACCCACGGCGGCGGCGAGGAGCTCGACGAACCGCTGGTCCTGCGGCCGACCAGCGAGACCATCATCTGGGACAAGTACCGCGACTGGATCCAGTCCTGGCGCGACCTGCCCCTGCTCATCAACCAGTGGGCCAATGTCGTCCGCTGGGAGAAGCGCACGCGGCTCTTCCTCCGTACCGCGGAGTTCCTGTGGCAGGAAGGCCACACGGCCCACGAAACATCGAAGGAAGCGGAGGAGGAAACCCTCCGAATGCTCGAGGTCTACCGTTCGTTCGCCGAGGAATTCCTGGCCCTGCCCGTAGTAGCCGGCGTCAAGAGCGACAGCGAAAAGTTCGCGGGAGCGGTGCGGACCTATACCATCGAGGCGATGATGCAGGATCGCAAAGCCCTCCAGGCCGGCACCTCGCATTTCCTCGGCCAGAACTTCGCCAAGGCTTTCGACGTGAAATTCCAGTCCCGCGAGGGGAAGCTGGAGCATGTCTGGGCGAGCAGCTGGGGCGTCTCCACGCGGCTGGTGGGCGCGCTCATCATGACCCATTCTGACGACAAGGGCCTCGTGCTTCCCCCGACCCTCGCGCCCGAAGAAGTCGTCATCGTTCCCATCTTCAAGGGCGACTCCAAGCCCGCCGTGCTGGCCTACGGCGAAAGGCTCGCGACCGCGCTGAAAAGCCTCGGCCTCCGCGTGGTTTTCGACTCGGACGAGTCGAACAGCCCCGGCTGGAAATTCGCCGAGTGGGAAATGCGCGGCACGCCGGTGCGGATCGAGCTCGGCCCGCGAGACATGGAGGCCGGCAAGGTCGTGCTGGTCCGCCGTGATACGGGCGAAAAGGAAATCGTGGCCGTCGAGGCGGCGCCGGCGCGCGTCAGGGAACTGCTGGGCCTCATTCAAGCCAACCTCCTCGAGCGGGCGCGCGCCTTCCGCGTCGAGAACACGAAATCGATCGGAACGCGCGATGAAATGCTCGCGTTCTTCTCGAAGGAAGGCGCCGGCACCGCGGACGCCACGGGCGGCTTCGCCGAAGCCCTGTGGTGCGGGTCCGCCGAATGCGAGGCCGGGCTCAAGGCCGAGACCAAGGCGACGCTGCGTTGCATGCCCATGGATCGACAGGAAGGAATCTCCGGCACCTGCGCGCTCTGCGGCGCTCCCGCGAAACACCGGGCGATATTCTCGAGAAGCTACTGATCTCTCGCGCCTACCCGGACGGTCGATCGCCCGGGGGCCCGAAAATTTCCGGAGGTCCGATGCTCGGCCGGATTGCGCAACGAACGGGTAGTTCATCGGACCGGCGCGTCGCGCTCATGGCAGCCATCCTCGCCTCGGCATCCATCGTCGCATGCGGGAAGGACGCGGCGCCGTCCGTGACGGAACCGGGCTCGCTATCCTTCGCCGACAGCCTGCTTCTGGTCGTCTCCGGTAACGGCCTCGTTCCGGCCGGTTTCCAGGGCGGTTTCCCTCGGCCGTCCCCCGCGCACTCGTCCGGTTTCGTCGCGGCGTTCGCCTCATCTGGCCAAACCGTGGCCGCGGCGATCAACCGGGCGGGCGCCGTCGTACTGGAAATCGACGCGTTGAACCGGACCCTCCGCTTCAATGAAATCCCTTCACCGGAATTCTCGGGCAGAACCGTGGGCTCCCTCCTGGCCGACGAAGGAGATTCCTTTCTCGTTTCGCTGTACCGCCATCCCGACGAGTCGGAACCGGACGCGGGCGGAACCATGCTCAGGCTCGACGCCTCGGCCGCCGTCTGGGAACCGGCCTCGCTGCCCGGCCCCATAGACGCGACGAGCGTCTTTTCGCTCAATCGCCGTGATGACGGAAGCTTCCTGCTCGCGACGCGCAGGCTTGAAGGGGACCGTGTGCTCGCGAACCGTTGGCTTCTCCCCCGCGAAGGCGAAGCAGAACGGCTCGACATGGACGCATTCGAACGACTGCTCGCGCCGAGAGACGCGCGGAGCGGCCCGCCCGCCCTGCGAGCCGCGCTCGAGGAGCTTGGGGCGGCGACCGGCATCGGGAGGATCCTTGCGTTCGCCCGCAATCCCGGAGGCGATGGCGCCTGGTATGTTCTCGGAGACGGGGCGCCGGAGACCGCCGTGGAGATAGTCGCCGCGCTGGACCGGACGGGTACGGTGGCGTTCGCGGCGCTTCCCGGGGGCCCGGCGCGGATAGCGGCGGAACGCGACGGCTCCGTCGAGCTTCTCGATCCCGGGCTCGAGGTACCCTTCGCGGGCGCCACATGGAACGGAGCCCTCATCCACGGTGACTCGGGCGCCCCGCTCGTGCTCTTGCTTTCCTGGTGGGTCGAAAGCTTTCCCGACACGGGCGGCGCCGGATTGTTCATCCGGGCAGTCGCTGGCCCCGACCGCGCGGCCGCGCTATAGTCGTAGCCGAGGTATGTCGATGAGCCGCTCACCCAGACCGCCCGCGCTCCCTCTCGTGCTCGCGTTCGCGCTCACCGCGTCCGTCGCGGTTAACGCGCTGGAGCTCGAAGCCCTCACGCCGCGGTTCGGGCTTGTCCTCGTGGCAAACGGCGTGCCGACGAGCGACAGCGCCGCCGGGCCCATTTCGGGCACGCTGGGACTGGATTTCGCGCTTCCGCTTTCACCCGCTTCCATTTTCGCCTTCGAGCCCGGCTTCGACGTGTATTCGTTCCATTCGGAGCTCCTCTCGGAACAGCCGCTCTCGGGCCCCGTCCTCGACCTGCCTCGGGCCGTGCCCGCCGCGGTCGAGTCGGCGGCATCGTCCTGGACCGCCGGCTTGCTCCTCTCCGCCCCGATGATCGTCCGCCCCCGCCTGCCGGTGCCCTTCACGCCGGTCTTCGGCGCCGGACCGGCACTGCTCCTCCGGCTGGCCGTCGGAGGCCAGACCCCGCTCGAGCTCGACGCGTGGTTCCTCGGAAAAGCCAGATGGCTGTATGCGGAAGCCAGGATGGGCATGGAACTCGAGCTGGGCCCGGGCATGTCGCTTGTGGCCGACGTCCGCGGGTTCTACCCGCTCGCGAACCTGTGGACCGATCCCGATCCCGCCATGGCCATGGACGGAGCCATGCTGAGAATCGGCCTCGGCATGCGGCTCGCCCTGGGCCGTTCCCCCGAGCCCGAAGCCGCGCTCGCTCCCGAAAGCGAAGATGCCGCGATCCCCTCGCCCGAGAACCCCGTTCCATGAGGGGATCGGACGCACCGGACGCGGATTCCGCGCTGCGCGTCGCCGCCGACGCCGGCCGCCTCGTGCTGGAAAGCGGCGGCGAAACCTACCGAGCCGAGGAAGCCATGCTCGCCTTCCTCACCGCGTTCGGCGCGTGGAACGGCGAAAGCTTCGCGACGCCGACCGGTTTCATGCTTTCGTGCGAGGGAGAGGACGGCAGGTCCCGGGCGCTCGTTCGAAGGATCCGCACGCGGCAGATGAACCTGGAGAGGATATCCGCCATCGACTCGCTCGCCAGACGGGCCACGGCCGGCGCGCTCGGTTTCGACGCTGTCGAGTCCGAACTCTGCGCCCTCGAGACCGGCAGCTCGTATCCCGCCTGGGTCTCGATTCCCGGCGCGGCGCTGGGCGCGGGATTCTTCTCGCTGTTGTTCGGGGGCTCGTGGAAGGACGCGCTGGTCGCGGGAACGGTCGGCATCATACTCGGCCGCATGGTGCCGAGGATCCAGCGCGCCAAGGTTTCGGATTTCTTCTCGAACATCGCCGGAGGGGCGCTGACCGCCTTCCTCTGCATGGCCGCCGCCCAGGGCGGACTCGCCGACGCGGCGGACAAGGCCATCATCGGCGCCATCATGCTCCTCGTGCCCGGGGTCACCATAACGAACGGCATCCGGGACATAATCGCGGGGGATCTCGTGGCGGGCATCGCCCGGATGACCGACGCCTTCATGTCCGCGGCCGGCATTTCGATCGGCGCGGGCGTCGGCCTCGAATCCTGGACGCTCCTGACGGGAGCGCTCTCGTGAACGCGGCCGCCCAGATCGGCATCTCGGCGGTGGCCACGTTCGGCTTCGCGCTGATCTTCCGCGCGAAGCCCCGCGATCTGCCGCTCGCCGCCGTCGGTGGGGCGCTGGCCTGGGGAATCCGCTTGCTCGCAGCGGCGCTGTCCGGTTCCGATCCCATGGCCTACTTCATCGCCGCCATCGCGGTCGGACTCTACGCTGAGGCGGTCGCGACGATCATGCGGGCGCCCGCCACTGTCATGATCGTCTCGTCGATAATCCCCCTCGTGCCGGGCGGAGGAATGTTCTACACGATGAGCGAGGCGACGGCAGGCGACGCTGCGGGCGCTGCCGCGACGGGGTTCGCCACGCTACTGCTCGCAGGAGCGATCGCAGCAGGGCTCGCGGTGGCTGCCGCCGTCGCGAGACTGGCGCCGAAGGGACGACGCATGCGGACGGCAAGGCGGCGGAACCTCACGCGAACCTAGGCTCCCAGAAGGCTTCCGAGCGCGACGCTCAGCGCCTCGATGCCGAAGGGCTTTCTGAGGAACTTGAGCTTGGGCAGCATCCGCGCGCGATCTATCCGTTCATCCTCGTCGTAGCCTGAAACCAGGAGGATGGGGAGGTCGGGTCTGCGCGCCCGGAGCGCAAGCGCCAGGTCGAGGCCGGACATCCCCGGCATGGCCAGATCCAGGACGGCCGCCGCATATTCCTCCGGAGCGGCTTCGAAACGCCGGATCGCCGCCTCGCCGCGGCTCTCGCCGAACGCGTCGTAGCCGCAGACTTTCAGCATCCGCCCGAGGCTCTCGAGCATCACGGCGTCATCCTCGGCCACGAGCACCCGCCCCTGGCCGCGACCGGGAACCGACGGTCGGACGACCGGTTCCGCCGGTGTCGCGACCCGCAGCTCGGACGAGAGTTGCGGCAAGCGCAGCTCGACGGTCGTCCCGCGTCCGGGCATGGAATCCACGTGCACCGTGCCGCCATGCCGTTCCGTTATGCCGAAAACCATGGTCAGGCCGAGGCCGGAACCCTTGCCTCCGATCTTCGTCGTGAAAAAAGGATCGAAGATCCGTTCGATCGCCTCTGTTGCGATGCCGACGCCTTCATCGGTGACGGAGACCGCCCAAAGCGGCCGCGCGTCGTCGCCCGATTCCGGTATCCTTTTTTCTATCCTCACCGTCGCCTGGCCGCCCCGGGTTTCGCCTTCGGCGCGCATGATCGTCATGGCGTCGCGGGCGTTTACCAACAGGTTGAGCAGCGCCTGTTCCAACTGGACGGCCTCGCCCATGACCATGCAGGCGGAATCGGGCCGTTCGAAGGCGATCTCCACGGACGGATCGAAGGTGCGTCGGCAGAGCCGTACGGTAGACTCAACGATGGTCGCCAGATCGACCGGCGCGAGGGTCATTTCCTGACGGCGGGAGAGGACAAGCAGCTGCCGCACGACCTCGGCGGCGTGTCGTGAAGAACGGAGGATGGACTGGACGGCGTCCTTCACCTCGTCGCGTTCCGGCGGCCGCGGATCGTCCGCGGACAGGCCGAGCACGCTCGCGGTGCCTACGATGCCTCCGAGCACGTTGTTGAGATCGTGGGCCAGGCCGGCGGCCAGGGTGCCGACGGTTTCGAGCTTCTGCGATCGCCTGAGCTGCCGTTCCAGCCGGTCGACGTCCGCCAGGTCGAAAAACGAGATGACCACGCTGGTCTCGGTCACGGGGCCCAGGGGTTCGAGGACGACGGAAAAGGCCCGGCGCCCCGGCATGTCGAATTCCCGGCGCACGAAGGACTGCCGTTCTCGTAGGGATCTGGTGCGCTCGACGTCCGATCCGAGCTCCGCCAAAGCCGGGCAGGCCTGGGTGAGACCGCGACCCGCCAGCGCCTCCGGCTCGCGGCCGAACACGTCGAGCGAGGCCTCGTTCCACGCCTCGATCCTCCCTTGCGGATCTATCACCAGGATGGGAGTCGGCAGCGCGTCGAGAAGACCGCTCTGGAACGCCCGCAGATCATCGAGGCGGTTCTCGCGGTCGCCGATGGCCGCCGCCATGGCATTCACCGCGCGGGCGATGTCTCCGAGTTCGTCCCGCCAGTCCTCGGGCAAGCCGGGAAGGTACGAGCCTTTCTCGACGGCTCCGATGCCGATTACCACGGCATCGATCCGCCTGACGAACCATATGAGCGTCGCCCGGTACGCGATGGCGGCCGTGGCCAACCCGAAGGCGATCACCGAGAGGGTGAGGAAGAGCCGCACGCTCCGGAGCGGAGCGAAGAACTCGTCCCGGTAGAGCCCGGCCGCGATCGTCCAGTTCCACGGACGGTAATATCCGACATAGGTCAGCTTGTCCCGAGCGCGGGGTTCTCCCGGGTTTTTCCAGAAATAGTCCGTCCAGACGAGCTCGCCCGCGGGCCTCGAGACGAGCGTCCCCGCGAGCGCCACGAGCTCGCGTGCGACAGGTTCGCCCGCGTCGTTCCGGATGTCCGAGACATCCACCGAAGAAAGTCGCGGATGGAAAACCTCGTGGAGCTTTCCGCTTCCGCCGTCGTCCACGGCTTGGGTCAACGCGAAGACGTAACCGGAACTCCGAATGCGGACCGCGGCTTTGGACAAATCATGGACCAGCCTGAGCTGCATCGGGCCGTTCGCGAATTCCTGTTGCCTTTGGATCGGGATCCGTTCCAGGGCGATCTCCAGGGCTCGGACGAGTTCCGGATCGTCGACGACGTAGGCGCCCGGCATGATGCGCCCGATCTTCCGGGAAGACCACGAAAGGATGGAATCGTGGGGCGAAACCACGAGCGACGAGGGGTCGATGCCGAGTTCGACGAAAAGCCGCACCAGGAAGGTCACGCTGAACGATGCGACATGAAACTCCGCGAGGCTGCCGGCATAGACGCGCCGCAATCGCGATACTGCCGTTTCCAGCGTCTCCTCGCCGCGTTCCACGCGCAAGCGATGCTCGTCGACCAGCTCGATGGCGCCGAAGAGGGCGTCCTGGACCTGCCCGCGCGCGCTCGTCTCGAAGGAATAGGCCGCCAGGCGGTACGCGAGGAAACCCGTGATCGCGAGCGGCAGGATCGTCGCCGCGGCGACCGCCCCCGCGGCGCGCGCGGCGAGGGTCCCCCTGAAAAACCGCGCGAATTGGGTGCCGGACCGGATGCGGGCGTGTTTCATAACCTTTAGGCGCGAGAATATAGCGAATCGGCGATCACGGCAAGCCGCGCCCGGATTCGCCGCCTAATCCGCCGCGGTGACGGCGCCGGCCGCCGTTCCCGCTCCGACCGCGGCGATGGCCTCCGCCTCGACACCGGGACCCGGCTGCATCGCCGCGTGCTCCCGAGTCAGGTTCCGTACCCAGCGCTCTCCGCGCAGCCAAAGCCAGGCGGCCAGCCACTTCACGAAATCCGTCGTCTTGAGGATGGCGAACATGGGCACAGGACCGATCGCCGTGAGAAACGCGAGCGCGAAGGCGCCCGGCAGGAAGAGCAGCAGGTTGACTCCCACGTCCACCACCATGCCCATCATCGTGTCCCCGCCCGCGCGGGAAACGGCGAACTGCGCGTTGAGCAGGGCCCAGAGCGGCAGGTATGCGGAGATGACGAAGAGGAGGCCTCGGCTCACCTCGCGCGCGTCGGCGCTCAGGTTGCCGAACACTATGGGTATGCCGAGCGTGGAAAGCGCCTCGAGCGCGCCGAGCGCCGCGCCCGCGACGACCGCGCCGGATTGTATCCAGCGGGCCCGGTCGCGGGCCTCGTCGAGCCGGTCCGCCCCGAGCGAGCCTCCGACGGTCACGCCGGTGGCCGTGTGGATGCCCGTGAACACGAGGAAGAAGACGTTGGCTATGGTCCAGCCGGCCGCCATGCCGGCCACGACCTCCGCGCCGCCGCGACCGTTGTAGAGCGCGGTAATTACCGTCTCGGAGACCACCCAGGTGGTTTCGGACAGCAGCATCGGACCCGATTTGCGCACCACCTCGACGAAAAGCTTGAGGTTCACGCGCGCGAGTTCGCGCAGCTTCGGGATGAAGACCGTCCGGTCGACGCGGATGAACACGAGGAAAGCGGCGAACTCGACGAGCCGCGCGATCACCGTCGCGATGGCCGCTCCGTTCACCCCGAGCCGCGGCGCGCCGAGCGAACCGTAGATCAGCAACCAGTTGAAGAAGGTGTTGACCAGGGTGGCAGCCACGGAGATGTACAGCGGAGGCCGGGCCCTTCCGATCTCGCGCAGCCCCGTCGCGATCGAGGTGGAGACCGCCATCGGAATCCAGGCGATTGACACGATGCGCAGGTAGCCGGCCGCCTCGCGGATGATTTCGGGTCCCTGCGGGTTTCCGCCGAGCATGAGGGCGACCATGCGCTCGGGGATGGCGAGCGTCAGGAAGAGCCAGATGCCGGACACAGCGAGCGAGGCCGCGAGCTTGAAGCGGTAGGCCTGGCGCATCCCCTCCCCGTCGCCCGCGCCCTTGAACTGCGACAGGTAGATGCCGCCCGCCCCGCAGAGCGTGAACAGCACGACGAAGTAGACGAAGTTCACCTGATTGGCCACGTTGACCGCGGCCATGCGCGCGTCGCCGAGGCCGGCCACCATGAAGTTGTCCACGAGAGACACGAGGCTCATGACGGCCTGCTGGAGCATCACCGGCACGGCGACGCCGAGCGCGGTTCGGTAGAACGACCAGGGACCGAAGAGCGGAGTCCGGTTTCGCGCCATCCCGGATGCCTAGTCGCGTCCGAATCGGGCCAGGAACCCGGGGATGTCCGTGTAGTTGCTTTCCGCGACGAGAACGCCGTCGCGGTAGTAGCGGACATAGGGCACCTCGCGGTTCCCCAGGACATCTTCCTTCCAGGCCATGAAATCGTCGAAGAAGGGTTCGACATCGTACTCGACCCAGAACACGACCGGGTCATCGGAACCGGCAAGGCCTTCGAGCTTCCGGCGCATATGGACCCACTGGGGGCACCAGCCCTGGGTCAGCACGACGGCCACGCGGCGCGCGGCGCCGAGGATATCCTTCCCGAATTCGCCCATGGCGATGGCCGACAGGCACTGGTCCTTCGTGAGCTTCGTCATGCCGCAAGGATAGCGACGGGCGGCCGTTTGGCCAATGGGGACAGAGCTCCATTGCGAAGATGCCGCCGATCCGGGGACAGAGCCGACTCCGACCGAAAACCCGAATCGATGATGACCCGCGCGGTTTCATGGGGTATGCTTCCGCCATCATGAGCAAGTTCCGCGGCGCCCGGTGCGCATCGTTCGCGTTGGTTTCAGTGATGGCGCTCCTCGCGCCCCGCCTTGCACTGGCCCAGGACTCTCCGCCCGCATCGGCCGCGCTTCCAGCCGCGGAGGGCCCCGCGACAAGCGTCCCGCTCCTCTCGCTCGCCACAGGCCCCGTGCTGGTCGTCGGCTACATGGACGAGCTCGTCTACCGCGACTCGACTACCACGGACCTGCTCTCCAAGCTCCGCTGGCAGCTCCTGCCCGCCGCGGGCCTCAGGCTCGACGCGACGCTGAGCCCCCGCTGGAGGGCGCCGCTCTCGTTCAGGCTGTCCGTGACGTCCCTCTTCCCGACCGTCACGGGCACCATGGTGGACGAGGACTGGGATACCGGCACCCTGATCTACGGACGCTCCGAACATCAGGCACAGCTCGCGCGGGGCATGGACGCGACCCTGTTCGCGTCGTGGAGCTGGCCAAGCCTTGGATTGAGGCTCGGCGCCGGCGCGGTCGTTTCGGATTTTTCCTGGGAAGGATGGGACGGATCGGCTACCTATGAACACGCAACCTATACCGATCAGGTGACATTCTCCGGCCTCGTCATAGCGTACCGGGCACTCAGGCTCGGTCCCGCTCTCGAAGCGTCCTGGGTCACCACGGCCAGCGGTTTCGAATTTCAGCTGGGGTTCGAGTTGCGGTACCACGCATTGCAATGGGGCATCGATTCCCACGTCGCCAGAAACCCCGACAATGACTTCACCTTTTTCGACGTGATGAACGGCGGCCTGGGTTTCCGGCCCGGACTCGGCATAACCGGAGCCGTCGCTCCAGGCATCTCGCTGCGGTTCGACACCGAGCTATGGATCGAGCGTTTCGCCCGGGGCGACGATTACGCGATCCAGGACGATGGCAGCATCAGCTTATGGGAGGGCATCGCCGGCCAGGAATTCACGGCCGGTTCGTTTTCGCTCATGGTGAAGGTCGAGCGATGAGCCGGCTCCGCGGCCCGATTCGGGTGCTCTCGATAGACGGTGGCGGCATACGCGGCTACGCGCCTGCCCTGGTGCTGGCCGATCTCGAGCGGCGCCGGGAGAAGCTGGGAAAGGCCGGGAGCCTCGCGTCGCGTTTCGACATCGTGGCGGGAACCTCAACGGGCGCGCTCATCGCCCTGGCCCTGCAGGCGCCAGCCGGCGAGACCGGGCCGGGGCGGGCCATCAAGGAAATGCGCGGCTCCGGCTCGATTCTCGGGCGGCCGGCCTTCGACTCGCCGAGGCGCTTCACCTGCGCGCAGGTAGCCGAACTTTACGAAAAGCGTGGCGGCGAGCTGTTCCCGCGGCATCGACACGAGAGCATAGGCTTCGTCCGCCAAGCCCTTTCCTCGAAGTACGACGCGGAACCCCTCGAGCGCTTCCTCCGGGAATCGCTCGGTGAAACGCGGCTCTCGCAGGCCGCGGGTCCCGTACTCGTGACGGCCTACGATCCGGAGCACGACGAGTCGCTCGTCATGAAGAACCTGGGAGACGGCCCCGACTTCCTCGCCCGGGACGCCGCCCGCGCGTCCAGCGCCGCCCCCACCTACTTCCCGGCCGCCCGGATCCGCGAACTGCCGCCTCCGGGCGCCCCGGAGCTTGCCGCGGGTCAGGTACGGATGCGCACGCTCGTCGACGGCGGGCTCTTCGCCAACAACCCGGCCATGTGCGCCTGGGTGGAGGCGCGAAAGCTCAGGCCGGACGCGCGCCGCTTCCTCGTGGTCTCGCTCGGCACCGGCGGCGCCGTCAGGGCGTGGAACATCGGGAAACTCGCGCGTTGGGGCTACCTGGACTGGATCGACCCCGGCAAGGGCTCTCCGCTCCTCGCCATGATGGGCCGGGCGCAATCCGAATCGGTCGACTGGATGCTCGCCCACCTGCCGGGCATCGACTACGTTCGGCTCGATCCGGACCTGTCCGCCGACGCCAGCGCCATCGACGACGCCTCGCCCGCCAATCTGGCCAGGCTGAGGGCCGCCGCCCTCGATCTCATCTCAGACAACGAAGCCCTGCTCGAGGACCTGGCCGCGCGGCTTTAGCGCCCGGCGCGCCAGGCTCCACCGCTCCGCGCGACCTCGCGAAGCGCGGTCAGCCTTCGAGCGCTGTCCCCCTGGAGTCCGCTGTCCCCGGAGCATCCGCGCCGGTCATCCGTCGCCTCGCCCCAGTTCCCGCTATCGTATCCTGCAAGGTGCCCATCGGGCAGACGACGCACCACGCGCGCGGCCTGAAAAGCACCCCGAGCACGAGCCCGCCGGCCAGGCTGATGACGCACAGTCCCCAGAAGATCCGCCCCGCGGCCGCGAGCGACGGGTAGCCCTGGAGTCCGGGCAGCGCACGGACCAGGCTGCCGATCACGCAGAACATCATGAAACCGCAAAGCCCGCGACGGAGCGAAAGGTCGGTGAAGGCTCGCGGCAACGGTTTCCCGCGCGCGAAGTGCCTGAGCGCGAAACCCAGGGCGCGCCCCCTGGGACAGACCCCGTTGCAGAACGCGCGCTTCCGTGCCGCGCCGAAGCGTCCGAGCAGGGACAGAGCCACCGCCACGGCCATCAGGACGGCGAGGGCGAGCCCCGCCGCCGGGTAAAACCATCCGCCCGAGGCGACGGCGAGTACGAAGACGAGGGCGAGCGCGTCGAGAACGCGCCGATTCCTGGCTGACTGCATAGGTGCATAATATATGGCTTTGTATATGTACAACAAGACTGGACCAAGCCGCCCGGGCATCTCGAGCTCTGTCCCCCGCGACGGGACAAGAAAAGGCCGCCGGTTCCCCGGCGGCCCGCGAGACGAGGGCGGTCGATCCCGCCAGCGCCGTCAGTCCTCAGTCGGTTCCAGCTTCCCCCGCGAGAACTCCCAGTGCTCTGGGGCGCTCCACAGCGCGGAAAGCGTCAGCTCCTTGGTGAAGACGAGCTCTTTCGGCAGGCGGTCGTAGAGCTTCATGAACAGCTCTTCGTGCGAGAGGAGCTCCGCCATCCACTGGTCCCGGTCGACGGCCATCAGCTCCTTGAAGCGCGACTCGGGGAAATCCTCGAGGCCCTTCCAGCTCAGGTCCTGGTAGCGCGGCATCCAGCCGATCGGGCTCTCGATGGCCTTGGCATGGTTGTTGGCGCGCTCGACGATCCACTTGAGCACCCGGATGTTCTCGCCGAATCCGGGCCAGAGGAAATTCCCGTCCTTGTCCGTGCGGAACCAGTTGACGCCGAAGATGCGCGGGGTGTTCTCTATGTTCCGGCCGAAACGCAGCCAGTAGTTGAAGTAGGCCCCCATGTGGTAGCCGCAGAACGGAAGCATGGCGAAGGGATCTCGCCGCACCAGCCCAACCGCGCTTTGGGCGGCGGCGGTGGTTTCCGAGCCCATGGTGGCGGCGAGGTACACGCCGTAGGTCCAATTGAATGACTGGTAGACGAGCGGCATCATGGTCGAGCGGCGGCCGCCGAAGACGAAGGCCTTGATCGGCACGCCGGCCGGATCTTGCCAGCGTGGATCGATGGCGGGATTCTGGCCCGCAGGCGCGGTGAAGCGGGCGTTCGGGTGGGCTGCCGGAGTTTTCGAATCCGGGGTCCAAGGGCGGCCCTGCCAGTCGATGAGGCCGGCCGGCGCTTCCTTCGTCATACCTTCCCACCAGACGTCGCCGTCGGGCGTCATGGCGCAGTTCGTGAAGATGGTGTTTGCCCGGATGGATGCCATCGCGTTCGGGTTCGACTTCTCCGAGGTGCCGGGAGCGACGCCGAAATAGCCCGCCTCGGGATTTATGGCGCGGAGCGTACCGTCGTCGGCGGGCTTGATCCAGGCGATGTCGTCGCCGACCGTGGTCACCTTCCAGCCGTCGAACGAACCGGGCGGGATGAGCATGGCGAAGTTGGTCTTGCCGCAAGCGCTCGGGAAGGCCGCGGTCACGTAGGTTTTCTCGCCCTCGGGCGACTCGACGCCGAGGATCAGCATGTGTTCGGCGAGCCAGCCGTGGTCACGCGCCATCACGCTGGCGATGCGAAGCGCGAAGCACTTCTTTCCGAGCAGGGCATTTCCGCCGTAGCCGGAACCATAGGACCAGATCGCGCGTTCCTCGGGAAAGTGGACGATGTATTTGTGGTCCTTGTCGCAGGGCCACGGGACGTCCTTCTGGCCGTTCTCGAGCGGAACGCCGACGGAGTGCATGCAAGGCACGAAATCGGCGTCCGAGTTCATCGCCTCGACGACCTGTCTGCCCATGCGAGTCATGATGCGCATGTTCGCGACAACGTAGCCGGAATCCGTTATCTCGACGCCGAATTTGGAGATGGGCGATCCGAGCGGACCCATGCAGAAGGGGATGACGTAGAGGGTCCGGCCGCGCATGCAGCCGTCGAAGAGCCGGTTCAGGATGGCCTTCATCGCCTTCGGGTCCATCCAGTTATTGGTGGGTCCCGCGTCGACCTTGGTCTTCGAGCAGATGAAGGTCCGGTCCTCGACGCGTGCGACGTCGGCCGGATCCGAGCGTACGAGGAAGCTGTTCGGCCGTTTTTCCTGGTTCAACCTGATGAAGGTTCCAGCCTCAACCATTTCCTCGCAGATCGCCGCGTACTCCCCGTCGGAGCCGTCGCACCAGTGGACGCGATCGGGCTTGGTCAGCGCCGCCATCTCGGCCACCCATTTCTTCATTTTCTCGTGCTTCACCCACACGGGCGTTTCCATGCGCGTCTCTCCTTTTTCGCCGCATGATGATCGGGACCCTATAGTGATACGGCCATTTTCCTGTTCCGTGTTGCGAAAACGGAACGCCATCGATGGCACGAGGCCCATGGTCGCGAGGCACGACCGCGCCGCGGGCCGGGCGGCACGAAGCCCGGCGGGAAACCGTCGCATCGAGCCTTGAACTTGGGCCAGCCTCGACTAGACTGGTTGTTGGCGGATTTTTCCGCAGAAGGAGTTCAAATGAAGCGAATCGTACTCGCCCTGCTCGTCGCCGCGATCGTCATTCCCGCCGCCTCGGCGCTCGATCTCGGCGAGTTCCCCCTCGGCTCGTGGTTCGACGCCAATTGGGACGCGATCTGGGAGTTCTCGTCCAACAACATCCGCATCCTCGCGCCGGACGGCACGGTCCACTACGACTTCGGCGCCGTCGAGGTCCAGAATTGGAAGTACGGCGCGGGCGGCGACGGCCCGTACGTCGAGTTCGACTGCGAAGCCACCGGCAAGCACTACAAGATCTCGAAGCCCCTCCTCAACACGAAGGTCGTCCTCGAAATCGTGCGCCCGGACGAGCCCGACTACCGCGTCGAGATGGAAAAGCGCTGATCAACCATCAGCCGACGAAAAGGGGCTGTTCCGCATGATCGCGGGACAGCCCCTTTTTTCACGTCGCGACGGCAAGCGCGACCAAGATCCGCGGAGCGCGGTGCCGGGCTTTATCCGCCGTCCTCATCCGCGAGCCGGCCCTGCCGGAAGCGCCCCGTCGGAGCCGTCGAACGGCGGGCTACCTGTCAGCGGGCTTCCGAACGCCAGAGCGCCCAGAGGCCGCTCGCGATGACCAGGTCGGTCGAGACGGCCAGCGCCCAATTCCAGAAGTTCGGGGAGAAGCGGACACCGTCGTTCCTGAAGCTGATGCCTTGGTAGACTTCGACGTATCCGACCCTCGCCAGCCAGAGCACGAGGATGACCATGATAACCGTCGCGCTGGTGCGGTCGGGAATGCGGAGGAAAACGTCCGCGAGCAGGAAAAGACCGCAGAGCAACTCGACGACACCGAAAACGACCTCGGCGGTGGTATGGCCGCTGGTGAACCCGAAAAAGCTTTCGCCCGCGGACGGCAGTATGCCGGTCAACCCGAGCACTACGAAGAAAAGGCCCAGCGCGAAACGCTGGAAGCCGACGGCCGAAACGCCTTTTGCCATTGGAGCCTCCTTGAACACGGGATCTCGCGCGCAATTATAGGACGGGACGGACCTCGGGCGCTACCTGGGCTTTTCCAGTCGCGCCCGGGTCCGAATGAAGGGCTCAGGCCTCGCCCGCGATGCGGGCGTTCACGACTTCGAGCACCTCGGGAAGGTCCATACCGATGTCCTTGAGGTGCCCGGGTGTCGGGCAGCCGTCCATGGTCCAGCCGCGGCGCTTGAACACGGCGTCGAGCAGCGACTCGTACTGCCTGGTGCGGAACTCGCGGGTTATGCGCATCTTTTCCGCGAGCTTCTTGCCCGCGGGGTCGACGCCTATCTTTTCCTTCATCTGCTTGTCGTAGCGCTCCTCGCGCGCGAGGTACTCGTCCTCGAGCACGGGACCCATGGCGCGATAGGGCGGCCAGTCGTCGACCCGGTGCCCTTTGCCCATGCGCACGTTGAAGGCGCGCTGGAAGTTGTACACCCGCTCGCTCTGCCGGATGAGCCCGGGCGGGTCGAGCTTCTCGCCGGTGATCGCCGTGTACATGTCGCAGTAATTCTGCACGTGCTCGGGTACCTTGTTGGGCTCCTCCCATTTGGCGTTGTCCGCCGGCTCCACGTCGTTCCAGGGGAGCTTGCACAGGCCCTGCAGGCCGAACCAGGTGCGGAACATGGGGAAATAGTGCAGCGCCTCGGCCTTGTTCTCGAACGTGGGAATTCGGTTGTTCACCATGTCCATGAAGATGAGCCAGGCTTCGTCGTGCTGGGGGCCCTTGTTCGTCATGTAGTAGCCGCCCTGCTGCGCGAGCGACTCCTTCGAGATGTACTCCGACTGCTCGAGGCCCTTGCCGTGGAGGGCGATGTCCTTCATCAGCTGCGGGTCGGCGCCGTACTCCTTCGCGAAGTGTCCGGCCAGGAATTTGACGCCCTTGCCTGCCAGCGTGCCGAAGCGCTCGCCGCGCGACATGGAGTGCAGCACCTCGCAGGCGCCCTTCCAGTTTCCCCAGGAAAGGTCGATGCCGTCGGTGCGTTCGCGGTTGAGCACGCCAAGCTCCTGGCACTCCATGAGGAAGCTGGTGATCGTGCCGAAGCTGATGGTGTCGACGCCGTAGGTGTCGCAGTAGAAGTTGATCTCGAGGACTCCCTCGGGGTCGAAGACGCCGAGGTTTGAGCCGCAGCCCGCGGCCGTCTCGTACTCGGGGCCGTCGACGCAGACCTTGTGGCCCTTGTACGGGCCGGTCTTGAGCTCGAAGCCGTCGACCGCGTGGGCGCACGCCATCGTGCAGCCGAACCAGCAGCCGTCGGGCAGGCCCTGGGTGAAGTACTTCTCCCAGACCCAGCTCGCGAGCTCGTTGCCCTTCTCGTGGCGTCCGTACTTGTGGTTGTTGGTCGGCAGGAGGTCGTAGTCGTTCATGACCTCCATCAGGTGCGCGGTGCCCTGCCTGCGCATCTTGCACTGCTTGTCGTCGTTCTTGATGATCTCGCGGTGCAGCTTGAGGCCGGTCCGCTGCACCAGCGCGGGATCCGCGGCCTTGTTCGAGTCCTGCACGACGCCCTTGTAGCGCACGACGAGCGCCTTGATCCGCTTGTCGCGGAGCACCGTGCCGATGCCGCCGCGGCCCGCCTGCTTGACGCGCACGCCGCCGCGCCGCTTGTCCCAGAGGCTGAAGTTGAGGAGCCCGATGAAGGAGTGCTCGGCGGCCGAGCCCGCGCTCACCACCGACACGTTCTGCCTCTCGGCCTCGCTCGCGGAGAAGGCGACCGTGAGCTCCTCGGCGAGGACGTGCGTGTCGACGCCGAGGGCGGCCGGCGCCTCCAACATCTGCACCTGTCCTTCGTTCGCGTCGAAGAAGAGCACCACGTCCTTCACGGCCTTGCCCTGCAGCTCGAGGGCGTCCCAGCCGCCGAACTTGAAGTAGGGGCCGAAGTAGCCGCCCACGTTCGAGTCGATCGGGATGCCGGTGAGCGGCGAGATCGACACTACGAGGCTCTTTCCCGAACCGGGATAGTTGGTGTTGCCGCAGATGGGGCCCATGCCGATGACGATCTCGTTCTCCGGATCGTTCCATTTCGTGGTCGGCCTGACGGCGTCCCAGAGCAGCTTGAGGCCGAAGCCCTTGCCGCCGGTGAAGCGCTTCTTCATGTCCTCGGACACGGGCTTCTCGGTGAAAGCGCCCGAGCCGACGTCGACGTGCATGGTCCGCATGGCGTAGCCGCGCTCGATCGCCTTCGGCTCGAATCGGGTCTCGGACAGGATCTTGAAGTCTTCCCTCTTCACGCTCATGCCCTGGCTCCTTCTTCCTTCTTCACGATCTCGAGGGCGCCCTTGGGGCATTCCTTGGCGCAGGCTCCGCAGGCGACGCACTTGAAAGGACTCGAGTCGCCGGGGTAGTAGCGCATGGCGCCGATCGGGCACACGGCCACGCAGGCCAGGCACCCGACGCAAAGCTTCCTGTCGATCATGACGACGCCGGCCTGCGTGACGCGGATGGCCTGGACGGGGCATTCGTCCACGCACTTCCGGCACTCCTGGTCGCAGGCGATCAGGTGGAACTCGTTGTTGCCGCGGTCGAGGACCTGAATGGCGGAACGCGCGGGATTGTCCTGCTTGAAGTACAGGCGGCTGCAGACCGCCGTGCAGGTCATGCATCCGACGCACTTGGAGTCGTCGGTCTTCAGGTATTTGATCACGATGGGAATTCCTCCTCGATCGGTCGCTTCATCGGGGACGCGGATGCGCGGGCGGTGCATGGGCAAGCCAGACTCGCGCCGGAACGAGCGTGTCCGTCGATCAGCTTTCGGGGTAGGGCCAGTATAGGGGCGCCTCCGGGAATAGGCAACGTGGAATCGGCCCGAGCGCCGCCTCGCGCCGGACGCTTCGCCACGACCTTCAGGCGAAGCGCACGCTTACCGAAACCCCGCCCTCCAATCGCGTCGATTCAAGCCCTCCCAGCTGCGCCACCAGGCTCGCCACGAGGTGCCTGCCGATTCCGCCTTCGCGGATCGCCCCTCCGCCCATGCCCACGCCGTCATCCGCGACCGCGAGCTCCAGGACCCCGTCGGCTTCGCGCCGGATTCCGACCTTTATGGAACCGGGGCGACCGGAGGGGAAGGCGTGTTTGAGCGCATTGGTAACCAGCTCATTGACCACGAGCCCGCAGGGTATGGCCTTCTCGAGGGGCAAACGGACGCCGCCGGGGACGAGCGCGAGCTCGACCGAGCCGGTGACGCCTACCGTGGCCTGGAGTCCCTCCAGGATGCGTCCCAGATAGGAATCCATGGAGATGTCCGAGAACGTTCCGCTCTGGTACAGATCCTCGTGCACGTAGGCCATGGTCTGGATGCGATCCTGGCAGACCGCGAAAGCTTCTCGGGCACGGGAGTCGGCGAGTTCCGACGCCTGAATCGAAAGAATGCTCGAGATGACCTGGAGGTTGTTCTTTACGCGGTGATGAACCTCTCGAAGCAGGACTTCCTTCTCCTCCAGGCTTCGACTGAGCGAGGCGAAGCTTTCCTCGAGCCGGCGCTCGAGATCGATGAAGGATGCGGCAAGGCTGCCGATCTCGTCCTGGCGACGGGCGAGTCCTGCGACGGCAGCGGCAGCCCCTGTCTCGCCCGGTACGAGCCTGGCGGCGGTGTCGGCCAGCAGCAAGACCGGACCGACGACGCGATCCGCCACGGCCCAGGCCGCGGCCAACACGCCGGCGAGCGATAACCCGAGCAAGGCAAGGTTCTGACGGTCCGCCCGTTCGAGCGGCGCCATGAACGACGCCTCGGAGAGCGCCACCAACACGGTCCAATCACTCCCGGCGGTCTTCACGTGGCCGGACGCCCCCAGATACGTGACGCCGCCCGATTCGAACAAGGCCACCCCGGCTGACGCGCCCCCCGTCCACGCGGGACGCCGCCCTCGGGCGAGATCGGCGACGATCGGACTCGGGCTATCCTGGGCCGCTATCCGCAGGGCGGCGTCGCCGGTTCCAGTCAGGGTGGGCGATCCGTCGGTGACCGCGACCAGGAAGCCCCGATCGTCGACTATGGCCAGAAGACCGTCCTCGGCGCGAACCACGCCCCCGATGAGGGTTCCGATGCGTTCGAGAGCCAAGTCGACGGTCGCCACGCCTCGAAACTCGCCTCGGGAATACACCGGGACGCTCGCGGCGAGCGCGAAACTACCGTCCGATACCAAGGCGTACGGCTCGGACCATCCCGTACGGCCCGATGAAGCCGCGCGCTGGTACCAAGGCCGCGTCCTGGGATCGTATGAGGGAATCGACCGGGCCAGGGTTGTCCGGTATCCCTGCTCGTCCGCGTTCCAGAGCTCGAGCGCTCCTCCCGTAGCGGCACCGGACCGTCCGACGCGGAGGGTTCCGTCGTCGAGACGCTGGCTCTCGACATACTCGCCGTCGGTGAATCCCACGCTGACCAGGTTGATCTCGGGGAAGAGCGCGAGGGTCGCCCGGAGCGAAGCGGCCAGACGGTCCATGGCTTCCGCGTCCCCCGGCGAACCTCGCTGCAGCGAAGCCCAGGCCGCGACCGCCTCCCCGACCGCGAGCGGCCTGGCCAGGAAGTCCGTTACGCTCTCGGCGGCATGCGCGCCGATCTCCTCCGCGAGCCTCAAGGCCGTGACGCGCATCGCCGCGCGGGTGTTGATCATGGAAAGCGTCCAGGACACACCGAGGGCGGCGGCGAACAGCGAGAGCATGGGGACGACGAGGGCCAAGCGTAGCCTGGAGAAGCCGCGCCTCGGCCCGGCGCGGCGTTTGCCTGCGATCCGCATGACAGTATCGTACAACGTCAGCCGGCGCCGGTCGAGCGTCCACCGCGCTTTACCACGACGCCCGGCTTCGGTATCGTTGCCTCCATGCGGAACGAACTGCGTAAACGGCTGAAGTCGGCCCGGGTGGGCATCGCGGGAGCCGGCGGGCTCGGCTCGAACTGCGCAGTCGCCCTGGCCCGCGCCGGCGTCGGTCACCTCGTCGTGGCAGACTTCGATGTCGTCCAGCGCTCGAACCTCGACCGTCAGTACTACTTCCTCGACCAAATCGGAAAGCACAAAACCGAGGCCTTGCGGGAGAACATCGCGAGAATCGACCCCGATATCCGGGTGGACGCCAAGGCGCTCCGTCTCGACGCCGGGAACGTCGCCGTCGCCTTCGCCGGCTGCTCCGTCGTGGTCGAAGCGCTCGACGACGCTGCCGCAAAAGCCATGCTCATCGAGGCGGCGCTAGCCATCAGCCCGGAAACCCTTGTCGTGGCGGCCTCCGGAATAGCGGGCTGGGGCCGAGTCGAGGAACTGGGCGTCCGGCGCATGGGCAGGCTCTTCCTCGTGGGCGATCTTGAAAGCGCGGTCTCCGACGAACTCCCGCCCATGGCTTCGCGCGTCGGCGTCGCCGCGTGCATGGAAGCCGATTTGGTACTGGAAATCCTGCTCGGCGGTTCCTCGCCGAAGGGAGCGTGACATGCGGGTAATCGTCAACTTCGAGCCGGAGGAAGTCCCCGGTGAAACCGTCAGCATCGCCGACCTGCTCCGGATCAAACGCTACACGTTCCCGCTCATAATCGCGCGCATCGACGGCAGGCTCATAGAACGCGCCGATTACGAAACGACGCTCGTGAGCGAAGGCGACGAGGTGGAACTTTACCATCTCGTATCGGGCGGCTAGCCGGGGAACGCGCAGCCTTCGCGTTCCCAGGCATCGCCCATGCGCGCCGCGTTTCGGCCGCGGCTTTTTTGGCGCCCCTGCCCCGGCCTTGCACGCGTCAGGCTCAGGTCCTGCTACGCGCGTTCGTAGCTCGCGTCGATCTCCACGCATTTGCCGATGGTGCCGCACACCGGACAGGTCTTTCCCTCGGCCACGAGCCGTTCGTAATCGGCCTGGGTCTCGGTGCCGCTGATGGTGAATTTCACCGTGAGCTTCGCGATGCGCCGCGGGTTCGCGGCCATCTCCTTCACCAGTTCGAAATCGATACCGCCGAGCTTGATGCCGTTGTCGCGGGCGAAGAGGGACATGATGGTCGTGGCGCAGGCCCCGAGCGAGACGGCGCAAAGGTCCGTCGGGCTGAAGGTGGAGCCGTCGCCGCGATTGTCCTTCGGCGCCATGGTATTGATGATCGATCCGGACTCATGCGTGAGCTCGACGGTGGTCGGCCCTGTGGACCTGCCCTTCATGCGCACTGCCATGCGACACTCCTGATTGCGGACTCGTCCGGTCGAACCGGACTCCTCCGAGTATAACACCCTACGGCGAAACCCGCCCCTGCGCGGGGGCTCCTACGCGGAAAGGACGGCGTCCACCCCGCGATCGCGTCCGTCGACCGGAACCGCATCGACGAGCTGCTCCTCGAGGCAAGCCCCGATGACGGCGAGCGCGCCTGGCGCCGGATTCCGAGCGGCGAGCGAGGCCAGGAACCTGTCGTAATATCCCTTGCCTCGGCCGAGCCGCGCCCCTGAGCGGTCGAAGGCGAGGCCCGGAGCGACGACGAGGGTCGGCCCGGACGCGAGTTCCTCAATTCCGAGCGAAAGGGCGTCGACCGGCGGCTCGGGTATCCCGAACCGGTCCCGCGGCCATGCTCGCCAGAGCGGGTCGAGGACCACGAAGGCGATTTCGTCGCCTTCGATCCTGGGCACCCCGACGAGTTTGCCGTCCGAGAAGGCGGCCTCCACGAGCGGCACCGTGTCGATCTCGCGCGGCATGGGGAGGAAGGCGAGCATGATGCGGGCCGCCCTGTATCGTTCCTCGCGCATGAGGGACGCCGCGACGATCCTGCCCGCTTCCGCGAAGCGCTCGGCCGGCAGCGAGTCCAGCAGGGTGCGCATGGTCCGTCGGAGCGATCGCTTGTCCATTGTTTCCATGCCCAGAACATGGCGTCCGCGGGGGCGGGGGTCAAGCGTCCGTACGAAGCGGACGGGGCTCAGGCGCCGGGCAGTTCCTGGAGCCTCGCTTCGCTTCCCTCGCCGGGCTCCGCGAATCCGATCGTGCCCTCGCCCGAATAGGCTGGCAGGCGCGTCGTGAATACGGTCCGCCCCGGACGGCTTTCGAACGACAGCGTGCCCTCGTGGGATTCGACGATGCGCTTGCAGATGTCGAGGCCAAGGCCGAGGCCCATACCCTCGGGTTTCGTGGTGAAGAACGGCGTGAAGATCCGCGCCTTCGATTCCTCGGGAATTCCTTTCCCATCGTCTTCGATGGAAACGACGACGGAAGGGCCTTCCCTGAGGGCGCGTACCGTGAGCCGTCCGTTCCCGTCCATCGCGTCCACCGCGTTGTTGACGAGGTTTATCCATACCTGGTCCAGTTCGTCGGGACGGCCATAGACCCGGATATCGGCGCCGTACTCGCGCTCGACCTCGATTCCCCGTTTCAGCTTGTTGTTGAGCAGCGCGAGCACGGTCTCCAGGTCGGAGACGATATCCACCCGTACGGGCTTGCCCCGCTCCTCCTGCCGCGAATAGGTGCGGAGCGCGTTGACGGTCCATGCCGCCTTCTCGGCGGCCTGGGCCACGATGCGGCCCGAACGGACGGCGCCCACCAGCGCCACTGCGGTCGAAACGAGCACTTGCGCCCGGCCGCACGCCGCCAGCTTCCCGACCATCGGATCATCCGCTTCATGGATGCCAAGTTCCTGCAAACCGTCTGCCAGCGCCCCCGGACCGGAGGCGCCGGCCTCCTCAAGCGCGGTGACGAGCTTGCGATGCGAGGCGCGCCGCCCCGAGAACCCTGGGTCAGGCGCGTCGGCAAAGCCCCGTCCCAGCAGTTCCTCGAGGATCGCGAGCGAGTCGGCCCCGATCGAGGTCACGAGGGAAGGAAGGGCCGCCAGATGCCCGGGCAGGGTGCCCGCGAGGAATTCAGCGCTCGATCGGAGCGCGCCGAGAGGGGTGTTGAGCTCGTGCGCGATTCCTGCGGACAGCCTGCCGAGCGCGGCCATCTTCTCCGACACGACCAAGCGATCGCGGGTCTCGGTCAATTCCTCCACCGCGCGCGAAAGGTTGAGGTTCGCGGCGCCGAGGCGGCGATTGGCGCTTTCCAGCTCGGCGGTCCGCTCCTCGACCCGATTCTCCAGACCGGCGTTGAGCGCGCGTACTTCCTCGTCCTTGCGGCGCAGGGCCTCGAGCGCGTCACGGACCTCCGCGCTTTTGGAGACGAACGCGTCAGCCAGCGCGCGGACTTCCAGGAAATCTGTCTCGGTCGCCGCGAGGGCCGCTGGATCCTGCCGATCCGGATCCCAAGCCGCAACGAGGGCGGAAAGCCGCTCGAGAGGCCTGAGAAAGCGGCTTCGCATGCGCGTCGAGCGGACGATGGAGCCGAAAAGGAAAACCGCGGCCATGGAAAATCCGAGCGCGGGGAAAGCGGCCAGCAGCCGGTCGAGCTCCGCCCTCGGCGTGAACACGACGATCCGGTCCTGAAGGAGCGGGCTATCCGCTTCGCCCACCATCCAATGGACGCCGCCGACCTCCGCCTCCGCGCCGAGCTTTTTCGGAAGGATATCGAGACCGATCCCGGATCGCGTCGAGGTCAGCACGCGGCCGTCGGCAGACACGATAAGGATCACGGAGCCGGCGTATTCGGCGATGCGCGCGAGCTCGGCGGTGATTGAGTCGACCCCCATACGCCCCAGCAACCATCCTTCGCCGATCCGCGCGGCGTAATAGATGCAGGGCCGTTCGTCCTCCACGCCCCGGACGATACCGGACGTGACGACGCCACCTTCGCCGGATTCGACAAGCATCCGACCGGGCACGCTCGAGGCGAGGCTGAACCCCTCGAATACGGCGGATCCAGGCTCCGCGCTCAGAATGCGACGGACGCGCAGATCGCGACCGACCTCATAGAGGTCGGAAAAGTCGCCGAAGTAAGCCGCGGACTCGCGCGCGCCCGGGTCGCGGACCAGCACTCCGAAACGCTCCGCGGCCCGATCGAGGAATACGTTGACGAGCGCTCCCGCCTTCCTTGCTTCGACAACGCGATCTTCCCGGTAGCGCGCTTCGATCCGTCCCGTGGCGACGGCGAGCGCGAGCGCCATGAGGGCCAGCGTGACGGCCAGCGTCATCGCCTCCACGGCGATCGCGAAACCCTGCAGGGTCCATCGCCTCATTCGAACTCCCGTCTCGGATCTTCGATCATGACGATGGGAGTGTTAGAGTCGCCGTACCGGTCGAAAACGGCTGTGCCGAAACTGGTGGGAACCTCTCCGCGTTCCAGGATCCAGCGCTTGAACTCGAGGGGAGTCCGCGCCCCGGAATCCCAGGCTGCGGCGAGGGTTTCGAGCCCTGCGTAGACATTCAGGCTGATGAAGGTCGGCACATAGCCGAATCGCGCCTCGAAGCGCTCGATATATCCGTCGACCCTCTCGTCCTGCCCTTTGGCCGGATAATGCGACGGCAGGGTAGATCGCTCGAGCGCCCGACCCGCGGACGCGGCGAGGGCCGGGGTTTTGAGCCAGGGGGTGAACACGATGCGCGCCTCGGGATTGATCGACGCGGCGAGCTGGGCGAAGGTACCGGCGGAAGCCTGGTAGGCTCCGACGAGAACGTATAGGACGTCGAACGGCTTCTCGAGCATGGCTTCCCGCACCTGCCCGAGATCGAGCGCCGACATGCGGACATCGTGCAGGCGCAGGTCCTTCCCGACGAGTCCGCGCGAAAAGGCCCAGAACGCCGGTTCGGTGTAGGCGCCGTTGTCGAGGTCCCTCAGAACGAGCACCGAGGTCCCCGGCAAGCCCGATACGTAGTCCGCAATCCTCTCCTGTTCGAAGGTCAGGTCGGGCACGTTGCGGAGGATCAGGTCGTCCTTGCCGCTCAGGGCGGTCGTCGCCGAACCGGTGACCATGGCGAAGACTCCGTCTCGCCGCATGGCCGGCTCGAGACCGATGGCGCAGGTCGAAGTGTGGCTGGTGATGAAGAAATCGATGCCGTCTGCCCTGGCGCGTTCATAGGCGAGGAGGGCCTTGTCCGGCAGCCAAGCGTCATCGTAGGGAACAACCTCGATGTCGCCCGCCTTCCCCGCGCTCGCCCGCTCCTCGAGGAACAGCGTGGCGGCGTTCGCCTCGCTCGCCCCCACAAGCGAGCCTGATTCGAGTTTGGTGAGCAGCGCGACCCGCAGAACCGCGCGCGCGCACCCGGAAAGGACCGCGACGAGCGCCAGCGAGAGGGCGGCTCCCGCCACGAGGGGGCTCGGCCTTCGTCGCCGGCGCCGGACCCGATGGGAATCCTCCATTGCTCGCCTCCACCCACCAACTCTAGGCCGTGGCCTTGTCGGGCGCAAGTCGCGGGCGGGCTCCGACCGCTCCGCGCGCCCCGCCTCCTTCCGGAGAATCCGGAGTCTCGCCCCCTCCGGAGCGTCGTCCGTCGTGATTACCGGATGCGGGAGCGTCGTGCCGCGTCGCCCTTCCCCAAGGGTCCTTCGATCGAAACGCCGCCGTCATTCGACGGTCTTATCCGATACCGCAGCCTCGAAGCCGGAAAGGCGGCGGCGAAGGCGCGGAGCTCGAGCGCTTCGGGCCCCATGAGCGCCTCGGGATCGTGTCCGAGCGTCAGCTCCGTCGTCTCGCCTTCGGCGAGGGCGCGACCCCAGGCACCGTTCAGGCGCACCAGGTCGAGGACGACCGGGAGCGCGCGGGTTTGCCGTCCCGCCGCAAAGCGCTCGGAAAGGAAGGAGGCCTGCGCCTCTTCGATGGAACCCGGATCCGAGAGGGCGTCGAAGCCTCCGTTCCCTTCGACCCAATCCGCGAACTGGTCGAGAAGCGGGAGCGGCCTGGCTCCGAGTGCCTTGAGCGCGCGCGCGAACCAGGCGACCGCCCTCCCTTTGACATAGAAGAGGTCAAGCGCCTTCGCCAGTCGTTCCGCGGCATCCAGATCCGCCGCGGGAAAGGTCGGCGTCGAAAGCACCCGATACGGCGGCGCGGTTTCACGCGCCATGCCGAAGCTGTCGGCCTGGTCGAAAAGGAGCGTCCCGGGCAATACAGAGAGGCGGAACACGTCGAGATGGTTGGGCTCGAGGGCCAACACCCATTCGAGGCTTGCCCTGAATCCGGCCAGGTCGTCGCCGGGGAGCCCGTAGATCAGGTCGATGCCGAAGACTGTTCCCGTCTCGTTGAGCAGTCCCACCTTGCGGGCGAAAAGCGAAGGGTCGAGCGATCGGCCGACCAGCTTCGAAATCTCAGGCCGCGCGGTCTGGAGGCCGATCTGCACCGAGCACGCGAGTTCGGAAAAGAGCCGAGCCTGGACGCGGTCGAGGAATTCCGCGCGCACCTCAATGACGTAGTGAAGGTCCTGGCCGCGCTCGCGCAGGAGCCTGAGCAGCCTGGCGGCGCGCTCGCGGTCGGCGTTGAAGGTCGGATCGAGCACCATGACCTGAGCGATGCCGGAACGGACGAAAAGCTCGAGCTCCGCTTCAATCCGCTCCAACGCGAAGCGCCGAGCCCCGCGATGTCCCCTGGACTCATAGCAGAAGGTGCAGCCGAAGGGACAGCCCCGCGCCAGCTCCCAGAGCGCGCCGCCGTACGGTCCCGGGACGAGGGTGCCGTCGAGCCAGGGCGAAGGAAGCCTCGTGACATCCTCGGGCGGGGTCCTTCGGGGCGCGATCCGAGGTACCGTCTCTCCCCGCACGAAAACGCCCGCGGCAACGGAAGCCGAGCCGCGCGCCAGCAGTTCGGTGATCGCCGAGACTCCGGCGCGTTCGCCCTCGCCGGCAATGATCGCGTCAAAGGGCGCCGCGGAGAGCAACCCTTCGGGATCGGCGGTCGCTTCCGCTCCGCCCGCCACCAAAAACAGGCCGGGGGCCATGGAGCGGAGTTCGCGCGCGCACGCGGCGGCGGCCTC
The DNA here is from genome assembly GCA_016926955.1 of Spirochaetales bacterium. Classification (GTDB taxonomy): domain Bacteria; phylum Spirochaetota; class Spirochaetia; order Treponematales; family UBA12059; genus JAFGNN01. The sequence continues at coordinate 95,710 of JAFGNN010000030.1, read as the reverse complement.
CCGGCTCCAGACGTACACGGAGAAGCCCACCAGGTCGGGCGCGAGCTCGATGATCCGCTTCGCGAGCTCTGTCCCCGGCTCGGTCACGTACCCGTCCAACAGCACCGGATCGACCGTGTCCCGACTGGCCTCCGCCTGCTTGAGCGCGCTCGCGACGCAGGCCGCGCCGAGCGGCAGGTTCTGGGGCGTGCGCGCCAGGTGGATCGATACGAGGACGACCCGGGATCGGCGGGTACCGGTGGTTCTGCTCGCTTTCATGCGCCCTCGAGTATGGCGGGACTCGGGTCGTCGCTTCAATCGCCGGAATTCATCCTTTCCCCCTTGAGCATGACGTAGCGTCAGGGTTTAAGCTCCACTCATGAACTACCGAGTCAAAGAGCTGGCCGGGCTCGCGGGGGTCAGTGTGCGCACGCTGCACCACTACGACGCGATCGGCCTCCTTTCCCCCGCGCGACGCAGTCCATCGGGTTACCGGATCTACGGTCCGGAGGACCTCCTGCGACTGCAGCAGATCCTGTTCTACCGCGAGCTCGAAATGCCGCTCGAGGGGATAGCGCGGGAACTCGGGCGTCCCGACTTCGATCCGGAAGCCGCGCTTGTAGCGCACCGGGCGCGGCTTGAGGAGAGGCTCGGACGCCTGCGGAGGCTCGTAGCCACCATCGACACGACGCTGGCCAGACTGGGCGGCGGGGAGAAAGAATTGAAACCTGAAGAACTGTACGAAGGCTTTCCGAAGGAAACGGCCGAGCGCTGGGAGCGCGAAGCCGCCGAGAACTGGGGCGATTCCGACGCGTATCGCGAGTCGCGGAAAAGGGTCGCGCGCATGAGCAAGGAACGGTGGGCCGAGGTGAAAGCCGAGGGCGCCGCGGCAGACGAGGCGCTGGCAGACGCGATGCGGAGGGGCGTAGCGCCCGGTTCGGCCGAGGCGCTCGCCCTGGTCGAGCGCAAGGTGGCGCACCTCAGGAATTTCTACGAGCCTTCGCCCGAGATGGTGAAAGGTCTCGGAGACATGTACGTCCAGCACCCCGAGTTCCGCGCTCACTACGAGAAACAGGCGCCCGGACTCGCCGAGTACCTGCGGGACGCCATGACTGCCTGGGCGGCCGGCCGAGCCTAGGCCTCGATCCGCGCCGGAGTCCGGGCAATGACCCCGGCGCGGCGGATCAACCCTCGGCGGGACGCGAGGAGCGCAGGCGCTTCGTCTCGCCGCGGGTTTTCTTCGATTGCAGGCGGCGCTCCTTCGAAGCGCGGGTCGGCTTGGTGGCGACCCGACGCTTCGGCCGCTTCGCCGCCTTCGCTATGATCGCGACGAGGCGACCGAGCGCGGCCTGTCGGTTGAGCTCGCGGGTTCGCTCGTCCTCCGCGGAAACCGCCAGTTCGCCGTCGCCGACCAGGCGTCCCGCGAGCCGTTCCAGGGCGAGCGCCAATTCCGCCTCGGAGAGCCCTTCCACGAGGGCGAGGCGCACCCGCGCCCTCGCCTTCGTGTCGCGTTTGTTCACGTTCTGTCCGCCCGGACCGCCGGACCGCGCGTAGTCGAATTCGGCTTTGGCGGCCACCGAGAGCCTGACCTGTTCAAGATCCATTCCCGCATCTCCAGGCTTTCACGCCGCGGCGCCGAACACGGATTCATCATGGACGCGCGCGACATCATTTCGCTATATTCCATGCACATATGGAAGCCAACATCGAACATCCGGAGATCGTCCGGGAAAACATTTCCGAACTTGCCCGCCTCTTCGCGTCGGGTGACGCATCCTTGGTGGAGGAGTTCCTCTACGGCATGTTCACCCCGAGCGAGGCCGACGACTTCGCCAAACGCTGGGCCCTGGTCAAGGAGCTCGCGCAAGGCGTGCCGCAGCGGACCATCGCTGCCGAGCTCGGCCTCTCGCTCTGCAAGATCACCCGCGGCTCGCGCGAGCTCAAGAACCCGGAAGGCGCTTTCAGGCGCATGCTCAAGCTGGCCGGCGTCGAGCTCGACAGGCGCGTCGCCGACAGGACATCTCCGAAACGCTGAGCCTCGGGCGCGGCCGACGCCTGCCGTTCAGCCAAGCCCGTCGCCGGAGTTTGAAAAGGGCCGGAAACCGGCCCTTTTTCTACCCTCCGTCAGGAAACGACCGAAGCCTTGATTACGACCACGTCCTCCTTCGGAACGTCGCCGTGCGGCGGGCGCATGCCGGTCGGCACCTTGGCTATGGCGTCCACGACGTCCATGCCCTCGACGACCTTGCCGAAGACCGCGTATCCCCAACCCGCCCCGGTGGGCGCCTTGTGGTCGAGTCCGGCGTTGTCCACCAGGTTGATGAAGAACTGGCTGGTGGCGCTGTGCGGGTCGTTCGTGCGCGCCATGGAAAGGGTGCCGCGCAGGTTCTTGAGGCCATTGGTCGCCTCGTTGCGGATGGGCTCCCCGTTGTCCTTCTGCACCATGCCCGGAAGCATGCCGCCTCCCTGCACCACGAAGCCCGGTATGACCCGGTGGAAGATGGTTCCGTCGTAGAATCCGGAGCGGGCGTAATCGGCGAAGTTCTTCGCGGAAACGGGGGCTTTCGCCTCATCAAGCTCGATCAGCAGATCGCCGAGGGTGGTCTCGAATTTTACGCGCGGGTTGGCCATGCGCGCCTCCTTCTCTCCGTCATTGTCCGGGAACGTGACCCGGCGCTTTCAAAGATAGCCGGTTTGGGGCTGACGGGGGAAGCGGCCGCTCCGGCACGGCCTATCCGGGCCCCACGCTGTCGCGCGACCGGTCAATCCGCACGCACCCGCCAAAATTGACGAGGGCCGGCGCGGCGGGTATCCTTCCGGAAAGCTCCGCCAGGCGCGGCGCGTGCCCGCGTCGTGTCGGGTCAGCCGCGGGAAAGGATCCGGTTCGTGAAAAGATTCCTGGATGCGCTCTCGTCGATGAGACTCGCCATAGGCCTGATCGTCTACCTGTCGGTCGCCGGCGTCGTCGCGACCGTGCTGCCGCCCGGAACGGCCCGGGAAGGCGCCCGGAATTTCCGCCCGCCCGCCACGATCCTTTTCGTCCTCGTGCCGGTCCTGATCTTCCTGGCCAACCTCTCGACCTGCGCCGCGCGCCGTTTCCTCCGCCAGCTTCGCGCCGCAAACGGAAAACGCTTCGGCCCCGACATCCTGCACCTCGGCCTCGTACTCCTCGTCGTCGGCGGCCTCTGGTCCTGGTCCGGCCGCGTGGAGCGCTCCGCGACAATCGAAGCCGGCGAAGGAGCCCGCCTTCCCGACGGCTCGGTCCTCGCATTACGGGAAATGCGCCAAGAAGCCTACGCGGACGGCCGTCCTCACGACTGGGTGGCGGTCGTGGACCTGTCCAGGGACGGCGAGGCCCTGGTCCGGGATTACGAGCTCCGCGTCAACAAGCCCCTTCGCCACGCGGGCCTGGGGTTTTACCTGAGCGCCTTCGTCGACGAGTGGAGCCTGGTCGTCATCGACGCCGCGGGCGCGGAACGCAGCCTCTCGAGGGGCGACGAGCTCGCCTTCGGTCAGGCGACGCGCGTCTTTCTGGGCGTCGAGAATCCCGAGGGCCCCGATCCCGGCCACGCCCTGATACGCGCGACGGAACCCGGCCGCGAGGCCCGCACCCTGCGCATACCCGCAGGCGGCGCGCTGGACGGGCTCGAAGTTTCCGGGCTCCGTCGTACCCTGGCCACGAGGATTGACGCGGTATCCGACCCCGCCTACCCGCTCTCGCTCGCGGCGCTCGCGCTCGTCGCCATCGGCAGCGCCTGGACTTTCCTCGGCAAGCTGAAGGAGGCCACATGACCGACGGAGCCGCACTTGCGAACCTGGCGTTCGCCCTGCTCCTGTGCGCGGCCGCGCTGCAGGCCGCCTGGCTGTTCCGCTGGCGCGGGGCCGTGGATCCGGCCTCGCACTGGATGCTGCTCGTCGCATCGACGCTCCTCGTCGCCGCCCTCGCGGCCCGGTCGATCCGGATATCCTTCATCGCGCTGACGGGCATTTGGGAATCGCTGTCGTTCTGGGCCGCCGCGCTCGGATTCATGGTTTTCGCCTGGCGGCTGCGCGGAAAACCCGCCTACAGGCCCGGCATCGGTTTCGGCATCGTACTGGCCGCCATCGTCATGCTTTCCATCGCGTCGTCGCCGCTCGTCTCCACTGAGGCCCTGCCGCCCATTCCCGCGCTGCGTTCGGGTTGGCTGGTCCTCCACGTCGGCTTCGCCTTCGTCGGCGAAGCGTTTTTCGTGGCATCCTTCGTCGCCGCGATACTCTTCCTCTTCGCGAAAGACCCCGCCCGGCGTGTCGAGCTCGATCGCGTCGTGTATACCGCCATCGCCCTCGGCTACCCGCTATTCACCGCGGGGGCCCTCGTTTTCGGCGCGATCTGGGCCGAAAAAGCCTGGGGACGCTGGTGGAGCTGGGACCCGAAGGAGACCTGGGCCTTGGTGACCTGGCTGACTTACACCGCCTACCTGCATCTTCGACTCGTCAGGAAGCGCAAGGACTCATGGCCTGCGGTTTTCGCGATTGCCGGCTTCCTCTGCGCCCTCTTCACCTTTTTCGGGGTCAATTACCTGTTGCCGGGCCTCCATTCCTACGGGTGAACGGCGCCACGGCAAAATCAGGCCCGTTCGTCTTTCACGCGCCCGCGCTGGCGGGCAAGGCATCCGCCGCATATCATTGAGAAAGGAAGATCGGAGCGCGGCTTCAAGCCGCACCGGCAGGAACGCATCGGGATGAAAGTCAGGAAGGAACTGGTCCAGCTGTCCAGACGAACTCTCCTCGAATCGGTGCCCCCCGAGCTGCACCACAAGCTTGCCAGGGAGTTGTTCCAGGGCTACGACCTCCACGAAGCGACCGGCTTTCCCGCCACGGTTCCGATCCCGCCGCAGATATCCGCCCAGGTCATCGTCGACGACGCCTTGCGCCGCGACCGCTTCCTCGAACTCATCGAGCTCTTTGTACGCCTCGAGAAATCCGGCTTCATGGGCCGCAGCTATCCGATCCCGCAGCTGCGGGAACTGTTCCACCAGATCGGCCTCGAAGGATTCACGTGGGACCAGCACACCTCGATGTTCATGGAAGATCCGCGCATGCGCAGGACCGCCAATTGGGGACGGGTCCTGCCGGGCGAGGAGCGGCGCTATTCGCTGCTCCGCATCGACATCGCGCGGAACTCCCGACTGGTACGGACCCACAAGCCGACGGAGGTCCGCCGCGCGTTCGCGGATCTTCGCGAGATGCTGACCCGTTCGGTCGAGGACCGCGGCGGCCGGATCTGGGCCTGGGAAGGGGACGGAGCGCTCGCCGCCTTCCTCTTCGGCCACGCGACCACTTCCGCCACGCTGGCCGGCATGGCTTTGCTCCACGACCTTTTCCTCTACAACCGCTTCGACAATCCGCTCGAGGAAGCGCTCCGAATCCGTTCCGCCGTCCATACCGGCCCCCTCCGATTCTCCGAGGACCAGGTCGAAATCCGCAGGCAGGAAACCTGCAAGGAAGCCGTCGAACTCGAGGAGCATTGCGCCCCGCCGGATTGGCTGGTGATCTCCGCGGCGGTCGCGCCGACCCTCGACCGTGTCCTCTTCGAACGGTTCAAGCCGATCGAAGCCAAGAACGCCTGGTCGGTCTACGGCTATACCGTCAAGCTGGAGGGCGCGTGAGGATCGTCATATACGGCGGCTACGCCGGCGCCTGCGATTGGGCGGAGCTCTTCCCGCCGAAGGTGGAAGTGGAGACCCTGGCGATCTCCAGCCTCAAGCGTACGGTCGAGCGTCGGGCCGACCGCTTCGTGTACCTGGACGCCCGCGGCGTCGAAAAGGGGGCGCTCCACGAGGCCGTCGCCTGGATCGCGGGGAAACCCGGCGTCGCGTGGGGCGTCCTCGATCCGGACGGGGCAATCGAGGATCCGGCCGCCCTCTTCTTCGCCGGCGCGGGCGACTACCTCGGCCCGGGCGTGCTGCCGGCGAGCGAAACGAGGCTGCGCTGCGCGCTGGCGAGGGCTCATCGTGATGACGAGGTTCCTGAACCGGAGCAAGCGCGGAGCTTCCCGGGCTGGGCCAAGCTCCGCGAGGGCAAGGAATACGACTTCCTGTTTTGCCACGCCGCGATCGGGGAGGCCGAGCGCCTTCGCGAGGCGATCGGGGAAAAGCGCCTGGCAAAGCTCAAGGAAGCCTTCGCGGCCCACATGGCCGAGATAGCGGAGGGCATCGACGGCAAAGCCTGGATCCTGGATTCGCACGGCCTGCTCCTCGTGTTTCCCCCGCGGGACCTTTCGGATTCTCCCGTGCTGGCCGCCTTCGAATTGCTGCTCGACCGCGCCCTCGTAGGCTACGAAGTCTTCAAGCTGGAAGTACCGCTCACGTTCCGCTTCGCCTTCCACGCGGGCAGGGCGCCCTGGCGTCCGCCGGGATCGACCGGCACGGTCGTCTCTGAAGACGTGAATTTCATCTTCCACCTGGCAAACCGCGGCGGCCATGACGGACGCATAACCTTGTCGCTCTCCTGCGCGGATGCCCTTCTGCCGCAGCTCTCCGACATCTTCCTGCCCGCCGCAGCGTTCGAGGGCCACGAGATACTGGTTTCACGCCGTTTCCTCGACCAGGCCTGACCGGTCAGAAGCCGGAGCTCCGTCGACGGGAATGCCGCGGCTCGGCCTTCGCTCTATTCTTCCTCCAAACCCTCGGCCAGGACGATCCTGGAGCCCTCCCGCTCCCGAAGCACCTCTATCCGCGACGGCACGCGCGACCGCAAGGCCGCGACATGGGACACGATGCCGATCATGCGCGCTCCCCTGATGGACTCGAGCGCGGCGATGGCCCGGTCGAGCGCTTCCTCGTCCAACGATCCGAAGCCTTCGTCGATGAACACCGCCTCGAGCGCGGCGCCGCCCGAACGTTCCCGGATCGCGTCCGCGAGACCGAGGGCGAGCGAGACCGAGGCGAGGAACCGTTCGCCGCCGGACAGGGTGCCGGTCGCGCGCGAGGTACCGGTATAGGCATCCCGGACGGCCAGATCGAGTCCGCCGAACCCGCGCCCCCCCTGATCCTCCACCGCGAGGCTGTAGCGGCCCCCGGACATCTCCCTGAGCCGGAGGTTCGCGCGATCGACCACGGCGCGGAACCATGCCCCGAGCGCGAAATTCTTGAACGGCAGCCTCCGTTGGTTGATTGTCCCGGAAAGCAGCTGGGAAAGGCTGGAGAGCCTGGCGTGTCGCGCGTCGAGGTCCTGCCGCTCGGCTTCAAGTCGAGCCCGGTCGTCGACGAGCGCCCGCAGGCGGAACACCTCGTCACGCGCGGCGTCCCTCGCGAGCTCCGCGGCGACCCGGCGTTCCTCAGCGTCCCTGAGCCGGACAGCGATTTCATCGCTGTCCGGAATCGGACCCTGTGCCGACCGGAGTGCCTCCTCCAGGGCGGCGCGCGCCGCGGCCAGATCCCTATCCCAGGCGCTCCGTCGCTTTTCCAGGGCCAGGATGCCTTCCGGCGGAAGGAAAGCCTCGAGGACGGCCGTTTCGCCGTCGAAGCCGCAGCGCTCAAGCGCCGCATCCCGGCGCTCGGCCGCCCGGACCGCCTGCTGGCGCAGTGCTTCGGTACGGGCGAGCGTCTCCTCGATGGCGCTGGCCACCCGCGATCGTTTCTCGATATGGGCTACCCGTTCCGCCTCCAGCCCTGCGCGGCGAGACTCCGCGTCGGCTCGCTCCTTCCGGAGCGCCTCAAGACGCGGGCGAGGGTCTAACGTCCCTGCCGCCTTCGCGTTTTCGGCGGCTTCCGCGTCCAGCCGGGCGTAGGTCTCGCGCTCGACGGCGAGATTGTCGTTCGCCGCTTTCAGTTCGGAGCGGGCGGCCTCGACGGATACCGACGCCTCGTCGCGACGCCGCCGGAGCGACGCGAGTTCGCGGAGCGAAGCGGCGGCGGCCTCGTCGTCGCGCCCGGCCGCCTCGAAGGCAGCCCTGGCCGCGGCAGGGTCGAGCCCTTCCCGTTCCTCCAGGGCGGCCCTCCCCCTCTCGACAGCGGCTTTGAGCGAGTCAAGCTCTGCCGCGGCCCTCGAATGGCGTTCCATCGCCACGCGTCGCTCTGCTTCGAGCACCCGGAAGGAAGCGGAGTCGATCGTCGTCGTTTCGAGCGGTCTGGCAGGGGCAGGATGATCGGTCGATCCGCATACGGGGCATGGCGAACCGGAGCTCAAGCCCGCTGCGAGCAACGCGGCCGCCGAGGCGTCGCGGAGCGCGACGGCTTCCTGGATGCGGGCATCGAGTCCGGCCAGCCGATCGCGGGATTCCGACCGCTCGGCTTCGGCCTTGGCCAAAGCTTCGACGGCCCTGCCGAGAGCGACCCGATCCGCCTCGAGCGCGTCGGCGCGCAACTTCGCGTCGCGCGCGGCCTCGTACGCGGCCCGCGCCGCCTCGGAAGCCGACTGCCGGCGCTCGTCCTCTCCGTCCGGAACGGCGAGCGTCGCGAGCCTGTCCTCCGCGGACACGAGCGCGTGGCCGCGCGATTCCGCCTGTGCCTGGGCCGCCTTGAGCCGCCGCTCGGACATCAGGCGCCGTTCCGACAGGTGCGCCGCTCTGTCCCAGGCTTCGAGCGCCGCCGCGATGGAGCCCATGTCGCCGTCAATAACCGCGATCCGCTCCACGAGCCTGGCGGATTCCGCAAGCCTCTCCGCGATGGCGTCCTCGTTCGACTGGACCGCGAGGGCTTCGTCGCGAAGCCCCGCCAAACGTGCTTCGGCGGCAGCGGATTCTTCGGCGCTCCTCCGCGCCTCGGCGATCTCGGGCGCCGCTTCCGCGGCCCGCCGCGCGGCTTGAAGGCGGGTCGCGAGCGCGTCCATTTCAGCGGAGGCGGCTTCGAGTGCCTCCAACCTTGTGCGTGCGTCAGAGGCCCGTTTGAGAGCCTCGCTCTTCGCGCGAGCCGCCTCGAGCGCGAGCGCGAGCAAGGTCGCCTCCGCCGCGGCGGCCTGGCGTCCGATTTCTGCCTGTTCGAGTCTGCCTCGAAGCGTCGCGAGCGCCTCCTCGGCACCTTCCTCCGGTTCCTCCGCGGCGATTCTCGCCAACGCCGCGCCGACCAGCCCGGCGGCTTCCTCTGCCGCCTTTGCCTTTTCTCGCGCCAAGCTCGTCGTGGTTTCGTGCAGGTCCACGGGAAACAGCTTCTCGAGCACGGCGGTGCGATCCTTGCTGCCCATCTCGAGGAAGCGCTGGAATTCTCCCTGCGGCAAGAGCACGACCTTCGAGAATTCATCGGCGCTCAGGCCGAGCAGCCCGGCGGCCGCGGCGCCGGCTTCGGAAACCTTGGACGCGATCGGCTTCCATCCCCCGTCCTCGAATCTCGAAAGCGTCGCGGATGGCGGCGTCAAATCCATCTCGCCGTTGCGCTTTACCCGTCGCGACGGCGGATTCCTTTCGGCCAGGTAACGCCGTCCCCCGACGATGAATTCGAACGAAACGCTCGACGCCTCTCCGGGTTCGGCCCAATGGGAGGCAAGCTGGCTTTCGAGGCTGCTCCGCGCCCCGGGCGCCTTGCCGTAGAGCGCGTAAGTCATGGCGTCGAACAGGGTGGTCTTTCCGGATCCGGTCTTTCCGTGCACCAGGAACAAGCCGCCGAGCTTTTCGAAGTCGACTTCGGCCGGGGCGCGGTAAGGTCCGAAATTCTCGAGCTTAAGCCTGACGGGCCGCACGCTCCGCCTCCTCGACCAAGCCGGTCATCAACGCGAGCGCATCGGCTTCCACTTCCGTCCCAAGAACCTCGCGGTGGAAGGCCCGGAAATCGTCAAGCACGCCCGCGGCGTCTGCGCGCTCCATCCGGACGGGGCCCGCCGAGGCATCGCCCCCCGACGACTCGAAGGCCGCCTGCCGAACGGAGAGAAGGTTCGGCAAACGCTCTCGCAGGCGTTCCACCGGATTCAGAACCGGCGCCGGATCCTCGATCACCGCTTCGATGAAATCGTCGGGATTCTGGTCCCGCGCGGCCGCGGACATGATCTCGTCCCACGTTCCGACGATGCGCCTGAGGGCCCGGATCGGGACGACAGGGACGAACTGGACCTTCGCGGGCGCGAGTGGTTCGACATCCACGACCAGGAAACCCCGCTCCTGTCCGGACTCGTCGAACGAGTAGGCCAAGGGCGCCCCGGAATAGCGTCCTTTCGCGCCGGCCGCCTGCGGGCGGTGCAGATGGCCGAGGGCCGCATAATCGAACGCGTCGAAAAGTCCCGCGTCCACCTGCTCCGCGGCTCCGACGAAGGCGCGCTCCGATTCGCTCGCGGCCCCGCCACGGGCGAACAGGTGGGCGACCAGGATGTTGGACCTGCCCGGCTCGAGCCTTCGAACGATCGCGGAGACTGCCGTGGCGCACAGGTCCTCCTGCGAACGCAGCCGTTCGGGCGGAGCCTCGCCGAAATCGAGCTCCCCGAGCGCCGCTCCGGCGCGTCCCTCCGGAGCCTGCCGCCCGAAATCCGGCGGCAGACAACCCGGCGTCAGGAAGGGCAGGGGCCAGAACGCGGCCCGTTCCCCGTCGCGCTCTACAACGACGGGCAGGACGCACGATTCCGCGTCAGTCCTGATATGTACGCCCGCACCCTCGAAGAGCCGGGCGCCGAAGGAGAGCCGGGCGGCCGAATCATGGTTGCCCGGGATAGCGATGATCACCAGATCGGGGCGATCGATCCTGAGGCCCGCCAGGAAGCCGTCCAGCAAGGCGACAGCTTCAGGCGGAGGCACGCCCCGGTCATATATGTCGCCCGCGATCACGAGCGCTGCCACCGTCGCATCCCGGGCAGCCGCGGATAAGGCATCCAGCATGGCGGCCTGCTCGTCGCGGAGCGGGCGTTCGCGGAGCGTCCTTCCCAAATGGAGGTCTGAGGCATGGATGAATCGCATGGCCGCCCAGCCTAGCCCTCCGCCGGACCGGGGTCAAGGGAAGCCGCCGGCCCGAGCAAAGCGCTTCCGGGGCTTGCGCCCTCGCCGCGAGCGCGTCACCATGCCCCCAAGGATGCGACGCGTCTCCGCCCGACACGGTCGATGACGCGGAATCGCGAGGAGGCTTGGATGGCGTTCGGCGGCAAGGGCGGCTTGTATCTCCTCGCGACCGTGAGCTTCACGGTCTGCGGCCAGATTCTGCTCAAGAAGGGCGTTCCGACCGGATCCGTCCTGAGCCTGCGCGGCGTCGTCGGCAATCCGTTCATCCTCGCAGGCGCGTTCTTCTACACCGCCAGCCTCTTCTTCTGGCTGAACGCCCTGAAGCTACTACCCCTGAGCGTCGCGGCCCCGTCGGCGAGCGCCTCCTACGTGCTCATCGTCGGCGCCTCGGCGATCTTCCTCGGCGAACCTTTGACCCTCAACAAGGCGATCGGCGTCGCGCTGGTCTGCGTCGGCGTCTTCCTTATCGGACGAGGGTGACCTGAGGCGGATGTGGAGCGGCTCCCGGACCCGGAACGGAAGACAAGACCGCGATCGGCAGGGAACCCGTCGCGCCGGTCCGCCGCCAAAGGTATGCCCTCGACTCAATTTTGATTATATTTACAGTCATGAATACGAATGTTCGGTATCGCAATGCCTGGCGTCAGCTCCTCGTCGCCACCTTGTTCCTGTCTGCCGTCCAATGGCCAGCCCGGGCCGATTCCGTACGACTGGACGAGCCCCGAATCGTGGCTGAGTCCAGGCCGGGTGCCGAGGTACCTTTCGTACTCGCGGAATTCCCCGTCGCCTTTTCCAATCCCTGGGCGCTGGCCTTCCTCCCGGACGGTCGCGCGCTGGTCACCGAGCGCGGAGGCAGGCTCCTGCTGGTCGACGGCTCGAGCTCTGTCCCCGTTGCCGGCCCGCCGAAGGTCGCGGCGGCCGGACAGGGGGGGCTGCTCGACGTCGCGCTCCACCCGCGGTTTTCGGAGAACCGACTCGTGTACCTCTCCTTCGCCGAGCCCGGAGCCGGCGGAGCCTCGACCGCCGTATACCGCGCGAGGCTCGAGGAGCGTCCCGGCGCGGTGCCGGCCCTCGTCGAGGGTCGCGTCATCTGGCGCGCTTCGAAAAAGACGGGGGCTGGCGTCCATTTCGGTTCGCGCCTCGCGTTCGACGCGGCGGGCTACCTGTTCGTCACCACCGGTGAGCGCGGTGACGGCAAGCGCGCGCGTGATCCTGCCGACGGCCAGGGCAAGGTGATCCGGCTCCGCGACGACGGCTCCGTCCCTGCTGACAATCCCTTCGCTGGCGGTTCCGGCGACGCGCCGGCCGTCTGGTCGCTCGGCCACCGGAACGCGCAGGGACTCGCCATCAACCCCGCGGACGGCCTGCCCTGGCTGACCGAGCACGGCCCCAAGGGCGGCGACGAGGTGAACGTCGTACTCCGCGGCGCGGATTACGGGTGGGACCTGACCACCTACGGTGTGGCATATTCGGGGGCGAAGGTAGGCGTCGGCGCTACGGCTCCGGGCGTGACGGACCCGATCCTGCACTGGACCCCGTCCATCGCGCCCTCGGGCCTGGCCTTCTATTCGGGCGACCCGTTCCCCGCCTGGCGCGGGAACCTGCTCGCGGGCTCGCTCGCCGGGCAGAAGCTCGTCAGGCTGGTCCTGGACGGACGCCGGGTCGTGGCCGAGGAGGTCCTGCTCGACGGCGATATCGGCCGCATCCGCGACGTGCGCGTCGGGCCCGACGGACTGGTGTACCTGCTTTCTGACGGCCCGGCGGGCAGGCTCTGGCGGCTCCAGCCCCGACCGTAGGGCCGGCCGCCGTCGATGCGGCGGGCGGGCAAAGCGAGCTTCCCGGTGCGAGCGATGACGCGGCGCGAGGGCGGGCGGAGGCGGACGAGTTGCCTTTCCCCCGGAATCCCCGATCTCCGGCATCCCGAAAACACGGCCACACTTTGCGGCTAGGCGTCTCCGAGCCAGGTGGCGTGGTAGGCGAACGGCGCGGCGGGTTTTATGGCGTCCTCGGGCAGGCGTGACCAGGCGCCGGTCCTGCCCGTGGCGGCGCACGCTTCGGCGATGTGTCGCATCGCGATGCCGAGGTCGAGCTCCTGAACGCGCACGGGATCGAGCGCCCGGTTGTAGGCGCGGTTTTCCGCGAAGAGCAGCCGGACCCTGCCCGGAGCGTCGCGCACCAGGCGCCAGGGCTGCCGGTTCGAGGCCGAGGGCGCGCGCCTGACCGCCTCGAAAATGCCGGCCCAGTCGCCGAGCCCGGACGCGGGCAAGGGCCGGCCGGGTTGGCCGTCGAAGAACAGCTCGCGCCACGGCTTGCGCCCGTCGGATCCGGCCCCGAGACGGAACGCGGCGTCGACGAGGGTGCGCCGGTCCGCGGGATACCCGACGGGGGAGACGGCGGGAAGGAGTTCGCGCTCCGCGAGCCCGACGGCCCGCGCCGCGGCCCCGCGCGAGAAGGTGCCGCCGAGCCAGCAGGTGCCGAGCCCCCGTCCCGCCGCCGACAGCACGATGCCTTCGAAGACATAGCCGAAATCTGAGCAGGCGTCGGGAGCGTTCGCGATGGCGCCGACCAGCCAGGCGCGGGCCCCGGAGACCACTCCGTAGGCGCCGATGCGCGCCGGCGCACGGTCCGCGTCCGCGAGGCCGGCCTGCGCCGCGTCGAGCAAGCGGATCCTTGGCCTGCCGCCGAACGGACCCGGACGAGCCTCGGCAAAAACGGCCTCGAGCGCGTCCCGGTCCGCCGCTTCGAGCGGCCGGCCGTCGAAGGAGCGCACCGAGCGGCGCGAAAGCAGGGTGTCCAGGGCGATGCTCATGCGGAATACCTCAGGACGAACCCCGGAGCGGGGCCGTCGGCCAGGGCCAGCTCGCCGTGGAGCTGGCGCGCGAGTTCGCCGACCATGCGGAGCCCGAAGCCGGACGCTGCCGCCGGATCGAAATCCGGAGGGAAGGGCTTGCCGTCAGTGAGGACCGCGAGCTCCCGCCGCCCGGACGCGGAATCGCCGAAGCGTACCATGATCGAGCCCGAGGCTCCCGCCGCGAACGCGTGCTTGTACGCGTTGGTCAGCAACTCGTTGAGCACCAGGCCGACCGCCGACGCCTGCCGGGCATCGAGGGGTACGGGAGCCAGGTCGAGGACGAGCTCGATATCCGCGCACGAAGTGCCGCACGCGTCATGGGCGGAGCGCGCCACGGCATCGAGATAGCGGGCCGCGTCCACCTCGCCGATGCTCCCGCTTTCATGGAGGATGCGGTAAAGCGAAGCGACCGTGCCGATCCGCGCGCCGATGGCCGACAGAGCCGTCCGCGCCTCCTCGCCCGCGGCGCGCGAGGTCTCGATGCCGACCAGGGCCGCGATGGTCGACAGCGAATTCTTGACGCGGTGCTGGAGTTCCCGGTAGAGGTTCGTGCGCTCGGCGAGAGCCGCCTCCGCATGGAGGGTCGCCCGCCTCCTCACCGAGACCGAGTGGGCGAGCGCAACAGCCGCGACGATGGCCACGGCCAGAGCCGCCGCCACGAAGGCGACGACGCCCCGAGCGCGGGACAGCTGGTTGGCCCGCGTCTCGGCGAGCGCAGTGAGGCGCGCCTGGTATTCCGCGACGTCGTCCGGCGCAAGCGCCTTGCCTGTGATGTCGTGGATTATCGAGAGCAGCAGATCGCCTTCCGAGGTACTTACCGGGGAGGAATAGACTTCGACGGCGTGCACCGATCCGTCGGAATGCCGGTGCGGAAAGATGAAATACGAGCGCTGCTCGTCCGCGGCGCGACTCCGTTCCCCGTCCACCGCATCGGGCTCGAAAGCGTTTACGTCCTTGATGTTCATCGTCTCGAGTTCGCCGGGCCGATAGCCGTAAAACCGGTCGGCGGCCGCGTTGGCCGCCACGATATTCCCGGACTCGGGCTCGATGAGGAGCATGACCGCCGAATGTCCCTCGACGAGGGAAAAACCTTCGGGCCCTTCGGTTTGGGCGAATGCCGGGCCGCCGAACGAGAAAGCGAGCGCGAGGGCCAGGGCGAGCGTGTGGCGCGACGAGCGCGAGAGCGGCGAGAGACGTGGTCGCGAAGGACGCGGCGGATTCCGCTTCGGGCCAATGCGTGAGAACTCCGCTGGGGTCATGTCCGAAAAGTATATGCGCACGTTGTGCGACGGCAAGGAGCGTGGCCCTGGCCCTCGACCATCACCGATCCGCGAGGGCCGCGCCCCCGCAACCGGGGTCGAGGCGGGCGCCCGTCGCTGACGGCGGGCGCAACCGTACTTGCTTCGCTACTTCTTTCCCCGGGTACTGATGCCGAAGGGCAGGTAGAGCGGGCAGAAGGCGATTACGCCCGTGACGAGGAACACCGCCCCGAGCACGCCGAGGATCCAGGCGCCGGTCCCGACGACGACTCCCGTTGCGATCAGCACGGCGAAGAGCGCGGCCAGGGCGATCCGGATGACGCGATCGAGAGTCCCCATGTTCGATTTCATGACTGCCTCCGTTTCATCCGAATATACGGAAAACACGGCCAGCGGGAAAGTTCCCGTCCGGGTTCAGTCGACGAAGCGGACGGACACGTGGTCGACGCGGAAGCCGGCCGCGACGAACGCGTCCCGGACGAGGCGAGCGAGCGAAGCCATGGCCGTCGCCCGGGGCGAGGCGCCGGTGTCGAGGTGCGGCACCACGGAAGCGAGCTCGGCGCCGATGCCGCGCACGAGCTCCATCTTGGCCTTCTCCTCGTCCACGAGCATCGAGCGGTCCTCGGAGAGGATTGCGAAGGTTTCCGGAAGGAATTCGGCGCGGTCGGCCCGGAGGCGGGGCACCTCCACCAGGGCGACATGGTCCGCGTAGCTGACGCGCGGCGGACCGTCCTCGAGGAAGTCCACATACCAGCGCACCAGGTACCCAGCGCGGAAGCGGGCCTGCCAGTCGGAGCGGATGCCGAGCACGCTGGCCGGCACCCGGCGCGTGCCCTCCCAGACGCCGCGGGTTTCCGCCAGCACGAGCTTGCCTGCCTCGGCGGTTCCCGCGACGAACACGGCGACGTCCTCGACCCTGGCCGCCCGATCCGCGTTCGCCAGCGCCACGATGCCGAAGCCCGCGGCGAGGCCCGCAAGCGCGGAGACCAGGACGACGAGGAGGGTCCGCCGGACACGGCGCGCGGACTTCGCGAGGCCATCGCCGCCGTGGCGCGGCCCGCGCGAGGGGCGCGTCGCTCGCGCGGCGTTCCCGGAACCTTCGGTTCCCGGGGTGTCCGTATCCATCGTCTCCTCCTTTGCCTTCCGGCCGCGGTTCAGCGCCCGGCGTCGACAGCCCTGACCGCCGCGGCCAGCAACGAGGTCATGCGCTCGGCGTTCGACTTGAAGATCTCGAGGACCGCCTGCCAGCTGACCGGCGCTTCGTCCTCCTTCCAGCAATCGTAATCGGTGGCCATGGCGACCGCCGCGTAAGGCAGGCCGAGCTCGTTCGCGACGATGCACTCGGGGGCGGTGCTCATGTTGATGACGTCGGCGCCCCAGGCGCGGAACATTCGCGACTCCGCGCGAGTCGAGAAGCGCGGTCCCTCTATGGTGACGACGGTGCCGGTCCGGTGCGTCCTGATGCCGAGACGCTCTGCCTCATCGGCCAGGATCCGGCGGAGCGTCGCGTCGAAGGGATCTGCCATGCCGACGTGATGCATGCCGTCGCGGAAGTCGTCGAACACGGTGAGCTCGCGGCGGCGCGTGAAGTCGATGAACTGGTCGAGGACTACGAAGTCGCCGCGGCCGATCTCCTCGCGGAGCGATCCGGCCGCGGTGCTTGCTATGACGTGCGTACAACCCGCGTCCATGAGGGCCTGGAGGTTGGCGCGGTTCGGGATGCCAGTCGGCGCGATGTGGTGGTCGCGGTCATGGCGCGAGAGTATGACCACGGGTACGCCGCCGATCGTCCCCTCGGCGAGCGTGGAGGACGGCGCGCCGAAACGGGTCGAAACCGCGCGCTCGACGGCGTGGTCGAGGATGCGCGGATCCTCGAGGCCCGAACCGCCGATAATGCCGATCTTCGTCATCAGTCCTCCCGTTCGACGCGGGCGAAAAGCGCCCCGCAGGCATCGGCCAGGCTGCCGCCAACGGCGAAGACGCCGTCCTCGTGCCCCGCGAGCACGACGAGGAAAGGCAGAGCCTCCCGGGCGCGCGCCAGTTCCCCAAGCCGAGTATACAACGCGACGCTGCCGTACGGCACGTCCGCGGGGGTTGAAGGATCGCCTGAGTCGAGCATGCGGCGCCAGAGGGAACGCGAATGCGCGTGGACGACCGCTCCGATGGCCGCCTTCGCCGCGTAGAAGGCGGCGTGGCTCAAGGCCTCGCTGGAGGGCAGTATCGGTCCCGTGCATTCCACGCTATTCCGTCCGAAATCCCACGCGTCGACGATGACGTAGCCCAGCCCGTCGAGGCGTTCGAGCCGACCCGTTTGCGTGCCCGTGATGACGAAGCCGCCCGCCGCCCGGCGGACGGAGATGTTGCCGTAGCCGAGCCCGGCGGCCTCGTCATGCCCGACAAGGCCGCGCCGCCGGAGCCGCGAGCGCCAGCTTTCAAGGTCGGCCCACTCCGCGTCGGGAACGGCGTCCGTGCGCGTGTGTCTTCCGACGGTGAATTTGATGACGCCCTCCGCCCCGGTCGGCGCGGCGGCCGAGTTGCCTTTCCCCCGATCATCCTCCATCACTTGACTCCGGATTTCGGGGCCGGGGACAGAGCTTGGGCGAGGCGCTCCGCATCGAAGACGCCCCGTTCCGTGATATAGCCCGTGACGAGCCGAGCGGGCGTTACGTCGAAACCGGGATTGAACGCGCGCGTTCCCGGCGCGTAGGGCGACGCGAAGCCCGCGTGTCCCGATGCGTCCCTGCCGCGGACGGAGAGCACCTCGTCGGGCGAGCGCTCCTCGATTGGAATCGCGTCGCCGTCGGGCAGGGTCGGATCGAAGCTCGGAGAAGGCAGGGCGACGAAAAAGGGAAGGCCGTTGTCGCGGGCGGCGAGGGCCTTGAGGTAGGTGCCGATCTTGTTGGCCACGTCGCCGTTCCACGTCGTGCGGTCGGTGCCGACGAGGACCAGATCGACCTCGCCGCGGCGCATGAGGTGGCCGCCGGAATTGTCGCATACCACAGTGTTCGGGACGCCGTTCTGGGTCAGCTCCCAGGACGTGAGCGCGCCCTGGTTGCGGGGGCGCGTCTCGTCGACCCAGACGTGGAGCGGCACGCCACGTTCATGGAGCTCGTACAGAACGGCCGTGACCGTGCCGCGGTCGACCGTGGCGAGCCATCCGGCGTTGCAGTGGGTCAGGACGCGCACCGCGTCGAGTCCGCGTTCCGCGCGGATGCGCTCGACCAGGTCGGCGCCGTGACGGCCGAGCGCCGCGTTGATGGCCACGTCGCCGTCGGCGATTTCGTTCGCTTCCTCGAGGGCGCGTCGTGAGGCGTCGGCGGGGTTGTCCGCCGACGCGACGGCGGCGCGTTGCCGCTCGAGCGCCCAGCGCAGGTTGACCGCCGTAGGCCGGGCCGCCTCAAGCGTCGCGAAGGCCGACTCGAGGGCCGACGCGAAGCGGGGCGGGGACAGAGCTTCGGATTCGAGGCAGGCGAGCCACGCGCCGTAAGCGGCCGCCGCGCCGATGAGCGGCGCGCCGCGGAGATGCATGTCGCGTATGGCCGCCGCCATGTCTCGGTGCGTATGGACTGTTTCGAAGCGCACCTCGAACGGCAGCGCGCGCTGGTCGATGAGCTCGACCGAGGCGCCGTCCGCCGCGACGCGTATGGTTCGATGCCGGATGCCGTCGATGAGCATGCGCCGATTCTACCCGAGCCCCGCCTCGCGCGTACAGGATTTGTTCCGATTGGTTTGCGCCGGTCCGCGTGCTACCTTGGATGCCGGCCCGGGACAGCCCGGAGCCCAAGGAGATTCCAGAATGAAGCCAGTACTGAAAATCGGGATGGCGATCGTCGCGGCGGCGGCCCTCGCCTCATGCGCGGGCATGCAGCGGCAGAGCGTTTCCACCCTGTACGAGCCGCCCCTCGGAGGAGTCGCCGCGGGCTCCACGCTCGCCATCGAGCGCGCCGATATCACCCTGTCCTCATCGCGCTCAGAATTCGATTTGCGCGGAGTCTCGGTGACCGTCACCGCGGGAGACTCGACCCAGACCATCGAGCTGGGCGGACGCTACCTCGAGACGGACGACGATTGGGACCTCGGCGAGGTCGGGGTTCTCGACACCAACATCTTCAAAAAATCCGGAGTCGACGCCCGCGCGCTCGGCGTGCGGCTCTCGGAGCGCCTGCTGGCAGGCATCACCGGCGCGGCCGACCTCCGCCTGCCGATCAACCGCGCGTATCCTGACGCCGGCGAGTATTCTTCGCGGAAGATCACCTACGACTACACCGTCACCCCCTACGCCGCCACCGTCGACGAGGCAAGCGCGCCGCTCGCGCCGATTTTCTCCGCGTCGCCCAGTCCGGTGAACTCGGATTACCGGCTCGCGGTCTCCGTCGACATCCGCAGCGAAATTCTCGAGATCCTGGCGGACTACGGCTACAACACGAGCTCCTTCGGAATCCTGGACCGGAAGCCCGCCATGGGCGACTATTACCTGACGTACAAGGCCTACGTGGAATTCTCGCTCGTCGACGCGAGGACCGGCGATGTACTCATGACGGAAAAAACCGAGCAAGCGCTTCCGCTCGCGTACGTCGAGGGAGCCTTCGAGTACGTTCCCGTGAAAAACAAGGACGCCGCGGCCTTCTCAACCTTCTTCAGGAGCTACGACTTCACCGCGGCCGCCGAGGCGCTGGTCGACCGGGTGGCAGACAACCTCGTTCCCGCGTTCCGCCCCGTCTACTACAACAGCGTCACTTGGGTGAAGGTGGAAGAGTAAGAGTCCGGGTCGTCGCCGTCGCTCCCGCGACGGCGCGCTCAGTTCGCGCAACCGGCCGCGCGGTCGTCCTTCGAGGCGGCCGCGCGGCCGGATTTCATTTCCCCGCGGTCGCGATCGTCCTGCCGAACAACTCCAGGTTCGCCCAGGCGGGGCCGCGCTCGCCCGCCTCTATCGAACGGATGATCGCCACAACGCGATCGTTCACCGGCGTCGCAACGCCGAGCCGTCGGCCCTCGGCGCATACGGCGCCGTTGATGGCGTCGATCTCGCAGGGTCGCCCCTTTTCGAGATCCTGCAGCATGCTGGCCCGGAGCGAACGGTGCTTCCGGATGGCGAACGGCAGCAGGAGGAAGCCGAAGGCGCGCTTCACCGGTCCGCGGTAGTCGAAAAGCCGCGCGACGTCCTTGCCCTGGACGGGCTCGATCCGGATGCCTCCGGCCTTGGCGACGTCGATGCATTCCTTTATCAGCCGCTGGACGAAGACGCGGCTCCGCGGGTTCGCGACCGCCTCGCCGAAGGTCGAGCCGAGCACGGCCGACATGCCGCTCAGGGCCGCGTTGATCAGGAGCTTCGACCAACGGGCGCCCATGAAGTTCGGCTCGACGCGGACCTCGCCCATCGACCGGAGCACTCCGGCGATATCCTCGAGCTTCTCGGCGGGAACGCCTTCGCTTCCGAGATGAAAGGTCAGCGCGTCGGGTTCCGACGTGAGCTCCGATACGCCAGGCCCGCGGAACGTGGCGCCCCAGCCGAGCGCGCAGCCTGCAACCCGGTCGGAACCGAGCACCTCGGCGAGCGCGCGTTCGGGCAGGCCGTTCTGCATGGTGCAGACGACGCCGCCAGGCGCAAGCCGTCCCGCGAGCTTCCCGGCGACAGTCCGGTTTTCGTGCTGCTTGGTCATCAGGAACACGACATCGTACCCGCCATCCATACAGTCTGGGGACAGAGCCCGGACCGGCGTCGAGAACTCGGCGGCGCCCACTACCCGGGCGCCATCGCGGTTCAGCGCCTCGACATGTTCCGCGTACGAGTCGACCAGGTCGACCTTGTGCCCGGCCCTCGACAGAAATGCGCCGAGAATGGTTCCCATCGAACCGCATCCGTAAATACAGAGCTTCATGTGTCACCGTCCACCATGGGTTGCAGGCGTTCCGCCGGGAACGCCTCGCGGGAGGGGAACCCTAGCGCAGATGCCAGCTCCGGTCAACGCAAATCCATGGCGCGTCAGAGTGCCTCATCATCATCACCCGCCAGCGGATGGACGCCCCCGCACCATCGCTCCCACACAGCGGACAGGACCACAAGGATCGAGCTCCGGCAGGCAAGGCTCCTTTAACGCCGGGATCGCTGTGGTATGATCTGCGCATTGCACTCGGCTTCAGCCGAAAAAAGGAGACCATCATGAAACATCGCAGCTTGCTGATTGCAGCGGCGCTTGTCGGATTCGCCCTCAGCAGCCTGTCCGCCCAGGCACCCGGGCTCAGAGGCTTCGGCGTCATCGGCGTGCTCCACTCGGGCACCGCCCAGGACCTGCCCGCCATCAAAGGAACCCGCTTCGAGTCGAAGGGCCTCGGCGCTTCCTTCGGATTCTACCCGCTGGACAAATTCGGCATGTTCCTGACCTTCGATGCGAGCGCCGCCCTATCCGGCACAATCTCGGAGGATAGCTTCTCCGCGGGCGGCTTCAACGTCACCCTGATCGCCGGTCCCTGCGGCTTTATTCCCATGGGAAGCGGCCAGCTCCTCCTCGGTGGCGGCGCGTCCGCCCAGATGCGCTCGATCGACTCGAAGGATCAAGCGGTCGACGGCATGGACAGCCTCCTCTACTCGAGCGGTACGATCGGCGCCGGCGGCACCCTGGGCTTCCTCTTCCCCGCGGGCAAGGTGCGGGTCTTCGTCGGGGCGGATTTCGCGCTCGGTCTCTTCCCGGCCATCAAGGACGAGAACGAGGAATACACATCCCTGGGCTCATATCTACTCTACGGAACCCGGGACTTTTCGTTCGTCCCCGCCATCCGCGTCCTGTTCTGAGCAGAGGTCTCCATGAAAAAGGCATCCGCGCTCGTTCTCGTTCTCGCGCTCGCGGTCAGCACCCTGCATGCCGAGACGCCTTTCCACATCGGAGTGGTTACCGGTGGGATGGCCTTCTCGGAGGAGGAACTGCGCGGCGCGGAAGAATTGATCCGGCGCTACGGCAAGGCCTCCGACGGCGGCATGATCAAGCACATCACCTATCCGGACAACTTCATGGAGTGGCAGGAAGTCTACATTGGCGAGATCATCGCGCTCGCCGACGATCCGCGCATGAAGGCCATCGTCGTGAATCAGGCCATTCCCGGAACGGCGACGGCGTTCAGTCGCGTCCGCGAAATTCGGCCCGACATCCTGCTGTTGGCCGGGGAACCCCACGATGATCCGCTCTTCATCGACCAGGTCGCCGATATCGTGGTCAGCCTCGATTTCATCAATCGCGGGTACGCGATCGTCCATGCAGCCAAGGAACTCGGAGCCCAGACCTTCGTCCACATCTCGTTCCCCCGCCACATGTCGTACGAAACGCTGGCCTTCCGCCGCAAGGTCATGGAAGCGGCCTG
This sequence comes from Spirochaetales bacterium, assembly GCA_016926955.1. Taxonomy (GTDB): domain Bacteria; phylum Spirochaetota; class Spirochaetia; order Treponematales; family UBA12059; genus JAFGNN01. The sequence continues at coordinate 73,374 of JAFGNN010000030.1, read as the reverse complement.
CGCCGAGCTCGGCCTCGCGTTCGTCGTCGAGAACGTGCCCGACCCCCTTTCCGACCTCGGCATCTACGGGGCGCAGCGATACCTGCTGGACGTAGCGCCGCGGTGGGTCGAAAAGTACGGCAAGGACACCGCGTTCTTCAGCACGAGCGACGCCCATATCGAACCCCTGATCCGGCAATTGCTCGAACACGGCGGACTCTTCATAGAGCCGGACCTGCCTTCGCCGCGCGCGGGCTACCCGGGGGCGCTCGGACTCGACCTGAGCCGGGATGCCGGCGACTTCACGGCCATCCTCAAGAAAGTCGAGAAAGCCGTCGCGGAGCGTGGCGGAGCCGGGCGTTTCGGCACCTGGGCTTACAGCTATGGCTTCACCGTTACCGCCGGCCTCGGCGAATACGCCAAAAACGTGGTTGAAGGAATGGCCGAGATGGGCGACTCGAACGCCCTGCACGCCGCCTTCGCCGAGTACACACCCGGCGCCGCGTGGAGCGGGGGGCCCTATTTCGATGCGTCCACCGGGGTCCGCGCCCGGAACCACCTGCTCGTCTACATGGACACGTACGTCCTGGGAAAGGGATTCCTCGATACCACTTCCGTGAAGGTCGATCCCTCATACAGCCTGTCCGCGTTGAAGTCTGATGCACCGCCCGCGCCACGGGAGCTTTTGTTCGGCCGTTGGCGCTTGGAGGCGGAACAGGTCGAAGGTCTTGGCACGATCCGGCCGAGGCTCCGTGAAATCGAGTTCGAAAACACCGGCACGGTCACGATGAAGTTTGACGAAAACGGAAACGGCCGGTTTGAACCCGAGGAGACCGATACGCTTGCCTTCGAGATCCGCGGAGACCGAATCGTCACGTCCGATACGGACTTCACGTTCTTCCTGGATGAAGACGGGATCGAGCTCCACCTATTCATGGATGACGATTTCGGAAGGACCATCGAGTGGGAGTATTCGCCGGTTAATGAATGAAGGCTTGCGGGAGTCCCCCGCGCGCAATGCTACCGGTCATAACCTTGGCGAAAAACCCGCCCTGCCCATGGGGCGGAGCGGGTTTTTCTGGGCCCAGCTGGATTTGGCTTATGGTCGTCGGCATCCTGCCGACTCCCTACAGCCCGCCTCGAAGCCCTCTCGCGCCTTCCTTGGCGCTCGTCCTCGCTCATCGCTCGGAACGGACGCCTCGGTTCAAATCCAGCTGGATCCTTATAGAAAACGCCGCCCCGCCCTTACGGGCGAGACGGCGTTTTCTGGGCCCAGCTGGATTTGAACCAGCGACCTACGGATTATGAGTCCGCAGCTCTGACCGCTGAGCTATAGGCCCGTGGTGGGAATCGCAGGAGCATGATACAAATTGAAGACGTCATCGTCAATCGGAGTGCCCTTCGCGCCGATGCTGTAAGAAGCAACGCGCGCCCGGCGCGTTTTCCCACATCGAACGACGACAAGGACCCGCCACCGTGAGAAAATTCCCCGTCATTTCCTCGGACGAGCAACTCAATCGCTTCATCGAGGCCCAGTGCGCAGCCTTCGGCGGCGAATTCGAACCGGTCTTCTTCAGCGACGGCTCTTCCGTCATCGAATTCCTCAAGTACGAACTGCCGGACATGAAGGTCATCTGCTTCTCCGACCCGAAGGTGGACGCGATGGCCGTCCTCGAGGAGATACGGCGCGACCCCTGGCTCCACTACGGCGGCATCGTGGCCATCCACGACCAGCTGGACGAGAAGGACCTGCGCGAGTCCATGCGCGACCAGAACGTCATCGCGATGCTCAAGAAGCGCGAGCTGGCCGCCGGCTTCCAGCGCCTCCTGAAAATCGTCCGGCAGAACAAGCAGATCCTCTTCCAGCGCGGCATCCAGCAGCACCTGATCAAGAGCATCTCCGGCTCCTTCGTCATCGACAACGAGCCGCTCGACATCACCACGTACTCGAACCTGGTCACCAACTACCTCTACAACGCCAACTTGATCGACCGCGAAATGAAGGAGAAGCTCCATGTCGCGCTGCTCGAGCTGCTGATCAACGCCATCGAGCACGGCAACTGCAAGATCTCCTTCGAAGAGAAGAGCGCCTGGCTCGAGAAGAACCGCGACATCATGGACCTGATCCGGGAGAAGAATCGCGACGCCGAGGTGCGGACCCGAAAGGTCTACTTCACCTATACGATCATGCCGGAGTGGTCGCGCTTCACCATCCGCGACGAGGGCGACGGCTTCGACTGGCGAAGCCGCATCGCCGCGGATCCCGCCGAACCGGGGCTCCACGGCATGGGCATGCGCATGGCCGGCATCTACGTGAAGAACCTTGCCTACAACGAGAAGGGCAACGAAGTAAGCTTCGAGATCGACCACCAGGTGGCCCAGTCGAACGTCATCCCCGCTATCTTCGAGAGCGCGCTTGAGATGAATTTCCAGGACGGCCAGTACATCTGCTCCGAGGGAGAGGCGAGCGACTTCCTGTACTACATCGTCTCCGGCCGGCTGCACGTCTACGCGAAGGGCAAGCTGGTTTCCGCGCTCACCCCTGACGACATGTTCATGGGCGAGATGAGCTTCCTGCTCTCCAACCGACGCTCCGCGACGGTAGTGTCAAAGGGAAAGAGCACCTTGATCCGCATTTCGAAGCAGGACTTCGTCAACCTGATCAAGGACAACCCGCACTACGGCATCTACCTGGCGCGCCTGCTGGCGCAGCGCCTGGCCAGGCTGAACCTGCGCATGTCGCGGCTCAATACCGAGTACCTCAAAGTCAGGAAGATCGCCGAGACAGCGGTCGGCCAACAGGGGATCGAAGGCGCCTGAGCTACTCCCGACGGTATCGCCGGTCCGCGAGCTCGGCGGCCATGCGACCCGACAGGAGCACCAGCGGCATGCCGCCGCCGGGATGGGCCGAGCCAGAGCAGAAGTAGAGCCCGTCAACCTCGCGGCAGCGATTGGCTTGCCTGCGGAACGCGGCCGCGGCCGAATTCGACGAAACGCCATAGAGCGACCCACCCGTGCCTCCGGTCCTTAAGGCGATGCGAGCCGGATCGAGCGTAGCCTCCTCGACGATGGCGGCGCCCACATCCCAGCCGAGCCGATCCGAGAGGACGCGGATCACCGCGGCACGAAGCCTGGCGAGTTCCGATGGCCAGTCCTGGCCGCGGTCCGGCGGGGCATTGACCAGCACGAACCAGTTGTCGCCGTCCGGCGGCGCGTCCCCGGGCGTGACACGTCCCGTGATGTTGACATATACGGTCGGGTCGTCGGGAAGGCGCCCCTCGTCGAAAATGGCGCGGAACTCGGCCGCATAATCCTTCGAAAAGAAGATGTTGTTGACTCCGAGCCGCGCGTCGCGCCGCGCCATTCCCCAGTAGAACACGACGCCCGAACTCGAGGGCTCCAGGCGCGCATAGCGTCGTGAGGCCTTCGTATCGGCCATGCCCAGCAGCTCGCGCCATGTGGCGAGGACGTCCACGTCGGAAACCACGGCATCGGCGCGCGTCTCGCCGCGACGGCCGGAGCTGTCGCGCCATGCGACTCCGATCGCCCTGCCCGTGTCAGTCAAGATGCGCTCGACCTTCGTTCCGTAGCGGAACTCGACGCCGAGCTCCCGAGCGACGCGTTCGAGGGCGCGGGGAATGGCGTGTATGCCTTCCAGCACGGTCCAGCCGCCCCACTCGTACTCGACGTGCGGGATGATGCCCATGGTGCCAGGCGTGCGCCACGGGTTCGAGCCGTTATAGGTGGCGTAGCGGTCGAATAGCTGCACGAGGCGCGCATCGCGAAAGCTGGACGCGTTGCGCGCGTGAAGGCTGCGCAAAGGGTCGATGAAAGGCAGGCCCAGGATCTTGGGGATGGTCCGGAATCCGAGCCAGGATCCGATCTCGTGGATGGGACGCTCGAGGAATATCTCTCCGGCGATGCGCCAGAGCCGCGACGCGCCTGCCAGATAGCGTTCCAGCTCCCCGGAGCCTGAGCCGAAGGCGCGGTCGACCTCGTCGCCGAATCGCCGAGTATCCGCGCTTGAGCCGAGGGAGGATCCGTCCGGCCAGAAGTAGGCGCAGATCCGGTCCAGGGGGACGAGGGTAAGGTAATCCTCCAAACGCCTCCCGAACCGGGCGAAGGTCGCACGGAACACCTGCGGCATGGTCACGAGGCTCGGTCCGGCATCCCACCTGTAGTCGCCGAGCCGGAATTCGGTCGCTTTTCCCCCCGGGCCGTCCCCCTGCTCGTACACCTCCACCCGCCATCCCGCCGCCGCCAGGTTCGCGGCCGCCGAAAGGCCGCCGAGGCCCGCGCCGACCACGATCGCCTTACCGCCCATGATTCCTCCATGCCATGCCGCTTCGCGCTTGCGCCCGGCCGATGCCGATCCTAGAGTATCAGGCGCGCCCGGTTCATTCCGCAAGCGCGAACGGCCGCTCGCCTCCGGAGGACGCTCATGGCATCTCAAATCGTCTCGATTCTGGCCCATGCAATCGTTTTGCTCGCTTCCGCGGCGGCATTCGAGGGCGTGGCTTACGTGATGCACCGCTGGGTAATGCACGGATTCGGATGGTTCCTGCACGCCGATCATCACCGAAAATCCGGTCGCCGACTCCAGCGGAACGACGCGTATGCGCTCGTTTTCGCCTTCGTGTCGTTCCTGCTGATCTACAACGGGCTGCTCCGCGGCTGGACGCTGATGGCGGCGTCCGGCTTCGGCGTCGCGCTCTACGGCCTCGGCTACGTGCTTTTCCACGACATCATGTTCCACAAGCGGCTGCGCTGGCTCAGGATTCCCGCACGCGGCGCCTATCTCGAAGGCATCGTCAACGCGCACCGCCGGCACCACGCCACGGCAACAAAGGATGGCGCCACCAGCTTCGGCTTCCTCTACGCGCCGAGGCGCTTCCGCGGACCCTACGAAGGACCGCAACACGGCTAAGACTGGCTCTGTCCCCGTTCGCGGCTCTGTCCCCGCAGGATCCGTCCCCGACAGCTATGTCCCCGTACGATCAGCGACAAATGAAACCGGCTCCCGAATCAGGAGCCGGTTTTTCGTCATCTCCTCCCGCGGGCGCGACGGGGTCAGAGCCGGAATACCTTCCTGAGATCGGCGCCCCGTAGCACCCGGCCGTGCAGGAAGTAGAGCACGACCGCGGTCGGCGCCAGCGCCAGTGCCGCAATCGCCGACCAATAGGGCGAGAGGCCGCCCCGGTTCAGGTCGAGGATGCCCTCGAGGATGAGCATGAAGATCGCCGCCCCCAGAAAGACGGTAGCGATAACGTTGAGTCCTTTCCTCCGGCTCGCTCCGACGACCGCTCCGACGGACGCCACGGCGGCAAGGCCGGCCCCCGCGATCGGAAAGCCGTAAGGCAGGAACCAGCCGATCCCACGGCCGTCAAATACGTCGATCAGGAACAGGAATAGCGGCAAAGCCGGAGCCAGCACCGTGAAGACCAGCCACGGCTTCCCGTACAGGATCAAGGGCATGGCGCTCACCAGCCAGGCGAATCCGACCGACACCAGGGCGTATAGCGACCATCCGAGGCGCTGGTTGACCACGAGATCCACGAGAATGATCACCGCGCCCGCGAGCCCGAAAGCCAGAGAGAGCAGTTCGACAGCGATGCGCCGCCGTTCGGTCGCGGTCAGATGGTAACGGTCCTCGGGGTCGATGATCCTGTCCGGGTAGGCCGCGTGCGGCCGTACCGCCTCGTCGCATTCCGCCGACCTGTGGATGGGAGCCTTGCACAGGGGGCAGGCCTCGACGCCCGCGTCGACCTCCACCCCGCATTCGCTGCAGTAGGGCATGCTTATCCTTCCTTCCTCTCGTCGTGCGACGAGACATTCGACTCGATCTTGACGTGGAGCCCGGCCTTGACAAGTCGACGGAAGAAAATCCGCTCGAGGTCGGTTTCCGTAATATTGCTTCCGAAGCTGATCGCCGCGACGTCGCCGTGGCTGACCATGGCAGCCGTCGTCTTCATGAAGGGGCTCGGCGTAACAAGCACCTCTACCTTGCGTACCCGGCCGGCGATCGGCTCGGGGAATCCCGCCGGCCCGAGGTTGGTGAGCAGCCCCGAGAAGAGGGATTCTCCGAGGGCGCTGTAGAGCATGCGCATGAAAGCGTTCTTGAGGGGCAGCGGAAGCGCGCGGATGAAAATGCTCCGGGCGGCCTGCACGTTGCGCGTGATCGTCTTGAGAAGCTCCTTGGGACGGAGCTGGAGCGCCATCGAGTGCTTGACCGTGTGCAGGATTTCCTCGAACTTCCAGTGCCCGAGCCGGGTGTCGACGAAGGGCATCATGAAGAGGCTGAAATTGCGCAACGTGTTCGTGGGGAAGATCTTGCGCATGTTCGCCGGTATCTCGAATTTGATGGGCCGTCGCCGGCGACGGTTCCGTTGGGTCGGATCCGCGTCCTGGATGTCCTGAAGAGCGGCGACATAATGGGCCGAGAGGTATTCGGTCGCGGAGGCGCCGTGCTTCCGCGACAGTTCGAGCAGCTCCTTTACCGAGAGGTAGCCCGTGACGATGCGATTGGTACGCACGGGCAGGTGCGTCCCGGGTATGTGGTACGCTTTCACCTCGTGCGGCGGCGCGGGATAGCCTGGCATGCTGTACTTCGCGAAGGCGTCCTCCCATTCGTCCTCCTGGGGCTCCGAATCGGGATCGAGAACGCCGTCGACGTAAGCGACATCGACTCCCTGCAGGCGGAAATACTCGCCGAGCAGGGTCTTGAGGAGGATCAGTCCGCCGGAACCGTCCGTGATGATATGACAGACCTCGAGCGCGACGCGGTCATGGTAGGCCCTGACCCGGTAGAGGTGGACGCCGCGCCGGCCTATTCCCGGCTTCTGCATGGGATAGCGGGAGTCCGCGATGGGACCGTGCGGTTCGGGATTCTTCTCCAGATAGTACCAGAAGAGTCCGCGGCGGAGCTCGACGTGGTAGTGCGGAAACCGCTTCGCGATGTTCGCCATGGCCTTGGACAGGATTTCGACATTGACCGGCTTGTCGAGGGTAGCCTGCAGGCGAAAGAATACCGTGATGCGGTCGGAGATGACGGCCGGATAGATGATGGCGGCATGATCGAGGGCGAACCATGGGGGCATGGGGCCGCGTCTGGGTTTCTCGTCGATATCCATGACTCCTTAGATGATACTGCATCCTTCACGGGTGCAACAGGGCGCGCGGATCGGGCGAAAACACGCGCGAAAGCGTATACTTCGGTGTCCGAGCAGCCCTTGATATCCGGAGCGCGCATGCCTTTTGACAGAAGCATTTTCACCTTGCTCGTCCTCATGTTCGGGGCGCTCTACCTTCTGCTTTGGCGAAGGCGACGTGCCGACAGGACCTCTCCCCGCGTGGATCCTTTCTTCGCCTTCCTGATCGCCGCGGAGCGCGCAACCAGCTCCTGGCGCCGGAAGGATGTCTCGGTCGCCTGGAAACGCCGCGAAACCGAGCTCGCAACGAGGGTCGTCATTCCCTTCTACCCCCGGGACATCGATACGATGGACCTGGTCGCGAGAGCCCGCGGCCGCAGGATTCCTGTCCGACGCTACCTGCCGCCCGGCTCGGGTCGCCGGCCGGTTATCGTATATTTTCACGGGGGCGGCTGGGTAACAGGCTCCATTGAAACCCATGACGGCCTGTGCCGCGGACTCGCTGCCTCCTCATCGTGCGCCGTCGTCTCGGTCGAGTACTCGCTGGCGCCCGAAGCGCGCTTCCCGACGCCGATCCAGGAAGGCACCGCGGTGCTCGAGTGGCTTGCAGACAAAGGCGCGAGCCCGGAGCTGGACGCTTCTCGCATCATCCTCGCGGGCGATTCCGCGGGAGCCGCGATCGCCGCCGCCTTGTGCATACATCTGCGCGACCTCCGGTACGCCCGCTTGCCGCCGATTACCGCGCAGGTGCTCTTCGTGCCGGCAACGGACCTTTCCCGCTTCGACACGGAGTCGTACCGGAAATTCGGCGAGGGCTACATGCTGACCGAACGAGACATCCGCTGGTTCCGCGACCAGTACCTGCGCGATCTCTCCGACGCGTACGATCCCCTGGCGTCCCCGCTCCGGGCCGCGTCGCTCGCCGGCCTCCCGCCGGCCTTCATAGCCAGCGCCGGCCTCGATCCGCTTTCATCCGACGGCGAGCAGTACGCCAAGCGCCTCAAGGAAGCCGGCGTTCCCGTCGAATTCATAAAGGTCCCGGGCGTGGTGCACGCGTTCATCGGCGTGCCGACGCGTCCCGGGCGAGAGACCCTGGCACGCGCGGGGGCATGGATCGCAGCGACCTTGGGGCTGCCGGCCACGCGCCGCAAGTCCGGTCACGATCGCACACGGGGTCAGGCGCCCCGTCTTTCGATCCGGTCGCGCCTATCGAAGCGTGTCCGCCCCGTGGCCGGGAACGACGCCGGCGAATCCGTTTCCGGGAAGTGACCGCGTCGATTCACCAGGCGCTCTGACAAGGATGATTCATGGAAGCCATGAAGATCGAAGGTGTCGGGCGGGAAAATTTTCAGCTTTCCTGGACTACTGCGCGCTTAACGGAAAAGAGCATGACGATTCCTTTCTTCCGGGACCGGATACTCCGGCCTTCATCCTCGAGGACGAAGACCGGAGGGTCGCGGGAGCCGCGTCGCTTCTGCTCGGCGGAGCCTGGGGGCGCGCGGGACGCGGACGTTTCGCGGTACTGCACGCGGGAGGCGGGAGCCTTCCTGAGACCCGTGACGGATACCGATTGCTACTGATCTCCACCTCTCTTGCGGCCGAAGGCCAGGTCCGCGACCTTTACCTGTTCCTGCCCGAATCCGCCGCGGTATCGCTCGGCGCTCTCCTTCGGCGACGACCACGGGTTCTCGAAAGCATTCCTGTCCGTCAACGCCCTCAACCGATCAGCACTGTCCCTGTACCAACGCGAAGGATTCGTCCTCGAGCGAGCCCTGGTGTGCCTGTCAGCCTCCGTCGACGCGCTCGTGTCGCTCCGCTAAAATGGCCGGAGCGGGCCCCAGGGCCCGAAAAGCGGAGGCGCCCCATGGAAGAACGCATATTCGTTGACAAAGCCCCGGTACCCGACGCCGAACTCGTCCGCGAGCGCCTCGGCAAGGCCTGCACCTGGTTCGAGCGCTTTGTCGCGTTCGCCGAGGATTTGGGCTGGAACGGTGAATGGAAATATCACAACAAGCGTTTCGGCTGGACCTGGAAAGCCGTCCGAAAAAAGGACTCCCTTATCTGGCTCGCTCCGGTCAAAGGCGGCGTCATGATAGGCCTGTCGTTCCGCAAGGAAGAGAAAGAAGCCGCGCTCTCCCTGGATCTGCCCGAAAGCGCGCGCAGGCCTATCCGGATAGCCAAGGAGTACCCGGAAGGTTACCCGGCGCAGTGGTTCGTCCACGATGGCCGCAGTTTCGACGAAACCTTCACGATCGCCCGTCTCGTGGCGGGAATGCGATGATCGCCCGCTACGCCCCGCTCGATCCAGAGCTGCTGAGGGGCCTGATCGCCGACACCGAGGCGCTCGCGCGCTTTCTCGAACGGGCCGAGGACGATGACGAGCTCGCGCTTGACGCGGACAAGTCCTGGCACGGCATACACTATCTGCTCTGCGGCTCGGCGTGGGAGGGCGAAGGGGCCTTGGCCAAACTCGCGTTCGGCGGCGACAAGGTCGGCGAGGAGGACTGGGGCTACGGGCCTGTGCGCGTCCTCACCCCCGACGATGTGGTGTCGATCCGGGCCGCCTTGGAAACCGTGGATTTTTCTTCACTCCGCGGCCGCTTCGAGAAGGAGGTTCTCGGCAACCGTGAGATCTTGCCCGGATTCGATGACGCGTCGGATTTCGACTACCTCGAGTACCATTTTGACCGGATAAGAGCCTGGTTCGGAAAGTCCGCGGAATCGGGCGCCGGCATGCTCGCCTGGATTTCCTGAGCGGCGGCAAGGCGACCTGAAGGATACGAATGCATACGCGGATCACTTGAAAAAGACGATGCCGCCCTCCGGCTTCTCGTGCCGTTCGATTTCCTTGGTCCAGAACCTGCGCTCATCCTTCTCGATCTCGAGCGTCTCCTGTTTCTTGATGAAACGCCTGAACACCTGGTGAGTGTCGGTGTGGAAGTGGATGACGCGGCCGAGCTCGCCGCCCAGGTCGGCTGATACCAGTTCGATTCCTTCCGTGCTCAGGAATTCCCTTATGAAACGGCCGTTCACGTCGCCGACGCATTCGAAATTGTCGGAACCGAGCGTCTCGATTATGTTGCCGGCGCCGAACGCCTTGGCCTTGATGCGCGTCTTCTCGGCCCCGAGCTTGATCATGTCGTTGATCAGGAGCTCCATCGCGTGGATGCCGTAGCGCCCCGCCTCGGTGACGCTGAGCGGCATCGCCTTCGCGTAGCGCTTGTTGGCGAGAAGGAAATGGTTCATTCCGGCAATCCCGGTCTTCTCGTCGTATAGACAGGCAGCCACGCACGATCCGAGGAGAGTCTGCAGGATGGCCTTCCCCTTGACGACCCGATGCTCGCCGGGGTGGAGGATGATGCGCTGTTCGAGGGGCGGGGCCGTGTATGCCATGGTGCGGAGGTCCGTCAGTCCCCCGGACCGGCAGCTTCCTCGATACGCGCGACAATCGTGTCATCGAGCTGTGGCAACAATTCGAGCGCCTTGAGGTTTTCCGCAACCTGTTCGGGTCGACTCGCGCCGGTGATCACCGAGCTGACGCGCGGATTCCGGGCGGTCCAGGCCAAGGCAAGTCGCGAGAGCGGTACGCCGAGATCCTTGGCAATGCCCTCCAGCTTGCGAACGGCGTCGACTCGCGCGTGGGTAAGGGTAGCTTCCTTGAGCCATTCGTACCCTTTGAGGGAGAGCCTGCTGCCTTCCGGGATTCCCGTGAGGTACTTGCCGGTCAGTACGCCCGACGCGAGCGGGCTCCAGGTAGTAAGCCCCAGGCCGATCGAGTCGTAAAGCCGCGAATACTCCTTCTCGACGCGATTGCGGACGAAGAGGTTGTACTGCGGTTGCTCCATCTGGGGTTTCCGGAGGTTGCGCCGGTCCGCGACGTCCCAAGCCTCGCGGATCTGCTCGGCGCTCCACTCGCTGGTCCCCCAGTAGAGAGCGCGGCCGGAAGCGATGATATCAGACATGGCCCAGACGGTTTCTTCGACGGGCGTGTCCGGATCGGGCCTGTGGCAATAGAGGAGGTCGACATATTCCATGCCGAGCCGCTTGAGGGAGCCGTCGATGCCCTCGAGCAGGCGCTTCCGGTTCAGCGTGTTCTTTTCGTTGGGACCGTCATCGAGCCCCCAGTATATTTTCGTTGAGACGAGGTATGATCCGCGCCGCCAGCCGAGCCGTTTGAGCGCCGCGCCCATAAGCTCCTCGGCGGCGCCACCGGCATAGGCCTCGGCGTTGTCGAAAAAATTGACGCCGGCGTCATAGGCGATGCGCAGGCTCGCTTCGGCGGCATCCACGTCCACCTGCTTCCCGTAGGTAACCCAGGATCCGAGTGAGAAGACGCTCGTGCGAATGCCCGCCGAACCGAGCCGCCTGTACTGCATGTCCATGGTTTCCTCCATTGCTTCTGTCCGGAGTGCCTGGCCGGTAAACGCCTGCGCTCAATCTTCCCGCGCCGCCTCGTCGAGGCGCCGCACTTTCTCCTGAATCTGGGCCGCAAGGCTTCGCATTTCCTGCACGACGATCTTGAAACCCCTGCCGGCGGCGCCTACCCGCGCCGCCTGGATGGACCCGTTGAGCGATAGAACCATCATGCGCTCGGCTATATCGGCGATTTCCGCGTCCATCGACGAGATGAATTCCTGTTCGCGCCTTCGGGCGGCGAGCCGGTCGAGCTCCTCTCGAACCACGATCTCCGCCATTTTCTGCACCGGCTTGACCATCGCCGGATCGCCGGATATGCCGATGCAGGCCACCCGACGCTCATTCCAGGTGATCACGCCGTTGTAACCGGCTTTGGTTCCCGCCATGCCCGCGGCCATCTCGGGCGTCACGGCGATCTCGTCCACTTCGCCCGCCATGATGCGGCGGGCGCCGTCATGGATGGTCCCGACACGGGCCGGATCGGTCGAGGCGATTATCAGTCCGTCCTGTCCCATCACGTTGACGTTGTGTCCCGTAGCCTCTCCGACCAGCTGGACGACCCGCCGGGCAAGCTCGGTGTTCAGATTATCTTCGTGTGCCATTGAAGCTCCATTTTCCCTAACAAACATACGCCGACCCCGCGGCTTGTCAAGCGGGACCGCCTACGCCCGGACACCTGTTCGCGCCCGTTGCCCGCGCACCCTTGCGCAGTGTTCCGCTCGGGCGCGCCTTCCTTGCTTCCGGAGATGTAAATTACTACTTTTATATGGTATGCGGGCCATCGCTCCAGCGTCGCCCCGCCCGAAACGTCGTCGGGCAATCCTTCAGGAGGTTTTTGATGATTTCGAAGAAAGTCGCTGACAGGATCAACCTGCAGATCGAGCGAGAGATGGAATCCGCCTTCCTATACCTCGCCATGGCCTCGCGCATGACCGATGAAGGCTATGAAGGCCTGGCCGCGTGGCTGACCATCCAATACCACGAAGAAATGTTCCATGCCATGAAATTCGCTCGTTACCTCCAGGATCGCGACGCGAGCTTCGAGGTACCCGGAATTCCGAAACAGGAACTCAAGGAGAGCTCAGTAAAAGCCGTGTTCGAACGGGTTCTCGCCCATGAGCAGAAGGTCACCGCAAGCATCAACGAGCTCTACGAGTTGGCGCTGGCGGAAAAAGATTACCCGACCCAGGTCCTCTGCCAGTGGTACATCAACGAACAAGTGGAAGAGGAAAAGAACGCCGAGGAGATACTCCGCAACCTCGCTTTGCTCGGCGATTCGAAGCAAGGCACGTTCATGCTCAATATCGAGCTCGGGAAGCGCAAACCATCGATTCCCCTCGACTTCACCGAAATCGGCGAGAACGACTGAGCCTCGGAGCCAACTCCGGCCGTCGCGGTCCTCATGAACGCGGCGGCCGGATCCTGACGGAAAAGCTCTGTCCCTCTCGAACCACTCGGTTCCCCACCCTCCGGTTGTCCATTCCGCTCCGCTCCGCTAGTATCAATATGTGAAAAACACCATCCGCAACGAGCTCGCGGTCTGCGGCCGCGCAGCCGTCCAAGCCCTCGCCGAACGCCACCCGGAGCGCATTGCCAGGCTCTATATCCACCGCGACCGCGCGAGGGAATTCGGCGAACTCTGCTCCCGCATGGCCGCCGACAAGAAGCCCTACAATGTCGTTGCCGAAGCAGACCTCGAAAAGCTCTCCGACACGGTGCATCACCAGGGCGTCGTGGCCATGATCGAGCCGCCCCGCATCGAGCCGGTTGACGCGAGGCTCGTCGAAGCGTGGGCGCGGGCCGGCGAGAAGGTCGTCGCGCTCGACGGCATCGGCAACGCGCTCAACCTCGGCGCCGTCGTACGCTCCATGGCCTTTTTCGGCATCCGCACCCTCGTGGTCTCCGACGACGACAAGGACGCCAAGCCCACCACGAGCGCCTACCGCGTGGCCCAGGGCGGCATGGAGCTCGTCCGAATCCACCGAACGCAGACCGCTGCGGCCTTTGCCCGCATCGCCGAGGGCAAGCTGATCCGCGTCGGCGCTGACCACCGCGGCAAGATCGGGGCCGGGGTGCTCTCCGCCCAGCTGGGCGCGGGTCAGGGCGTCGCGCTCTTCCTCGGCAACGAGGAGGAAGGTCTGTCCCCCGCCGTGCGCCAGCTGATGGACAAGCTCGTCTCGATACCCGGCTCAGGCGAGGTCGAGAGCCTCAACGTCGCGCAGGCCGCCACCGTGTTCTGCTGGGAACTGGCCGGGCGGAAGTCCGACGGGAATCGATAACTCTTTATAGAGAAACACCCGCACCCCTTGACGCGCCCCCTCAGGCGGCGTTTCACTTTGCTTCAATATCTCGAGAGGGCGCCTAGGGTTCCTCGCGGGAAGCGCGCTCCTGCCGATTCGCGGCCGGACCCGCGGCTTCCGCGGCAGCGACCGAGCGGCGCCGGCGGGCGTAGCCCCGCGACACCCACGGGAAAAAAGCCCGAGGACGGAGTCTCGACCTTCGGGGCTCCCCCGCGTCCGCGCGGCCGCCCCGCCATGGGGAGACGGCCATGACCGTCATCGAAACCCGCGGCCTGTCGAGGACCTTCGAATCCAGGGTGCGCCCCCGCGGATTCGCCGCCTCGCTCAAGTCCATCGTGAAGCCCGAAAAGCGCATCGTGAACGCCGTGCGCGGCATCGACCTCGAAGTCGAGGCCGGCGAGGTGCTCGCCTTCCTCGGGCCCAACGGCGCCGGCAAGTCCACCACCATCAAGATGCTCACCGGCATCCTCCACCCCTCGGGCGGCACGGCGCGCGTGCTGGGCCTCGACCCCGCGCGCGACCGCATGAAGCTCGCCATGGGCATCGGCACGGTGTTCGGGCAGAAGAGCCAGCTCTGGTACCACCTGCCCGCGAGCGACAGCTTCCGCCTGCTCGGCGCCGTGTACGAGATCGACGACGCCACGCTCGCGCGGCGCACGGGCGAGCTCGTGGAGCGCTTCGCCCTCGCGCCCTACCTCGAGACGCCGATCCGCAAGCTTTCGCTCGGCGAGCGGGTGCGCTGCGAGATCGCCGCGAGTCTCCTGCACAAGCCGCGGATCCTCTTCCTCGACGAACCGACCATCGGGCTCGACGTGGTGGCCAAGCGCGAGGTGCGCGTCCTGCTCGACGAGCTCCGCCGCGAGGACGGCGTTACGATCTTCCTCACGAGCCACGACATCGGGGACATCGAGAAGGTGTGCAAGCGGGCCATCATCATCCACCACGGCACCGTGGTGGTCGACGAGTCGATGAAGGAACTCAAGCATCGCGCGCTCAAACGGAAGCGCGTCGGCGTGAAGTGGGCCGGACCCGCCGATTCCTCGCTGCCCGGCCTCGAGCCCCTGAAGCACACCGAGGACGCCGCGAAGTACGAGGTCGACACCACGAAGCACCGGCTCGAGGACGTCATCAAGGTGCTCGCCGATCGCGGAGAAATCGTCGACCTGACCGTCGAGGACGAGCCGCTCGAGGACATCATCGCAGCCATCTTCGCGAGCCGCTCCGAGGAGGAAGCCCATGTCGCGGCCGGCGCTCGCGCTTAGGAAATACTCGGTCATCGCCTCAGTCGCGATCCGCGAGAAGTTCGCGTACCTGGCCAGCTCCACCGCGCGCTACCTGACCTACGGGCTCTTCGTGTTCGTGTTCTCGCGCATCTGGGCCGCCGTGTACGCGGGGCAGGCGAGCATCGCCGGCTACGACCGCGTCATGTCCACCTGGTACTTCATCGTCGCGGAACTGCCCATCTTCTCCTTCAGCGCCTTCTTCGCGCGCGTGTCGGAAGAGCTCAAGAACGGGCAGATCGTCTACCGCCTGGCGCGGCCCTACGGCTTCATCCCCGCCTCGTTCGCCGAGCGCGTCGGGCCGGCCCTGCTCGACCTCGCGGTTTTCGGCGCCGTCGGCTTCGCGCTCGGCTTCGCGCTCGTCGGGCCGCCGCCCGTGCCCGCGGGACTCGCGTTCGCGGTCGTTCCGGCGCTCGTGGTCTCGCTCGTCCTCTCGGCGTGCCTCCAGTTCTTCCTCCAGATGTCGCTGGCCATGACTGCCTTCCGACTCGAGGAGAACGACGCCTTCTACTGGATCTACCAGAAGCTGGCGCTCGTGGTCGGCACCCTGATCCCGATCGAGTTCCTGCCGGACGCCGCCCGCGCCATCGCGCGCTGGACGCCCTTCCCCGCCATCGCCTGGTCGCCCGCGCGCATCCTGGTCGCCTTCGAGCCGCGCGCCGCGCTCTCGATCCTGGGCGTCCAGGCCGCCTGGGTGCTGGCGGCCGCCCTGCTTTCGTCCGCGGTCTTCGCCGCCGGGCGCCGGCACGTCGTCGTCAACGGAGGTTGAACATGCGCGTCGCTTCGACCCTTCGCTTCCTCGGCCGCGCCTTCGCCGTCAACGCCAAGGCCGTGCTCGAGTACCGCGTCAATTTCTTCCTGCAAGTCTTCGGCATGATGCTGAACAACGCCGCCTTCGCCGTCTTCTGGAAGGTCCTCATCGACCGCACGGGCGGCGTCGGCGGCTACGGCTTCTCCGACATCATGTTCGTGTGGGCCGTGTCGAGCACCGCCTTCGGCCTCGCGCACGTCGTCGCCGGGAACATCCGCTCCATCTCGCGCATGGTGCGCGAGGGCGAGCTCGACGTGTACCTGCTCCAGCCCCGCGACGTCTGGCTCAACGTGGTCTGCTCGCGCACCATCGTCAGCGCCTGGGGCGACTTCGCCTACGGCTTCATCGTGCTCGCGCTCATGCCCGGCGTCGGCCTGGAGCGCTGGCTCATGTTCCTCGCCATCATCCCCGCGGCGGCGCTCGTGTTCGCGGCCGCGTTCTCCGCGGCGGAGACCCTCGCGTTCTGGCTCGGCGACTCGCAGGGCATCTCGGGAGCGCTGCAGGAATTCCTGCTCTCGTTCTCGCTCTACCCCGAGACCATCTTCGACCCGGGCATGCGCTGGATCTTCTACACGCTCGTGCCCTCGGCCTTCGTCGCCTACGTGCCGCTCGCCGCCTGGCGCGGCCTCGACTGGGGCGCCGTCGGCATCGTCTGGGCGGCCGCGCTCGCGTGGCTCCTCCTGACGCGCGCACTTTTCCGCGCGGGCCTGAAGCGCTACGAGTCGGGGAACAAGATGGGGGCGAGGATATAGGAAGGGGGAGCACGTTGTTCCCCTTCCTGCGGGAAGCGCGGCGCTATCCTGTTAATGCGGCGATGGGTTTTATCCATGCCGACCGGAGCGGGGCCTGACTCAGGACAACACACCCCTCTCGTTCAGCTGCGCTTCACTCGGGGGCGTGTTGTCCTGAGTCACCCGCCGTCCGACCTGTATGCTCAAAAACGTCGGCCGGGTTAGCCCAATCACGCCGCGCCCACGGGAGAGGACCGCGCCTCCCGCTTTTGGGGCGGGTGCTTCGCACGCCCGTCGTCGCGCTTCCTACGAGCCTTCGGCTCGTTTTCGGAGTGGAAATTATTGTCGTAGTCGCTCGTGTGACTATCTCATCGCGGCCGAGCCATTAATCCCGGCCGCTTCGGTCCTATTCGCCGTCCGCTTGGCTTCGCGGCAGGCCAACAACCGATCAGATTCCTTGCTTACTGTTTATAGAGTCCAGCCTGAGAATCATAAAGCGTCTTGTAGCATCCACCTGCGGCCACAAGCTCATCGTGCGCCCCCTGTTCCACCACCCGCCCGTCCTTCAGCACCAGGATGTGATCAGCGTTCTTCACACTGCCGAGCCGATGCGTCACGAGCAAGGAAAGAGCAGCCTTCTTCTCGAACAACGCGCGATACACGTCAGCTTCTTGAATCGGATCGATGCTCGCGGTCGGCTCGTCGACGAGCAAGATCTCGTGCGGCTTCACGAGACCCCGGGCGATAGCGAGCTTCTGCCACTGGCCACCCGAGAGCTCGGTGCCGCCGAACTCTTTCCCGAGCGTTGCCTCCCCGCGTCCAGGCAACTCATCAATAAATCCTAGATCCAAGAATCCTTTGTTCCAGAATTCGCCGGACGACGCTGTTCCGTCAGGAGATACATTCTCCGCCACACTCAGGTGGTAGCGCGCGAAATCTTGAAACACGGCGGAAATCCGGGCGCGCCACAAATCCACGTCGATATTCCTGAGATCGATGCCGTTCACGAGAATTTCACCAGAATCAGGGTCATAAAGTCGCGCAATTAGCTTCACGATGGTTGTCTTGCCTGCGCCATTTTCTCCGACCAGTGCAATCGCCTGACCCCGCTCGATCGTGAAACTCACGCCACACAGCGCGGCTCGTCCCGGTTCGTACGCGAAGGACACGTTCTTGAATTCGACCCGTTCAATTTCACCATCCAGGACGATTGCGTTTATTGGAAGGACCAAGGTGTCTTTCGTAGCCAAAAAATCAAATAGCTTCGCGAAATACTGGAGCGCTGGTGCTTGGAACGACCAAAATTCAACCAGCTCGAGCATCGCTGTCGAAAAATGAAAGATCGACTGGAGGAAAAGCGCGAGTTGGCCAACTGAAATCAAGCCTTTTGCCACTCGATCCGCGAGCCCAACCATAATGAATCCCACGGCGACGATGCGAAATAGCGTTCCGATAAATTCATTCCACGCTTTCTTGCTGCTATAAGCGAGGGCACGTCGCTTTAGTTCTGTCTGCGCGGTAAGGTAACGGTTGGAAAGCAGTGCGCCAAATCCGAAAATCTGGTTTTCCTTCACCGTCGCGGGACTTACAACAGCGTTCCGGAAGTACGCCGCCCGGCGCTGTGTTCCATCGATGCTGTCCTCGTGCTCCATCGCGAGCCGAGCGTTCCGGGTAGAGGCGATGACGCCGGGCACGGCTGAAACGGCGATCGCGAGTGGTATCCATGCACCGAGCGGCCAAAAGATAGCAAACACAGACAGGAACTGCACGAGATTTTTGAAAAGGTAGCGGAAGTTGTTGACAAAGTTTTCGACTCGATAGTCCGTGTTCGCCAGGCGCGAGTAGATCGAGTGGAACGCTTCCGACTCGAAGCAGCGGAGCCCCTTTAAAGAGAGTCCCTTCCTTATGACGAGCGTGCTCGTCGAATGCGACGCAGCCAGGATGAAACCGTCAAGAATCCGCCTGAGGACGAACGAAATGCCGAACTGCCCAGCCATCGCCGCGCACCAAAGCGCCACGAGCACAGGCAATCCCGCCATACCGCCATGCGCGATCGAGTCTATGATCGCCTTCATGATTAGTATGAGCACGGCAGGAAGCGCCCCTTCCGCAGCAGTCAAGATGAAAATCGCAAAAAGTGACCATGGGTTTTTTGTCAGCAGAAAACGCAGGGTTCTTATCAAGAGTGCAATGCCAGATTTCATATCTCTTGCCACTCCCCAATGGTCTTAGCAACAATGATTTCCCGCGTCTCATCATCATCAACGATCTCAAGTTCTGTTACTTTAATTCCATTCTTCCTCGCAACAAGATGTAAATAGTACTCTTTCAGCTTATCTTTATTGCAGATTTCAGCCAAAGGATTTTTGATCGTATAATATTGGCATCCCAGCTTACAGACTGGTAAAAACCCACAGCTGGAACAGTTTTTGTTGTTACTTCGAGGCTCGATGTATTTTGCCTGACCTACTCTTATCGACTGTAGGTCATCTTTTATGTTTCCGATACAAAAATCCGGATCTCCTGCGCCGGTGATACATTTGTAAATATCACCCTTGAAGTCGATTATAAAATTGTGATCTCCGTGCGACGTACAAACGCTGACACCCTCGGCAGGATTATTATTGATATAGGTATCTGAAGACGCAAGGCTGTATTCGTCATGTTTTGTGGATGTTATTTCAGAAAGGTAAAATGAAACGTTTTTCCCTCGCCACTTTTCTTCTAGTTCCATTTTTTCACGCACTGCTGATTCGGCATTGCTTTCATCAACCACCAGATTGATATGAATCCTCATCGGCCTGTGTGATATGAGGTATCTATCCAGGTTTGCCGTGATTCTTTTATACGTTCCGCGTCCATCCCTAAGAACTCTTCTTGAATCATGAACTTCTTCATTCCCGTCTATCGTGACTTGGATGGAAGAAAAACCCAACTCTTCCAACAATACCAGCTTGTCAACATCCAAAAGATAACCATTACTCACCATTGTGAAGACCAGCTTGTGAGACTCTTCCAGGTCACTCTTAAGGCCCCTGTATCATCACCGATGTTAATTTTCCGGAAATCACCGATGTAGGCTTTCCGCTTTTCGGTGCAAAAAAGGCCATGGACGTCCTTGGTAGTATGGAGTCGCCAGACACCCAAACACCAGGAGCCGTCCATGACCAGGGAGCACTGTATGCTGAAGGCGAAGATCCTTCAATAACAGGGGAAGACGCAGAAGGAGATCGCGGAAGCGCTTGGCGTCACCGACCGTACGGTCCGGAATTACCTGCGACGCCATGGCGAGCCACGACATGAGCGAGTCCGAAAGAGCAAACTCGACGAGTTCAAGGGCTTCATCGACACCGTCCTCGAAGACAACCCCTTCCTCAACCGCGAGCTGTTGATCGAACGCCTCAGGAAGCAGGGTTACCAGGGCCGGATATCCATCCTGCGGGACTACGCCGCGGCGGTGACCCGAAAGGTGACCAAAGCCGCGACCATCCGTTTCGAGACCGAGCCGGGTAGGCAAGCCCAGGTCGACTGGAAGGAGTTTGGCAAGCAGGTTGTCGATGGCCGCCTGACCAAGCTCTACGCGTTCGTCATGGTGCTCGGCTATTCCAGGAAGCCGTTCGTCAGGTTCACCACCTCGATGGACCAGGCCACGCTCCTCGCCTGCCACGTACTCGCCTTCGACTGTTTCGGCGGCGTGCCCTGCGAAATCCTCTACGACAACATGCGCACGGCCTTCGCCCCCGACGCGGAAGGCGTCTGGCAACCGACGAAGCGGCTGCTCGCGCTCGCGGCGCATTATGGCTTCGCACCCCGGCGTTGCCGCGTCCGACGGCCGGAAACCAAAGGCAAGGTCGAGCGAACCATCGGCTATCTCGACAACAACTTCTGGCCCCGCATGGAAGGGCGCGAACTCTCGCTCTCAAACCTCAACGCCGAGATCGGAGCTTGGATCGACACGATATCCTCGAAGACCATCGTCGACCTCGGGGAAAACAGGGCCGCGCGCTTCGAGCGGGAACGCCCCGAGCTCAAGAGCCTGCCGGCTACGGACTTCGACGTGCGTACGGAGCTCCCGCTCCACGTCGGCCGCGAAGGGACGATCCGCCACGAAGGCAACCGCTACACGGTGCCCGCCGCGCTGATCGGCGAGCTCGTCAGCCTGCTCGTGCATCCGCTCAATCGAAACGTCGAACTGCGGTTCCCCGACGGAAACGCCCGGCGCTTCGTTCTCGCGGCCGCCGGATCGCACGCCCGTGTCGAGTTCCCCGGTGACGGCTCGACGTTGCTCCGTCGCTGGAGGGAAGACCGCGAGCGCACCGCCAGGCGGCGAAGGCCGCGTCGACGGACGATGCCGTCGGACATCGAGGTAGCGACAGGGTCCGCTTCGGCCTATGAGACGCTTTCCAGGCTCATGGACGCGAGCGAAGGTATACCGGCATGAACGAGACCGGACTGGCCGTCGCCGCCCTCTCGTCGCGTATGGAGGAACTCGGGCTCGCCTTCATGTCCGCGGGGCTCGAGACCTTCCTCGCCGACACTCGCCGGAACGACATGACCCTCGTCGAATCCCTCAAGGACCTCGTAGAGATCGAGTACGCGGCCAGGAGGGAACGGACCGCGCGGACACGCATCAAGCTGTCCGGCATGCCGCAGACGAAGCGCCTCGAGGATTTCGACCTCGCCTGGCTCAAGGGCGGGTTGCCGCAAAACCGCTTCGAGGAACTCGCCTCCCTCGCGTTCGTGGAGCGGAAAGAAAACGTCCTCTTCCTCGGGCCTTCCGGGGTCGGCAAAACCCATCTCATGCTTGCCCTCGGCCAGAAGGCTTGCGTTTCGGGCTATACCGCCTATTACATCACCGCCCGCGACGCCATCGAGCGACTGCTCCGAGCCCGGGAGCAGAACCGGCTCCGCAAGGCGCTTGCCTGGTTCCGCAAGCCCCACGTCCTCATGATCGACGAGGTCGGGCACGAGCCGCTCAACGCGGAACAGGCCCATGTCTTCTTCCAGCTCGTCAACGCGCGCTACGAAGTCGCACCAATTATCATGACCTCGAACCGGAGCTTCGCCAAATGGGCTGAGTTCATGTCCGACGAGGCCGTCGCGGTGGCTATGCTGGACCGTCTCCTCCACCACTCCCAAGTCTTCAGCCTGAAGGCCGAGTCATACCGTATGAAGAACAGGATGAAGATCGGAGCCGTCGGCTTCGAGTAAGAAATCCGCGCCGAAAAGCGGAAAGCTGAAATCGGTGAAAAGCGGAAAAACTAAATCGGTGTTGACACAATACCGCTGTCGATAACTTTCATAGCACTTCCTCAGTATGAATTTTGGGGCCCGCTGGTTTCTAGCACAAAATGGGGGGGGGCAAGAAAAATCGATATGCACGCCTGCCATGTATCCATGCATAATTTCCTATACATTTTGTGGGGATCCAGCTCATGGAGAAGACAGAGCTTGCCGGGATTGGATACTGCGCATCGATGATCGGATCAGTCCCATGGGCACAGAACTGCCAGCAACGAAGACGGCGCTTTTATCGTTCCCGCGCAAGCGACGTGTTGGCTTCGCGGCGTTGAATGCGCATGCGCAAGCCACGCCTGCTGCGGGACGGAGCCCTCAACCACCTCGCCGCCCGCGCGGACCGCAAGGAGCTGGTGATGGAAGGCGCCGCCATGAAGGCGCTCTTCATCCGGACGCTCCGGCGGGCGAAGAAGCGGTACGACTTCCGGCTCGAGAACTTCTGCGTCATGGGAAACCGCGCTCGTCGCGTTCCTCTTCCCCGAGCATTGGAGGCTCGCGCTGCCGGCGCCCGGCGGGGATGGATGGAGCGCGAGGAAGGAAGGGCTTCCCCCTTCCTTCCTCGTTCAGTCCTCGACAAGGCGCCCACTACGCTTCAGGATGCCCAGCGCAACCGCGCTCAGGTAGACGGAGGGAAGCTTCTTCTGCCCGAAGTCGTACGCCTTCCAGGCTTGGTACGCGGACTCGGGCGTGAAGAGGCCGCCTGGGCCGGCCTTGGACTCGAGGACGTCGAGCATCGACTCGAGCCGCGCGTCTCCCCTGATCCACGGCGCCTTCGAGAGCGTTTCGAGCACGTGGACCAGGTCGTACCAGATGAGCGGCGCCTTGAGCTTCCGGAAGTCGTCGCCCATGTAGAAGATGTACGGGTGCTCCTCGCGGCTGCGCTCCCGGAGCCGGAGCAGGCATTCGGCCGCGGCGCGTGCTTCGGCTCCTTCGCGACGCCCGGGCAGCTCGAGGAGCAGTTCCAGCATGACGAGCGTCGCGTAGGGGCACGGGTCGGATTTCTTGCCCGGCCCGCGCCACGCGCCGAAGGTCGAGGACACCGCGCAGGGGTAGCCGTTCTCCCGCGCGAGCGGAACCAGGAAATCGATGGCGCGAGCGACCCGCGGATCGTCGCCGTAGCCCATGCGGACCAGGGCGCGGAGGATGACGGGCGCGTCGCAAAGCGCCCAGCCGCGCGTTTCCTCGCCAGAGCCGCCGTGGGCGGCGGACACCTTCGAAGGCAGCGTGAACGGTCCCTCCTCGGAAACCCGCGACATCACGGATTCTGCGATATCGTCCACACCGTGGTCGCCGCGGCGCAGGCCGAGTTCGGCGGCGAAGGCCAGCTTGTGGAATGCCTGCTCGGGGCTCTTGTGGCTCGCGATCGCCGTCCCGGGCCAGGCGCGCAGGGCTTCGAGCAACTCGAGCATGAGTGAAGAGCCAATCGATGCGCGTCGCGCCGTTTCAAGGCCGGCGCCAGCGACAGCGGCGCCGAACAAGCCACGCTCCTGGGCGGCGAAGCGAGCCCAGGGCTGGGCCTGGGTCAACGCCTCGAAGCTCGCCAGATCGAACATGATGCCGCTCATGAATGCCCCCTTCCAGCCCGATCGAGCTCAGGTCCCCTCGAACTCCTTCCCGAGCAACAGGTACTCCTCCGAAATTCCGTGAGCCTTGTAGAAGCGGATCGCGTTTTCGTTGTCGCGCATTACGCCGGCACGCGGAAGGTCGTCGCGGCGCCAGGATCGTATCGTCGTCATGCGCGTCCTCCTGCGCCGTACCCCACGCGCAGCCAGGGACAGACCCGGCGTTCGGCGGCGTCTATCGCGGCGAAGAGCGCGAGCGCCAGCAGGGACAGGGCCAGGATGCCAGCGTAGGTCGCCTTGTAGTCGGCCATCGCGAACGAGTTCATGATGAGATATCCCACCCCGTAACGCGTCGCGTAGTTCTCGGCGAAGAAGAGCGCGGAGAGGCCGACGCCGATGCCGAGACGCGCCGAGGTGAAGAGCCGCGGTGTCAGGGCCGGCAGGATCAGGTGGCGGAGCATGCCGCGCCGGCCGAGCCCGAGCGACCTGGCCGCAAGCCGCAGGTTCGGCGGAATCTCCGCCACGCCGTCCCGTAGCGCGACGATCGTCTGGAAGATCGCCACCGTGACCACGAAGAGAATTTTCGAGAGCTCCCCGATGCCGAGCGTGATCATGAAGACGGGCAGGAAGGCGATCTTCGGCACCGGATAGAGTACCGAGACGGCCGGACCGATGAGGGCGGCCGCGCGACGGCTCGCGCCGATGGCCATGCCGAGCGCCCCGCCGAAGACGACCTGAACCAGGGTGGCGACCAGGATGCGCGCGAGGCTTGCGCCGAGGTGGGCTGGAAGGTCGCGGCCGAGCCGCCCGAAAAGCGTCGCGACCGCTTCGAGGGGCGAGGGAACCGCGCTCGTGCCGAGCGCGAGGTGGAGCAGCTCCCACGCCAACGTTACCAGAAAGAGCCCGATCAAGGTTTCCCAAACGCCTCGAAGCAGCGAGCCGGCGGCAGCGCGGGGGACAGAGCTCGCGCTGGTTTGCCGTTCCCTCATACCCCGCCTCCGACGTGCCGCCGCAGATCCAGGCAGAACTTGTAGAATTCGAGCCGGTCTCGCAGGGAGGGGTCTCTCTCAAGCGGATTCTTGACGACATGGCGCACGCGGCCCCCGTCCATCACCACGATCGCGTCGGCCAGGTAAGCGGCCTCCTCCACGTCGTGGGTGACGAGCACCACGGTGATTTCTCGCCCGCCGGCCTCCGGCCGTGAAAGCGTCAACACGAGGCGCTGGAACGCCTCCTTGGTCATGGCGTCGAGGGAGGCGCTCGGCTCGTCGAGAAGCAGCAGGTCGGGCTCGGCGGCCAAGGCCCTCCCGATGGCGACGCGCTGCCTCTGTCCCCCCGATAGCTCCGCGGGATATTTGTCGGCGATTTCCGGGACGCCGAGACGGTCGAGGATGCCCTCGGCCATGCATCGAGCCTCCCGGCGAATTTTGCGCCCCGATACTCCGGCGGCCCACGCGAGCGCGCCGAGAGCCACGTTGTCCCGCGCGGTCTTCCACGGGAAAAGCCCCAGGTCCTGCAGGACCATCGCAGTGCCCCGGCGCGGCCCCGTTACCTGCTCTCCCGCTACCTGTACTTTCCCGGAAGCGGGCGCTATCAGTCCGGCGATCGCGTTGAGCAAACTGGTCTTGCCGCATCCGGAGCGTCCGATGATGGCGCAGCTCTGTCCCCTGGGGACCGATAGGGAGAATCCGTCGACTGCGCGTTCTACCGCGCCGCCGGCCTTCAGGTACTCGACCGCGAGCCCCGACACTTCCACCATCAGGGGAGCGCCTCCCGGAGCAGGAACTTGTTCCAATCGAGCGTCACGGGCTTGCCCTGAAGCTCCGCGATCCACGCCGACACTTTGGCAAGGTATTCGGCGGCAGGAAGCCGCGTCGGGTGCCAGGTCGGCAGGGTCATCATATCCTTCACCCGCGGGTCAAGCCTCAGCTTTTCCACGAGCAGGGCGCGGGCGAGAGAGGGATTCGCGACGAGATCCGCCACGGCCCGGTCCACCGCCCGATTGAAGCGACGGATGGCGTCGAGCTTCTTGGCCGCAGCGGACGCGGTGAACACAAGGATATCAGGATAATAATCGTCGGTGTTGGCGAACTCCCGCTTTTCCAGTCCCGCAAGGACGCCCATCGAGGCGATGGGTTCCGGCAGGCAAGCCATGTCGACCTTGCCCGCTTTGATGACCTCGAGGCGAGCGGGAATCTCCGTAATGAAGACCTTCTCGAGCGCATAGCGCGAACCGAGCCAGGCGTCGGCCAGGTAGTTCGAGACGCTCACCTCCATCATCGCGACTCGGACCTTGGTCGCTTCCGAGAAGTCCTTTCGGACCAGGAAGGGAAAAGATCCGTCCGTGGAAGAAGCGATGCGCAGGTCGAAGCCGCCCTGTACGTTGTAGACGAAGGCAACGAGATCCGTGATGGTTCCGTCAACCGCGCCTGTCTGCAAGGCGACCTGACGCTCGTTCGCGTTGGTGAAGACGACGAGTTCGACCTCGACGCCTTCGGCTTCAAAGTAGCCGCGTTCGGCGGCGAGCAGCATCGGGGCGGCGTCAACGGCGGGCATGAGGCCGACCTTCAGCCTGACGGGCGCGGCAACGGCTATCGGGGACAGAGCCGTCAGAACAACGAGCGAGGTGATGATCCGGCCCACGATTCCCGGTCGCATGCGAGTCTTCATTACGGTGTTCCTTTCTGTGCGGGACGGGCGGCATTGGCCCCCGCGACCCTGTCATGGTATCGTCCCTTCCGGCACGACAACAATCCCCGCGACGGTGGAAGCAGCATGATCATACTCGATCGAAATCCCGCGGCCTTGATCCGTGACCTCTGGAAAGCCTCCCGGCCGCTCTCGCTCAGCCTTGCGCTCTACGCGACCAGCGTCCCCGCGGCGCTCGCCTATCGCGACGGGATACTCCTACCTGGTATGGAATCGCGCGGCTGGCTCCTGCTCGCGCTCGTTACGATAGCCGGCCTGGCCATCCAAGGCGCCACCAACTTCATCAACGATTTCTTCGAGTGCGGGCAGAAGGCGGCGCCTCCGTCCACCCGGATGATCCGCTTCCTGGGGAAGGAACGTGAGGCCTTCTCCGTGCTGGTCTTCATGGCCGGCCTCGCCTGCTTCGGCCTCGCGGGACTCATCGGCCTGTACCTTGTCGCGACCGGATCGCGGCACCTGCTTTGGGTCGGCGCGCTCGGCCTCGCCGGCGGCTACGGGTACACGGGCGAACCGGTGGTCTACAAACGTTTCGCCCTCGGCGCCATCCTCTCGTTCGTACTCATGGGGCCGCTCATGAACCTCGGCGCCTGGCTCGGCTACGGCGGCGCCCTTTCATGGCGGCCGCTCCTGCTTTCGCTGCCCGTCTCGCTCCTCATCCCCGCCATGATGTTCTCCAATGAAATCCGCGATGTCGAACGCGACGCGGCCATGGGGATCCGCACCCTGACCGTCCGGCTCGGCCGACGCGCCGGACTCGCCCTTTACGACCTGCTCCTCCTCGGCTCATTCGTCCTTGCCCTGCTCCTGCCGCTTGCGGGCTCTGTCCCCAAAACCGCGCTCGCGGCACTCGCGGCCCTTCCCCTCGCGTTCCGCGCCCGAGCCCGCGTCGCGACAGGCCGCCGCGACGCCATCCCCGCCACCAACATCCTCCACCTTTCCTTCGGCGCGCTCTGGATAGCGGGAATCGCGCTCGGGTAACAAGCGCGACTCGCATCCGGACTCTGTCTCCCATACGCAGCCCCCGAATTTGCCACAGACCCCAACGCGCTCCATACTTTCCCGCGGAGGCCGGAAATGTTCATCAAGAAACTCGCACGCCTGATAGTGGCGCTCAACTCCAACGTAAGCCGCGGCCAAATAGCAGCCGGCATCGCCACGGGGGTACTGCTTGCCCTCGTGCCGTCAGGCAACTTGCTTTGGATAAGCCTTTTCTTCGTTTCCTTCATGACCAAGGCCAACTACGGCATGACCATGCTCGTCATGGGCATCGGGAAGTTTCTTGTTCCTATTCTCGCTCGTCCTATCGAGGGGCTCGGAGCCTGGCTCCTCCGCATGGCCTCGCTCAGGGGACTCTTCGAACGCCTCTACGACCTGCCCGTCCTGCCCCTGACCCGCTTCAACAACACCCTGGTCATGGGCGGGCTCGCTGTCGGCCTCCTGCTCTGGGCGCCGCTCTTCTTCGGCATGCGCGCACTCATCCACGCTTACCGCGAGAACCTGGCGCCAAAAATCGCCGGCAGCAAGTTCGTGAAAGCCTTCTTCAAAATCCCGTTGGTGCAAAAGCTCGCCGGCGCGGTATCAACTGCCTCGCGCCTCGCGCGTGCCTTCGAGTAAGGGAAACCGAAATGCCAAAACCAGCCGGCATCCCAAAGCCTCCTAAAGCACCCAAGCTTGGAAAGCTCTTCCGTAAACCGCTCTCGGAATCCGATTTCCAGCGAAAAATCCTTAAAGCCATCGAGCAGCCGCAAGACCGTGAATTCCTCTCCCGCAGCTTCGAGGCGAAGAACGGCGTGATGGTCCCGAAGCCCGGGCTCGACGCCAAGGCGGCAGCCCGGATCGGCAAGCTTGGGAAAACGATCCTTGCCAACCGCGGGCTCCTCAAGGCCGGCCCCTTGATTGCCACAACCCTCGTCGCGGGCGGTGTCGCCGTCTATGGCGCCTTCTTCCTCAATTCATCCCTCGAGCGCTTGATCGAGCTCGCCCTGGAATCGATTTTCGAGGCCCGGGCGGATGTTATCGGCCTGCGCTTCGATCCGATCGGCATGGATTTCTCCATGTCAGGCCTTACCATCGCCGACCGCGACGCGCCCATGACCAACCTGGTCGAAACCGGGCGCGTCGCCCTCAATCTCAATCCCGAGGCGCTTCTGCTCGGTCGCGTCCACATCGAGGAAGCGAGCGTCTCGACCATCGAGCTGGGAACCACGCGCTCGTTCCCCGGATCCTTGCCCGGAAAGACGCCCAAGCTCCCGGAGGTCGAGCAGGAAAGCCCCGTCGGTCCGCCGCTCGTGGACCTCGCCGCCTTCGACGCGAAAGCCCTGCTCGAACGCGAACTCGACAAGTTGTCGGCACCCGAGGCCTGGACCGATGCCGGGGAAGCCTATGACACGGCGAAATCCGAGTGGACTGCGCGCGCGGATACATCCAGGCTTGCTGTTGTCCGGATGAAGGAAAGCACCCGGGCGGCGCTCGCTATCGAGCCGGCCAAGATCGCGAACGCGGCGGATGCCGCTGCCGCCATAGCAAAGGTCAAAGAAGCCATCGACGCGACCAAGGCCGCGAGCGCCGAGGCAGTCGCCGTGGCGGCCGGCGTCGCCGCCGACATCGAAACGGCGCGCTCACTTGAGCGTATGGCCCGCGAGGCCCTCTCCACGGATCTGGCCTACCTGCTTTCACTGGTTGATTTCAAGAGCGGCGCCGCTGCTGGGGTGCTTGAGCCGGTCCTCCGCGAGGTCCTCTCATCCAAGGCGGAGACGGCCCTCTACTACGGTCGCCGCGCATACGAGGCGGCCATCAAGATCCGTGAGCTCGCCCTGAAGAGCCGCCCCGACTCCGCCGGGGAAAGTGCCGCCATGGACAGGGACGTTTCGAAAGGCCGCGACATCCAGTTCAAGTCGAGTTGGCCGGTTTTCAGGCTTGACCGCCTCGGCGCCTCCTTCCGTTCGGGCGACGACGAATGGTCGACCATCCTGGAATTTGTCAGCACCGATCCGGACTTGGTTCCCGGAGCCACGGCTCTGTCCCTGGGCTGGAAGCGGAAGCCTTCCGCCATCGAGGCCAAGGGGGTAGCCGACCTCCGATCCTCCTCGTCCGACGCCTTCGCTGTCCGCTTCAGCGCAAGCGCTGTCCCCTTCGATCTGACGGAACAACTAGCGGCCGCAGGCCTCGACCGGCTTATCGGTATCGCAGATATTTCCGGCTCCGTCACGGGCCCCAAGGTTGGCGGCTTCGTCGCGACAGCGACAGCCCGCGCCTCCAGCCTGGACGTGCTCGCATCGAACGGCACGATCGGTTCTGTCGTGGCTGGCGCCCTTGACCGAGCGGGGGTTGTGAACGCTGAGTTTGAGTGGACCTCTGTCCCTTCGGGTAAGGATTCGTTCAAGGCCAGCACCAACCTTGATGGACTCATCGCCGCAGCCCTCTCCGAAATCGCCGACAAGTACGCCGCGAAAGCCCGTATGGAGATTGAACAGGCGGTCTCCGAATGGGCCACGGATTCACTCACCCCCCTGCTGGGATCAAAGTCTTCGGTCGAGAGCCTTCTGGGAGCGGCCCGGGGAGACGAAAAGGCGGTCGGGGAGCTGCGGGTCGCCCTCGACCGAAAGCTCGCTGATCTCGAAGCCCGAGCCAAGACCCTTGCGACCGGCCTCCTTCCTGGACTTCCGACCCTGCCAACCCTCCCCTCACTGAAACCCTGAGTCGAGTATTGAATAAGAAAACGGCGCCACCCCGTCGGGATGGCGCCGTTTTTCCATTCAGCCGTTCGTGACGCGTCAGCGCCGGAGACCCTTCCAGAGAACCCGGACCTGCTTGTAGAGGCCTTCGCCTTCGCTTTTGGTCTCGATGTCTACTATGTCGTTGAGAGTCGTGTGGATGATGCGGCGCTCGAACGGGTTCATCGGCTCGAGCAGAACCGAATTGCGGGTCCTGCGCACCGACTCGGCGGTCTCGTAGGCCATGCGCACCAGGCTCTCCTCGCGGCGTATCCGATAGTTCTCCGAGTCGACGATGATCCTCAGATCTTCGCGTCCGAGCTTGCCCGCGTAAACGTTGGCCAGCAGCTGGATGGCGTCGAGGTTCTTGCCCTTTTTGCCGATCAGGATCGATGCGTGCTCGCTGTCGATCTTGAGTCCGAGCTTCTGCGGTTCCCTGAAAAGCACGGATACCGTGCAGTTGTAACCCATCTTCTCCACCACGGTCCTGGTGAAGTCGACGAGTTGCGCCTCGAACTCGTCTGTCGGCAAAGGCTCGGTCACGGCTCGCGGGGCGCGGGGCGGTTCATCCTCGAGTGGCTTGGATCGCGGGCGCTCGGCGCGACGAGCCTCTCCCCGAACATCGCGGGTGTGGACGCGGATCACTACCCGCCCCTTCTTGAAAATGCCGCCGGTCTGGGTCTCGACGATCTCGACGTCGAAATCGTCCCGTGCGAGACCGAGTTCGGCGGCGGCGAGGTCGATGGCCTCCCGCTCGGTTTTCCCTTCGAATTCGTGCACCATATGTCTGTCTCCTGACGGATGGGAGGATGCTTATTTCTTGCGCGTTCCCTTGTTCGGCGCGATCAGCTTGGGGGCCGCGGGCGCTGATGCGGCGGCTTCCGCGCGCTTGGCATGGATGATCTTGTTGATCGCGATCTGCTGGAAGATGGTCAGGACATTCGACACGATCCAGTAGACAAGCAGACCGGAGGGCACGTCATACAGGATGAAGAAAAACATGATCGGCATGCCGTACATCATCATCTTCATCTGGCCCGCGCTCTGGGCGCCGGATGTCGGTTGCTGCGTGAACTTGCCGTAGAGCAGCTGGCTGGCCAGGTAGATGATCGGCAGGGCGCGGATCGCGCTGACCTTGATGAACAGCAGGGTGATCGTGGGGAATTCCACGATGGCCTCGGGCTGCGACAAGTCCGAAATCCATCCGGGAATAAAGGACGCTCCGCGCAGGTCAAAGTGGTTGTTGAACAACGCGTACATGGCGATGAAAAGAGGAATCTGGATCAGCATCGGCAGGCAACCGGAAAGCGGGTTGTATCCTTCCTTCTGGTAAAGCGCCGCCATCTCCTGATTTAGCTTTTGCGGGTTGCTCTTGTACTTCTCCTGGAGTTCCTTGATCCGTGGCTGGAACTCGGCCATGCGCGCCGTCGCCATCGATCCCTTCTTGGTCAGGGGGAACATTATGGCCTTGACCAGTATCGTGAGCAGGACAATCGCGACGCCGTAATTCTTAACGATGCCGTAGAAGAAGTTCAGTCCGACCTTGAGGAGCGACTCAAGCCAACCAAGGATGTTCCCGCCCTCGAGGACTTCCTCGAGACGGTCGCCCGCGCGCTTGAAGGCGTTCCTGTCGGCGCCGTCATAACGAGCCAGTTCCCTGGAGCTTTTCGGGCCGGCGTAAATCATGAACGTGTCGGTCTGCCGGGAAGCCTTGATCGCGGGTCTCGTGAACGCGAAGGCCGTGACGCCGGGCTTCCCGTCGACAGTGGTCGATTCGAACGTAGTCTGCCAGCTCGTGGCGTCCGGAATGGCGATCAAGGTGAAGTACTTGCCGGAAATCGCCGACCAGGCGAAGCGGTCGGATTTCGTTTCAAGATCGCCCTTCGGACGGATCACCTTTCTCTTGCCATCGAGCAGAACGACGAATTTCCTGAAATCGGCGGTCCTGGAAAGATGCTCATACCGAGGTCCTATCTGCGGGCCGAAAGAAAGGGTGTAACCCTTTCCTTCCGCGTCGAGGGGAAGGTAATCGCCGTTTTCGGTCGTGAGCGTGATCTCGAGACGGAACATGTACTCGCCGGGCGCGAACTGGTATCGCTTCGTGAGCGTGAACGGCTTCAGCGCTCCATCCGCGGAGCGGGAGAAATAGGTTCGCTCGAACACTACGCTGTTGGCGTCTGGCTGGCTGACGTTCATGAACTCGCGCGAAGGGGCCGCATCCGGACCTCCAAAGGCTATGGCGAAACCTTCGACATCCCCGTTCGGATCGAGCACCAGGTCCATGACGCCGTCTCGATCGGCATGCTGGAGCAGCTTGAGCGATACGAGCTCGCCGCCTCGGTTGGTGAAGGTCGCTTCGAACACGTCAGTCCTGACTATCGTCCGGCTTTCGACGCTCGGTGCCTCGACGGATACCCCCGCCTCCAGATCGGTAGTGCCCGCTTCGACGGCAGGAGGAGCGCTCGTGATGAGAGGAGCGGGCGCCTCGGCGGCGGCGGGGAGCGGCTCCGTGACAGGAGCCGGCTCGGCGACCGCGACGGGTTCGATTGCCTTGGGCGCCTTGAGGGTCTGGAGGAAGGCGTAGCCGCTCATGACGAGCACGGAGAGCGCGACCGCGAGCAGCGTGCGCCAGTCCATGCCTTTTTCGTTCTGGTTGAATATGCTCATGGTACGGGGTCAAAGCCTCCAGGATGGAACGGGTGGCAGCGCAGGATACGCCGGACGCTCAAGCCGAGACCCTTGACGGGTCCATGGCGTTTAAGCGCCTCGAGGGCGTATGCCGAGCAGGTCGGATGGTAGCGGCAGGACGGGGGAAAAAGGGGGGAAACGGCGACTCGGTAGAATCGGACGAGGCCGATGAGCGCCGCGTTGAGTAGCTTCCTCATGCGCCGTTCCCGTTCGCCAGTCCCGCTATCGAGAGCAGGCGTCCGACTTGAGCGGCTCGCTGGCCGTATTCATCGAAGCCGGGATAGATGACGAATACGAGATCGCTACCCATCGCTTCGCCGCGGCATAGCCGATAGGCCTCCCTGACGAGCCTGCGCGCGCGGTTGCGTCGCACTGAATTGCCGTATTGCCTTACGGGCACGAAGACGACCCGGTTCCCCTTCGTCCCGTTGGGGACGACGTGCAGGCGCAAGCCACGCACGGAGAACCGGGTTCCCTTCTTGAAGACGATGTCGATGTCGGCACGTTTCCGTATGCGCTCGGACTTCGGGAACGCGAAGGCCCGGGCGGTCCGTCCGCCGTCGGCCACGGAACTAGTACTTCTTCTGCTCGTCGCTGATGCTGAGCTTGATCCGGCCCTTGGCGCGACGGCGCTTCAGGACAAGACGACCGCCCCGGGTCTTCATGCGGGCCCGGAATCCGAACTTGCGAACGCGGCGGGTCCGGCTCGGCTGGTAGGTACGCTTCATGCGAGTGCTCCTTGGGAATCAAGGCGACCCGGACCGGAAGGCCGATGGACAGCTCCGATCTCGAGCGCCGAAATTTCGACGGAAAATCGGGGGAGTCTAGCGTGAACGCGCCCGGCTCGTCAATCGGAGCGCGAGCCTCCGAGCACCGCCCTCAGCCTCTCGAGCGCCATCCCGAGCTCGCCTTCCGGAAGAATCCGCTCCGATGTTCCCTCGGAATTCTCGGGTATCGTCTCCGGCTGTTCGTGTTTGGACCATGCGGCCGCATTCCTCTCGGCCACCGACGGGGGCATCGCTTCGGAACGGGCTCCGCGGCCCTCCGTGGCGTTCCGGAAGGAGATTCCTCGCAGTCCGAGATTCGGATAGCGTCGTTTGAGTTCGGCCAGGATGCGCGCCTGGGAAAACTGAAGCGTCTGTATCCAGCCCGGATGATCCGCCTCGACTACAACGATTCCCTTGTCGACATCGGCTATCCTCGAGTGGGCGGCGACTCTTTCGCCGGCGAGCTCCGACCAGGCGGAAAAGAAGCCTTGCCAGCCTTCGCCCATTCTGGCAGCCTTCGGACTGACCAGCGCGCTCACGAGGTCGCTAGCTTTCTTTACGCGTGAATCGTCCATCGTCCGTCCAGTATAGCAGGGTGGAATCGCTCCGGTAAGCTTCCCAAGGCTCGCCCGGCAGGAAGGTGAAGAACGCCTGCGGCGTTTCAGGCAACGCGTCCATGAACCGTTTTCGCTTTGCGGGATCCAGCTCCAGGAGAACGTCATCGAGAAAGAGGATCGGAGCCCGACCGGTCTCCGCTCTTGTGAAGACCGCCTGGGCGACCCTGAGCGTCAAGGCCAAAAGGCGCAACTGGCCTGTTGAGGCTTCAGTCGAGAAATCGCCTCCACCCTGGCACGAGAACCGGAAGCGATCCCTATGCGGGCCTGAGAGCGTGGTTGCCATCGCCAACTCTTCCCTTCGCTTGGCGCGCAAGCGAGTGACAATTTCCCCGGGTCCGAGTTCCACCGGCCACGAGGGCCGGTATTCAAGACCGACTCGTCTTCCGAGTCGGGAGACAGCCTCGAAACGTTCGGCAAACACCGGATCAAAACGGTCCACCAACGACGTTCGCGCCCGCACCAAGGCCGTTCCGTATTCAGCCAGCTGCTCGTCGAGAACATCCACGACGTCGAGAATCCCTTCCTTGAGGGTTGCGTTGCGCATCTTGAGCGCGCGACGGTACGAGCGGAGGCGATCGACATAATCAGCTGAGGCAAGGCTGGCGGTCTGGTCGAAGAAGAATCTTCGACGTTCCGGTTCCCCCGCGGCAAACGAGAAGTCCTCGTGACAAAACACGACGGCGGGATTCCTCGAAACAAGCTCTTTTCGGTCACTGACACGCTTGCCGTTTTCGCTTATCCCTTTCGCCCCATCCTGCCAGCTTACCCTCAGCTCCCGCGGGTTTCCGTACCCGTCGTCGATCCGCGCCGCCAGACTCCAGGCGGCTTGGCCCTTGCGGACCGCTTCGCCGTCGGAAGCTCCCCTGAACGAAGAGCCGAAGCAGATGGTATATGCCGCATCGAGGAAATTCGTTTTTCCCTGTCCGTTCTCGCCTATCAGGAATACCCGGTCCGCGTCCGTTTCGACCGGACTATTCTCCAGATTCCTGAATGAGTATGGTTCGATCGAGAGAAGGCGCACCATGACTCCTTCATGACCAAACGGGGAGGGCGCATGCCCTCCCCGCAGAAGAATAGTAGATGCAAGCGGTTCGTGGCCGATCGCGTCAGGCTGGTCCGCCTATGTCAGCCTTATTCCAGTACCATCGGCATGACGATATGGAAATAATCCGACGCAGGTTCCGGTCTCAGTGTTATGGCTCTCGTGGGCTCGCTGAATTCTATCGTGACCTCATCGCAACCCATGACTTTTAGCGGATCTTCTATATATCGATAGTTGAGTGCGATCGTAACGTCCTCTTCGGAATACCTGCAGGGGATCTCCTCGCGAGCCGCTCCGAGTTCGCTTTCCTCGCTCGCAATGGCTATGGCGCCACCCGAAAGTTCGAGAAAAGTCCGGCGCGATTTCTGTTCGACGAAGATCGAAACGCGCTTCAATGCGTCGACGAGATCCACCCGTTTGACGGTGAGTTCGTGCTTCTGCGAGTCGGGAATGACTTTCTGGTAATTCGGGAACTGGCCTTCGATCAGGACAGAACTGATCCGGTAGGATCCGAACTTGGCAAAAAGATTCTTCTCGGTTACGGCCAATTCGATGAGACCCTCATCCGACGCGCGTTTCTGGATCAGGTGCAGGATCTTCGGGGGTACTATCACGCCCTTGAATTCCGGAATGGTCGCGTCAAGCCGTTTGCGTATATACGCCAGACGTCGACCGTCCGTCGCGACCATCGCAAGCCCGTCCTCGGTCCGCTCGAGGAATACGCCATTCATGAAGTAGCGCGTCTCGTCGTCGGATACGGCGAACACGGTCTGTGAGATCATGTCCTTGAACTCGCACGCGGGGACGGAGAAGTAGGCGGATTCGTCTATGGCCGGCAGCTCTGGGAACTTGTCGCTGGCGATGGTCTTCAACTGAAACCTGACCTTCTTGAAAGTCGGTTTGACCACGGCCTTCGAGTCGTCTGCCTCGAGCTCGATGTCACCCTCGGGAATGCTGGAGAGGATACCCGAAAGCTTGTCGCAAAAAACCGTAGCGGATCCGGGATCGCTGACTTCGACCGGGATGCGCGTTTCGAACGCGACCTTGATGTCCGTAGCCTTGATGGCGAGGCCGTCGCTACCGGCATCGAGAAGGACGTTGGACATGACCGAAAGGGCGTTCTTGGAGGCGATGATCTCCTGGGCGAACGATACTTCCCTCGTGAACGCATTCTTCTCGCATACGAACTTCATCGGGCACCTCTTTGAAAGCCTACTCTAGCATGAGCAAACAGACCGCGCAACGGACCAGACGGGGACGAACCCTGGGCTTACGGGTTTGTCCCGTCTTACTATGAATGGAGATATAGATATGACAATAGTAATAGTAATAAGGGCTGTGGATTTGTGGAAAAGACGGGATCCGCCTTTAGGGGTATGAAATTGGACGGCACATAAATCGCATACGAAGTGAGCAAGGTAATCCACATGTACACCGCCGTCAGGATCCCCGCACAAAACGCAGCGACTTATACAATTTCATACAGGGCTTATCCACAGGAAGAAATAAAGAAAAATTTTCTTCTGCTGCGGAGATCCTGTTTGATGACCGCTCAGGAACGGGTTGAAAGTTCCTTTACCGCGCCGATCAACTTCTGAATGGTTGCTTCAAGGGATGGGTCGAGTTTCAGCTTTTCGTCGACTTTCTGGCATGCATGCATGACGGTCGTATGGTCCCGGCCACCGAATTCGAGCCCGAGCTCCGTGGTAGAGAACTCGGTGATTTCACGTGCGATGTACATTGCTACCTGGCGGGGAAAGGCGATGTTCCTTGTCCGCTTCTTTCCTTTCAAATCGTTGTAGCTCACCTTGAACTGGTCGGAGACGGTCCTGATTATGGTATCGACGGTCACGTTTCCTTGACGCGGTTGGCTGAAGACATCTTTCAGCTGCTGGCGGGCGACGTCCAGCGTGATCTCTTTACCTACAAGCTGGGCGTAGGCGACCAGCTTGCCGAGAGCCGCTTCGAGGTCACGGACGTTCGAGGAAATGTTCTTTGCAATGATCTCAACCGCTTCGACCGGAACCTTGAACGACCAAGCCTCGGTTTTTTTCCTGAGAATGGCCATTCTGGTCTCGAAATTCGGGGGCTGTAAATCGACATTGAGGCCGCGCTCGAAGCGACTCCTGAGACGGTCGTTCAGGTTCTTGAGTTCCGAAACGGGGCGGTCGCAGGTGAAGACCATCTGCTTGCCGGCGTCATAGAGGGCGTTGAAGGTGTAGAACAGCTCTTCCTGAACGCCTTTTTTGTCCTGGAAGAAGTGGATATCGTCGATCAACAGGACGTCCACGTAGCGATACTTGTTCTTGAAAGCTTGCGCCGTCTTGTCGTGGATGGACTGTATGAATTCGTTGGTGAACTCTTCCGCCGTGATGCAGATGATCCGCGCGGTTTCCTTCGTACGCCAGACCCGGTTGCCGATCGACTGCATCAGGTGGGTCTTTCCAAGTCCGACGCCACCATATATCAGGAACGGGTTGTAAGCTGTACCCGGATTGCTCGCTATTGCGAGGGCCGCGTTGGCCGCGAAGGAATTGTTCTCTCCGATCACGAAGTTCTCGAAAACGAAATCGAGACGCAATTGGGGGTGCTTGCCCCGATCGAGCTCGGTGCGCGGAGGAGGCGCCTGGCGGACGGTTTCCGGAGGGGAATTCGTCGCTTCGTCCATGAAATCCGGCACGGCATCGGGGAGCTGTACTTCGCGGCGGACGACGACGAAATCGAGGGTGAGGCGCTTGCCCGAAAGATCAAGCAACATTGATTCGATGACGCGCTGATAATTCTTGACCAGCTGATCGCGATAGAAGGTGGATGGTACGCCGACCGTAATCGTGCCTTCGGTGGCGGATTCGTAACTGATATTGAACCAGAGACCGAATTCGTGCTCGCCGAGCTTGGCCTTCAGCTGGCTCATCGCTTCGTTCCAGAATGCCGAGTAATCCCAGTTCGTCATTGTGCTCCCCGGTTCACTCTATACACAACTTATCCACAGCGGCGCAAGTGATGCCACAGACACATAAAGGAAGATACCGACAGAATTTATCTATCCAAATCTATCCAGATACTGAATTTCCATGTGGGCAAGCAAGTTAAGTATAAGTACAAAAAGAAAATAGGCACAACGGAGCGGGGGCGGCACATAGAAACCGGATTAGATACGAATCGGTTTTCATTGCAGCATAAAGGCTTATGGAATTATGCACAAGTTGTCCACAAGCAATGCGTATCAGGGCAGTACAAACCTTTACATTGGATTCCAGAGCGAGTATACTCGCAAGCTGCGGATCGGCAAGACCCGGACAAGCATCCCGGCGAGCGATTCCAGTCCCTACGAAACTAGGCGCTTCATAAGCCAGCCCATCATCCCCCTTAGACGCAGGTCGGTCATGGATCATTCGTATTCCGCAACCAGCATCCAGGTCCTGAAGGGCCTCGAGGCTGTCAGAAAGCGTCCCGGTATGTACATCGGGTCAACCGGCATCGACGGTCTCCACCATCTGGTTTACGAGGTCGTCGACAATTCCATAGACGAGGCTTACGCGGGACACTGCGACCGCATCATCGTCGTACTCGAGAAGAACGACATCGTTCGCGTCG
The DNA here is from genome assembly GCA_016926955.1 of Spirochaetales bacterium. Taxonomy (GTDB): domain Bacteria; phylum Spirochaetota; class Spirochaetia; order Treponematales; family UBA12059; genus JAFGNN01. The sequence continues at coordinate 34,716 of JAFGNN010000030.1, read as the reverse complement.
AGGACAACGGGCGCGGCATTCCGGTCGACCTGCACCCCGAGGAGCACGTAAGCGCCCTCGAGTTGGTCATGACCAAGCTCCACGCCGGTGGAAAATTCGACAAGTCGAGCTACAAGGTTTCCGGTGGCCTGCATGGCGTCGGCGTGTCGGTGGTCAACGCGCTTTCGTCCTGGTGTGAGGCCTTCGTCCATCTCGACGGATCGGTTCACTGGCAGCGCTACAAGACCGGTATCCCCGAAGGTCCTGTCGCCGTCGTGGATTCGACGGACAAACGCGGCACGACAGTCCGCTTCCAGGCAGACCCGACCATATTCGAGACGACTGTCTACAGTTTCGACGTTTTAGCCAACCGGCTCCGCGAGTTGGCCTTCCTCAACAAGGGTGTCACGATCATCCTGCGCGATGAGCGCCTGTCCACGCCCAAGGAGCACGAGTTCCGGTTCGAGGGCGGCTTGCGGGAGTTCGTCGAGTTCATCAACAAGAACAAGACCGTCCTCCACAAGGAGCCCGTCTACTTCACCTGCCTCAGGGACGAAGTGGAGGTCGAGGTAGGACTCCAGTACAACGACACCTTCAACGAATCAATGTTCTCGTTCGTCAACGGCATCAACACCCGCGAGGGCGGAACCCATCTGGTTGGGTTCAAGTCCGCCCTCACGAAGAGCCTGAACGAGTATCTCAAGAAGTCCAAGTACGCGAAGAAACTCGACGAGACGCTTTCTGGCGACGATGTACGCGAAGGCCTCGCGGCCGTGCTCTCGGTCAAGGTTCCGAACCCGCAGTTCGAAGGACAGACCAAGACCAAGCTCGGCAACACCGAGGTCAAGGGCATTGTCGAAGGCGTCACCGCGGACCAGCTCGAGCTGTTCTTCGAGACGCATCCGGAAGTCATAAACGGCATCGTCGAGAAGTCGGTGCTCGCGGCCAAGGCCCGGATCGCCGCTCGCCAGGCGCGGGAACTGACCCGACGCAAGACCTTTCTTGAAAGCGCCGGGCTTCCCGGCAAGCTTGCCGACTGTTCGGAGAAGGATCCCGCCAAGTGCGAGATTTTCATCGTGGAGGGCGACTCGGCCGGCGGCTCGGCGAAGATGGGGCGCGACCGATCCATCCAGGCCATCCTGCCGCTTTGGGGCAAGATGCTCAATGTCGAGAAGACCCGCATCGACAAGGTGATAGGCAACGACAAGCTCGCCCCCATCATCGCCAGCCTCGGCGCGGGTATCGGGGTCGACTTCGACGTGGAAAAGCTCCGCTACCACAAGGTCATCATCATGGCCGACGCCGACGTGGACGGCTCTCACATCCGAACTCTGCTCCTGACTTTCTTCTATCGGTATATGACACCGTTGCTGGAGAACGGGTACGTCTACCTGGCGATGCCTCCACTCTACAAGGTCGCATACGAGAAGAAGGTATTCTACGCATACGATGATGCGGAGAAGGACCGGCTGCTTTCCGAGAGCGGCCGTGATCCGGAGAAGGTCGCCGTCCAGCGCTACAAGGGTTTGGGCGAGATGAATCCGGACCAGCTCTGGGAGACGACCATGAACCCTGGATCAAGAAACATAGTCCAGATCAAACTCGAGGACGCGGTGGAGGCGGAGACTATCTTCACCACCCTGATGGGCGAGCAGGTCGAACCGAGGCGCCTGTTCATCGAGCAGAACGCGCTCGCCGTATCGAATCTCGACGTGTAGAGTGTTAAGGAAAGATCGCAATGGCTGAAATGACCGGCAAGATCATCCCGATGCCCATCGAAGAGGAGGTGAAGACCGCCTACCTCAACTACGCGATGAGCGTCATCGTCGCCCGTGCGCTTCCGGACGTGCGAGACGGACTCAAGCCCGTGCACCGGCGCTTGCTCTACGCCATGGACGAACTCGGCCTCAAGCCGAACTCATCCACCAAGAAGAGCGCGCGCATTACCGGCGACGCGATGGGAAAGTACCATCCGCATGGCGACCTGTCGCTGTATGACGCGCTTGTCCGCATGGCTCAGGAATTCAGCCTGCGCTATCCGCTCGTCCACGGCCAGGGCAACTTCGGGTCCATCGACGGCGACCCGCCCGCCGCGAGCCGATATACCGAAGCGAAGCTTTCCAGGGTCGGCGACGAGATGCTCGCCGATCTCGAGAAGGAAACGGTCGACTTCGTTCCCAACTATGACGAAAGCCTCAAAGAGCCATCGGTATTGCCGTCGGCGGTGCCGAACCTTCTGATCAACGGTTCGAGCGGTATCGCGGTCGGTATGGCGACCAACCTGCCGCCCCACAATCTCGTGGAAATCGGCGAGGCCATCTCGGCCTATATCGATGATCCGGAGATCTCGATTGATGGCCTGATGCGTTTCGTAAAGGGTCCCGACTTTCCGACCGCCGGCATCATCTTCGGGCGACGGGGCATCCGCGAAGCCTACACGACGGGTCGAGGCAAGATCACCGTCCGTGGAAAATTCCAGATAGAGACGATGAGAGGCGGACGCGAGCAGATCATCTTCTCGGAAATCCCCTATGCCGTGAACAAGGCTTCGCTGATCGCTCGAATAGCCCAGCTCGTCCGCGAGAAAGTCATCGACGGCATCGGAGACGTCAGGGACGAATCTGACCGCGAAGGCATCCGCATAGTCCTTGAGCTCAAGAAGGGCGCTATCGCCAAGCTCGTGCTCAACCTGCTTTTCGCCCACACCGCGCTTCAGAGCACCTTCGGAGTCAACGCGCTCGCCCTGGTCGGCGGTACGCCCAAGACACTATCCTTGAAAGATATGATCATCCACTTCGTAGACCATCGCGTCGACGTCGTGGAGAGGCGCTCGCGCTTCGAGCTCCGCAAGGCAAAGGAGCGGGCCCATATTCTCGAAGGACTCGTCATCGCGCTCGCGAATATCGACGAGGTCGTCGCGATCATCAAGGGCTCGAAGGATGTCGAGAACGCCAAAGGGCGGCTCTGCGAGCGCTTCCTGCTTTCGGAGATTCAGGCCCAGGCCATCGTAGATATGCGCCTCGGTCGTCTCACTAGCCTGGAGGTCGAGAAGATCCAGGCCGAGCTCGCCGAGATCAAGGCCCGCATCGCCTACCTTGAAGACCTGCTCGCCCATCCAGAGAAAATCCTTCAGGTGGTCAAGGCTGAGACGCTCGAGATCTCAAAGAAGTACGGGGACGCGCGTCGCACGGAAATCGTCGCTGACGAGGTCGAGGCCATCAACATCGAGGACCTGATCCGTAAAGAAGAGATGGTCATCCTCATCTCAAACAAGGGTTTCGTGAAGCGTGTCGCTACGAGCGCCTATAGGAGCCAGGGGCGGGGCGGGAAGGGGTCCAATTCCGCGAGCCTCATCGAGGACGACTTCGTCGAGCAGCTCTTCGTGGCCAACACTCACGACTATTTGCTCTTTATTTCGAGCTTGGGAAAGGCATACTGGCTCAAAGTCCACGAGATTCCAGAAGCATCCAGGGCTGCCCGCGGCGTCCATCTCAAGGGACTGCTCGCCATCAACTCCGAAGAAGAGATAACGACGGTTATAGACCTGCGCGAGTTCTCCGAATCCGTTTACCTTTTGCTCGGCACGCTGAGGGGTGTAGTCAAGAAAGTAGCCACCAGTGAGTTCGTCAACGCCAAGACCCGCGGCATCATCGCGATCAAGCTCGACGAGGGCGACAAGCTCGTGTCAGCGTGCAAGACCGCCGGAAAAGACGAGGTAGTCCTCATCACGAGGAAGGGCCAGGCGCTTCGAATGACCGAAGAGGACGTCCGCGCCATGGGACGGGCTTCGCGAGGCGTGACGGGAATTCGGCTTGCCAACGACGACGAGCTTTCCGCGATGCTCCGCGTCACCGACGGCGAGCGGATGCTGCTCCTTTCCGAGCACGGATACGGCAAACGCGTCGAGTATTCCAATTTCAATCCCCACGGACGCGGCACACGGGGCCAGATGATCTACGACCCTGACGAGAAGACCGGCGAGCTCGTTGGCGCCATCTCCGTCTCTGACTCCGATGACGTCATGGTGATCACGAGCGTCGGAAAGACGCTCAAGCTTGCAGCGGACACTGTCAGTATCCAGGGAAAGGCCGCCCATGGCGTTCGCATCCTGGCCATAGATCCGCCGGACTTCGTGATAGGCTTGGACAGGATAGTCAAGGAAGATGACGCTGAAAATCAGGCGCAGGACGATTCGGAACCCGAATCCGTCGCGCCGGTGCTGCCCACGGCGGATCCTGTTCCGACCTTCATCGCGATCGAAGATCCGGACGGAGAAGCGTCGCCCAACTAGAAGTGGTCCTGAAATGTGAAAGGCCCGGCGGTTCGATCCGCCGGGCCTTTTTGTTCCACGTGGAACAGGGTGCATGGAAACGCCATCGGAGCCATTTGTTTCACGTGGAACATTTACTTCGAGGAGCCGAGAGCGGCCCGGTCGATGTTATCAGCGGCTCAAGTGTTCCACGTGAAACACCGAAGGGTTATTTCCCTAAATCCTTGAATGCGTCTCCGATGTCCTCGAATCCATCGCCAAGTTCATCAAGCATCCCTTTCACATCGATTTTCGAACTTTCCTTCGCCAGGTCCTTGAGCAAGTCTTCTATGTTGTCCTTGACCTTGGCCAGGTCGCGCTCGAGGGTTTTCCGGCGCGAGGGATCGGCTTCTTTCTGGATTTGCGCAATCAGGCTTTGGGCATCACGGTTGAGCCGCTTCAGCTTTCCCTCGATGCTGGTTCCTTCGAACAGGCCGCATGAAGAGAGTAGCAGCAGGGCGATGCCGAGTACCGCGAAACCACGTATGGGTCTGAATGTCATGGATCCTCCCTTGTCGTAACGGGGTCGTGACGATGTTCCAAGGATGCTAATTGTCGGTATGCACCGGTTTGAAGTACCGGGAGGCCGGTCCCAACGGACGATCTGCCGAAAGGTGTGTTCCTAAATGGTTTGCGATGCGTTCTATGGTCGCCGGACTCAGCCTGACATGCCGCATGCGCACGAGTTCTTCCTCAAGGCGCTTCTTTTTGGCGGGGCCTACCAAGGCGAGCACCAAGGCCAGGTTTTCCGCGCTCGCGACAGAGAGAACCGCGGCAAGATCTCGGTCGGCCGTCGCCAAGAGCCGTGATTGAACCGTTGCCCGCGGGGATTTTCTGACGAGATCGAAAAAAGAAGGAGGAGCGTCCATACGGCGATGTTCGCCTGAACGCTCCTCCGGCGCAAGAGGGAAGTTACGAATCTAATGAATGGCTTTCTTCAAGGCGTTGGCCTTGTCGGTGAGTTCCCAAGTGAAGCCGTCGCGACCGAAGTGTCCGTATGCGGCGGTCTTCCGATACACCGGTTTGAGCAAATCAAGAGTCTTGATGATTCCGCGGGGATCCAGCTGGAATACTTTCCTGATCGCGTCCGCGATCTGACGTTCGGGAATTTCACTCGTGTCGAAGGTATCGACCATCACCGAAACGGGTTCCGGCACGCCGATGGCGTAGGCCAACTGGACTTCGCAGCGCTCGGCCAAGCCTGCGGCCACCACGTTTTTAGCGACGTAGCGGGCCATGTAGGCGGCGGAGCGGTCGACCTTGGAAGGATCCTTGCCGGAGAAGGCGCCGCCTCCGTGCCGCCCCATGCCGCCATAGGTGTCAACAATGATCTTTCGACCGGTAAGTCCGGTGTCTCCGGTCGGGCCACCGATGACAAAGCGACCTGTCGGGTTGATGAAGAACTTCGTTTCCGGCGTCAGGAGCCCGGTCGGCCCGAGGATGGGCCGGATGATCTCCTCGATTACCGTTTCCTTGATGGTCTTGTAAGGAACGTCGGGATCGTGCTGGTGCGATACGACGATCGTGTCGACTCGAATGGGCTTGTGTCCCTCATACTCCAGCGTGACCTGGCTCTTGGCGTCCGGCCGGAGCCAAGGGATCTTCTTTTCCTTTCGAAGCCTCGCGGCATGCTCAAGGATGCGGTGAGAGTATATGATGGGCGCGGGCATGAGCTCCGGAGTTTCCGTGCAGGCGAAGCCGAACATCATGCCTTGGTCGCCGGCTCCCTGCTTGCCCTCCCATTGCTTGAGATCTTCGACCTGCCGATGGCCTTCGACGCCCTGGTCTATATCGGGGCTTTGCGCGTGAATGGTGTTGAGCACGGCCATCGATTCGAAGTCGATGCCGTAATCCGGATTCGTATAGCCGATATCCTTGACGACGTCCCGGGCGAGCTGCTGGATGTCAACGTAGGTGTCGGTCGTTATCTCGCCGCCGACCAGCACCATTCCGGTTGTCGCGAAGCATTCGCATGCCACGTGGGCTTTTCGGTCGTCCTTGAGGCAGGCATCGAGGACCGCGTCCGACACCTGGTCGCAAAGCTTGTCGGGATGACCTTCGCCGACAGATTCTGAAGTGAAAAGATAGCGCTTGTCCTTCATTGCCATTCCTTATGCTCGATCAGTTTTTGGGGTCGGGTGATGACGATGACGCGCGTTTGCGCGCTTTGCGTGGAGAGTGACTGGGCGTTGTTCATGCGGCGGCATGGCGGACTCCTATTTAGCGTGGATTTCTAGACCGCCCGCAATACGGATCAAATCGGCGGTAGCGTCGATGCGTGCGTCAATTCCGGCAAGGAAGCAACCAGCATCCACACATGTTTATAATGAAGATTTTTGAGCGGCAAGGCAAGACTATCATGAGGGGAGAAAAAAAACGGGCCCTGGAAACCGGGCCCGTTCGTCAGACGGTACGCATCAAGACCATTTCGTCAGATCGAGCTCCTTCTCGCTCTTCGCGACTATGACCGTGCCGGCCATGTCCCCGGAGACGTTGAGCCAGGTGCGGCCCATGTCGAGGAGGGCGTCGATGCCAAGGATCATGGCGTAAGCGGCGGCGATTGCCGAGCCTTCCGTGACGCCGAGGCCGATGGACTCGAGAACCATGAGCAACATGATCGCGCCAGCGCCCGGGACGCCAGCTGTACCGATGGAGGCGAGCGTAGCGGTCAGGACGATGGTGGCCATCTGCGCGAAGCTCAGCGGGTTGCCGGTCGCGAATCCGATGAACGAAGCGCAGACGCCGAGGTAGATGGCGGTTCCATCCATGTTGATGGTGGCGCCGAGCGGTAGGGTGAAGGCACCGATAGCGCGCGGCACGCCCATGTTTTCTTCGGTGTTGCGCATGGTGACCGGCAGCGTGCCGTTACTGGACCTGGTTACGAAGGCGGTAATCATGGCCTCGCGCGCGCGGCTGATGAACTTGAGCAAGGAAAGCTTTGAGGTGGATAGGAAGCCGCCATAAACCACGACGAAATGCGCGATCATGGCAAGGAAGGTGGCGAGAACTACGATGAGGAGCGGCCCTATCGCCTTCGGTCCCTGCTGGGCGAAAACGATCGCGATCAGGGCGAACACGCCGATGGGCGCATACTGCATGACTCCGCTCACGACCTTGTACATCGTTTCGGCCATGGCCTCGAAGATGCGGTAGAGCCACTCGGCCGATTCGGCAAGACGCTTCTGCTTCGAGTCTTTCAGCACCGCGAGTCCGATTCCGAAGCAGAGGGCGAAGAAGATGATAGGCAGCACGTCGCCCTTTACCATCGATTCAATCGGGTTGGTCGGAATGATGTTGAGAAGGACGTCTTTGAGGGGCAGGGCGTTTGAGGGTTTGGCCTTCGCCGCGGTGTCCGCTATGATTGAAAGCCCGGCGCCGGGCCGGAAGAGCTGGCCGGCAAACAACCCCAGGGTAACAGCAAACGCCGAAGTTAATAAATAGTAACCAAGAATCTTGACACCGACCTTGCCGAGGCGCGAGGGCGCGATGCTCGCGGAGCCGGCGACCAGCGAGAGGAAAATGACCGGCACGACGATCATCTTGAGGAGCCGGACGAACAGGTCGCCGAAGGGCTTTGCCCAGGTCGAGAAGGCTTTTGTCGCGTCGGGGAAAAAGCCGAGGACTATGCCGACGATGGCGCCGAGGACCAGACCGACGAGTATCCTGATCAGCAGGTTCGTCCCGAAGTACCAGGAGAAGAGCCCTTTCTTCCTTTCCGCCATGGTTGCCTCCTTGAGCGGAATGCCGGCAGGACGCCGACGATTTGGATCATGCTACACCCGCTTTCGCCATCCGTCGATTGCGCGATGATCCGAGCTCGTTCTCGACGACGAGGGGAATGCGGTCTAGAATGTCGGCATTCCATAGACCGCGCGGAGTTAGCAATGCCGGGAGCCGAACGATACATACTCGCACTCGACCAGGGAACGACGACCAGCCGGGCCATCGTATTCAACAGGAACGGCGCGGCCATCGGGATGCGGCAACTACCGTTCAGGCAAATCTATCCGAGGCCCGGTTGGGTCGAGCACGACCCCATGGAGATATGGTCGACGCAGCTCGAGGCGGCGCTCGGAGCGCTCGAAGACGCGCAGATCAGGAGCGACCAGGTCGCGGCAATCGGAATCACGAACCAGCGCGAGACTACCGTGGTATGGGACAGGAAGACGGGCGAGCCGGTTTATAACGCAATCGTGTGGCAGTGCCGGCGTTCGGCTGATATCTGCCGCGAATTGAAGGCGCTTGGTGTATCCGAAGAGGTGCGCGCGCGGACCGGCCTCGTCCTCGACCCATACTTTTCCGCCACCAAGCTGGTGTGGTTGTTCAACGAGGTCCCAGGGCTGCGAGATCGGGCCGAGCGGGGCGATCTCGCCTTCGGCACCATCGATTCCTGGTTGCTCTGGAAGCTGTGCGGGCGGCACGCGACCGACGTCACGAACGCTTCTCGGACACTTCTCTTCAATATAAATGAGCTGCGCTGGGATCCCGAAATGCTCCGGCTCTTCAAGATTCCCGAAACGATACTCCCTGAGGTGGTGCCGAGTTCGGCCTTGATCGGTACGACCAGGCCGGAGCTGTTCGGTGTCGGGATCCCCGTATCGGGTGTGGCGGGCGACCAGCAGGCGGCGCTCTTCGGGCAAGCCTGCTACGAGCCGGGTGCCGCGAAGAACACGTATGGAACAGGCTGCTTCACCCTGATGAACACGGGGGCTGTCCCGGTGCCATCGAGCAACCAGCTCCTGACGACCATCGCGTGGGATCTCGGAACGGGTCCGACCTATGCGCTGGAAGGTTCCGTCTTCATCGCGGGCGCGGTGGTTCAATGGCTGCGCGACGAACTCGGACTCGTGAAGGAAGCGGCGGAAACGGAAGTTTTGGCCAGGTCCGTCCCCGACAACGGCGAAGTCTACCTTGTCCCGGCCTTCGTCGGCATGGGCGCCCCGTACTGGGATTCGGGCGCTCGCGGAACCTTGGTCGGTTTGACTCGCGGCGCCACCAAGGCGCACATCGTGCGCGCCGCGCTGGAATCGATCGCCTACCAGTCGCGAGATCTGCTCGATGCCATGGAAAAGGATTTCGGCCGGCCCCTGCCGTACATCAAGGCCGATGGCGGCGCGAGCGCGAACAGCTTCCTCATGCAATTCCAGGCGGACATCATCGATCGGCCGGTCATACTGCCGGAGGTCAACGAGACGACGGCGCTTGGAGCGGCCTACCTGGCCGGGCTGGCCGTCGGATTCTGGTCGGGGCTCGATGACGTCGAGCGCAACTGGCGAAAAAAACGCGAGTTCATTCCTGAAATGGCGGCATCGACGCGGGAACGCTTGCTGGAACGCTGGCGCGCCGCGGTTGAAACCGCGCGATTCTACAAGTAAGCGGCTTGAAGGCGGAAGCATAAAGAGACGCACGCGATCGAATGGAGGAAACGGAGATGGGCATGAAGATCGAGAACATCCGGCTACAATGGACCAAGGACTGCAACGTAATAATCGGGCAAGCGCATTTCATCAAGACTGTCGAGGATCTCGCGGAAATAATGGCATCGTCACTGCCCGGCACGAAATATGGTCTCGCGTTCAATGAAGCGTCGGGGCCCTGCCTGGTGCGCACGGAAGGGACGGACCAGGCATTAATCGCGGACGCTGTCGGCTGCGCCAAGGCGACCGGCGCGGGGCACACTTTCTACATCGTGCTTGGAGTCGGGGTTTTTCCCATCAACGTGCTGGATCGCGTGAAATCCTGCCAGGAAGTCTGCCATGTGTTCTGCGCGACGGCGAATCCAGTCGAGGTCATCGTAGCGCGGAGCGAGGATGGTGCGGGCATCCTCGGCATCATTGACGGGTCGTCGCCGAAGGGCGTCGAAAGCGATGCCGACAAGACTGAACGCAAGGGCATGCTCCGACGCTTCGGCTATAAGTTCGCCTAGCCGTCCGCCACGGAGGGATGGGGTGCGTTCGGGATCGTATCCGAATTCTATGGTACGGTCCCGGCTTGCACCCGTTCCTCCGGGTAGCATTCGGCGGGGCCGAGAACTGCCGGAAAGACCGGCCTAAGCGCTTTCCGAACCCTCCAGCACAGATCGCACTCGTCCACGAATCCGGCCTTTGCCTCGACGGCGGAACCGAGCCCGAGGCTTTCGGCCAATTCGAGCAAGCGGGCGGGACCGCCAGAGGATAGCGCCGCAAGCACGGGATTCATGTCCGGACGGTACGCGCTCACTATCTCGCCGAGAGACGACTCCCCGAGCTTACCGATCACGAGTCCATAGCAGATCGACACGTTGCCGTATGGGTCGATCCAAACCATGGCTGGTTCGAAGGGCGTGCGCTCGCCGAGGCATTCTGACAGTCGGGTGCATGGCGCCGAGGGTATGCCCGGCGACGCAAAACCGCGCAGGAATAGGGAACCTCGCCCAATCGGCCGGATAGACACGTTTGCGAGCGGAAGCGCCACGAGTTCCTGTTCCCGTTTCGGACGCTCCATCGGCCGCGCTCCGGACTCGGCACCGGGTGTGCGACAGGCCATGAGCCAGGAGTGCCGCCCGAGCCCCGCGATCCGCACCGCGCGCGAGGCGCGCTCAGCCCGCCTGCGCGCCTCGGAATCAGGGGCACCATGAAGTCCGTCGAGACTGACTGATATTCCCGTGACGCCCGCGTCGGCCATGACGGCTACCCATTGTCGGGCTTCCCGGTCATCTACCGCCCATCGACCATTGGTGGAAATGCCGATCTCTCCCGCATCGCATCGCCGAAGCGCCTGTACGAGTTCCACCAGCTCGCGGGTGTGCAAGGAGGGTTCCCCGCCGGAGACGTGCTGGAAGAACATCCCCGCGGCAAGGGCTCTGTCCCCGAGCGCCCGGTCCACGAGGGCGGCAGGGAGGACGGGCCCTCCGTCCTTCGTGTCGAAAAAGCAATGCGGGCAGGTCCTGTCGCATGAATAGGTCAAAAGCCAATCGATGCCAAGCAGCTTCACGTGGGGTCCGGCCGTTTCCGGGCGGAATCGATAAGGCGACCCAGAAGTTCGGCGAGCGTTTCAAAACTTGCCGCGCGGGTTACTTTCCCGGCCGCCTCGAGCTCCCAGGATATCGCATGTCCGGTTCGAGAGACTTTTATGGACGCGTCGTAGTGCCCGTCTTCGGGTTCGATGACGCAGCCGAGCCGTTCCGCCAGTCGGAAGGTCCAGCCGAGGGCGACGGGGTCGTCTCCCGAAATACCGACAGCGAATGGAACCGATTCGGAAAGGGCTCGGAAGGCGCCGCTCGCGGGATCGAAACGTACCACTGGCCCGTCGAACGCTCGACCCAGTGCGCCGGACAGCGCCATGGTTTCAGGCGCGCCCGAGGAGAACCGATGCTCGCGGTCAAGGATCCAAAGCTCTTCCGCGTGTCGAAGGGCCAGATCCACGTCGTGGGTGGAAACGATAACCGCTTTCCCGCGGGTCCTGGCGAGACGGGCGGCGAGATGGAAGACTTCGATGCGGGCGGGCGCGTCGAGGAAGGCCGTCGGCTCGTCGAGGACGAGAAGCGGAGCGTCCTGGGCGACCGCTCGCGCGGTCAGCGCCTTCTGTTTTTCGCCATCTGAAAGTTCCGCGAAACGCCGCGACTCGAAACCCGATAGCCCTGTTTCGCGGATCGCTTCGCTGACTATTTCGCGGTCGCTCTCCGTCAGCCGGTTGCGGGCGTCCGTATAGGGGTAGCGCCCGAACGAAACGATGTCGGAAACGGTGAACCATCCCGAGTCGAAGCGGTCGGTAAACACGCAGGCGGCCAGTCTCGCCCGATCTTCGACCGTCAAGGACTTGATGGGCAAGCCGCGCAGTCGGACCGTGCCCGCGAGGGGCGATTGCATACCGACCAGGGTCCGGAGCAAGGTCGATTTCCCGGCGCCGTTCGGTCCTACGAGCGCGACGAAGCGACCGGGCGGGAGGGTGAGGGTGATGTTTCGAAGGAGCCGCGTCGCGGATTTGCCTTGCCTCCAGCCAGCGGAAAGGCCGCACGCTTCGAGGACTGCCGTGGCGGCGGGCGGGGACAGAGCTTCGCTTGATTTCATGCGGGATCCTTACCGCTTGCTCCGCGGAGGAAGACCGAAAGGACTATCGGAGCGCCGATCAAGGCCAATATGGGGTTTACCGGCAGAACCGAACCGCCCCCTGGCGATTGAGCGACAACGTCGGCGGTCAAGGCGAAGACGGCGCCGATCAAAGCGGACGCGGGCATGAGCACTCGATGGGCGCTCGAGCGGAATATCCTGCGGGCGGCTTGAGGAGCGGCGATGCCGAGAAAGGCGATGGGGCCGCAGAAGGCGGTAACCGTACCGGCAAGGATGCTGGCCGCGACGAGGACGCGCGCGCGCGCGGGCTTCACCCGGATGCCGACGCTTTCCGCGTAGCGTTCTCCCAGAAGGAGCGCGTCGAGCGGCTTCGCGCTCCGTCCCGTGAGCGCCGCGCCCATTCCCAGGGCCCCGAGCAGGATCGGCAGGCGTTCGAGCGTGACGCCGGAGAATGAACCATAGGTCCATCCAAGGAAGACCTGGGTCTTTTGTGGAGATCCGAACCATACCATCAGACTGACCAAGGCTCCCGCCAGGTAGCCGACGAGGAGCCCTACGATGAGGAGCGTCACGCCGTTTTCCACGCGGCGAGCGGCCGCCAGGATGAGCAGAAGAACTGCGAAGGATCCGAGCGCCGCAGCGGCCGCCAACCCGGCCCAACCGGCGAGTCCCAAGCCCGAGAGCAAAGCGGCGCCTGAACTGCCCCCGGCAAGGAGGACAACGATCCCGACGCCGACGCTTGCGCCCGCGCCGATGCCGAGCGAATCGGGGCCGGCGAGCGGGTTGCGGAAGATCGTCTGGAGTATGAGTCCAGCCAGCGCGAGCGCCGCGCCGGCTGAAGCCGCGGTCAGTGCCTTCGGGAGGCGGAAGATTCGGACTATATCGTTCCAGGCAGAGTCCGAGGCGCGTCCGAAAAGGGCCTTGCTGGCCTCCATGAAAGGTATCCGGACCGAGCCGAAGGCCAGGTCCGCACCGAGGAGCAGCGCGCCCGCGACGCCGAGCAGGATGAAACCCGCTCGGCGTCGCGCCGTTCCCGCCCGAAGCTCGGAGTGAGGAACGGGCGAATCGCTCATTCCGTCATCTTCCGGTACCAGGTGAAATCGCGGTCGGCGAAGAGCTCCGGATGCAAGATCTTCGCCAGGTCGACAAGGACGAGGTCGGGTCGGAGCACGGCGTTTTCAAAATAGTCGTTTCCGCCAGACTCGTTGATCTTGCGGTTGTTGTTCCAGACTGCGCCGGAATCGACGACGGGCAGCTCGGCGAAGCGCGGATCGAGCGCGACCACCTCGCGGATTGTGGTCGGCATGAGCGCAGGGTTGAGCCAAACGTTTGCCTTGCGCGCGCGTTCGAAAACTGCTTCGACGGAGAGGGTGAGCCCTCCCGTGCCGGGATCGTCGGACCACAGGTAGGCGCCGCCCGCGTCGGCGACGAGGCGAGCCATGAAGCTCTGTCCCCCCGAGACCGTCCAGGTTCCCTGGAAAGGCCCGTTGACGAGAACCGCGGGTCGTGGAGTCCTGGCGGCGGCGACACGAGTCTTGACGTCGAGATAATCGGCGGCGATGCGGTCGAAGAGCGCTGTTGCCTTTGCTTCCTCGTCGTAGAAAGCCGCGATGAACTTGACCCATTCCGCGCGCCCGAGCGGGTCGGTTTCGTTCCACTCGCCGTTGAGGATGACGGGCAGGCCGGCTTCAAGCAGTTTCGGATGCGTGTCCCACTCGTTGCCCATGCCGTAGGTGAACACGGCGTCGGGTTTGAGCGCGATGAGCCGTTCGACATCGGGCATCCAGTTGCGGGTGACCTCGACCGCTTTGCCCGAATCCACGCGGGCGCGGATTTCCGGGGAGTAGACGAAAGCCGCGCTGTCGACGCCGACCACGGTTTCGGCCTTCCCGATCGCGATGATGGCAGGCAGATAGCTTGTGGAGAATGTGGCGACCGAGCGGACCGGCGTCTCGATGAAGCTGGCGCCGGAAAGGCGCGGATCGGACGGGCGAGGCGTGCCACGGGTATGGAGCACGTAGCGGAAGCTCTCGGTCGCGCCGGGCCAGGGGGCTCGGACCGTGACGACCTTGAAGCCGTCGAAGTAGTCCACCGAGAAGCCCGAGGTGTAGCGGAGCTCGAGCGAGCGGAGCGGGGCCGGGTAGGCGGCGCTCGCGGATTCGCGGGAGCCGATGGCGAAGACTGCGGGCGCCAGGGCACCCGAGACGAAGAACAGCGAGAGGACGAACGCGTGGATACGGCGCATGGTCCTCCTCCTCCCTCCGAAGAGTTGGAAAACGCTTCCACGGGCAGGTCTCCTGGCTCGCGGCGCGGACTTCCCGGGATAGCGTCGAGCGTATTCCCATGAAATCCCGCAGGAACCCTTCCCGGACCGCGAAGGGTCCAGTGGTCTCGTTCCTGCTTGTCGCCGCTCACAGTAGCGGGGGCTGCAACGGATTCGCGCGGAAGGCCACGAGCGGTCGCGGCGCGAGGCCGACGATCCGGTCGTGGCGCCTGACGGCGCTCACCGTTTTCCCTTTTCACCCCATGCCGCGCAACGCGCGGGTCGGGGCACCCGAGGATATGCAATCACGATAGCGCGAGGGACGCGGGGAAGGCAAGAGCTCTGTCCCCGCGGGACTAAAGGAAGGAAAGTGCTCTGTCCCCGCGGGGCTTAGAGAAGGCACGTGCTCTGACGCCTTTCGGGCTCCCGGGTCGAGAGCTATGTCCCCGTTTGTGCGCGTATGAGGACACGAACCGACTCTCGCGTCGGCTCGGTCGACTACGGATTCGGCAGCAAAGCTTCCAGTTTCCAGAGCGCGGATCGATATTCGGCGAGCCGTTGCCATCCTTCGCCAACGGTGCTCAGCATGTCGAGCAATGAGCGAAGCCAGCTCGTTTCGAGACCGGCGCCGGCCATCAGCTCCGCGCCTAAATTCCTCACCGTTTCGCGGTGGCCCGAAAGCTTGAGGGCATCGTACTCGAGTCGGGACCGCGCAAGCTCCAGCTCGAGGTTTCCCGTCCGGATGAAACCGTCAACGCCGAGACGGGCTTCTTCCGCCCGCGCGGCCGCTTCGGCCAGCTCGGCGTCGGCTTTGGCGAGCCTGGCCCTGGATTCGCCGCCGTCGAAAATCCTCGAAGACGTGCCGAAGCTTATGTTGAGGTTCCAGTCGTCTTGGCGGAACCAGTCGGTCTCGAGAAAGGGGAAGCGGGCTCCCTGGTAGGATAGCTCGACGCGAAGCCCGAGATCCGGGAGCCAGGGCTTCTTTGCGGCGGCCAGATCGCGGGCCGCGCTTCGGGCGTCTTCGAGCGCCGCGACGAGTCCAAGGTCCACCGAGCCTATCCTGGCCATGGCCATCAAGCCGGCCGTGTCGAAGCGCGGCACGCCTGCGCCAGGCTCGGGCAACACGATGTCCTCCAGGTTAAGATCGGGCAGATCGCAGAGCGAGCGGATTCGCTGGAGAAGCCCTTCGCGGCGGTTCGCGAGCTCCGCCCGGGCCGCGTCCGATTCCTTCGCCGCTATCCGCGCCTCGAGCAGTTCGGCGCTCGTGATGAAGCCCGCCTCCGCGCTGAGCTCGCTGATGAAGACGAGGCGGTCGACGATTGCCGCCTGGGCATCGAGGACCTTCGAAAGCTCCGCGACTACCGAAAGCGCGTCGAGCGTACCGCCGAGCTCAAGACGTGCTTCCCTGCGCGTCTTTTCATACTGCAGGGTGGCGGCGTTCACGCTCGCGCGCGCCATGTCGATCGCGGCGGGAATCTTACCCCAGGTGATGAGCGGCTGCTCGCCCGTCAGCTTGAAGACATACCAGGATGCTTCCTGCCCGTCGTAGATTTGGATGTCCTCTGCGGGGAAGGGGGTGCCCGCGTAGTCGCCGAGCGACCCGGCGCCGATGGAGACGGGGCCGACAGGATTACCGATCAAGGTTGCGGAGACGCTCGCGTCGAGGCGCGGAAGACGTGATGAGCGGGCGAGCGCGAGATCGGCTGAGCTCGACAGATGGCCTGCGCGCGCCGCGGCGAGAGACGGGTTGAACTCATCGGCCCGCGCGGCGAGTTCGGTCGCGGTCCAAGGCGCGGCGGCGTCATCGCTTGGGGAGGGCGTCGTCAGCGTGGCCGGGAAGAACGGCTCAGTGAAGCGCGCCGCTTCGATGAGAGCCGCTGCACGAGCGAACGCTTCCGATTCCAGGGTCGCAGGCGGTGTTTGGCCTCTGGCGACGGCGGGGACGAGCACGGAACAAAGCAGGGCAATCAGCATCGATGATCGGTTCATGGCACGACGAGCTCGAGGAAGGTATCGCCACCCGCCAGGTCCAAGAAATTCGGCGCGCCTGAATCGGGGACAGAGCCGTTGACGGTCAAGGAAACAGGCAGTCTGCCGGCCTTTCGGTCGGCCTCTGACGCGGCGGGGTCAATGTCGTCGTCAAGTGTCCAGGCGAGCGTCCCGAAATCGAAACGGCCGTCGAGAGCAATAT
Organism: Spirochaetales bacterium; assembly: GCA_016926955.1. Lineage (GTDB taxonomy): Bacteria > Spirochaetota > Spirochaetia > Treponematales > UBA12059 > JAFGNN01. Next base: position 17,926 of record JAFGNN010000030.1, on the reverse strand, counting down.
CGCCGCTTTGGATGGGCGCGGTGGTATCGGTGAATGAAGTCGTGGAGTAGACGAAAAGGATGGAAACTGTCCGTCCGTTTACGAACGCGGCTTCGCTCGCGTCCTTTACGCGCCCGGCGAGCTGCTTTGAGAAGCGCCAGCGTTGCAGGACCACGGTTCCGGTCGTGTACGGAGCGGGTGCATCTGGATCCTCCTTGGCCACTTCGAGTTCGAGAGCCGCGTCATCGAAGTCGTCGCCCGAGACATAGGTCCGTCCGTCACGGTCAAGGTCGACTGTTCCGGATACAACGGCTCCTTCCGTCTGGATTGTCGCGTCCGGATTCGCCCGATGCGTATCGCCAGGAAATGCCACGCGAACCGGCGCGATGCCGCCGTCTGCGCCTACCGCCGGCATCCGCGGGAAAGAAATCTCCACGCTCCAGTAGCCTCCATCCATGGTGGTCGAGGTATGGCTAGGCATGGTCTTCCAGCGGATCGATGCGGGATCGATGCTCGCGGGCTCGGAGTATGTCCACTCCTCGGGCACGTAAACCGCGACGGACCTGCCGTCGATTCCTTTTCCGTCCTGCCAGTCCACGAGGCGTCCGCTCAGGACTCGTGTATTGTAGCGGTCTTCCAACCGTATTATGCCGGCGCGATAGGTGGAATCGGAGAGTACGTAGACGGGAACGGCGTTCGGGACCAATCCGTATCGAGGGTGGTGGAAGAGCAGGAAAACTTCCTTGCGATCCGCCGTCTTGCCGAATTCGGGAAAGAGGTTCTCCCAAATGATGCCGGTGAATTGGAAGTCGCCCTCGACGCCTGAAGTCGTGCACGCGAACCACTTGAAACCATTACCCGGACCATCGGGCAACGTCGCATCCGTACCATCCCAGGCGGACAGATCGGCGGCGCGTTCGCTTTCTTCCATATAAAGGTAAACCGTGGCCTCGGCGATTGAGGCATCGCGACCGTCATCGGCTTCATGGATTTCCCTGTCGACCAGGCGACCGGACAGCGACGCGGTGAAGACAGAAGAACACGAAGCAAGGATGAGTGACGCCGCGGCGAGTGCCGGGAGTATCGTTGTTCGGGGTTTCATGGGGTCAACTCCTTGAGGCTTGCCATTCTTCGTTCGAGCAGCTCGTACAGGACCGGGACGACGAAGAGGGTGATGAGCGTGCTTGTCGCGAGTCCGCCGAGGATGGCCTGGCCGAGCGGGGCGTAAACTTCCGAACCGTCGCCGCGCGCGAAGGCCATCGGCATGACGCCGACGATGGTGGTGAGTGTGGTCATGAGGATAGGCTTGAGACGACTCATCGCGCCTTCGATGGTCGCGGCGTGAAGTTCCTTGGCGTCACGGCGGCGGAGCAGGTTGGTGTAATCGACCATGACGATGGCGTTGTTCACGACCGTCCCGCCGAGGGTTATCAGGCCCAGCATTGCGATTATCGATAGCGCCGATCCGAAGACCAGGAGGCCGCCGACCACGCCGATAAGGATGAAGGGTACCGAGATCATGATGAGCAGGGGTTGGACGTAGCGTTCGAACTGGATGACCATGACGGCGTAGACGAGGAAGATGCTGATCGCCAGAACAAGTGAAAGACTCGAAAGGGAATCGTCTATGAGCTCGCTGGTGCCGGTCTTCTCGATGCTCACCCCGGGGGGCAGGTCAAGGGTTTCGAGGGCCTTTCCCATGCGGCTCGCGACCCCGGACTGGTCTTCGCCGGAAAGGTAACCGGTCAGAACCACGGTGACCGCGCGGTTCTTTTTCGAGATGCTCGATACGCCGGCCTCGTCAGCCAGCTCCGAGAAGGCGGCGAAGCGCACGACGCGACCGTCCTGGGTTACGAGCGATATCCGGTCGAGGGTATCGGACGGCAAGGGACTGTCCGCCAGGGATGAGCTTACGACGATGGGGAGCTCGCCGTCGGGGCTGCTGTATTCGCCCGCCTTCATGCCGGTGAAAAGCAGCCGTGCGGTCAAGCCGGCTTCGTACGGCGTGATGCCGAGCGCCGCCATCGCGCGTTGCGAGAAATCCGCGTAGAGCTGCCTGCGGGACAGGTCCACCGAAAGCTCGGTCTCGATGACATCCGGATCACGGGAAAGCAGGACCTCCGCCGCCGCCGCCGCCTGCGCGGTGCGATCGATGTCGGAGCCTACGAAAGCAAGTCGGAAGCCTTGCCCGCCTGTGGCCAAGGCGAGCAAGGAGTCGAATCCGCCGTTCAGGACCGCCACCTCGGCGTCCGGGATTTCGCGTTCGATCGCTTCCCGGGTTGCGATGATGATCTCGTGGACCGAGCGCTCGCGCGAACCGGTCGGCGCCAGGCGGATGCGGCCGAAGCCTTGGTCAGGTGATCCGGCGATCGCGAGAGCGCTCGACACTCCGACGTAGTAGGCCGCTGCTTCGATCTCGGGAACCAGCGTTGATACCATGGTTTCGATTTCGTCCATCTTGGCGGTACTGCGGTCCAGCGAATAGCCCGACGGCATTCGGACGTGGAGCTCGAACTCGCTCGTATCGGTGGGCGGCAGGAAGGAAACCTCCAGGGTTCCGAGCAGAAGGACGCTCGCCGCGAAAACCGTCAGGGCGGATAAAAGGGTCAGGCGCTTCTCGCGGAGGGCGATTCCGAGCATGCGTCCGTAGGCGCGCTCGATCTGACGGTAGCCTCGGTCGATCGCATCCTCGATTCGACGGATCGCGGGCGGTTTCGCGGAGGGACCGCCTTCACGCAACAATTTGGTGAAGAGGAACGGAACGACCACGAGCGCTACCAGGGCGGAGGACGAAAGCGCGTACACGATGGTGAGCGACAAGTCCTTCATGATGATGCCGATGATCCCGCCCAGGAAGGCGAGCGGGGCGAAAACGGCGATAGACGTGATGGTGCTGGCCAATACCGCCGACCCGACTTCGCCGGCACCCTTGCTGGCGGCCAGCTTGCGATCGCCGATCCGGATGTACCAGCCCCAGGAATTTTCAAGCACGACTATGGATGCGTCCACGATCATGCCGATGGCGACGGTGATGCCGGAGAGCGAAAGAAGGTTCAGGGTCTGTCCCGAAAGCTTCATGCCGATAACCGTGAGGAGGATGGATAGCGGGATGCTTGCGCCGATTATCAAGGTGACGCGCCAGTCGTGCAGGAACAGGAAGATGACAAGGACGGCGAGCAAGATGCCCATGGCGGCGCTGTTCATCACCACGGCGAGCGCGGCGTCGGTGGTTTCGCCCTGATCGGAGATAGTTCGCCATTCCGCCGATCCGCCGAGGCGTTCCGTGAACGCGTCCAACTCCCTCCTGGCGGCGGCGACGATGTCGACGGTGTTTCCATCTTCCCGCTTGAGCACGTCGACCACGACAAGGTCTTTCCCGCCCGATCGCACGCGGAAATCGGGCGGCGTCACCTCGTAGCGGATTTCGGCGACATCACGGAGATAGATCGACGCTCCATCCCTGAATCCGACCACCACGCCGCCTGCCTCATCGAGGCTGGAGAAGGCGCCGCGGCTGGTGAGGGAAAGGCGGGAGCCGCGCCAGTCCGCGAGACCCGCGGGAATGTTGACGTTGGCGTGGCGCATTGATTCGTAAACGGCTATCGGTGAAATCCCCCGCGCTTCGAGCCTCGGAAGATCGAGGTCCACGCGCACGCGCCGAGTCGCGCCGCCGCGGATGTTGACCTTTGACACTCCTCCGATCCTGGCCAGGCGGGGGATCAGGTCGTCCTCGATGCGTTTGGCGAGGGTCACGGGGTCGATGCCGGAATCGAGCAGTGCGGAAAATACCGGGAGCAGTCCCGACGCTTCGCTCACTATGATCTCGGGCGGGCCCGACAGTCCGTCGGGCAACGAGCCGACGATTCCGTTGAGCAGTTCCCGGATCTGCGGCAGTTTATCGTAGACGTCGACGCCTTCGCGAAATTCCATGCCCACGAGCGCATACGAATCCTTGCTGGTCGAGGAGAGTGAGGAGACCCCGGCGAGCGAGGAGAGTTGGTTTTCGATCGGGCGAGTGACGGTGCGTTCGATCTCTCGGGCATCGGCTCCCGGATAGGTGGCCAGAACGGTCGCTTGGGGAAGCCCGACCGGAGGAATCATCTCCCTGTTCATCGAGAGGAAGGAAAGGCTGGCGAAGACGACCGAGGCGATCAGGACCATTCCGACCACCGCCGGGTGACGGATCGAGAAGTCAGCCAGCTTCATGGGGAAGCCCGTTCGCCGACTATCCTGACGGCCGCGCCGTCTTTCAGGAAGTGCTGCCCTTCCACGATGAACCGGAGTCCTGAAAGGGATGCCGGCACTTCGAATCGTTCGTCGGTCGAGAAGCCGGGTTCCCGCGAGAGTTCGCGTGCCAGGTCGTTCCCCTTTGCGTCCGTTTCCACGTACCAGAGACCGGACTCGCCGACCAGGGCGTCGAAAGGAAGGGACCAGGCGCCTTCCCGTCTGGCGAGGGTGAAGACAGCGACGGCTGACATGCCGGGGCGCAACGAATCAAGACCCTCGACGAGGTCGCAGGTCGCTTCGAAGGTTCGATTCTCGGGTGAAATGAAGGGGGTGACCGAGCTGAGCGACGCCGCGAAGGAGCCCCCCCCGACCTGTTCGATCCGGGTTTCAACGACGTTGCCCGGTTTGACGAACTCCGCGTAGTATCGCTCGGGCACCCGGGCTCTCACCACAAGGCGGGATAGGTCGCCGATGGTGAGCAGGGGACGTTCCGGCGCGGCGATCGAGCCGATGGCCATGTGCCGAACAAGGACGACGCCGTCGATCGGGCTTCGCACCGTCGCGTATTCGAGTTGCAGCAGCGCCAGTTCGTACTGGGAACGATACGCGTCGTACTGCCCGCGAGCCTGGTCGTAGGATTGCTGACTTGCCGCGCCGGCCTTGTAGAGCTGCTCGACTCGCTCGAACGTTCCCTTGGTCGAAAGCCAGGCCGCCTCGGCTTGCCGGAGCTGCAGGTCGTATCGGGCCGCATCGATTCTGGCAACGACCTGGCCCTTGGAGACCCGTTGGCCGATGTCGACCGACAGGTCCTGCAGTATGCCGGAAACGAGCGGTAAAACCGTTACCATGCTTTCGCTCTCGAGGAAGGCGTTTAACCGCAGTTCCTTGACCAAGGGCTCGCTGGACGGTCTCGTGACCCGAACCGGCATCGCCGTCTGTTCCGGTGGCGCCTGCTCCGCGAGCGCCGCAGCGATCCGGGCGCCGATCGAAGCTGCCAGAATGACCAGCAGCACAACCCCGGTCCCGAGCTTCCCGAAAGCGACGCGATTTTTCATGGAAGATCCGATAAGGGCATGATGAACGCTCCTTCAACTAAATATAGGCATCATGTCGGAAAATATCAATGAACAAGCGTTCGCCATTGCTTGGTTTTAACTCGAGTACGTCGCGGGCGGGCAGGATCTCCAAACTTGAACAGGACGCCTTGAAGTGGTAATCTGGCCGAGCTTGCGACGAGGAGGACAAATGGAACCCAAGGGAGCCAGAATCGGCTTTGTCGGTCTCGGCGTGATGGGCGGTCCCATGGCCGGCCACCTTATTTCCGCCGGTGCCTCACTGCATGTCTTCACACGGACCCGCGAGAAGGCCAAATCCGTCATCGAAGCGGGAGCCTGCTGGCACGAGACCCCCGCGGAGCTCGCCCGCGAGTGCGACGTCGTCTTCACCATGGTCGGGTACCCGAAGGATGTCGAAGAGATCTACTTCGGTTCTGACGGACTGATCGCCAATGGCCGCAAGGGCCTTTTGCTTGTGGATACGACCACGAGCCGTCCCGACCTCGCGCGCCGCATCCACGAGGCCGCCCGCGCCGCGGGGCTGCGTGCCCTGGACGCCCCCGTGTCGGGCGGCGACCTCGGCGCCAGGAACGCGACGTTGACCATAATGGTCGGAGGAGAACGCGAAGACTTTGCCGAGGTGGAGCCCCTGCTCCGCGTGCTCGGAAAGACCGTGATCCTCCAGGGGCCTGCCGGTTCGGGGCAGCACACGAAGATGGCGAACCAGATCATCATCGCCGGCAACCTGACCGGCGCCATCGAATCGATGGTGTACGCCCAGGCTGCGGGGCTTGATCCGCGACGCGTACTCGAAAGCGTTTCTTCCGGGTCGGCCGGCTCCTGGCAGCTTACCAGCATGATGCCACGCGTCCTCGACGGGAATTTCGCTCCCGGGTTTTACGCCAAGCATTTCCTGAAGGACCTTCGGATAGCGCTGGACTCGGCGAAGGCCATGAACGTGCCCTTGCCCTTGCTCGAGCTCGCCGAGCGCCTGTTCTCTCTGGTCGAGAAGGAAGGGAAGGGCGAGCTCGGAACGCAGGTACTCTACCTTCTCTACAAAGAGGGCAGGATCTGAGCGGCGATGATTTCCTCGATCCGCCCGAGGCGGTTGTTGAGGAGGGGCGTTTCGTATTCGGACGATTCCGGGACGCTCCGGCGCGAGTGAACATGCTCGACGTAGAGCGGCCCTACCACTATCCGGTGCCGAGGTTCATCAAGAATCTCCGGCTCAAGGAGTGGCGGGCGCTCCACTTCGGGAACGAGCGCTTTTACGGAATGGCGGCGCTTTACGACGCCAAGTTCTTCTCTCTGGCGCTTGTTGCGGGTTGGGACAAGGTCGCCCGGCGACGGTTTGGCTTCCGGAGGATAGTGGCGGGATCCGCGTTCCGCTTCGGTACGACCCTGGAGCGCTCCCGCATCGAATGGCGTTCGATCCACTCGCGGATCGCGTTGGACCTGGACCGATCGAGCACGAAGGCCCGCGTCCGGGCGAGGTCCACCGCGCGTGGTTCCGCGCCGTTCGACCTGTTCCTCGAATATGGGATGACCCCTCGATCTGTTGGCCCGCAGGCGGTGTGCCTGCCGCTCGGACTCAACCGCGCGATCTTCTCCTTGAAGGTGCTGAGCCCTATTCAAGGCTTTCTCGCCATCGGGGACGAGCGCTTCGCCATCGGAGGGCCCGACGCGATCGGCATGCTGGACGAGCATCGCGGGTTCTATCCATGGAACATGCACTACGACTGGGTAAGCGGCTTCGGGCTCGACCAGAAAGGTCGGCGCGTCGGCTTCAACTTGACCGACAACCAGGTTCGCGACCAGGAACGCCACAACGAAAACTGTCTCTGGATCAATTCGCGCGTCTTTTCGTTGCCGCCCGTCCGCGTGACCCGGCCGCACGGAATCATGGGCGAATGGATCGTGCAGGATTACGAAGGGCTCGTGGATCTGGAATTCAAGCCCGAGGTTCCCAACACGTTCCGCCGCGATCTTTTGCTGGGACGCGCGGATTACCGAGGGCCGTTCGGATCGTTCAAGGGAGTAATCAAAAGCCGCGACGGCGAGAAAGTGGAACTTGAAAACCTCTACGGCATGGGCGAACGGAAGGATCTCAGGATCTAGCGTCAGGGCGCTTCGCGCCCTGACGGCGACGAGCATGAGCTCGTCGATCCACTGATGAAGCGCTTCGCGCCCTGACGGCGACGAGCATGAGCTCGTCGATCCACTGATGAAGTGCTTCGCGCCCTGACGGCGACGAGCATGAGCTCGTCGATCCACTGATGAAGCGCTTCGCGCCCTGACGGCGACGAGCAGGAGCTCGTCGCCGGACTAGGTCTGGCGGCCGCTCCGCAGCTTTTCCTCGAAACGCTCGAGTTCCTTGCCCGACAAGGTCGCGGCACCACCTTCGAGCCGGCATCTGAGCTCCCGCATTTCCTCGGCTGAAAACTGGGTTCCGCCGAGAACGTGCCGTTCGAAACTGGCGCAAGCGGTCGGCGCGACCTTTCGAGCCACCTCGAGCAGCGCCGCGGCGTACGCGCGGATCTCGCGCTGGGCGTGCGGGTCGAGCCGCAGTGACAGGAAGCGGAACAGGTTGTGAAGGTCGATCTGCCAGTACCACTCGGTGTAGAGCGAGAGGGGCAGATTGATCCGGGCCAGTTCGCGAGCCAGACCGGACTCTACCAGAGCCGCATACGATTCATAGGCGGCCTTCTGGTCGTCACGCATCCGGGCGATGGTCGCATGCGCGGCTTCGGGAGGGACCGGTTCATCCGTGCGCCCCTGTTTGTTGTCCCTGCTCTGCAAGGCGACGTCATCCGGCGCAGGGACGTAGAATTCGTCCTTCATGATTGAATAGCGACCGGAAATCTCATTGACCCGCGCGGTCCTGTGGCGTATCCACTGGCGCGCGACGAAGACCGGAAGCTTGACGTGGAAGGTCAAAACCACCTGCTCGAAGGGAGAGGTATGCTCGTTCCTGAGCAGATGATCTATCAGCGCGGCGTCTTCGCGAACGGTCCGCGTCCCGGCGCCGTAGGAAACCCTGGCGGCTTGGGCGATGCGCTCGTCTCCGCCAAGGTAATCGACAAGCCGTACGAATCCCTTGTCGAGTACCGGGTATTCGCGGTCGAGGATTTCCTCGGCGGCGGGGACTACCGTATGAGCCATGCGGGCCTCCATGCAGATGCTGTCCGCGAATCTTGTCGCGCATGCCGCTTCGAGTCAACCCGAGCATGTGTGCGGGGGGTGGCGGACTGTTACGGCGTTCGCTTATGGGGGACGTCGTCCGCGCGGGACCATGGGAATCCGTCGAAAGGCCCGTGGAAGGTTCCGATGCGCAGCCTGTCCGAGGCGGAACCGTGGCAGTCTGAGCCATAGGTGAGCGTGAAGCCCATGGCGAGGGCCAGCGATGCGAATACGTCGTTGAGCCGCTTCCTGCTCTCCCCCGCGTACGCGTAGAGCTCGATGCCGGAGACTCCCGCTTCGCGGAAGCGCTCGAGGAGCGCGATCAGGCGCGGGTGCTCGCGGTCCAACCTTTCTGGATCGTCGCCGATCGTGTGGGCGGGATGGGGGATTACCGCGTAGCCCCCGTCGGCGAGAACCGGTTTCATCACCTCATCGAGGCCTGGTTTTCGGTATTTTCCGTCACGGAGCAAGCCGGAATCGAAGAATGCCTTCCGGAATTCCCGGTAAGTCGTCTTCGCGGGTATCGCGCTTTTCCGCAAGAGGTAGCGGTACACGTCCAGGCGGCTCCAGGAGATGCCTTCCGGGTCACGTTCGCCATGGGCGGTGAGCCGGCGGGCCAGCATGTCCCCGAAATGAAGGTCGCTTCTTCCGAAAAGCCTGCGCGCCTCGTCAATGTGGCCTTTCGTTCTCTCGAGCCGCCGCGAGCGAAGGGCCGAGAGCAGGGTTGCCGTGGCGGGCGGCTCGGTATTCGGAAAATAGGCGAGCAGCTCGCTTCGGTAGCCGAGCTCCGTTTCCGTGCAATCGATCTCCACGCCGGGCCAGGCCATGATGTTCGCCCTTCGCGCTTCGACAAGGAATTCGGTTACACCGGCCATCGTGTCATGGTCCGTCAGCGATACGGCTTCGAGTCCGGCCGCTGCCGCTGCCCTGAGTACTTCGGCCGGCCGGTCCGTGCCGTCGGACCAGTCCGAATGGAGATGGAGGTCGGCCTTCATGCCGTCCAGCCTAGCCTCGCCTCGCCCGGTCCGCAAGCGAGCGGCCGCGGCCGCCGCTTCTTGACCGCGCAGGGTGCGCTGGCTAGGATATCCAGCCATTCCAGGGGGGGGGCGCGATGTTCGAATTGAGCGATGCCGTCGTCGAAGAAGTGATCTTCGGGATGGAAAACCAGAACTGCGACTCCTGGATCGATCTGGAGACCGGCTCTCGCATCGAGCGGCCATGCGAGGCCGAGGAAGGCGAGGACGGGGCGGATTCCGGGCCGGAGGCTTCGACCATGGCGCGGGTCCGCGTTCCCCAGTGGTCGAGCCAGGATGGGTTCAAGCTCATGGAAGACTTCTCGAGGACCGTATATGACGCGGTAACCCGCGGGGAGCTTCTTGCCGCGCTCGCCCGGGGCCGTGGCGTCTTCCGCGCTTTCAAGAATGTCCTGGATTCCCGTCCCGACATAGAGAAGCGGTGGTACGAGCACAAGCACAAGGCCATGCGCCGGGTCATCGTCGCGTGGTATGACGATCTTCGTGAGCTGCAGGGGCTCGAGAGGCTCGGTCCGGAACCGGACGACCTCGACGATCTGATCGCCGAGGACTTCGTGCTCCGGGAAGGCGGTCGGAGCCTGTGGGTCGATCTGCAGCCGGTGTTCCGGGCCAGCCTCGTCGAAGCGCTCGAGCGCTTCCCGGAGGCGGTGGTCGAATATGAATACACGCGGCTCGAGGGAGAGATCGCTTCCGGCCCCGACGAGGGCTTGCGAGTGCTGGTCGCCGAAGCCGTTCCGGGCGACGCCGCGGGAGTGGCCGTCATGCGGACGCTGTTCGTGGCTGACAGGTCGTTCGGCAAGGTCGTATACCTGTACGTCAAGCCCGAGCGGCGACGGCTTGGTCTGGGGCGCCGCCTGATCGAGACCGCGCGCGAGCGCTTCGCCGAATGCTCCGTTCATCATGTCATCGTCGACATGCCCTTTCTGGGCGACGAATTCGGCGAGGCTCTCGGCGCGGTCGGTTACCGGTCCTTCGGTGCGCGCTGGATAAAGGCCGCCGAGGACTAGCGCATCGGCACGCCGAGCCTTTGCGGCCCCGAGAGTCCTCCGGCGGGTGTCCGCGGCCGGTGGCTCGCCTTTTCGCTAGTCCCTCGCATCGACCCAGCCGAAGCGATCCAGATCGACGCGCCCGCCTGGGCCCACCTCGACGCCTTCTGCCGCAAGCCGCGCGGATTGTTCCTCGAAACCGCATCCCGGTTCGAGCGCGATGCTGCCGTCGCTTCGTACCACTCGGAACCAGGGCAGGTCTTCCTTTCGTGAAGAAGAGTGGAGCAGGCGGGCTACCTGCCGCGCGCCGTTAGGAAGCCCTGCGCGAGCCGCGACCGCGCCGTAACTGGAGACGCGTCCGCGAGGAATTCGGCGCAAAACCTCGATGATCCGCTGACTGCTGTTCATGCCTCCAGTATAGCGCCGCTTGAACTCGAGCGTGATATCATGGGATCCAGACGTTGACATAATGACCCGTAGTGTAATAGTGTCGATTGTCGGGCGCGTTTGACCCAGGCGGGCTGTCGCGTCGAGGAGGCGAGATGAAAGCGTGTTTCCTGTTCCCGGGCCAGGGCGCCCAATACGTAGGCATGGGCAAGGACCTGTTCGATGCCGACCCCGAGGTTCGATCCGTATTCGAGGCCGCGTCCGACTTAGCGGGATTCAACCTCCCGAAAGCAGTATTCGAAGGTGATGAGGACAACCTGAAGCGGACCAGCGTAGCCCAGGTCGCACTCGCTGCCGTTGAGCACTCGCTGGTGCTGGCATTGCGGAAGCGCGGTGTCGAGCCGTCAGCGGTCGCGGGATTCAGCCTCGGGGAATGGCCGGCCATGGTCGCGGCGGGTTCCCTCTCCATGGAAACAATGCTCAGCCTGGTGGCGGCGCGGGGGCGCCTGATGGACGAAGCGGGTTCCGCTTCGGGCGGATCGGGCATGGCGGCGGTAATGGGCCTCTGGCCGGACGAGGTCGGGAACGCCTTGGCCGAAGCGGGTATCGGCGAGGCCTGGGTCGCCAATCGCAATTCGCCGACCCAGACCGTGATAGCGGGAACCGAAGCCGGGCTTTCTCTCGCTGAATCCGCGCTCAAGGCTGCGGGAGCAAAGCGGGTCATCCGGCTCAAGGTTTCGGGCGCCTTCCATTCCCCCGTCATGTCGACGGCATACGAAGCCTTCAAGATCCTGCTTGACGGCGTGGCTTTCGACGATCCGACGGTGGCTTTTTTCTCGAATGTCACCGGAGGACCCGTGCGCTACGGTTTCGACATGAAGCGGCTCGCCGCGAGCCAGATCGTTAGTCCCGTCCGCTGGATCGACGAGGAATCCGCCATGGTCGCCGCCGGTGTCAGGTCGTGCATCGAGGTAGGACCCGGGACTGTGCTCGCCGGTTTGATGAAGGGCGCGCACCCCGAGGTCGAGTGCCGCGCTTGCGGAACCCTGGAGAATCTTGACGCGCTCGTCGAAGCGCTCTCCGCGGACGAGCGGGCGGCCTGAGCATGGCGAACGACGGTTTTGATTCCCGATTGCTCGCGGGGCGGTCCGTGCTGGTTACCGGGGGATCTCGCGGCATGGGTCGCGCCATGGTGGAGCGCTTCCTCCGCGAAGGCGCGAAGGTCTGGTACCTGTCCCGGAATCGCGCCGAAGACCATCACGAGCTGGCCTTGTTGGCGGCCGAGCGGGGTGGGGCGATCGCGCACGTCGCCTGTGACGTTTCCGCCGAAGAGGCCGTCGAATCGGCGGTGGGGAAGGTCATTGCCGAGTCCGGCGGCCTCGACGCGGCAGTGAACAACGCGGGCATCACCAGGGACGGCCTCGTGTTCCGCATGACGCTCGAGGATTGGAACGAGGTGATCGGCGCCAACCTTACCAGCGTCTTTCTTGTCTCTCGCGCGGTGGCGCGGCATATGATCAAGCGACGCGCGGGAAGCATCGTGAACGTTTCGAGCGTGGTGGGCCTGATCGGCAACGGGGGACAGACGAATTATGCCGCGAGCAAGGCAGGGGTCGTGGGATTTTCGAAGAGTCTCGCGCGCGAGGTGGCGGGCCGCGGAGTTCGCGTCAACGTCCTGGCTCCCGGCTACATCGACACCGCGATGACCGAGGCGATTCCCGAACAGGCCAAGGAAGCGCTCAAATCACGCATCCCGCTCGGGCGCACCGGCTCGCCGGGTGACGTTGCCGCGGCCGCGCTCTTTCTCGTCTCTGATCTTTCGACCTACGTCACGGGAGCGGTGCTCAAAGTCGACGGAGGCTTGGCCATGTAGCGCCGCGGACGCTTCGAGGGCCACTCATTCCCGCGACGTGCTATACTTCGGCAAACGTTAGCCTCCTTCCGAGGTCACCATGCCGAACCGGCCCCTCGTCGTCCATCCCGGATACCCCAGACCCTTCGGCGCCTCCGCGTCGGCCGGCGGCGTCAATTTCGCCGTGTTTTCGAGGGACGCTACCTCGATGATGCTTTGCGTTTTCGAACGGTCTACCGACTCCGACCCGTCGTTCGCTCTGGCCCTCGATCCGCGACAGAACCGCACCGGCGATATCTGGCATTGTTTCATCGAGGGGCTCGGTCCCGGCGCCCTGTACCTTTGGCGGGCCGAGGGGCCGTTCATCCCGGAGCGCGGCCTTCGGTTCAACGCGCATAAAGCCTTGCTGGACCCCTACGCCCGCGCCTTGACCTCCGATTTCGCCTGGAATTTCTCGAAAGCCTCGGGATACGTGCCCGGCGATCCGGATTCGGACCTGTCGTTCTCTGCCAGCGACGATGCCGGCGACATGCCGAAGTGCGTCGTGGTCGATGACGACTTCGACTGGAAAGGGGACCGCCCCCTCAACTATCCCCTCAGGCACTGCGTTATTTATGAGGCGCATGTCCGCGGGCTCACGATGCACCCGAGTTCCGGAGTGGAGCACCCGGGCACTTTCCTTGGCGTGGTCGAGTCCATACCGAGGCTCAAGGCGCTCGGCGTCACGAGCCTCGAGCTGCTGCCCGTCCAGGAGTTCGACTCCTTCGAGAATCCGCGAAGGAATCCGAGAACCGGCGAACGGCTCAGGCAGTACTGGGGTTACTCCACCATTTCGTTCTTCGCGCCCAAGGGCTCCTACGCGGTGGATGGCTCGCTCGGCGGGCAGGTCGCCGAGTTCAAGACGATGGTGCGGGAACTTCACGCCGCCGGCATCGAGGTCATCCTGGACGTGGTTTTCAACCATACCGGCGAAGGAAACGAGCTCGGCCCGACCCTCTCGTTCCGCGGCCTGGACAATCCGATCTGGTACATGCTCGACGACAATCCGCGGTACTACAAGAACTACTCGGGCTGCGGGAACACGCTCAACTGCAACCACCCGGTCGTGCGCAGCTTCATCATGGATTGCCTTCATTACTGGGTGGTCGACATGCACGTCGACGGATTCCGTTTCGATCTCGGGTCGATCCTCGGGAGGGACCAGCGCGGTCGCCTGCTGGAAAATCCGCCGGTCATAGAGCAGATTGCGGAGGATCCGATACTTCGGCACACCAAGATCATAGCCGAGGCCTGGGACGCCGGCGGCGCGTACCAGGTCGGCTGGTTCCCCGGCGGGCGCTGGGCCGAGTGGAACGACCGCTTCCGCGACGACATCCGGCGCTTTTGGAGAGGGGACGCGCACGCGCTCCGCGGTTTCGCCACGCGCATCACCGGGTCTTCCGACCTGTACCTGCGGGACGGACGCAAGCCATTCCATTCGATCAATTACGTGACGAGCCATGACGGCTTCACGCTTCGCGATCTCGTGTCGTACAACGGGAAGCACAACGAGGAAAACGGCGAGGACAACAATGACGGGCACGGGTCCAATTTCAGCTACAACCACGGTTACGAAGGGCCCACGCGGAATCCCGCGATCGAGACGGTGAGGTCGAGGCAACAGCGCAACATCCTGGTCACCACCCTTCTCTCGATCGGAACCCCGATGTTGCTGGCCGGAGACGAATTCGGGAGATCGCAGCGCGGAAACAACAACGCGTATTGCCAGGACAACGAGGTCTCCTGGATCGATTGGAGCCTCGCCGAGACCAACGCGGACCTTCTGCGCTTCGCGGCGCGCGTGGTCGAGCTCCGGATGCGGCATCCGTCCTTCAGGCGCCCGGAATTCTTCACCGGCAAGGATTCCAGCTTCAACGCGATACCGGATATCGCGTGGTACAGCCCCTCCGGCGGGGACGTCGATTGGGCCCTCGACGAACGCGCCGTCGCCATCCGCGTCGACGGGTCCCGGGCCGATATCGTAGCCGACCGCGACGACAACGACTTCTTCCTCATGTTCAACGCCTCGGGCGAGGAACTGGGATTCAGGATCTGCGAACCGCCGCTCGGTCAACGCTGGTTCCGGTCGATAGATACCGGGCTGGAATCGCCTCGCGATGCGTTGGAGCTGGGCGGGGAGGAATTGCTGGTTCCCCAGGATTCATATGTCCTCAAGCCCCGATCCGTGGCCGTCTTGTTGGCCCGACGGCTCTGAGCCGGCCATGATCGACGCGAACGCGCTCCGCGCTTGGCTTGGAAGGAAATCGTAAGTATTTTTAATCAAGTCATGAAGCGGAGCACGAAATGCCCTGACAGGGGCTATTCCAACGGTCGGCGAGCCCTCGCCCTGCACCGTGATCTCGAGGCCCTCCGGCTTCTGCGAGCGGCCGTCGACGAACTCGGGCCCGGCGATCGCCTGCTTTCGCAGCGTCTTTATTGGCTGGGCATCGCGTTGCTGAGGCTCGGTCGCAGGGACCTCGCGGTTAAAAGCCTGGCTTCGGCGCAGAAGCTCGCGCCGCGCGGTCATGCGCGTTCGCTCTACGGCCGTCTCGTGAACGGGTACGGAATGGCAAAATCCTCCTGCGAGGACCATGATGATTTTCGCGCTTTCTATTCGGTGCAGGCCGAGCGGTATCTCGGGGGTCGGACTGCGTTCCGCGACGAAATCGAGCGGGAGGCTGTCTCGCACGCATTGGCCGGCGCCTGGATAGGCATAGTCGCCTCCGGCTTGCTCGATGACCTCGATTGCGCGGGCAAGCTACAGCTCTATCGGAAGATCGACGCGGGCATTCCTTCGGTGCTCGCGGAGACGCGGGATTCGCGCGCGCACGTCATCCCGGTCGATTTCAGGCGGGACCGTCGGATCGGGCCGGCCGATCGATGCTCATGCGGCTCGGGCTTGCCTTGGAGGCTGTGTTGTGGGCGCACGGTTTCGCCCTCGGAACACCCGCGTGGGTAGTTTTCATACGATCCAGGCTCGTTTGACGCGACTTGTCTCATTTTGAAACACGAGCTGCGTCACCTCTCGCCAAGTCCGGGGCGTTGATCTTTCTTCTTCGCTTGACGCCATCAGGGGACTTCAATCTAAGTCATTATTATGTAGACAAATATACGTTTCGTGACATGGTCTGTGTCGTCATGTAAATGATTGCATGCTCCCGGGGTGGTTGGCACGAGGTTTGCAATACTAGCAGTGGGAGGAACATTATGACCACTGCCCGTACCCGCAAGCCTGTCGCCACCCGCACCAACGCCGACGAGAACACTCTTTCCATATACCTCAAGGAAATCAATCGCATTCCCCTGCTTTCGCGCGAGGACGAGGACAAGTATGCCCGTGCCGCGGCGAAAGGCGACCAGTACGCCAAGGACATGCTCGTCAAGGGCAACTTGCGTTTCGTCGTGAATGTAGCCAAGAGGTACCAGAATCAGGGTCTTCCTCTTTCAGACCTCATCAGCGAAGGGAACATCGGCCTTATCAACGCCATAGAGCGATACGATGTGGACAAGGGTTTCCACTTCATCAGCTACGCCGTGTGGTGGATACGCCAGGCCATTCTGAAAGCCGTTTGCGAAAAGAGCCGTATGATACGCCTGCCCCTGAACCGCGCCAACGAGTTGGTGCAGATCGAGAAGGCAAGGAAATACATCGAGGGAAGCAGGACGGAGGACGGGGAAATCCGCGAGATCGCACGGATGCTCAACATGGACGCCTCGCACGTCGCCGATCTTGTAGCCGTTTCCCGTGACCTGGTGTCGCTCGAGACCCCGGTGTTCGACGAGCGCGATTCCAGCGTGGTAGGCGACTTCGTCGAGAATTCGGGATACACGGCCCCCGTGGAATCCGTCATCGAGAACAATCTCAAGGATGATATCGACGCGGTGCTCGAGACCCTCTCCGAGAAAGAAGCTGAAGTCATCCGCTTCCGCTTCGGCCTCAACGGCCGGCGCGCGATGAGCCTGAAGGAAATAGGCGATCGCTTCAAGCTGACCAAGGAACGCATTCGCCAGATCGAAAAGAGCGCGCTCAAGCGTCTCCAGCAGCCCGGGCGCACCGAGTTGCTCGAGGACTACGTGGCATAATTCCACGAATAGCGCGATCGGAAACGATCGTCTTCAGGACGGCGCCTCCCGGGAGGCGCCGTTTTTATGGTCCATTTCCGGGCGCGAGCGATGGGTTTCCGCGTCATTGCCCTCAGTCCTCTCGGACGGCATAATTCTCCCCGCCAGAGGGAGGCGTTTCCGATATGCTGAGTTACCGACACGGCTTCCACGCGGGCAACCATGCCGACGTCATAAAGCATCTTGTCCTTTCGGAGTCCCTCCGCTACCTGGTCGCCAAACCCTCACCGCTGCGCTATATCGATACCCATGCCGGACCGGGCGCCTGTGATCTCGGTCGAGGATACTCCGCTCGTACGGAAGAGTACCGGGACGGCATCGGGCGCCTGTGGGAGGCGCGGGACTTTCCAGAGCCGGTCAGGCGCCTTGTCGATATCGTCAGGGCCGTCAATCCCGAAGGTCGGCTTGAGCGGTATCCCGGCTCGCCGCTTGTCGCGGCTGCCGTGCTACGGCGCGAAGACCGCGGCTTCCTGTACGAGATGCATCCGGCGGATGCGACGGAGTTGAGGGCCGGCCTGGGCGCCGATCGTCGGTTCCGGATCGGCCAGACGGACGGATTGGCTGCCCTGAAAGGACTTTTGCCTCCGCCGTCCAGACGGGCATTCGTTCTTGTCGATCCGCCATATGAACGGGACGAGGAGTACGACGCGGTCCTGGAAGCCGTTGACGACGCGAGGATCCGGTTTCCCGGGGGCTGCTACGCGGTCTGGTATCCGGTTTTGGCTAAGGACGAGGCGCGCTTTCTTCCCGAGCGGATCCTGTCGCTTGGTCGCGGGGCTCGCGCGCGCCTTGAGCTTCTGGTCAGGAAGCCCCCGGATGATGGATGGGGGATGTACGGGAGCGGATTCGCGATCCTCAATCCCCCGTGGGGGTTGAAAGCCGTGCTCGAGGAGAGCCTGTCGTGGCTCGCGAAAACACTCGGGAACGAAGCTCAGGGTCACACGGACTTTTCGTGGGATGAGAAGTAAGGCTCGGTCGCGCGCGACCCGCGCTACGAACCCGCTTCACGAGCTTGGGAAGCTCGGGTAATACCGGTTATACGAAGTCTCCGATGGCCGTTCGTCG
>JAFGNN010000029.1 GCA_016926955.1 Spirochaetales bacterium | reverse complement strand
ATCTTCTCGGTCTCGCGGGCGTTCTCCGCGTTGTTGCGGATGTTCCCGGACATCTGTTCGAGGCTGGCCGACACTTCCTCGGTGCTGGCCGCCTGTTCCGTCGCGCCTTCGGAAAGCTGCATCGAGGCGCCGGAAAGGTCATTGGCCTGCAAGAGGAGTACTTCGGCGGAGCCCTGCACCTCGCGCACGACGCCGGAGACCTTGTCGATCATCGCGGCGAAGCCCGAGGAGAGCACGCCGAGCTCGTCGCCCCTGCCCGCCAGACGGGCGCCGACGCGGACTGAAAGGTCGCCTTCCGAAAGGCGGGTGGCCAGGCGCGAGAGTTCCACCACGGGCTTCGAGAAGCTGCGCGCCATGAAGCCCATGGCGACGAGGGCCAGGACGAAGCCGAGCGAGGCGATCAGGACCAGGACGACGATGAACTCGCCGAGGGCGCCGTAGATGTCGGCGAGGGGCCCGTAGGTGACCAGGATGGCGTTGAACTCCGGCACCGGCGTCGAGGCCAGGTAGAGGTCGCCCGCGCGGTCCAGGTGGAAGGGAAGCCGGCCGCCCACCACGGCGTCCTTGAGCGAGGCGGGCAGCTCGATGCCGAAGGGCGAGACCTTGAGGATCTTCGCCACGTCCTCTTCGACCAGGTAGAGGCCGTCCCGGTTGACGAGGAGCGACTTGCCGTTCGCCGACACCTTCTTGGCCCGGACGATCTGCGCCACGCGGGCGGCCTCGATGTCCACGCCGGCGACGCCGGGCGAGGAGCCGGCCGCCCCGACGCGGTACGCGAGGGTGACGACGATCTTTCCGGTGCCCGCGTCCACGTACGGGTCCACGAATTCGACCTTGCCGCTGGCCATGGCGGCCTTGTACCAGTCGCGCTGGGTCTGGTCGTAGGTGTCCGGCAGGATCGTGCCCGTGGCGAGTATCATCATGCCGCCGCTGGAATACGGCACGGTGCTGCCGAAATAGACCTCCATGACGTCCGGGTCCTCGGCGATGATGCCGACCACGGTGGCGGTCACGCGCTCGCGGTCCTCCGCTATCGCCGCGAGGGCCGCGCTCTGGGCCCTGAGTGACTGCTTTTTCGGTTCGATCCAGGAGCGGATCTCCTCGTGGAGCAGGCCCGCGGTGGCCAGGGAGAGGCGCTCGAGGTTCTCCTCGAGGTCCGCCCGGAACGTGGTGAATATCAGGAAGGAGATGGAAGCCAGCAGGACGAAAATGAGGACGCCAGAGAGCAGGATGATCCGTGCCATCATCGAGAGCTTGCGCATCGCACCTCCGTCGCGGTCCGACAGACCGCACGACGGGATTCCGGAGCCGCCGCCGAAGACGCCTCCGCCCCGGTTCCCGTCGCTTCGATTCAAGTATAGGAAGCGGACAACGCGAGTCAAACGACGGACGGCCTCAGCGCGGCGGCGTCCGCAGAAGGCGCGCGAGGTCGTCGGTGAAGGCTTCGATCTCGGCGCCCTCGGTGTCCCAGGAGCACATCCAGCGTACCAGGCCGGCCGCCTCGTCCCAGGGGTAGAAGAACCATTCGCGCGAAAGCGGTTCGATCAGGGCGCGGGGGATCCGGGCGAAGACCCCGTTGACCTCGACGGGGAAGGCGGTTTCGACGCCTGCCTTGCGGAGGGCCGCCGCGGAGAGGGCGCGCGCCGCCGCGTTCGCCTTCGCCGCGTTCTCTTTCCAGAGGCCTTCGCCGAGGTAGGCTTCGTACTGGGCTGAAATGTAGCGGAGCTTCGAGGCGAGCTGGAGCACGTTCTTGCGGAGGAAGGAAGCGCCGGCGGCGAGGGCGGGGTCGAGGAAGACCAGGGCCTCGCCGTACATGAGGCCGTTCTTGGTGCCGCCGAAGGACAGGAGGTCCGCGGGGCCGGCGGCCTCGCGGAGACCGGTCCCGAGGGCTACGGCCGCGTTGGCGAGCCGGGCGCCGTCGACGTGGAGGACGAGTCCGCGTCCGCGGCAGAATTCGCCCAGCGCGCCGAGCTCGTCGGGCGTGTAGACCGTGCCGAGCTCGGTCGGCTGGCTGACCGAGACCATGCGGGGCAGGCTGTGGTGGATGTCGCCGAAGGGCGCGAGCCGCTCCTCGAGCAGGGCGCGCGTCAGCTTGCCGTCGTCCGCGGGTATCGGGAGTAGCTTGACTCCGGCGATCCGTTCGGGAGCGCCGGTCTCGTCCACGTTGATGTGGGCGGTCTCCGCGCAGACGACCGCCTCCCAGGGGCGGAGCGCCGCGGCCAGGGCCATGACGTTCGCGCCGGTTCCGTTCCAGACCAGGAAGGTCTCGGACGAGGCGCCGAAGCATTCCTTGAAAAGGGCGCCGGCTCGTGTCGTCCAGGGATCGTCGCCGTAGCCGACAGCGTGGCCTCGGTTGGCCCGCTCGAGGGCGGCCATGACCGCGGGATGGACTGAGGCGTTGTTGTCGCTGGCGAACCAGCGGGGCGGATTGTCGCGTTCGAATTTCATGGGTTCGAGGATAGCCGGGCGACGGCGAGAGGGCAAGCGCGGCGCGCGTGCGAGGGACTGGCATAAATGTAAGGATTTTGATAGAGTGGAGATTCCGAATTATCCACGCGCGGCGCTCCCGCGGCGTTTCGATTCCGCTCTTGGCGGGGCCCGCTACGGTTCCCCGCGTGTCCGCGGTCCCGACGCGCCCTTACGGCGCCGGAAGGACACTCCCATGGAAAGCAATGGTTTCGCGGCCCTCGGCCTCGACGCCGGAATCCTCGCGGCCCTCGACAGGAAGGGCTTCGAGGAACCCACCCCGATCCAGGCCATGTCGGTGCCCCGGCTGCTCTCGCCCGGCGCCCACATCGTGGCCCGTGCGCGCACCGGCACCGGCAAGACCGCGGCCTTCGGCCTGCCCCTCATTCAGCTGCTCAGGGACGCGCCCGCTGACAACAAGCCGCGCGCGCTGGTCCTGGTGCCGACCCGCGAGCTGGCCCTCCAGGTTTGCGGCGAAATTTCGACCTATCGCGGCGTCGGCAGGCCGATCATCGCCCCGGTTTACGGCGGCGCCTCCTACGGCGAGCAGATACGGAGGCTCGAGCGCGGCGTCGACATCGTCGTCGGCACCCCGGGCCGCGTCATCGACCACATGGACCGCGGCACCCTCGACCTGTCCGCGCTGACCCACCTCGTGCTCGACGAAGCCGACGAGATGCTCGACATGGGCTTCGTCGAGGACATCGAGAAGGTCCTCGAGAAGTCGAACCCCGCGCGCCGCGTGCTCCTCTTCTCCGCGACCATGCCGCGCGAGATCCTCCGCATCGCCTCGCGCCACCTGGGCGAGTACGAGACCATCGAGGACCAGTCGGGCCCGCTCGAGACGACGCTGACCGACCAGATCTGGCTCGAGGTGCACGAGCGCGACAAGCTCGAGGCCCTGCGTCGCGTCATCGACGTCGAAGAGGACTTCTACGGCATCGTCTTCTGCTCGACCAAGGTGGACGCCGACGACCTCGCGCGCGACCTGGCGGAGCGGGGTTACGAAGCCGAAGCCCTGCACGGCGACCTTTCGCAGTCCGAACGGGAGCGGGTCCTCGGCCGTTTCCGCACGAAGCGCACGCGCATCCTCTCGGCCACCGACGTGGCGGCCCGCGGCATAGACGTCGAGAAGTTGACGCATGTGGTCAATTTCAGCCTGCCGCACGATCCGGAATCCTACACGCACCGCATCGGCCGCACCGGCCGCGCGGGCAACGCCGGCACCGCGCTCACCTTCGTGACGCCGGCCGAATACCGCCGCCTCTTCTTCATCCAGCGGAGCGCCGGAAAGGCCCTCCGAAAGGGACAGGTGCCCGCCGTCGACGAGGTGCTCGACGCCAAGCGCGAGCGCATCCGGACGCGCATCATGGCCCTCGCGGGCATAGCGCTCGAGGAGGAGGTCGAGGAGGCCGTCGCGGACGCGGCGCCAGACTCCGTCGCCGACGGCGCGGCGCTCGCCGACCGGGAAGATGCCGGAGACGAGGCAGGCGCGGCGTCCGTCGACAGCCCGATCGCCGGCGACGACGCCGATGCCGCCGATGCCGCCGGGCCGCAGTCGACCCCCGTCGACGCGCGCTGGCTCTCGCTCGCCGACGACATGCTCGCGAAGCTCCCCGCCCGCGAGGCGGTGGCGGCCGCCCTGGCCGCCGGCTTCGAGGGCGAACTCGACGAGACCCGCTACGCGGAGCTCCGCAGCGTCTCGGTGGACGCCACCGCCAAGACCCGGCTTTTCATCGGCATCGGAAAGCGCGACAACGTGCAGCGGAAGGACGTGGCGGACCTCGTGAAGAAGCTCGCGGGCATTCCCGATCGGCTCGTGGATTCCGTGGAGGTTTACGAGGCGTTCAGCTTCGCGACCGTGCCCTTCGAGGCCGCCGAGCGCGCCATCGCCGAGGCCCGCAGGCAGGGCGGCATGCCGCCCGTCCGGCCGGCGACGCCCCGCGGTGGCGACTCGAGACCCGGGTACGGCCCGCGCCGCCCCGGATTCCGGCCGGGCGGTCCGCGCCAGGGCGGCTACCAGGGCCGTAACGACGGCGAACGCCGCTACCCCGGCCCCCGCCGCGACAGGCCCGACGCCCGCAGGCCCTGAGCGCGGGAACGGATGGAATGAAAGGCCGCCGGATCGGTTCCGGCGGCCTATTTCATAAAGCCAGGCATCGGCCCCGGCGGGAGATCGACGCTTCCAGGGGATCGACGAAAGGCCGAAGGACCTTTCGTCGCCATGAAAGCGCTATGCGCTTTCATGATTCGTCGCCGTGAACGGGCGCCCTGCGCCCGTTCACGCTCAGTCTTCCAGGTCGAACTCCCGGATGTCGAACCAGTGCCCCGAACGGCTCACGAGATCGAGCTCGGCGCGCACGATGCGCGTGTGCCCCTCCTCGATCTCGAGGAAGCGCGCGAACAGGGGGCGCGAAGCCTCGGGCAGCTTCCCGACCATGTCGCGGTAGAAGGCGCTCGTCTCCTCCTCGGCTCGCAAGGCGCGCTCGAGGGCCCCGAATTCGCCGCCGAGCGCCTCGCCGACCGTCTCGGCTCCGGCCCGCGCGATCGAGGCTTCGATCCGCCTGGGGTCAGGCAGGGCAGAGGCGAGCGGCGGCAGGTCCATGCTTCCCGTGCCGTCCATGACGGCGAGCCGCGTCCGCAGATACTCGGCGTGCGAGGCTTCGTCCGCTCCGAGCGCCTCGAACAGGGCCCGCGCGGAATCATCCGTGGCCTCGCACGCCGCCTCCGCGTACAGGTCGCGGATGCGCTCCTCATAGCCGATCGCGGCCCTGATCGCTTCCCCTGAATCCATGTGCCCTCCTCCCGGAAATGGTCGCCGGCGACGCGGGAGCGCACGCCCTATAAGGCGGCGAGCTCCGCGTCCATCCGGCCCTGCAGTATCTTCCTGCCGAAATCCCTGATCTTGTCCTTCTTGTCGTCGTCGAGCGAGCGCGGGTCGAACATGAACAGCTCCACGGTGCCGCCGGGACCTTCGCGCGAGCCGACGTAGATGCCGTCGACGAAGAGCGGCACGCCCTTGAGCGAGACGTGCATTCCGCGGAACAGGGTCCGGGGCGGCGGGCGCCTGCCTTCATCGAGGCGGCAGGCGACGCCGGCTACCGATATGTCGAGCACCGTGGCCTTGAGGTTCCTCTCCCCGTCCGAGGCGCTGAGCAGGACGCCTGAGTCGGCGCAGGGCACGCGGACGAATTTGCGCTTGCCCCTGGCTTCGTTGGCCTCGAGCGTCTTGACGAGGATCTCGGCGGTCCGGGCTACCCCGACCTTGACCACGACGAAGCCGCAGGCGACGCCGATGTCTATGAGGTACTTCCCGGAGAGTTCGGGCGATCCGGTCATCGTGAGGATGCCGACGCCGACCCCGCTCGTCGCCTCCTCGGCCATGAGCGAGCGCACCCAAGCCTCCCACTCGGGTTCCGGCAGGCCTTCGTCGATGTTCACGAAGACGATGCCGTCCGGGTGGCCGGCGAGCCAGCGCTTCAGCCTTGTGTGGTCCCTGATCAGGTAGGTCTCGAATTCGGACCTGGCGAGCAGGCCCGCGACGTCGTTGATGACGCCGGGCGGGTGGAGGAAGAAGACCTTCTTGCCGAAATCGCCAGAGCCGGGCATGGGGAAATGATAGCCGCGCGCTTCGCCGGGCGCAATACGCCGCGACGCTTCCACGCCCGGGTTCCGCCCGGAGCCGCCGGTCCGTCGGCGCTCAGCCGGAGCCGAGCTCTTCCAGCTTCGCCTGCGCCTCCGCGGCCCGGGCTTCGTCCACCAGCGCGATGATGACGTCGCCGGGCTTGATTTCGGTGTCTCCGCGCGGGACCAGCTCGGCCTCGCCGCGCTGGACCCCGACCACGAGCGCCCCGCAGGGCCAGGGAACGTTCCGGATGAAGCGGTTTGACAGCGCGGAGCCGGCGGCCACGTGGGCTTCCACTATGGTCCGGCCCGAACCATCCTTGGGCAGGTCGAAGCGCGCGTCGATCCGCTCGAGGAGCACGTCGTACACGGCGCGAGAGCGTATCAGGTCCGTGACGACATAGGCGACCAGGCAGGCTGCGATGATCGAGCTGAAGTGGTTGAAATTGCCGCTCATCTCTATCACCAGCACCGCGCCGGTCACGGGGGCGCGCACAACGCCGGTGAAGAAAGCCGCCATGCCTATGATGAGGAAGTTGAGCGTCTCCGTCTCGGGGATCGCGCCGAGTGCGGCGAGCGCGCTGCCGTAGGCGTCCCCGAGCAGGGCGCCGGCCACGAGGAGGGGCAGGAAAATGCCGCCCGAGCTGCCCGTTCCGTAGGACAGCGCGGTGAAGAGCAGCTTGCCGGCGAAGAGCGACAGCATGACGCCGAGCGCGAAATGCTCTGTCGCCAGGCTTTCGACCAGGTGGTGCCCGCCGCCGAGCAGGTCGAAGCCCGCAAGCCCGAGGGGTACCGAGGCGAGCAGCGGCACGACCGGGCGCGCCATCGGGGGAATCCGGAGTCGGGCGTAGAAGTCCTGTCCCGCGTAAAGCGCCCGCTTAAAGAGGTCGGCGCCGAATGCCGCCACCACGCCGAAGATGACCACCCAGGGCAGCCGCTCGAGGCCTAGCACTTCGATGGAGGGAAAGGTGAACGAGGGCTTCAGTCCGAAGAAGCGGCCGGCGACCAAGTCGCCCGCCACGGAGGCGCCCATGGCGCAGGCGAGGAGGAGCGGCGAGAAATAGCGGTGCAGCTCCTCGACCGCGAAGATGACGCCGGCCAGCGGCGCGTTGAAAGCTGCAGCGAGCCCCGCCGCCGCCCCGCTGGTCAGCAGGTACCGCCGCTCGGTGGCAGGGCGGCGGAAGATGCCGAGGACGGCCTTGCCGGAGTAGGCGCCGAGCTGGACCGAGGGGCCTTCGCGCCCGAGCGAGAGCCCCGCGCCGATGCCGAGCACGGCGCCCAGCCATTTGAGCGGCATTTCCGGCAGCCACTGCAGGCGGAAGCGACGTTGGAAGGCTCCCTTTATCTGCGGGATTCCCGAGCCGCGCGTCATGGGAAAGCGCGTCGCTATCCAGCCCAGGAAGATGCCGAGAAGGACCAAGCCGAGCGACCAGGCGACGACCAGGGCCGTCGGGCCCTGGCGCAGGTACAGGTAGGCACGCTCCCGCAAGCCTTCGCCGGCCTCGAGCGCGAGGCGGAAGGAGAGCACGACGAATCCGGAGATGACGCCGATCAGCACGCTCTGGAGGAAGATGCCGAGGCGGGAGCGGTACGCCTGGGTAACCAGGCCTCCGATGCCGCCCCGTCCCGGTCGCGGGAGGATGCCTTGAGCCATGAGGCCATCCTAGCGCGGGACGGGCGGCCTGTCCAAGCGGGAAGGGCGTCCGTCCGGACAGTTGGTGCGACCGTTCCCGTAACCTGCCGCGCGTCCCCGGCGCGTTTGGGGCGACGGGACGGAACCGGACCGGGGTGCGGGAAGCCCCCACGGAAGTTTCGAGCCGTGGTATAATCGTCGCGCTTCCCCACTTCCCCGCAAGCCGCAAGGAGCTCCCCATGAACGCGCGCAGGATCGTCGAATGCGTCCCGAACTTTTCCGAGGGCCGGGACCGGGCCGTCATCGATTCGATCGCCAAGGCCGCGGCCTCGGTGCAGGGCGTCGCGGTGCTCGACGTCGATCCGGGCGCGGACACCAACCGAACCGTCTTCACCTTCGCCGGCCCGCCCGAGGCGGTCCTCGAGGCCGCTTTCCGCGCGGCCCGCGAGGGCTTCGGGCTTATCGACATGTCTAAGCATTCGGGCGCGCATCCCCGCATGGGCGCCATGGACGTGTGCCCCTTCGTGCCGGTCTCCGGCGTCTCCATGGAGGAATGCGCGGAACTGGCCCGGACGCTCGGCGAACGGATCGGGCGCGAGCTCGGCGTGCCCGTCTACCTCTACGAGGCCGCAGCTTCGCGGCCCGAGCGGAGAAGCCTCGCGGATATCCGCTCCGGCGAGTACGAGGCACTCGAGGCCAAGCTGGCCAAGCCCGAGTGGGCACCCGATTTCGGCCCCGCGGCCTTCATGGCGCGCTCGGGCGCCTGCGTGGTCGGCGCGCGCGAGTTCCTCGTGGCCTACAACGTCGACCTCAACACTCGCGACCGGAAGCTGGCCAACGAGATCGCGCTGAGCATCCGCGAAGGCGGCCGCGCGGCGCGCGACGCGGACGGCAACATCGTCAAGGACGCCGCGGGCAACACCGTGAAGGTGCCGGGGCGGCTCAACAACGTGCGCGCCATCGGCTGGTACATCGACGGCTACAAGCGCGCCCAGGTCTCCATCAATCTGACGGATTGGCGCGCCACAAGCCTTTTCTCGGTCTACGAGACCGTCAAGGAAGAAGCGGCGAAGCTCGGCCTCGTCGTGACCGGTTCCGAGATCGTGGGCCTCGTGCCGCTCGGACCGCTGGTCGAGGCCGGCCGGCATTACCTCTCGCGCATGGGCAAGAGCGAGGGCGCGCCCGAGGCGCTCCTCGTGGAGACGGCGGTCCGTTCGCTCGGCCTCGACGACGTGGCGCCCTTCGAGAGCGCGAAGAAGGTGGTCGAGTACGCGGTAGCCGAGGCCGCCCCCCTCGCCGCCATGACGGTCAAGGACTTCTGCGACGAAGTGTCCGCCGACTCGCCCGCTCCCGGCGGCGGCTCGGTGTCGGCGCTCGCCGGCTCGCTGGCGGCCGCGCTTGCGGCCATGGTGGCGAACCTGACGGTGGGCAAGAAGGGATACGAAGGCGGGTGGAACGAACTCTCCGCCATGGCCGTGAAGGCGCAGACCCTCAAGGACGCGCTCATGCGAGCGGTCGACGAAGACACGCGCGCCTTCGACGCCGTCATGGCCGCCATGAAGCTGCCGAAGGCTACGGCCGAACAGCAGGCGGTCCGAAACGAGGCCGTCGAGGAGGCCAACAAGGCCGCAGCCGACGTGCCGCTCGCCACGGCCGAAGCCTGCCTCGAAGCCATCGGCTTCTGCGCGGACGCGGCGCGGCTCGGCAACAGGGCCTCCGCCAGCGACGCGGGCGTCGGCGCCCTGCTCGCGCGCGCGGGCTGCGAGGGCGCGGCCCTCAACGTCATCACCAACCTGGGTTCCATCGCCGACGGGGCCTTCAAGGCCGAGCGGCGCGCCAAGGCCGAGGAGCTGGTCCGGAAAGCCGACTCGGCCTGCAAGGAAGTCCTCGTCCTGGTCGGAGCGCACATAGGCCGCTGACCCCAGTGCGAAGAAACGCCGAGACGCCGAGACGGATGGAGCCGAGAAGAAGCGCGACCGGTCCCGGGGCGCATTCCGCTCTCATCCCCCAGGATCCTCTCGGCGTCTCCGCGCCTCGGCGTCCGATTTGCTCCTCTTAAGGCGCTGAGTCCTCGGAACGGTCGGTGTCGGCGGCGCAGCGCTTGGGGGCCACTTCGCCGGTGTCGCCGAGCTGGCCGCAGGCGCCGGAGACGCCGCGGCCGCGCTTCATGCGCCGGTTCACGACGACGCCGAGCTCCTCGAGCCGCCTCTCCATCGCCTCGACCTGGGAACGCGAGGGTTCCCTGAACGGGAGACCCTCCACCGGGTTCCACGGGATCAGGTTCACCTGGGCCTTCATGCGGCCGATGAAGCGGGCGAGCTTTTCCGCCTCGCCGGGGCCGCAATTGCGGTCGCCCATGAGGGCCGCTTCGAGCGTGATCCGGTCGCCGGTCGCTTTCTGGTATTCGAGCAGGGCGGCCCGGAGTTCGGCGAGAGGCCAGCGCCTGTTAACCGGCATGAGCTCGGACCTCAGGGCATCGTCGGCGGCGGTCAGCGAGATCGCGAGCCGTACGTGGGGGCCGTTCGCGGCCAGGTCGCGGATACCCGGCACGATGCCGCAGGTCGAAATGGTGATCTTCCGGTAGGAGAGGTCGAAGCCGTCGGGGCTCGAGAGCACCGCGATGGACTTGCGGACCGCCTCGAGGTTGAGCAGGGGTTCGCCCATGCCCATGAACACGAGGTTGGAGGGTCGGCCGTAGCGCTTGGCCAGGTGGAGGTACTGCTCGACGATTTCGTGGGGATCGAGGTTGCGGAGGAAGCCGAGCGTGCCGGTCTTGCAGAAGGCGCAGGCCATGGGACAGCCGACCTGGGTCGAGATGCAGGCGGTCATGCGGCCTTCGATGTCGGTCAGCAGCACGCACTCGACTGCCGCGCCGTCCTCGAGCCGCACGCGGAGCTTGACCGTGCCGTCGTCGTCCTCGAGCGAGGCGTCGACGCGCGTTCCGTAAAGCGGCCCGAAGTCCCGCTCGAGGCGGTCGCGCTCGGCGAGCGGCAAGTCGCTCATGTCGGCGAAGGCCGAAGCGCCGCGGGCTATCCACCGGAATACCTGGAGGGCGCGGAAACCCTTGTCGAAGCCCGCGGCTTCGGCGAGCTCCGCGCCCTCCATGCCCGTGAGCGGTACGCGCACGGGAGGCTAGCGCTGGATCTTCGTGAGCAGCTCCTGGACGTACGAGTTCCGTATGCCGAGCCGCTGGAAGTCCTGGAGGGTGTCGATAGCCTTCTGCCGCTCGTTCTGGGCCAGGTAGCAGTGGGCGAGCTCGAGCGAAAGCCGATAGTTTTTCGGGTCGTTCTGGATGAGGCGCCGGAGGCTCTCGATGGCCTCCCCGACGCGCCCCTGCATCCGCGCGATAACGGCCAGCCCGAGTACCGCGTAGACGTCGAATTCGATGTTGAGGGCGCGCTCGTAGTAGTCGGTGGCCGTCGCGAAATCGTCCATGGCGCGGTATGCGTCACCGGCGCGCGTCAGGATGACCTTGTTCTTGGGATCCTGGGCCAGGATGCCGTTCCAGTAGTCGAGCGAACGGCCCGACTGGCCGATGCCGCGGTAGCAGTCGGCGAGGCCGAAAAGGGCGTAGAAGTTGTCGCTTTCCTTCTTGAGGGCCTTCTCGAAGTACTCGACGCCCTGCTCGAACTGCTTGAGCTTGCGATGGCAGTTGCCTATCGAGGTAAGGACGCGGATGTCGACACCCTCGCCCTGCATGTCCACCATGCGCTGCCAGAATCCGAGCGCCTCGCGGTATTCCTTGAAATCGTAGTGGAGGTGTCCGAGGCCTATGAGGGCGTAGGGATTGCTCTCCTCCATCTCGAGGACGCGCAGGTAGATGGCCTTGGACTTGCGGAAGTCGCGCACCTTGCGGTAGGCGTCGGCCACGCGCGTCAGCACCGTGATGTTCCGGTTGTCGTGGAGCAGGTACTGCTCCCAGATCTCGATGGCCTTCTGGTACTGGTTGAGCGCCTTGAAGCAGTCGGCCAGCCCGAAGAGCGCGTAGTTGTTGCCTGGATGGTAGACCAGGCACTTCTTGTAGTAGTCGATGGCGTCGCGGTGCGCGCCGCGCTTGCGGGCGGCGTCGCCGAGGCCGACCAGGGCGTAGTTGTTCTCCGGATCCGTCTCGAGGATCTTCGAGAAGGCGGTCTCCGCGTCCCTGACCCGGTTCTCCTTGAGGTACTGGTAGCCTTTCTTGGAGAGTTCCGAGATCTCGACCAGCTCGGGAGCCTGGCCCTCGTCGCCGTCGCGGGGCGGGATCGGATCGTGTTCAGGACCGTGGTTGTGGTCGCTCATGCCGTTTCCTCTTCTTCCTGCAGGATTTTTTGTATCGTCAGAGCCATCCGCCGGATGAGCTCATCGCTTTTCGAATGTTCATGGGCCAGCTTGTACATCTTGAGCGCGTCGACGCTCCTGCCGTCGGCGAGGTAGCGGTCTCCCACCCGGACGAGGCCGTCGGAATAGCCGGTGGTCTGGAATATCCTCCGCGCCTCCTCGAGCTGACCGCCGTTGAAGAGCTGGTTGCCGGTTCGGTTGAGGAGGGCTTTCCGCTCCGAGGGCATGTCGGTTACCGGCTCGTCGCCGGTCTTTATGAGGCCGCCCGCGGGGAACTTGTCGAAGATGTTTGCATCCATACGTAATGGTTCCGTAAACCTTGGAAAAACTATAGGATCGTTCTCTAAAATAATCAATATCTATGATCGAAAGTTACGGGTCCGCGCGCCCGATGAGGCTGAAAAGCGCCGAAAGGCGCGCTAGCTTCAAGAGCGGCACGTCGTTGCCGCGACGGCGTGGCGAAGGGAGGCACCGATATGGAAGGGCGACGCGAAGTGCGGATGATGGTCGTGGCTTCGCCCGAGACGGAGGCTCCCTTCGCTTGCCGCGCCGGCTCCGATGCCACATGCTTCGACGGGTGCGGAACGGAAAGTATCCGCGCGCCCGAACCCGACACCGAAGGCGCCGAATCCCGGCTCCGCGCCTGGCTCGCGAAGGTGGACCGCTAGGACCGCTCCTGTCCTGGGTCCGTCATTCGCCAGAACCTGACCACGGAGCGTCCGTAGCGGCGTTCGTCGACCCGCGCCAGCGGACCCATCTCGTCGGGCAAGCCGTCCTCCTCGGGGAAGTGCATCAGCACGAGACCGCCGTCTTTGGCGAGCGCGGACTTTCCGACCGATTCGAGCAGGTCTCGCTTCCAGGCGTAGGGGAAGGGCGGATCGAGGAACACGAGGTCGAAGCGCTCGCGGGCGCGCAGGATGAAGCGTTCCGCCGGCACGCAATGGCACTCGACGACGCCTCCGCCGAGCGCGGCGTTTTCGAGCAGGACGGGAAACTTGGCGCGGTCCTTCTCGACGCACACGACGCGCGTTGCTCCCCGCGAGGCGGCCTCGACTCCGAGTATGCCGGAACCGGCGAAGAGGTCGAGGAAGCTCATGCCGGAAAGGTCGCCGAGCACGCCGAACACGCTTTCGCGCATTCGGTCCATGGCCGGACGGATGTCGAGGGGACCCTTGGGGACCTTCAGTGTCCTGCCCGAGAGCGAGCCGCCGGTGACGCGCATCTAGCGGTTCCGCTCGCGGATCTCGCGTCGCATGTCCATGTCCATGTCCCGCTCCTTGATGGACGCGCGTTTGTCCGCCTGCTTCTTGCCCTTGCAGAGGCCGAGCTCGACCTTGACGCGGCCTTTCTTGAAGTAGAAGGAGAGCGGTATCAAAGTGTAGCCGCGTTCGTCGACCTTGCGCCGGAGGCGCTTGATCTCGTCCTTGTGGAGCAGGAGGCGCCTGACCCGGTCGGGATCGTGGTTGAAGACGCTCGACCAGGCGTACTCGGCGACGTGCACCTGGCGCAGCCAGACCTGGCCGCCCTCGATCGTGGCGAAGCCGTCGGGAAAGGAGACCTTGCCGAGCCGGAAGCTCTTGACCTCGGAGCCCTGGAGCTCGATGCCGCACTCGAAGGTCTCCTCGACCTCGTAGTCGAAGCGCGCCCTGCGGTTGACCGCGATAGTCTTGACGCCTTCCTCGCGCATGCTCTCGGCTCCTGCTGTGTCCGGTGGATCGTCCCGCGAATGGCCGGCGCGATGCGCGTCCCGGGCCTCGCCGGCCTGATGGACGACTATAGGAAAGGACGCTCTCGCTTGTCAACGCGAGGGAAAGATGCTACCCTCCGCGCCGTGACACACCCCGGGGCGGCTACATGAGACGTCGCAGTTCCTACTCCGAGCAACGCGAACGGCGGCGCCGGGTCATCAACGCGATCGGCCTGACCTTCATCCTCCTCCTCGCGTACGAGCTGGTGTCCGCCTTGCTGGTGGCGCCCTACGGCGTCGCTTCGAGGTCGATGTCGCCCGGCCTCGAGCCCGGAGACCTCGTCCTCGTCTCCTCGCTGGCCTACGGTGGCAGGATCGAACCCTTCGGCATACGCTTGCCCGGAGCCCGCGAGCCCGAACGTGGCGACATCGCCCTCGTCGAAGCTCCGTGGAGCGAACGCCCCGGAGCGGCCCTGTCCGTCATCGACTCCTTGCTCCGCCTGGTCACCTTCCAGCGCGTCAGCCTGGGCGGCCGCTCGGCCGGAGTCGCCGACCGGGCGCTCAAACGGGTTGTCGGGCTGCCGGGCGACCGGCTCTTCGCCAAGGACGGGGTGTTCTACGTCAAGGTGCCGGGCGCGGCCCACTACCTGACGGAGTTCGAAGTCTCCGGCCGGATCTACGAGCTCGGCGCCACAGCCGCTCCCGAGCTCTGGGCCGACGAGCTGCCCCTTTCGTCCACCTATCAGGAGATCGCGCTGGGGCCGGACGAATACTTCCTGGTCGGCGACGACCGCGCCGCGAGCGCGGATTCGCGCGTCTGGGGGCCGGTGGGACGCGAACGTTTGCTCGGCCGCGTGGCGTTCCGCTACTGGCCCTTCGACCGATTCGGGAGGCCCTGATGCCCGCGACGGGCGCTGTCCGCGCGGGACGGCGTCCTGTCGGCGCCGGCCTCTACGTCCACGTGCCCTTCTGCGCCTCCAAGTGCGCCTATTGCGACTTCGCGAGCGTCCCGTCGGGGAGCATCGACGCCGGCGCCGGGGGCCGCCACGAGCGCTTCGTCGACGCAGTCCTCGGACGCGCCCGCGACCTGGCGCGCGAGGAGGGAATCGGGCCCTTCGCCACGGTCTACGTGGGAGGCGGGACTCCCACACTGCTCGCGCCGGCCCAGCTCGGGCGACTCCTGGGCGGCCTGCGCGCCCTGGCGCCAGGAGCGGAGGAATTCACGGTGGAGGCCAACCCGGAGAGCCTTGACGCGGGACGTCTTTCGGCGATGGAAGATTCTGGCGCGACCAGAGTCTCGCTCGGCGTGCAGTCCCTGGAGGACGCGGCGCTGTCCGCTGTCGGCCGGAGGGCGAGCGCCGCCGATGCCCGCGGGGCGCTCGACCTTATCGCCGCCCGCTGGAAGGGCGCGCTCTCGGTCGACCTTATGGAAAGCCTCCCCGGCGGGACGCCAGAGGGACTGGCGCTCTCGGCGAAAGAAGCGCTCGCCGCCGGGGCGAAGCATGTCTCGCTTTACGAGCTCACGCTGGAAGAGACGACGCCGCTCGCGCGCGCGGTCGGAGCGGGGACGGTCCGCCTGCCCGACGAGGGGCTACGCGCGGAGACCCACACCGCGGTCGAGTCCGTCCTGGCCGGCGCCGCTCTTTTCCGCTACGAGGTGTCCAACTGGGCCGCGCGCGGCTCGGAGTGCCTGCACAACCTGAATTACTGGGCGGCGGGCGAGTGGATCGGCGCAGGCCCCTCGGCCGCGGGCCAGAAGCGGCTCGCCGACGGCGGGGTCCGCCGTCGCGCCGCGAGCGTCTCCGTCGAGCGCTTTCTCGCCGATCCGGCCGCCGGCGAGGAGATCGAGCTCGTCGCGCCGCGCGAGGCCTTCTTCGAGGCGCTCATGCTCGGTTGGCGGACCGCCCGGGGCGTCGACCTGCGCGAGCTCGAGGCGCGTTTCGGCGCGGAGGCCGCGCGGCTCGCCCTCGACTTCGCCGCCTCGAGGCCCGATGCCCTCGCCTTCGCCGAAGGGGCCATAGCGCCGACTGCCCGGGGCATGGACATCCTCAACCCCGTGCTTGTCGCGCTCGGCGAGCTAATCGGGCGCCGCTTCCCGGTCGAGGCCGTGACCTCGGGCAACGGGGCCTAGCGGTGGGCATCCTCTCGATCCAGTCGCACGTCGCATACGGCTATGTCGGAAACCGCTCAGCGGCCTTTCCCCTCGAGCTGCTCGGCCACGACGTCTGGATGGTGAACACCGTCCAGTACTCGAACCACACCGGCTACGGTTCCTGGAAGGGCGAGGCGTTCGGGGCCGAGCACGTGGACGCGGTGGTGGAGGGCATAGCCGAGCGCGGCGTGCTCGCTTCCTGCGAGGCGGTGCTGACGGGCTACCTGGGCTTCCCCGCCCTGGGCGATTCGGTGCTTCGCGCGGTCGCCGCGGTGAAGGCCGCGAACCCCCGGGCGGTGTGGTGCTGCGACCCGGTCATGGGCGATGCGGGACCGGGCTTCTACGTGCGCGCAGGCATCCCGGAGCTGATCCGCGCCCGCTTCCTGCCGGCCGCGGACATCGTGACGCCCAACCAGTTCGAGGCGGAAGCGCTTTCGGGGCTCGCCATCCGCGACGACGGAGGCGCGCTCGCTGCCTGCGAGACCATACGGCGCGCCGGGCCCGGCATCGTGCTCATGACGAGCTACCTGCCGGAAGCCCGGACACCGGGGTCCATCTCCATGCTGCTGTCGACCGGAGCGGGCGCGTGGCGGATCGAGACGCCGGAACTCGGTTTCCCGACACCGCCGAACGGGACGGGCGACCTTGTTTCCGCACTTTTCCTGGCGCACTGGCTCCGCTCGCGCGATCCGGTCGAGGCGCTCGAGTTGATGACGGATTCGGTCTTCTCGGTGCTGGAGCGGACAAAGCGCGACGGCACGCGCGAGCTGCGCCTGGTGCAGGCGAAGGAAGCGCTCGAGCACCCCGGCCGCCGCTTCAGGGCCGCGTCGTTGCGGTAGCGGACGCCGGGCCGAACGGCCACGGGCGCCCGCCGACCGCGGTTCGGTCTATTTCTTTCTCGGGATGACGGGAACCCAGGCCTTGGTGTCAGGCATAGCCATGCCTGCGGGCAGCTCCGAAACCTTGGCGGGCATCCAGGTCTGGTTGCGCCCGAGGAAGCCGAGGCCCTTGAGCTGGCCGCGCACGATGAGCTTCTCGCCTTCCTTCCAGATGCGGCAGGTGTACTCCGATCCGTCCTCGGGGTCCATGATCAGGCCCTGCCAGTCCTTGCCCTTGTCGACCATGCCGTAGACGAAGTCCAGCCCGCAGGTGAAGGGGTCGCCGGCGAGCGCGTCGGCGCGGGTCTTCCTGAGGAGCAGCGTGTCCTCGAAGGTGACGCCGTCGTCGTCATAGGTGGCGATGATGCGGCCGTACATCTTGCCCCCGTTCATGTAGAGGACGGCGATGGACTGGGCCTTGCCGGTCTTGTCGGAGATGGTCTTCCAGAGGCCGAGCACGTTGTCCGCGGCGAAGGCCGGGACCGCGAGCGCGACCAGGAAGGCGACGAGCGCGAGAAGCAGAACCCTGCGTCGAATGGTCATTGCAACTCCTTTGGAGGGTGTCGGAACGGAGTATAAGCGGCTCGCCACCTCCCGTAAAGATTCCATGTGCGATCAGGTGCCGAGGTGGAGACTTGCCATGCCAAGGGAACAGGGAATAATCACGCCAAGCATGTAGGGGTCCAGGGGGTACTCCCCCTGGTCGTGCTTTGGGATGAGGTCAGGTAGCGCGGAGCGCTACCGCTACCATCATTTCCTTGCCGAAAGCGCGCGCAGTGCGCATGAGGCCAGGTAGCGCGGAGCGCTACCGCTACCATCAATACCTTGCCGATAGCGCGCGCAGCGCGCTTTCGGGGGCCTGGGGGAGAAACCCTTTCCCTCGAAAGGAAAGGGTTTCTTCCCCAGACTATACGAAGAAGTCGTAGCGCTCGCTTTCCTTGCGCTTCAGGGCCGGGTCGAAGCCGAGGTTGAAGCGGCGCTCCGCCAGCACCGTGGACGGCGGGCCGTGGCCGGGCAGGATGACGCAGGACTCGTCCTGCGAGAGCACTTTCTGCGCCAGGCCCTGCCGGAGCAGGTTGCCGCCGTAGCGCGAGAGCGTTGAGCCGATGGCGCCCGCCTCGAGGGTGTCGCCGGTGAACAGCACGCGCTCGACGCGGTAGACGATGGAGTCCGAGGAATGTCCGGGAACCGAGAGCGCCTCGGCCTGCATGCCGCAGACCTCGAAGCGCTCGCCGTCCCGGACCACCCTGCAGGCCTGGCCCCCGACCGAGGCGTTGGCCGCGTACACGGTTGCGTCGTAGATGGAGCGGAGCGTCGAGAGGCCGCGCACGTGGTGCTCGTGGTTGTGCGTCACGAGCACGGCGCGGATGTACCAGCCGTCCTCCTCGACAGCCACCAGGATGTCGCGGGTGAAATCGGCCGGATCAACCACGAAGGCGTCGCCCGTGATCTCGTTGCCCACGAGGTAGACGTTCGAGAAGCCGTGCAGCGAGTAGTGGAAGTGTATCTTCACGAGACCACCCGGTCCGGGTCCCGGACGGCCTCCTGCGTGTTCGAATACTTCCACGAGACCTCCTCCTCGCTGGTGAGCAGGAAGTAGGCCTTCTTGAGGTTGCAGTCGACGAAGTCGGTGCTGGCGAAGCGCGCCCGGACGAAGCGGGAGTTGTAGAGGTTCGAGTAGTTGAACGTGCACGACCGCGTCGAGATGCCGTCGAAGTTGTTGTGCACGAGCTCGGAGTTTTCGAAGCTGACGTCGTGGAAGGTCGAGCCCGCGAAGCAGCAGTATTGGGCATCGAGGCCGGAGAGGTCGCAGGAGTCGAAGGAGGCGAAATCAAAGAAGCAGAGGCGGAGCACCGCGCCCGCGAAGCTCGAGTTGCGGAAGGCCGAGCCCGCGAAGCGGCAGCCCCGGAAGCTCCGGCCCTCGAGCGAGAGCCCGACGAATTCGAGGCCCGAGAGATCCAGGTCCTCGACGGGTTCCGTGCCGGAAGCCAGCTCGGCGGCGCGCGCGGCCGTGAAGGCGGCGCGGTCGGGCAGGTGGGCGGCGCAACGGTCGGATCCGGACAGCGCCAGGGCGGAGCATGCGGATTCGGCGCAGGTGACGAAAGGGAACATGTGCCCACGATAACCGGAAGGGCGGCCGGTCCGCAAGGGCGGCCCGGGCGTCGAGGAACAGTCGCTTCGCCCTTGTCCAAGGGCGGGGCCCGGTATAGTATCCTTCTCCATGTGTGCGTACTGCGGCGAGAGCCTGCCCCGCGAGGGCAAGGTCGGGTTCCGGGAGACCTGCCCGAAATGCGGGCGCGATCTCCATGTCTGCATGCACTGCCGCTTCTACAAGGTCGGCGTCCACTGGGACTGTCTCGAGACCGTCACGGAGCAGGTCGTGGATAAGGAACGGTCGAACCTCTGCGAGTGGTTCGTCGCGGATCCGCGCTTCCTCGCCGCAAGCCCGGGGGCCGTCGCGCGCGGCGGCGACAAGGACGCGGCGGCCCGGTCGGCCTTCGAAGACCTGTTCAAACGATAGGAGCCCGTCGATTCTTATGACCGTCCATCCGATTTCCACGGCGCCGGCATGAACGATTCGCCCATCCTCGTGTTGGACTCGGGCGTCGGGGGGCTTCCCTATCTCGAGGCCATCCGCGAACGGCTTCCATACGAGCGTCTCGAGTACCTCGCCGATTCCGGGCACTTCCCCTACGGCCTCAAGTCACGGGGGGAGGTCGAGCGGATCGTGCGGCTCGTCGTCGGCCGAGCGGTGGCCGAGCTCCGCCCGAAACTCGTCGTGGTGGCCTGCAATACCGCGAGCCAGGCGGCCCTTGCCGCGCTCCGCGCCGACCATCCGGAGCTGCCCGTGGTGGGCACCGTGCCGGCCATCAAGCCGGCCGCGGAATCCACGAAGACGCGCGTCATCGGCGTGCTGGCCACCGCCGCCGCCGTCCGGGATCCCTATCTCGACGAGCTTGTCGCCCGCCATGCCCGGGGCGTGCGCGTGGTCCGTAAGGGCGCCCAGGAGCTCGTGGCGTTCGTGGAGAAGCGCCTGTTCGACGCGACTGAGGAGGAGCGGCGCGCTGCCTGCGCCGAGGCAGTGGCCCCGCTCGTCGAGGCGGGCGCCGACCGCGTCGTGCTGGCCTGCACGCACTTTCTCCATGTGGCTGCCGAGCTCGCGGAAGCCGCGGGACCCGGCGTCGAGACCGTCGATTCGCGGGATGGCGTCGCGCGCCGCGTCGAATACCTCCTCAAGGAACGGAACGCGCTGGCCTCGGGCCCGCTCCCGCCCGCGCGGGGCAGGCTCCGCGTGACCGGGGCGGAACCGGACGCCACCATGGCCCGTTTCGCGGAGCGCTTCGGCCTCGAACCCGGACCGACCCTCGGCGACCTGGACCCCTGATGGATGGCGTCGTCATAGCGGGCAGCGTCGGCTCCTTCCTCGTCGAGTGCGAGGACGGCGTCCGGCGTTGCGGCATCAAGGGCAAGGTCCTCAAAGGGGAGGGCGCGGACGGACGCTACAACGCCCTGGCCCCCGGCGATCGGGTGACGGTCGAGCCCGATCCCATCGACGCGGACAAGGGCTCTGTCACGGCGCTCGTGCCCCGCCGCAACCTCTTCTGGCGCTACAACGAGAAGGGCCGGGCGCGCCAGGCCATCGCCGCGAACCTGGACCTGGTGGTCTGCGTCGCCTCGCCCGTCCTGCCCCCTTTCAGGCCCCGCTTCGTCGACCGCGTCGCCATGATGGCGGAGCTCGGGTCGGTGCCGCTCCTCATCGTGCTCAACAAGGCCGACCTCGGCCTCGACGACGATACGGCCGCCCGGCTCGAGGATTACGGGCGGCTCGGCTACGGCGTCCACCTCTGCTCGGCCCGGACTGGCGAGGGCGTCGAGGAGCTCCGCGCGAAGCTGCGGGGACTCGAGACGGCCTTCGTGGGCCAATCCGGCGTCGGCAAGTCGAGCGTGCTCAACGCCCTCGAACCCGGGCTTTCGCGCCGCGTCGGCGAAGTGTCCGAGAAATACGAGCGGGGCAAGCACACCACCACGCAGGCGGTGCTCGTGCGCCTCTCCGACGGCGAGACGCGCATCGTCGATACGCCCGGCTTCAGGCGCCTCGCGGTGCGGGGCCTTGAAGCTGCCGAGGTCGGTCCGCTCTTCCCCGAGATACGCGCGGTCTCAGGCGGCTGCGCCCTCGGCGCCCGCTGTCGCCACCTCGACGAGCCCGGCTGCGCGGTGCTGAAGGCGGTGGAGGCGGGGACCATCCACGACGACCGCTATGAAAGCTACGCCCGCGTCCTCGCCGAGCTTGAATTCGAGGAAACCCCCAAGTGGGCGAAGAAGCTCGGCCGGCCGCGGCGCGACTACGGGTACGAACACGATGACGACTGAGACGGACACCATATGACCAACGCCCACGCCCTGACCCTGCTCGAATTCGGCCGCGTCCGCGAGGACGTCGCCGCCTATTGCCGCTCCGACGAAGGCCGCGAAGCCCTCGTCACCTCCTTGCCGCTGGACGACGCCGAGGCGGTCGAGGAGCTCAAGGCCCGCGTCGAGTCCCTCCGCAAGCCCATGGACGACGGCGCGGCCCTGCCGGACGGCGTTTTCCCGCCCATCCAGGACGCGGTCCGCGTGCTCGGCAAATCCGGCGCCGCCCTCGACGTCGAAGACCTCTACGCCCTCGGCATCTGGTCGGAAGCCTGGGCCTCGCTCCGCGCCTTCGCCGCCGCCTCGGCGCACGAGGGGCTCAAAGCGGAAGCCGGGGCCAGCCCGGACCTTTCGCCCGTGGCCGGCGCGGTTTTCGGCATCCTGGAACGCGACGGCACGGTCAAGGACCTCCCCGGCCTCCGCGAGATCCGCGCGCGCATCCGGCGGGCCAACATCGACATCGAGCGCATCACCGCGGGCTTCTTCAAGGAAGAGGGCTTCCGTTCCATGCTGCAGAACGAGGTGCCCACCATCCGCGACGGCCGCACCGTGCTCGCGGTCAAGTCCAATTTCCGGGGCCGGGTAAAGGGCATCGTCCACGAGGTGTCGCAGACCGGCCAGACCGTCTTCATCGAGCCGGACGAGCTTGTGCGCAAGAACAACGAACTCGTGGAGGAGGAGGCGAAGTACCGCCAGGAGCTCGCGCGCATCCTCCGCGAAGTCACCGCGCGCCTGTCTTCCATGAAGGAGGATCTCGTCGCGGCCCGGGCCGCCTGCTCCTCGGTCGACGGCCTCTATGCCCGCGCGCGTCACGCCGCCCTCGGACGCGGCGTCTTCGCGCGGCCCGCCGCCGCGGGGCTCATCCTCCGCGAGGCGCGCCACCCCATGCTCGGCCGCTCGGCCGTCCCCATCGCCCTCGAGCTGCCGGAAGGCGCGCGCACCCTCATCATCACGGGGCCGAACACGGGCGGCAAGACGGTCGGCCTCAAGACCGTCGGTCTTCTCTCGCTCATGAACCAGTTCGGCCTGGCCATACCCGCCGTGGAAGGCAGCGCCTTGCCGGTGTTCGACGGCGTTTACGCGGACATCGGGGACGAGCAGAGCATCGACCAGTCGCTCTCGACTTTCTCGGGCCACATGCGCACCATCGGCGACATCCTCTCCGGCGCCACCGCGCGCTCGCTCGTCCTGCTCGACGAGCTCGGCTCGGGCACCGACCCCGAGGAGGGCTGCGCCATCGCCATGAGCCTGCTCGACGAGTTCATCGCGCGCGGTTCGCTCTGCGTGGTCACCACCCACCACGGCATCCTCAAGAACTACGGCTACACGCGCGAGGGCGTGCTCAACGCGAGCATGGAGTTCGATCTCCGCACCCTCTCGCCGACCTACCGCATCCTCATGGGCATACCCGGCGAGAGCCGCGCGCTCGACATCGCGAAGCGGAACGGAGTGCCCGGCCCCGTGGTCGAGGGGGCCCGGAAATACCTGGACGAGGAGCGAACCGACGTGGCGGCCCTGATCCGGGGCCTCTCGGAAAAGCACCGCGAGCTGGACGCCCTCGAGGACGAGCGGAAGAGCCGGCTCCGCGACGCCATGGAGGAACAGCGCAAGGCCGACCTGAAGGAGCTGCGCCTCAAGCAGCGCGAGGAGGAGCTCCGCAGGCAGGGTATCGGCGAACTGAAGCGCCTGCTCTCCGAGAGCCGCGCGGGTCTCGAGAACCTGGTGCGCACCTTGCGCGAAGGCGAGCTGACGCCCGAGAAGACCAAGGCCGTCAAGGAGTTCATCAAGGACTTCGAGGACAAGGTCGCGGCCGAGGAGGAAGCCTTCGCCGAGCGCTTCGAGGCCAACGAGGCGGCTTCGCGCGGACCGGTCGACTTCTCCGAGGGCATGGCGGTCACGGTCCGGTCGACGAAGAAGAAGGGCACCCTGGTCAGGAAGGCGAAGAAGGGCCACTGGCTCGTGGAGACCGATTCGCTTCGCCTGACCCTCCCCGAGAGCGACCTGGAGCCCGCGCCCGAGGAAAAGGGAACCGCGCCGCGCGTCTTCGTCGACGCCTCGCTCGGCTCCTCCGCGAAACCGGTCTTCGAGCTCGACCTGCGCGGTTTCAGGCTCGCGGAGGCGCTCGCGGCGACGGAGAAACAGGTGGAGGCCGCCGCGCTCGCGAGCCTTTCGCTCTTCTCGATCATCCACGGCACCGGCGAGGGCGTGCTCGGCAAGGGCATCCACGGCCTCTTGAAGAAGCACCCCGCCGTGGCCGACTACCACTTCGCCCGCCCCGAGGAGGGCGGTTTCGGCAAGACCATCGTCAGGCTCAAGTAGGACGGGGACTCAGCGCTCTCCGAGCAGGGCCTTGAGCTCGCCGATGTCCTTCACGAGGCGGGTGCGGTCCAGGTTCTGGAAGCGCTTCGGGACCATCTCCTTCGAGGTGCATTCGAGTACCGCCACCAGGTTCTGCAGCTCGATCTCGTGCGGATACGCGGGCGGCACGAAGTCGGCCATGGTCTCCTCGAGGTCCTCCTTCGTGACGAAGGTCCGTCCTTCCATCGCGGCCTTGAACTTGGCGCGGATCAGCACCGCCTCGAGGTCGGCCCCCGAGAACTCGTGCCTGAATTTCCGGAGCAGCTCCGAGGGCGAGAATCTGCGGATCGAGAGGTCGAGCTTCCGGACCAGGGTTTCGAAGAGCGCTTCCTTCTCGGACTCGGTGTCCGGATAGAAGAGGGCCAGATGCTCCTCGGCGCGGCCCTGGCGCTTCAGGTCGATGGGGATCAGGTCGGGCCGGCAGGTGATGAGGAACCAGATGATGCGGCCGCGCAGGGTCGTGTCGCCCATGAAGCTCGCGAGCTGGGCGAAGACGCGGTTCGAGGTGCCCGAGTCGCCCTCCTGGTCGCGGTTGCCGAGGAAGGCGTCGGCCTCGTCGATCATCACGGCTACCGGCGCGAGCGCCTTGAGGATGGACAGCACCTTTTCCAGGTTGGCCTCGGTGGTCCCCTGCCACTTCGAGCGGAAGTTCTTGAACTTGACCATGGGCACACCGATCTCGCCGGCGAAGGCGGTGACCATGAAGCTCTTGCCCGTACCCACCGGCCCCGCGATCAGGTAGCCCATGGGCAGGACGTCGAGCCTTCCCTGCTTGAGGGCGCGAGCCGCGTGCTTGAAGCGCTTCTTGACGAACTCGTGCCCCGACACGAATGAAAGGTCGTGCTCGGTGTCGAGGAACTCGAGGAGCCCGCCGGCCTCCGCCTCCACGATCTCGCGCTTGCGGGCCTTGAGGTAGTCCATCGAGATGGGCTTGTCCTCCTGCCAGCTTTCCGCGGCCAGGCGGTTCAGGTTGACCAGGTTCAGGCCCGCGGTGATGGCCGCCACCGTGGACGGCTCCATGCCCCGGTCGAGCAGCAGGGTTTCCTTCGTCTCGAGAAATTCGAGGAAGCTGCGGCGCACGGTCTCGTCGGGTATGGGAATCTCGACCTTGACGGTGGTGGGGCTGCCGACGATGCGCGGCGAGATGTCGGACAGGTTCTCCGAAAGGAGTATTACCGACACATCGCCCTGGGTGAACACGGGGTCGTGGCTCCAGCGGTTCAGCGTGACGAAGCAGTAGCGGTCCGCGTCGTCGAGCCGCGCGACCTCGCCCGAGGGAACCACGGTCTCGGCGTAGTCGATGATCAGCACGATGCGCTTCTTGTGCGGAATGTTGCGGAGGAAGTAGCGCTCGAGATAGCGGAAGGCCTTGAGCGGCTCGGAGGAGAGCAGGTCTTCCTCGGGCGTCTCGGGGAATTCGGCCAGCATGGTCTTGAGGTAGTCGCGGCGCATCTCCGGGGTGCAGAAGGTGACGCCGCTCGAGCGGTCCCAAAACACGATGAGGTCGCGGTTCCCGAACAGCACCTCCGACACGTACTCCTGGATCTTCACGAAGATGAACTCGCCCTCGTTCATCTTGTGGGGCAGGAAGTCGCGGATGTTGCCGTGGACGATGTAGAGATTGGCGGTCTTGGAGAGGTACTTGTAGGAAAGCTCCTGGGCCCAGGCCGGCAGGATTTTTATGAACGGCAGGTTCTTGACGATGAGCTGTTCCTTCATGTCCCCTCCGGATTGCCAGTATGCCGCGAGCGGCGCGGGGAAGCAAGCGAGGGGCGCGCGCGGGCTCAAGGCACCGGCGGGCCGGATGCGGGATGGCGCGGGCCAGCGCGGCCGCGCGCCCGAGGCGCCTCCGCTTTGACGACGCGGGGACGCCGCCTATACTCTACGGCACGGAGGATCTCATGGCCGTCCCGAGTTTCATCTACCGATCGGTCGTCAAGCTCTTCCCGCGCGCCGCCGTGGAGACCAAGTCGGGTACCAGGCGGGACGTGCTCGCTCTCGAACTGGTCTCGGAGGACTCCGGGACCGCCCGCTACGTCGATGCGGCCCGCCACGTCGAGCTGCTCGTCTCCAGCTCCGAGTCCGGTATCGGGACGGCCTGGAAGCTCCGGCTGCGCAACCTGCGCGACCGCTCGCTGCGCGTCACGCGGCTCAGGCTTCCCGCGTGGAACGGCCTCGACGAGCTCCTGCCCGGCGTCGATCCCGCGCGCGTCTCCTTCCTCAGGAACGGCTACCAGTCCTGGTCCACGGTCCGCAGCTACCGCATGACCGAGAAACCCTTGAGGCCGCGCCTCAGGCTCGTCTCGCTCGTCACCTCGAACCTGTCCAACCTGCCGTCCAACTCGCCCGGCGAACTTTCCTCCGAGATGTACACCGTGGTGGCGGACCTGGACTCCGGCGACTCGGTGCTGGTTGGCCAGACGGGTCCCTTCGACCAGTTCCTCTACATCTTCCTCCACCTGCTACCGGGCGGGCCGCGGCGTTCGTTCTTCGAGCTCGTCTACGATTTCGGCCGCAAGGTGCTTGCTCCCCGCGCGGAACTCACCCTCGACGGCCTTTGGTTCGCGAGCGGACGCCCGGACGCGGTGGCGGACGCTTACTTCGCCGAGCTCGCGCGGGAATCCGGCTACCGGCGCCCGGAGCGGAGCCCCCTCGGGTGGTGCTCCTGGTATCAGTACTACGACCGAATCGACCCCGAGAAGCTCTACGCCAATCTCAAGGGGGTCAAGGAGAGCGGCCTGCCTTTCGACTTCTTCCAGATCGACGACGGCTGGCAGAAGGGCATCGGCGACTGGCTCGAGACCCGGCCGGCCTTCGAGGGCCGCATGAAGGAGCTCGCCGACGCCATCAGGGCAGCGGGCCTGCGGCCGGGCCTCTGGTTCGCTCCCTTCGCCGTGTCGCGCGTTTCGACCCTTTTCCGCGAGCACCCCGAGTACCTGCTC
This sequence comes from Spirochaetales bacterium, assembly GCA_016926955.1. Classification (GTDB taxonomy): domain Bacteria; phylum Spirochaetota; class Spirochaetia; order Treponematales; family UBA12059; genus JAFGNN01. The sequence goes on along the minus strand of JAFGNN010000029.1, from coordinate 26,014 downwards.
CGGGACGAGAGGGGCGCGGCCTTGCCGGCCGGTTACAACCCGATCTGGAAAGGCATCTACCACGGCCTCGACGCGACGCACCCCCGTTTCCGCGAGTACCTCTCCGAGGTCGTCGACCGCATCGTGAAGGAATGGGGTTTCGAGTACCTCAAGTGCGACTTCCTCTTCGCGGCGTGCCTGCGCGGCGGCAACCTGCACGAACTCGGCCTCTCGCGGGCGGAGGCCCTCAAGTCGGGCATGCGCCTGATACGCGCGCGCGCGGGCGCCCGGCCGACCATCGTCGGCTGCGGCATGCCCCTCTCCGCGGGCATCGGCACCGTGGACGCCATGAGGATCGGCCCCGACACCGGCGATTTCTGGATACGGCTCGAAGGCAAGCTCCTCCGCACGGGCGCCATGGTCGGCCTCCGCAACTCGCTCCGCGCGACCCTGGTCCGCTCGCCCATGCACGGATCGCTCTGGACCAACGACCCGGACTGCGTCATGGCCCGCCGGAGGGACACGAAGCTGGGAAGCGCCGAGATCAAGGCCCAGCTCCATGCGGTCGCGGTGTCCGGAGGGCTTGTCGCGGTATCCGACGAATGGGGCAGGCTCGCGGCGTCGGACGTCGCCGAGCTCGGGAAGCTCGCGGAAATCTCGGCGGAATGCTCCTGGGGGCGCGCCGCCGCGCTCGACTTCATGGAACGCGAAATCCCCGAGCAATTCCACAACGACGCGGGGTGGATCGCGTTCTTCAACTGGGACCGTCCTGTCCGTTCGAAGCGTTTCGACCTTTCGGCCTTCCGAGCGCGCGATCCGGGAGCCGTCGCCCTCGTGGACGCCGATTCGGGCGAGCGCGTCGAGCCCCTGCCCGCGGTTCTCGACCTGGGGGCCATGAAGGCCCGCTCGTCGCGCCTCTTTCGCGTGGAGCGAAGCTAGGGGCGGGCGGCTACTCCAGGGACCCGAGTTTCAGTTGCCAAGGCGGGTCGACGGGACTCCGCCGTACAGGAACGAGGCGAGGATGTTGCCGGCGAAGTTGGCGGCGGCGTGGGCGGCCACCGCGGCCGGCAAACCGCCGCGCTCGTATGCGAGGTCGAAGATCACGTTGTTGACCGTGACGCCCGCCACGTGGACCAGGATCTGCTTCCAGTCGAGCCCGCGCGCCAGGTCGGTGGCCAGGTGCATGCCGGCGAAGAGGCCCGAGTCCAGCACCGTCGCGGTCGCGCTTCCGAGCGCGAGCGAAAGTTCCTCGTGGAGGACCCCGCGGTACACGCCTTCCTCGCCGAGGGCGCCGAGGGCGTTGCCGCTCAGGAAATAGAGGGAGTGGGACAGCCAGTATCCCGCGGGGGTACTCGGCTCGTCGCCGAGGTACCACTCGCCGGTCGTGAATGGACTGGTCGCGCCGGGCTCGGGCGACAGCGCCCACTGGCCGACGACCGTCGCCAGGGTGACGCCGACGGCGCCCCAGAGCAGGGGCTCCGCGTAACGATCGGGGTTGAAGGGCTGGGCGAGCAGCTCGAGCGCCCCCAGGCGACCGAAGCCGTCGTCGCCCCACGCTGACGAACGTTCGCGTATGGCCGCGTAGGCGTCGTATGATTTGTACATGGCCAGGTTGTTCTTGGCCCAGTAGAACCACTGCTGTTCGCGCGAGTAGAGGCCGGCCGTCTCCGCCGCGATCCATTCGCCCCCGAGCAGCGCGGCGCCTGCGAGCGAGAGCGCGAGGGCGTCGGGACTCCCGGCGACGAAGAGGTTGACGCTCGACAGCTCCGTTATTGAAGAGGAAAGGATCTGGTCGCCGACGCCGTAGTCGCCGTCGGCGCCGAGCGCAAGCGAGCCGAGGAAGTTGAGCCCCACCGTGGAAAAGGTGAGCCCGAAGCCGACCAGGTCCGCCATCAGCACGTCGCTCGCGGCGTCGCCGTAGACGTAGCCGGATGATTCCGGGGACGAGGCGGCCTGGGCGGTCGCGCGCGGCGCGGTGGCGGCGAGGATCGCCACGCAGGCGGCTGCTGCGGCCTGTCTCGCAACCGAGCGGCGCGGCGTACCCGGAATCTTCGTGACACTCTTCATGGTTCGCTCCTTGGGCGGGGCTCGGGCGCGGAGGCGCGGCGTCCCGTCGACCCGAGGAGCTTCGCAGATCTACCCGCAGGGGCGGTATCGGCCGAAGGGTGGATTTTCCCCGTTCCCTCCCCGATTCTACCCTTCGGTGGAGCCGGTCCCCCCTGCCGGAGCCAGCGCCTTGAGCAGTGACAGCTTGGTACGTGCGCCGGTTTTCCGGTAGACGCTCAGCACGTGTGTCTTGACCGTTCCGTGCGAGACGAAAAGCCTGTCGGCGATCTCCCGGTAAGAGAATCCGTCGAGCAGGAGTTCCGCGACCTCGCGTTCCCGCCTCGAAAGTCCGAACCTGTCGAAGGACGCGGCTTCGGGCGCGACCCCTGAAGCCGCGCGCGCCTTCGGATGGATCGCCGCCGCGCCCGCGTCCCGGGGGGCCTGGGCGCGGAGGTAGGCGAGCCCGACGAGCGCGGCCAGGAGGGGGAGGAAGCGTGGCGGATCGAAACCTATGAGGATGCGGGGGAGCTGGAGTATGTCGGACGCAACCACGAGGGGAAAGATGAGTGCGAGAGGCAGGAGGCTCCAGCGGGCGAAGCGGGTCCAGCCCGCGTCATCGCGCGACTGAGGGCGCCGGCCGAGCCGCGCGAGCGAGGCGAGGGCGTAGAGCACCGCGGCGGCGAGCGCCGCCACGTGGGGCGCGAGGACCGCCGCGAAGGCCCCCTCGGGCAGGGGAAGGTAGAGGAGGACGGGAAGCACGGCGCTCGTCGCGGCGAGCGCCGCCGAGACTGCGTCGATCGCGCGCTGGCCGCGGCCCGCGCCGAAGGTCCTGAAGAAGCGCGGGATGGAGAGAAGGAAGAACGGGAAAGCCGCGAGGGAAAGCGCGTTGAGCGCCTTGTAGCGGCCGTCCGTCGGGTCTGCGTACTCGAGCGAGGCGCCGAGCGAGATGCTGAGCGAGACGGCGGAGAAGCCCGTGAACAGGAGTAGGAACCAGAAGGTCCGCGCCTCGCGGCGGCGGAGATAGCCGAGCAGGATGCCCAGCCAGGCCGCGAGGCTCAAGCCATAGCAGCTCGTGTACCACAGGTTCTCGAGCAATACGATCCTCCTGACGAAGTGAACGGCGCGAAGCGCCCGCCCAGACGGAGCGGGCCACGGTAACGCGGCGGGCTTGCGCTCGTCGCCGCTGCGGGCGCCAAGCGCCGTTCATGCTAGGCCCAGCGCGAAAGGATGCCAAGATAGCGGTCGCGCACCTCGCCCGCGACGTCCCGCCACGAGCGGCAGAGCGTGCGCGAAGCGCCGAGTCCGACCCGTTCGAGGAGGGATCGATCGAGCAGGACCCGGATGACCGTCGCGGAATAGGCTTCCACGTCGTCCGGGGACAGGAAGCCGTTCTCCCCGTCCCGTATGACCTCGGCGGCGGTGGAGCCCTCCAGCATGACCGAGGGCGCGCGGTAGGCCGCCGCTTCGCGGACCACGAGCGGGGCGTTGTCGTATTTTGACGGGAAGAGGAACACGTCGGCCCGGGCATAGATGCTCTTGAGCAGCTCGCGGTCGTGGATGACCGGATGGAAGATGACCGACCGCTCGATGCCGAGCCTGGCCACGAGGTCCTTGAGCTGTTCCTTCGCGTAGCCTTGGCCCACGAAAACCATGCGGAAACCCGGAATGGCCGCGACGATGGCCGGAAGGGATCGCACGAGGAATTCGAGGTTCTTCTCGAGGATGTGCTGGCCCACGAAGAGCCCCATCGGGGTTTCGCCCTCGAGCCCGAGATGACGGCCGCCCGACGCGGCCGGTTCGTCGATCGAAACCGGGGGCTGCAGGTCGATGCCGTTCTCCACCACCTGGTAAGGGCCGCGGTAGCCGTACTCGCGCAGGGTCGACGCCACCGCTTCCTGCGGAACCCAGACCTCATCGACCGAATGGAAGAAATCTACGATGCGGTCGACCTGTTCGTTTACTATGGCTTTGACGGGGAAGGCCCGCATCAGATCCTCGCGGAATTTCGAGTGGAAGGTGGCGATGATGGGAATGCGCTTCTCGCGGGCCACCTTGAGCGCCGCGCGCCCGGCCCCGAAGGGCGAATGGGCGTGGACCAGGCTGAAGCGCCGCTTCCGGAGGATTTCCTGGAGCTTCGCGTCGAAGTCGGGAATGCCGATGCGGTAGGGCGGCCTGACTATGGTCGGCACGGAAAAGTAGCGTATGACCGGGAACGGTTCGGCGTCCTTGTGGCCCGGAAACCATGGCGTAACGACATAGGTGGGGCCGAGCATCCGGTTGAGCCAGTAAGCGTAGTTGCGGACGGTGAGCGTGACGCCGTCCATGATGGGCAGGTAGCCGTCGTTGAACTGGCCGACGATGACGTCTTTCATGGGACTCAAGGTATTCGCCTCCGGCGGAAGGGGTCAAGCGGCTCGGGCGCGGCGCCTCACCGCTTGCGCGTCGCGGTTCCACCGTGCTATCCTTACGATCAATCCCGCCACGAGAGGTTGCGCCAATGGCTTACAAGATCACCGACGCCTGCGTGAACTGCGGCGCCTGCGAGCCGGAGTGCCCGGTCCAGGCCATTTCCGAGAAGAACGACATCCGCTGGATCGATCCGGACAAGTGCACCGACTGCGGCTCCTGCGCCGCCGTCTGCCCCACCGAAGCCATCATCCAGGGCTGACTCTTCAATGGGGCGAAACCCCATTGAAGGCGACGAACCTCGTTCGTCGATTTTCCCGACGCCCCGGCGAAGACGTCGGACCGTGTCCGGCGCCGGCCCGGTTATCCGGTTCGCGGCAGAACGCATTACATCGGCGACGGCCGTCCCGTGAGGGGCGGCCGTTCCGTTTATCGCTCCGGGTTGAAAGTCACTGTCTTCGGCCGCCGGCCTTCAGGCGCCCTTCCTGGCCAGTTTCTCCCTGATCCGCCGTTCGCGGGTGGCAAGCTCCAGCACGAGCCTTTCCGTCGCGTCCCAGCCGAGGCAGGCATCGGTAACCGAGAGGCCTGCCGCCAGCAGGTTCCGGGGCGCCGGATGCTGGCGCCCCGCCTTCAGGTAGCTCTCGATCATGATGCCGCGAATCGGCACGCCGCGCCGCCTGAGGGCAAGGGCCTTGAGGGCCGCTCCCCGCTGGCGCTCGGGACGCTTGCGCGAGTTGTCGTGGCTCGAGTCGACGAGTATCGAGGGAAGCAGTCCCATGGCTTCCATTGACGCGGCGACGCGCGGCGCGAGCGACACGTTCGGGCCGTCCCGCCCGCCCCTCAGCACCACGTGGACGGCAGGGTTCCCCGGGGCTTCCGATTCGACCAGGCGGCCGTCCTTGCCGATGGCAAGCGCCGTTCCGGGCCGCACGGCAGAGAGCACCGCGTTGATTGCCGCGGCCGGATCGCCGTCGAGTCCGTTCTTGAAGCCGACGGGACAGGGAATCAGGGCCGTGGCCTCGCGAAGCGAGGGCGACTCGACGGAACGCGCGCCTATCCCTGCCCAGCTCACGCAGTCGATCCAATAGGGCCACAGGAAGGGGCTCACCAGCTCGACGGCCACGGGAACCCCCGATGCCAGCATCCCGGTCAGGGCGCGTCGGGCCTCGACTATGCCTTCCCCGGTGCCGCGCGATCCGTCAAGGTGCGGGTCGCGTGCAAGTCCACGCCAACCGAGGCTGGTGCGGCTTTTCTCCACGAAAGCGCGAGCCACGACGTAGGCCTCGCCCGATACCTTGGCGGCGAGTTCCGCCAGCTTGGCGGCGTAGACGGCCGCTTCGTCCGGGTCGTGGATCGAACAGGGGCCGACCAGAAGGAGGAGCCTGTCGTCGCGGCCGGCCAGGATCTCGCGGACCACGGACCGGCTCGACTCGACGAGGGCGCGCGACGCGGCGGGCAGGGAATCCTCGCGGGCCAAGTCTCCGGGACTCGGCAGTTCGTTGCGTGCCACTCGCTATCCTCCGTATCAGGGGAGGGCGTCGCGCTCCACCGGCAGCGTCATGCAGCGCGCGCCGCCTCCGCCCCGGGCAAGCTCCGCGCCCTCGAACCCGACTGCCAGTCTACCATACTTGAAGGGATCGTCGCCCCCCCCGGTGAAGTCCCCGGCGGACTTCACCATGAAGCCGGCGGCGTCGAGGGCGTCGAGCGTGCGCGGATTGCACGAGTACATGAGTATCTTGCCCGGGGCGAAGGCGAAGCTGTTGGCGCCGCTCATCCACTGTTCGCGGTCCTGCTGTATCGGATCGGGGCCGCCGGTGATGACCGGCTGGAGGGGGAGGCCTGCCTCAGCGAGTCCGGCGAGAAGGGACTCCTGCTCGCGGACGGAGGTCCTGCCGGCAGGGTTAGCGTCGAGCCGAGCGACGCGGCAGCGGCGGGTGCCGAGTATGCTCCGCTCGTGCACCAGGCAGGCGTCGCGGTCGATCATCGTGAAGACCATGTCCAGGTGGATGGTCGCCCGCTCCTTCGGAAGCTCGACCGCGAAGACCCGCACCGGCACTCCGGCCGAAACGGCCAGGGCCTTGGCCAGGGCATCAACCGCCCGCGCGCTCGTTCGCTCCGAGACTCCGATGGCCAGCGTGGCCGGGCCGAGCACCTGGACGTCGCCGCCTTCGAAGGAGAAACCGTCGCTTCGCAAGGCGGGGCCGTCGAGCGAGAGGCGGGGGGAGGCGAGGGCTGCCGGGCTCCGGAAGATGGCGCGGTCGATCAGGCTCTCCGGATGGCGTACGTCGAAGCGCATCGAACAGGCGGCGGGCCGGTCTCCGAACACGAAACCGGCGTCGCGCATGAAGTAGAGGTTCGGCAGGGGCGGGAGGTCGAAGCGGCGGCCGGAGAATAGCGACTCGACGCCGTCGTGCCGGGCCGGAAGCCCCTCGATGACGACCCGCGACAGCTCGGCGGCATCCATCGCGTCGAGCTCCTCCCGTCGCCGTTCCGCCCCGTAGAACCCGAGAAGGGGGTCGAGGAATTCTTTCCGGGAGGCCGAGTCGGTGAGGGCGCGCTCGAGCAGCTCCGCCGCGTCGGAAACCTCCGCGACCAGCGAAAGGAAGGCGCTGAGCTCCCGATGCTCCCGCTGCACTATGCGAAGCGGGACGATGTCGTTGTAGAGGTCTTCCTCCGCGCTCTGCGGACTCATCGCCTCGACTTCGCTTCCCGGGGCGTGGACGATCACTCGGCGCAGGCGTCCGATTTCGGACTGGATAACTGGACTCTGGGCCATGGCTCCCCCTTCGACAGGCAAGCATACCAGCGCGTGCGGGAAGCTACAAGTAATATCTTTGCCAGCAAGGTTTTGCGCTGGCCAGGATGAGCGCCCGGAAACTCGTCCGGGGCGGATATTCTTGCGCGGGACCTGCAAGCGACGCGGCCGTCCGGGCCAGCAGGCGCGTCGGCGTTCGATATTTATGCGGAAGCCGTCACCACGGCAGGGCGTGGAGCATCCTCGCGGAATCGGAAAAAAAGTCGCCGCGGGTAGTCGCATGAGGGTGCCGGAAACGGCCGAGGCCCCGAAGGCCCCGGCGACTTCCAGAATCCTGAAATGCGAAACGTGCCTATACGTCAACTGCAACCTGTTGTGGAACCGCACGTTTCACGCCTCGCCTTCGGCTCGGACGGCGACGAAGCGTCGTCGCTACGCTCCGACGGCGCTGAAGGCCGAAAGGCCTTCAGCGATCCACCGGGAAGAGCTTCCGAGATCGTCCGGAACCTCAAGCGCGAAACTTGCCTGGAAGTCAGCTACAGCCTGTCGTTGATCCGCAAGTTTCGCACTTGAGGCATGTTCCGTTGCGGACGAGGGTGAGGTGGCCGCAGACGGGGCATGGGTCGCCCTCGTAGCCCTTCATGCGGGCCAGGCGGGCTCCGCTCGGCGCCTTCTTCTCGGGTTTCGGCGCCTCGCCCTGTGCCGCCGCGGCCGCCTTCGCCTCCTTTACGGCGGCCTTTCCCGCCTTGACGAGCTCGGCGGTGGGCCCCGAGCCGTCGGAGTGGCCGTTTCGGCGCCAGGATTGCGTTGCGGTGGCGTCCAGGTCCTCAGGCTTCACCTGCCCGAGGTCGTCGCGCTTCATGTAGGCGATGGCCAGGTCGCGGAAGATGTAGTCGAGCACGCTGGTGGCCATGCGGATGCGGTCGTGGCCCTGGACCATGCCGTTGGGTTCGAAGCGCGTGAATGTGAAGGCGTCCACGTATTCCTCGAGGGGTACGCCATATTGGAGGCCGAGCGACACGGCGATGGCGAAGCTGTTGAGCAGGCTCCGGAAGGCGGCGCCCTCCTTGTGCATGTCAAGGAATATCTCGCCGAGCGAGCCGTCCTCGTACTCGCCGGTACGGACGAAGACCGAGTGGCCAGAGATCTTGGCCTTCTGGGTGTAGCCGGCGCGTCGGTTCGGCAGGGGGTGTCGGCTCCCGGCGGCGGGTCGGAGCCCCTGTCCCTGAATCCGGGCCTGCGCCTTCGTCTCGTCGGCGGCGCTCTCGTCGGCGGCCGGATCCTCGAACTGCAGGGCCATGATCGAGTCCGCGATCAGGTCGGAGCCGGGCGCGAGCGCCGAAAGGGGCTGCGAGAGCTTGGAGCCGTCGCGGTAGAGGGCGATGCTCTTGAGCATGCTGCGCCAGGCGAGCAGGTGGGCTCCCTTTACGTCCTCGATGGTGGCCGAGTTCGGCATGTTGATGGTCTTGGAGATGGCGCCCGTGACGAAGGGCTGCACCGCAGCCATCATGGAGACGTGGGCCTCCCAGGCGATGGAGCGGGTGCCCTTCTTGCCGGAGGGCGTAGCGGTATCGAAGACCGGAAGGTGCTCCGGCGCGAGCCCCGGCGCTCCCTCGAGGCCCATGGTGCCGCAGGCGTATTCCTCGGCGGCCTCGATCTCCTCCTCGGAGAAGCCGAGGTGGCGGAGCAGGCTGAAGCCCGGCAGCTCGCGGGTCGCCGCGGGGATGCCGAGGGCGTCGAAGGCTTCGGCGCCGATGGTCGCGGGCACGAAGATGCCGTCCAGCGAGAAGGAGTCCCTTATGGCCTTCTCCGCCAGGTCGAGCGCGTCCTCGCCGAGGCCCTTGGCCGCGAGGGCCTCGTACGAGGCGCCGGGAGCGCCTTTCAGGGTGCCGCGGCCGACCGCGTAGGCGATGATGGCCTCGGCGGCTTTCTTGCCGTAGCCGAGCGCGGAAAGTGCGGGCGGCACGCTGCGGTTGATGATCTTGAAGTAGCCGCCGCCCGCGAGCTTCTTGAACTTCACGAGGGCGAAATCGGGCTCGACGCCGGTGGTGTCGCAGTCCATGAGCAGGCCGATGGTGCCGGTCGGCGCGATGGCGGTCACCTGGGCGTTCCGGAAGCCGTGCTTCTGGCCTAGTTCGAGCGCTTCATCCCATGAGGCGCGCGCGGCCTCCACGATATTGGCCGGGCAGGCTTCCGCCTTGAGCCCCGCAGGCGTGACGGTAAGGTTCTCGTATTCCGCGGCCGCCGCGTCGTAGGCCGCCCGCCGGTGGTTGCGGATGACCCGGAGCATGTGCTCCTTGTTAGCCTCGTAGCGGGAGAACGCGCCGAAGCTGGCGGCCATGCGGGCGCTCTCGGCGTAAGCCTCGCCCGAGAGGATGGCCGAAAGCCCGGCGGCCAGGGCGCGGCCGGAGTCGGAGTCGTAGGCGTGTCCCGAGAGCATGAGCAGGGTGCCGAGGTTCGCGAAGCCGAGGCCGAGGGTGCGGTAGTCGTAGCTCCTCCTCGCTATCTGTTTCGAGGGGAACTGGGCCATGACCACGGAGACCTCGAGGATCACGGTCCAGATCCGGATGGCGTGGCGATATGCGTCCGCGTCGAAGCGCCGCTTCTTCTCGTCCCAGAACTGGACCAGGTTGAGGCTTGCCAGATTGCACGCGGTGTCGTCGAGGAACATGTACTCGGAGCAGGGGTTCGAGCCGCGGATCTCGCCGTCGGCGGGACAGGTATGCCACTCGTTCACGGTGCCGTGGAACTGGAGCCCCGGGTCGGCGCACTGCCAGGCGGCCTCGGCGACGCGTTCCCAGATGGCGCGCGCCTTCTCCGTCTTCATGGCCTTGCCGTCGGTGCGGCGCGTCATGGTCCACTCGCCGTCGTCGATGACGGCCTTCATGAACTCGTTGGGCAGGCGGACCGAGTTGTTGGACGACTGGCCGGAGACCGTGTTGTAGGCCTCGCCCTCCCACGAGGTGTCGTAGGCGGGAAGGGGAACGTCGAAGCGCTCCTGGGCGTAGAGGCGGAGGGTCTGGTGCATCCAGGCGGCGGGCACGCCCGCGCGGAGGGCGTCGCGGACCGCGTCGCGCAGGGCGGGGTTGGCGGAGAAGGAGAAGCGCGCCTCGCCCGCCAGTCCCGAGCCCTCGATGGCGGCGCGGACCTTGGCGGCATGCGAGCGGAGTACGGCGGAGCCGGCGGCGAGGGCCGCGACCTTGTACTCCTCCTCGCGCTTCCAGTCGACGAAGGTGCCCAAGTCCGGGTGGGCGGCATCGAGGATGACCATCTTGGCGGCGCGGCGCGTAGTGCCGCCTGACTTGATGGCGCTGGCCGAGCGGTCGGCGATCTTGAGGAATGAAAGCAGGCCGCTGGAATAGCCGCCGCCCGAAAGCGGCTCGTTGCGCGCGCGGATGTTCGAGAAGTTGGAGCCCGTGCCCGAGCCGTACTTGAAAAGGCGCGCCTCGCGGGTCACCAGGTCCATGATGCCGCCGTCGTTCACCAGGTCGTCGGTGACGTCCAGGATGAAGCAGGCGTGGGGCTGGGGGCGCGCGTAGGCGGACGCTGAGGCGACCACCTCGTCGCTGGCCGGATCGACGTAGTAGTGGCCCTGGGCCGGGCCTTCGATGCCGTACACCGCGTTGAGGCCCGTGTTGAACCACTGGGGGCTGTTCGGGGCCGCCATCTGGCGCGCGAGCATGTGGAGCGTCTCGTCGTAGAAGGCCTTTTCGTCCTCTTCCGTGTCGAAATAGCCCGCGCCCTTGCCCCACTGGAGCCAGGTGTAGGCGAGCCGGTGGAAGACCTGGCGGGCGTCGTGCTCCGAGCCGGGTTTTTTCGAGACGCCCGCGAGGCCACGCTGGCCTTCGGGCACGAAGGCCTCCCAGGCGCGCTCGCGCTCGGCGGGGACACCGGCCTTGCGGAAGTACTTCTGGGCGATGATGTCGGTGGCGATCTGGCTCCAGGAGGATGGGACGACCACGCCTTCCATGAGGAAGACGGCCTTGCCGTCGGGGTTGCGGATCTCGGAGACGCGCTCCTCCCAGGTTATGCCCTCGTAGGGGCCCTTTCCGGCCTTGGTGAAACGCCGCTCGATTTTCATGCCGTCCTCCGCTTCAAGCGGCGTCGCACGCCGCGCTGGTTGTCTTGGTGGGGTACCACTATGGGTGGTGGTATGTTATCAATCACGATACTAGCGACAGTATGAAGGGTGGTCAAGAGGGAAACGCGAGCTCACCCGGTGCCGACGGAAAAAGCCGTCGCCCCGGAGGACCGGAGGCGACCGAGTTGCCTTTTCCCCACTCGCCGTGCCCGTATTCCGATACAATGCGGGCCGCGCTCGCCCGAGGGACAGAGCTCGGACCCGCGCGTGCCGGGGCCTTGGTGCGCATGCGCCTCAAGGGTCCCTCCGTTCCCGGCCGATACTAGGAGCGACATGAAGACAGTCGCGGTTCTCGACCTCGTGCCCGCCACGGGCCTCGCCTTCGAGCCTTTCGCCGGAGGCCCTTCAGCGTTCGAGCGCTCGCTCGCGGCGCTTCGTTCCCTGCCCGGCCTCGAGCGGGTCGTCGTGCTCGCGTCCGGGCTCGAACCGCCGCCGGGCGACTACGAGCTCGTGCGCCGAGCCTCCTGGGACGTCCCGGCCTTCATCGAGGCTCTCGGCGCCATCGCGGGCGATCCGATGGCTACCGGCGCCCCAGGCCTCCTCGTGCACGCGTTCGGCGACCAGCCCTTCCTGGACGGAGCCTTCGCGTCGGCCATGGCCGCCTCCTTCGAGCGCTGGAAGGCCGAGTATCTCTTCGCCGACGGCTGGCCGGAGGGCTTCACGGCGGAATTCGTGAAGCCGCGCATCCTCATGGCCCTCTCCGCCATCGCTTCCCGCGAGAAGTTGCCCTTCTCGCGCGACGCGCTCTTCCTGACCGTACAGAAGGACATCAATTCCTTCGACGTCGAGACCGAGATCTCCCGCGTCGATCTCAGGCCCTGGCGCTTCAGGGCGGTCTGCGACACGCGTCGAGACTTCGAGGCTTCGGCCCGACTCGCCGCCGTCGGGATCGTGTCGGCCGAGTCGGTGCAGGACCTGCTCCCGGCGCATGAGGAAGTGCTCCGCAACCGGCCGGCCTTCATCCACGTGCAGGTTTCCGGCGCCTGTCCGCACGCTTGCGCGTACTGCCCGTACCCGGGCTTCGGCGGCGACGTCACGGCCCGGAGGGACTTCATGGAAGCCTCACGGTTCGACGCGTTCATGGAAAAGGTCGCCGAATTCTCGGGAGACGCCGTGGTGGATCTCTCGCTCTGGGGCGAACCCGCCCTGCACCCCGATTTCGGCGCCCTTGCGGAATCGGTCCTGTCGCGGCCGCGGCTCTCGCTCATCGTGGAGACCTCGGGCGCAGGCTGGCGACCGGGCGTGGTCGAGGGCATCGCGGAACGACACGCGGATTCCGGCCGGATCGACTGGATAGTATCGCTCGACGAGACGGAAGCGGACGCGTACGCGTCCCTGCGCGGCCCCGGATTTGCCGAGGCTGTCGCCTTCGCGGAACGGCTCGGCTCCATCTTCCCCGGCCGCGTGCACGCGCAGGCCGTGCGGATGCGCGAGAATGAGCTCCACCTCGAGTCCTTCTGGCGCGGCTGGAAGGAGAAGGGACTCGACGTGATCATCCAGAAGTACGACGCCTTCGCGGGCCGCCTGCCGGACCGGACCGTCTCCGATCTCGCGCCCCTGCGGCGCCTTCCCTGCAGGCATCTGGCACGCGACCTGGTCGTCGTCCTCGACGGCTCTGTCCTGATGTGTCGCGAGGTCCTGGCACCCGGCGCCTGCCCGGAATCGGCGCCGCTCGGAAACGTGTTCGAGGATGCCCTCGAAGCTATCTGGGCCAAGGGCGAAGCCGCCTGGCGCGCCCACGTCGAGCGGAAGCTTCCCGCCATCTGCGAGCGTTGCGATGAATACCACACCTGGAACGCCTGATCCGTCCCTGGCCGCCTACACCGTCATCGGCAGCGGCGGCCGCCCCGCTCCCGCCTCGAGGATCTCCGTGGTCGTGCTTAACCGCGGAGGGCGGATATACCGCGCCCGCCAGCTTCAGGACCTGGAACGCGCCGGCTTCGCGGAGGTGGTGTCGGTGGAAGAAGGTGGCGAGGGACGGCACGAGCTGGAGGCGCTCGTCTCGCGCTTCCCCTCGACGCGCTTCGCGGTGGTTCCCGCGGGCCTGACGCCCGGGGAGCGTGCCAACATCGGGTTCCGCGAGGCGCGCATGCCCTGGGTCCTGTTGCTCTGGAACGACCAGAAGCTGGCGGCGGGCGGACTTTCGTCGCGCTTCGTCGACCGGATCGAGGAGCGCGCCTGGCTCTGCGCGACGCCCTGGTACCGAGCCCGGGACGGCGAGACGCTTCCGGCCATCGGAGCGCCCGCCCTCGAAGGAAGCGCCCTCCGGGTTTTGAGCCTCGAGCCCCGCGAGGACGGGGAGAAAGCATTGTTTCCGCTCGACTACGCGGGCGTCTACTCGAAAGCCCGTTTCGAGGCGCTCGGCGGATTCGACCGGGAATACTCCCGGCCTTGGTGGCAGCTCGTCGAATTCGGCTTTCGCGCCTGGCTCCGCGGCGAGCTCCTCGGATCGGCCCAGGCGCTGCGCGTGGATTACGTAGAAGCGCCGCCAGCGTACGACACGAGCCCCGGTCCCGATTACCGGCGTTTCCATCTGCGCAGCCTGGCCCCGGTGCGCCGCTCCGACGCGGCCCATCTGCCATGGTCGCGCTTCCTGCCCTACGCCGCGGGCGCGGGTGTGGGCATCGGCGAGGCGTACCGGGAATTCAAGGCCGCGCGCGCCTGGGTCGCGGACAACGCCTTCCGGTTCCGCGTCGACGCCCGGGCCCTCGTCGATCTTTGGGAGCCGATCCCATGAGGCTCGGCGTCATACTCCAGGCCCGTCTCGACTCGAGCCGCCTGCCGCGCAAGGCGCTGCTTCCCTTCGGCGGCGTGCCCATGGTGGAAGCCTGCATGCGACGGCTCTCCCGGGTGGCCGCGAGCGTGCGCATCCTCGCTTGCGACGAAGCCTCCGCCCGGGTCTTCGAGCCGCTCGCCGCCCGCGCGGGCTTCGAGCTCGTGCCGGGGCCGAAGGAAGACGTGCTCGCGCGCTTCGCGCTGGCCATACGGAAATTCTCGCTCGAGCGCGTGATACGCGCGACGGCCGACAACCCCTTCGTCTCGCCTGAGCTCGCCTCGCTGGCGTCCGACCTCGCCGTCGAATCCGACCTCGACTACGCCGCCTTGGAGGGAATGCCGCTCGGCCTTGGCGTCGAGGCCGCGCGGGCGGCCGCCCTGCTCGCGGCAGACGCCGAAGCCGTCGATCCTTACGAGCGCGAGCACGTCTGTCCCTTCCTCTACCGGAGGCCGGAGCGCTTCCGCGTGAGGCGTGAAGCAGCGCCGCAGGAGTGCCGTTATCCGGCTGGACGCGTCACCGTGGACACCGCGGGCGACTACGAACGCGCCCTCGACCTCGCGCATGAAGCAGGATTCGACCCTTCGACCCGCGTTCTGGTCGCGGCCCTCAAGGCGCTTGAATCAGGCGACTGGTCGCTCGTCCAGCCTTGGACCGCGGAGTGACGATTTGAAGCGCGTGCTGCTCGTCCCTTCGGTCAGGCGGGGCAACGGCTCGGGCCACTTGGTCCGCTGCCTCTCGCTCGCGCGGGAACTGGGTCCCGGCGCCCGTGTCTACGTTTCGCGCGGGAGCGAGGGCGCTTCCTGGAGCGCCGCCGAGATCACCCTGGCCTTTCCGGGAGCCGCCGACGACATCGTGCTCGACAAGCTCGGAGCGGACGAGCGCTTCGACCTCGTATTGCTCGATCGGCGCGACACCTCGGCCGAGGAGCTCGAAACCTGGCTCCATCGCGGTCCGGTCGTCGCCCTCGACGAAGGCGGCGCAGCGCGCCGGGCGGCGCCCTATCTCGTCGACGCCCTTCCCCTGCCGCCCGCGCGCCGTACAGAACCGGGACCGAACCTGTCCTCGCGCGGATACCTCGACCTGCCCGTCCACCGCCGGCAGGCCGCGAAGTCCGCGAGGAAGGCCCTCCTCGCGTTCGGCGGGGAGGATCCCGCCGGCTTGGGCCCGAAGCTCGCGCGCTTCCTGGTGGAAAGAGGTTTTTTCGAGCCGTCGCGCCTCACCTTGGTCTCCGGCGCCCTCAGCCGACCCGGCGCCTCCCGCGAAACGATCCCCGAAGGCATCGCCGTTCTCGGCCCGGTCCAGAACCTCAAGGAACACCTGTCCTCATGGGACCTCGTGTTCACCTCGTTCGGGCTCACCGCCTTCGAGGCGTCCTGGGCCGGGTGCCTCGTGGCGGTCCTGGACCCCTCTGCCTATCATGCCGCGCTCTCGCGAGAGGCCGGCTTCCCCTCCATCGGCACCCGGGAGCCGGAGACCAAAGCCCTGTCCGCCCTGCTCGAAGACCTGCCCGCCTTCGCTGAAGCCTCGGCGAGGCCCGCGCCACCTTCGCGCGAGAGCCTCGCGGAGGCCTTGGGTTCGCTCCAATCGAAGGCGAGCGGCCGTTGTCCGGCTTGTTCCTCGCCCTCACGGAGCGACATCGAGCGCTTTCCGGACCGGAGCTATTTCCGCTGTCGGGGATGCGGTCTTCTCTATATGGAAGGATTCGCCGACCGACCGGGCCGTTACGGCAAGGACTACTTCTTCGAGGAGTACCGCGCCCAGTACGGCCGTACCTACCTCGAGGACTGGCCGGTCCTGACCGCGCTGGCCGCGGAGCGGCTCGATCGCATCGATCGCCTGGTGCCCGCGGCGGCGGGGAAGGGCAGGAAGCTCCTCGACGTCGGTTGCGCCTACGGCGCCTTCGTTTCCGAGGCTTCGCGACGCGAATGGGAATCGTACGGACTCGACCTTGCCGGGGACGCTGTCGCGCATGTGAGGGACACGCTCCGCCTGCCGGCCATGGTCGCCGACTTCCAGGATCCGCTCATTGACGACCTGGTGCCCGACGGTCTGGACTGCGTGTCCATGTGGTATGTCGTCGAGCATTTCTCGGAGCTCGGAGCAGTGCTCGAGCGGGCCGCCCGCCTGCTCTCGCCGGGCGGCGTCCTGGCCCTGTCCACCCCTTCCGGGTCCGGAATCAGCGCGCGCAAGGACAGGCGCGCCTTCCTTGCCGCGAGTCCCTACGACCACCTGAGCGTGTGGGAGCCGGAGCGCGCCGCCCGCCTGCTCGCCCGCTTCGGTTTCCGCGTCGAGCTCGTGCGATCCACGGGGCACCATCCCGAACGCTTTCCCGGCGCCAGGGAGGGGGATCCCGGCTGGATCCGTTCCTTGCGCGGAACGGCGAGCCGGTTCTTCCGTCTCGGCGACACTTTCGAGATCTACGCCCGGCGCCTGGCGCCGAAAGGAACAGCGACGTGAAGCGCATCATGATCCTTGGCGCCGGCGTCATGCAAATGCCCGCAATCCGTCTCGCCCGGGAGCAGGGATGGCGCGTCGCGGTGGCCGACGGGGACGCCGCCGCCGCCGGCGCGGGAATCGCGGACGAATTCCTCCATGTGGACCTCAAGGACCGCGACGCGCTCGAGGCCGCCGCCCGCGGGCTTCGAGCTGCGGGTGGGTTGGATGGCGTATTCACCGCCGGTACCGATTTTTCTGCGAACGTCGCCTGGATAGCGGAGCGCCTCGGGCTTCCCGGCATTCCCCACGCAACGGCCCTCGACGCGAGCGACAAGGGCAGGATGCGGGAGCGCTTCGCCGCCGCGGGAGTCCCGTCGCCCCGTTTCGTTACCGTCGGAGCCGGCGAGGACGCGACCCTCGCGGCGGAACGCATCGGCTTCCCCCTCGTGGTCAAGCCCGTCGACAACATGGGCGCCCGAGGGTGCCGGCTCGTGGCCGCCCCCGGTGAATACGGCCCGGCCATCGCGGATGCCTTGCGATCCTCACGCGCGGGACGCGCGATCGTCGAGGAATACATCGAAGGCCCGGAGTTTTCGATCGACGCCATCGTGTCCGACGGCCGGGTCGAGCTCTGCGGCGTAGCCGACCGCCATATCGCCTTCGCGCCATTCTTCGTGGAGCTCGGGCACACCATGCCGAGCGCGTTCCCTCCCGAGGCGGTCGGCGAGGTGGTGCGCGTCTTCAAGCTCGGCGTGCGCGCCCTCGGCCTCGGCCCCGGAGCCGCCAAAGGCGACATCAAGCTGGGAAAACGCGGGGCGGTGGTCGGCGAGATCGCGGCGCGGCTCTCCGGCGGCTACATGTCCGGCTGGACCTATCCGTACGCTTCCGGCGCCGAGCCTACCCTGGCGGCCTTGCGGGTGGCCGTGGGGCTCCCCCCGGGCGACCTGGCGCCTCGCCGCGCCTGGGTCTCCGCGGAACGGGCTTTCATCTCCATACCCGGCACGGTCGCCCGGCTCGACGGAGAGCGCGAGGCGAAGCTCGAGCCCTTCGTCAAGGATGTGTTCCTGCGCCTCGGACCGGGGGCGCGGGCGGTGTTCCCCTCGAATAACGTGGAGAAGGGAGGGAACGTCATAAGCCAGGCGCCCGACCGCACAACGGCGATCGAAGCCGCGGAACGGGCCGCCCGCAGCCTCCTGCCCATACTCGAGCCCCGGAACGCCGCGACGGAGGGTTTTCTCGAAGGCGCAGGCTCGATCAACCTGCCAGACGGCCGGACCTGGCCGCCGCACGCCTACGGCTCGGCGCCCGCGGAGTTCCTGGAAACCGTCGCGGCCTTGCCCGCCGAAGCGGACGGAGCGGAGCCGGAACGCGGCGCGGCGCTTCCCTACCTCCCTTTGCCGCTTTCCGCGGACGCGCTCGCTTCGCCCGACTGGCTCGGAAGGCCGCTCTCGGAGTCGATCGAAATCGTCGAACGTCTTTCGGGCACGCGCCCCGCAAGGCCCGGGGAAGCGGCTCTCGCCGGACGATTCTGGCAGGCCCTCGAGCGGGGCGGCTGGCAGGCAGCCCTCTACGTCGTGGACACGGAACGCGCGATCAGGGCAGGATGAGGCGATGAGCTCCCTCGCAAAGCGCCGCGGCGGAAGACCCGATTCGGCCCTCCTTGTCTGCCTCACGCTCGCCGCGGCCTTCGCGGGAACCAGGGCCGCGGACGCCCAGGTTCCGTCCGCCGCGGGAGCGCCCGTGCGCGTTGCCGATTTCGCGTCCGAGCTCGGTGCCGTCCTGTCGCTCGATCCGTTGCTCGGAACCGTCTCCTTGACCCGAGACGGAGACCGGGCGGCTTTCAAGCCCGGTTCCCCCTGGCACCTGCTCGGCGATCGCCCCGTCCGGCTGACCCCGTCGAGCTCGGGGCCCGGAGGTCCCTTGCTCGATGGAACCACCGCCGCCTACCTCTCGGCATGGTTCGAAGAGCGGAGCACCGAGCGGCTTTCCCGGTTCCGCGTCGCGGCCGTGCTGATCGACCCGGGCCATGGCGGCAAGGATCCGGGCGCTGTCGGCGAATACGGAAGCGGCAAGGACAAGCGGAAGATCCTCGAGAAGGATCTCGCGCTCGCGACGGCGCTTCAGGTGCGGGACGCCCTGGTCGAGCGCTTCCCGGATCGGCGGATCATGCTTTCGCGCGAGGCGGACACCTATCCGAGCCTGGAGGAGCGCGTCGAGATGGCCAACGCCGTCGAGCTACGGCCCAACGAGGCGATAATCTACGTCTCCATCCACGCGAACGCGTCCTTCAACCGCAACGCCTCCGGATTCGAGGTCTGGTACCTGAATCCCGACTATCGCCGAACCCTCGTCGAGTCAGGCACCCCGGGCGTGGACGACGAGATCGCTCCGATCGTGAACGTCATGATGGAAGAGGAGTACACCACCGAGAGCGTCCTGCTCGCGCGGTCCATCGTGGAACGGCTGGAGCGGAACATCGGCGCAAGCTCCCGCAACCGCGGCATCCGCGCCGAGGAGTGGTTCGTGGTGCGAAACGCCCGCATGCCCAGCGTACTCGTCGAGATGGGGTTCGTGACGAACGAGGCCGAGGCGCGCCTTCTGGCGGATCCCGCTCACTTGCGGAGCATCTCGGACGCCGTCTATAATGGCATTGTCGATTTCATAGACTATTTCGAGAACCGCAAGGGAACATCCGCGCCATGAACGACTTTTTAGACCGCATCCTGGCATCGGCCCCCGTCGCCGCCCTCGGCCGGGCCCGAGTGTACCGCACCGCGCTGCTCGCCATCCTTGTCGCCATCGCCCTGGCCTCCTGGGTCGCGGAGGGCGCCCGCCGCCCCGTAGTCCTGCTCTTCCCCCGCGCGACGGACGGCCGCCTGGTCGGCGAGCTCCGCGCCCTGCCGTCCCGCGAACCGGAGGCCGAAGCGGCGGAAACCATGGCCGAGTTGCTGCTCGGTCCGTCCGATCCGGACCTGGCCCCGCTCTTCGCCCCCGGTACCAGGGTAGACGCCGTGTTGCTCCGGGACGAGGTGCTCCGGATCGACCTGGACGAAGGGGCCCTCGGGGAAGGGGGTGCGCCCATCCGTCGCGCCCTGTACGCCGCGCGGCGCGTCATGGCCATGGCCGAGCCGGGCCTCGACGGCATCCTCCTTACAATCGGGGGACAGGTGCCTTTCGGCGGCGCGGACGAGCAAAAAAAATGAAAGTATTTGACAAGGCTATTCGCCCGAATATAATTGTAGCCGAATTCGGCTCATCGACCGCCTTACAGAAAGGAGTTCAGAGTATGACAAGGAAGGTCTTTATAGCGGCGACGCTCGTGCTGCTCCTCGGGACGCTTTCGGTTTTCGCGGACGAGGCGGTCCTGATGGACTTCTCGCTCCTCAAGGCCGACACGAACGAGGATCCGCTCAACGCCGGTCAGTTCCTCGACAACGGCGCGACCGTGATGGATTTCTCCACCACCGCCGGCGCCAGCTACACCGAGGACCAGAAGAAGCAGATGGCCACCAGCCTCGCCATCGGCAACTGGGACATCACCCTCGCTTCGTCCTCGCGGACCAACTTCAACCAGGCCCTGTCCTACACCCGGGAGGCCCCCGTAGTCGGCGGAGCCTACACGGGCAAGACGGTCATGGGCATCCGGGTCCATTTCCCCACGGAAACCTTCAACAGCTGGGCCATGGTGACCCCTCCCTTCTCGATTCCCGCCTTCGAGCGGAAAGAGGCGGGCGGTACGGACCCGGTCAACGATCGGCTGACCCGCTTCGAGGGAACCTTCAACGCGGACACCAAGATCACCACCGCCATGGGCATCGTGAAGAACGTGGGCGTCATCAAGTCGCTCGCCGTCACCGTCCGCGGCATGAACTTCCCCCACGGCATCTCCCTCATCCTCGAGGACCAGGAAGGGAAGCAGACGACGATGTTCATGGGTTACCTGAACTTCGACGGCTGGAAGGAACTTCGCTGGGACAACCCGGCGTACGTGAGCGACGTCCGCAACCGCGAACTTCGCCTGTTCCCGCTCTACCCGAAGTCCTCCCCCTTCGTGAAGCTAGCCGGCATCCTCATCACCCGCGATGCGGCCCATGAAGGCGGCGATTTCATCACCTACATCAAGGACGTCAAGATCCTCTACGACAAAGCCGTACTCGACCCGGTGCGCGACATCGACGACGAGGCCGTCTGGGGCATCAACGACAAGCGCGAAGCGGACCGCAAGCTCATCGAGAGCCGGCGCTTCGGCGAGTCGCAGGTCCTCCGTTACCTTGAGAGGCTGAAGCAGGAACCGAAGACCGAGTTCACCTCGGAAACCACAGGAACCGAGTAAGCTGTAAGCCCGCCCGGAAAGCCGCCCCAATCGGGGCGGCTTTTTTTTGGTACCATCCTTCGCGCCCGCGCCGGGCGACGCTTTCCCTTTGCCCTCATGCCGCTTCCGGTGTATCCTCATAGCCTATGGAGACGACTGAACCGGCTTTGAATCGTCTCGAGCTCGAGGAAGCATGGCGATCCTCGCTCGCGGACAGGGAGGCCGTCGTCCAGGCCATGGCCGCCCGGATGCGGAAGGTGCTCGAGGATTCCGGCTTGAGACCGGGCGTGAAAGCCCGGGTAAAGTCCTTTCCAAGCTATTTCAAGAAACGCATCCGCCTTTACCAGCAAGCAAGGGCCTCGGGCAGAAGCCCCATACCGCTTACGGACCTGCTCGGCGTCCGTTTTGTGTGCCCGTTCATCGGCGACCTGGCAAAGGTCGAGGAGGAGCTCGGCCGGGCCTTCCGGGTGGTAGAAGTGGAGCGCAAGGGCGCCGAGCGCTCATTCCGAGAGTTCGGCTACGAGTCGATCCACCTGCTCGTGGAGATTCCGAAAGACCTCCGCGAGGACGCACCGTCGCTGGAAGCCGAGGTCGTAGAGGTGCAGATCCGCACCATACTCCAGGAAGCCTGGGCGGAGGTGGAGCACGAGCTCGTCTACAAGGCGGAATTCACCCCGTTCGACGAGCCGATGCGCCGCAAACTCGCAGCCCTGAACGCCAACCTTACGCTTTCCGACATCATCTTCCAGGAGATCCGCGATTACCAGCACCAGCTCTCGGACGAGCTTGCGCGCCGTCGCGGGGCCTTTTACCGCAAGATCGAACAGGCCATCGACCTGCCCTTCTTCTCCGATATCGCGCCGCCCGCTCCAGTCGCGCCGAAGGCCGACCTCGACTACCTGCGCGAGTACGCCAGCTCCGACGACATGCTGCTGGCGGCGCTGGCAGCCCACAACCGGGGCGATTACCTGAGGGCGATCGACCTCTATTCCCGGATACTCGCACACGACACGCGCCAGGAGGCCCGGGCCGTTATCCTCAAGCATCGAGCCATGGCGTACTTCTCGGAGTCGCGCTACGACGAGAGCCTCGAGGATTTCTCGAAGGCCCTCGAGCTCGATCCGCGCTGCTACAAGTCCGCGTACTACCGCGGCGTGATCCATTCCATCCGCGCCCGGTATGCAGAGGCCATAGTCGATTTCGACCGTGCCCTGGACATCCATCCCTACCACTTCTATTCGTTGATGCGCAGGGCACAAGCGTTCTTCCACCTCGCCGACTATCCGCGCGCCCTGGCCGACTGCGACGCGGCCCAGTCAATAAACCCTGACGACGACCACTCTCGGAGGCTCGGTGACTTGTTGAGGTCCCGCCTCGCGGACCACTCGTGACGGGGGCGGAGACGGGAGTGCCTTGACACTGTCCGCAAAAAAAGGATAGGGTTCGGTTATCGCGCGTCTCCTTCGTCTATCGGTTAGGACATCGGATTTTCATTCCGACAAGAGGGGTTCGACTCCCCTAGGAGATGCCAATCGCGCCGCGGGCCATCGGTCCGCGGCTTTTTTTCGCCCTTTTCATATCGAACGAAGGACACGAGCCTTGACGCCGAACCTTGCTTCGGGGAAGCTATCAACATACCATGATGTCCGGAGGTTCCATGAAACGCAAAGCGCTTCTCGTAATGCTCGTGCTCCTGCTCCTGGGAGCCGGCCAGGCCTTCGCCTACAAGGCGGCGATCGGCGGCGAATTCGGCCTCAACGTCGCGGGCGGACTCCCGAATTCCGCCCTGCTCAGCTTCCGCCTTCCGAAATTCCCGCCTGTCATCGGGTTGGGCGTCAGCATCCCCGAAACGGGATCCGCCTCCGCGGCGGTCCTTCTCGACTGGTGGCTCTACCAGGGCAACCTCGTATCGTTCATCAACTACTACGTCGGCCCCGGGCTCTACCTGCAGGTCGGGGACAGCGTGAGTGCCGGACTGCGCGTACCCGTGGGTCTCAACGCCTTCCCGATTCCGCCGCTCGAACTCTTTGTCGAATTCGCCCCGGCGGTCGGCTTCCTCGCGCCGACAGGGGTATCCATACCCGACTGGGGTTTGCAAGCAGGGTTCGGCTTCCGTTTCTGGTTCTGAAGCCCCACCGAATCGCTGGATAAAAACGGCGCGGTCCCGACGGGCCCGCGCCGTTTTTTTTGGGGGGTCGGCATCCGGTGCCGGCGGGACGCCTAGCCCGCCCTTGGTGAGGCGATCGGGAAATAGTTTGACGACCCGGTCGCTCGGCTATAGACTGCTTCGACCACACCGCCGGAAGTTCGGGAGCGTTCAATGGCCGTACGCAGGCGTATCGAAACAATAGTAATCCTCAACATCGGCGCCCTGACAGCCGTTCTGCTGGCCGTCCTCGGCGCGCTCAGCTATTTCAACGTTTACAACTACACCATACAGAACGCGTACGAGTTGGTGAATTTCGCCATTGACCAGACGGACGTTAAGCTGACCATGACCTTCGAGGAACTGGAACGTCTCGCCCGTTCGCTTGCTTCTTATGACGAGGTGCGCGCGTCGAATTTCGAGCGGCTAGACCGTCTTTTCTACTGGACCGTCCATGAGCGCTCGCAAGTGCTCCGCTCGGTTTTCCTCGGCACCGAAGACGGCACGTTCTTTTTCAGGGGATACGGCACCGGGTTCGTCAACGGATACGCCAGCATGCCCGAGCGCTACGATCCGCGAACGAAGTATTGGTACGAGACGGCGAAGCGCGGCCAGGCTTTCACGGTCACCGATGTCGGGCAGCTCGATACGATCAGCGCGATAGGGATCATGGGCGTCATGCCGGTGTTCGACGAAGCGCGCAGCCTGGTCGGCGTCCTCGGGGTCGACATGACCCTCGACAAGATCCAGAACATCATACAGACCATCGATCTGCCGAACGAAGGGAAGGGGATGTTGCTCTCGTCGCAGGGCGGGGTCATAGCGAGCCAGTTTTCTCGGGCCGTGCCGGAGCTGACGAGCGAACTCGCGCGCGCCGATATAGACGAACTCGGTCTCCTGCTCGCGGAAAAGCAGGGGCAGCGCATCGTCAGCATCGGGGGCGAGCGCCACTTCGCGGCGTACCGGCGCAACTTCATGACGGGCATGTTCATTCTGGCCGCCATGCCATACGACCTGTCCATGGCAAGCGCGGTCGCGACCTTGCGCGTGCTCGCAGGAAGCTTTGTCGCTTTCCTCGCGGTGCTCGTACTGACGGTTACCCTGCTCATCCGCCGTACGCTCAAGCCGATCCGGCCGCTCATGTCGGCGATTGACCAGATGCACGACGGCGATTTCACCGCGCGAGCGGACGTCCGCTCCAACGACGAGATCGGCGTGCTGGCCGAGAATTTCAACGAGATGGCGCGCTCGATCGAGGACCAGAACCGTCGCATCATCGAGTACTCGAGCGATCTGGAGAGGAAAGTCCACGAGCGAACGGCCGAGCTCGAAGAGAAGAACGAAGTGCTCCTGCGCGATCTGGCCATGGCCCAGCGCATCCAGCTGGCTATCATCCCCAACGACGATTCCCTGCCGGATCGACCCGAGTTCGAGATGGCCGCGCGATACCAGGCGATGGAAAACCTCGGCGGCGACCTGTACGACGTGCTCAGGCTCGGCCGGAACGTTTACGGTTTCCTTATCGCGGACGTGTCGGGCCACGGCGTTCCGGCCGCACTGATCACCACCATGGCAAAGGCGAGCTTCCAGTCCCACTCGCGGCATGGCCTCTCGACGGGCGCCATCCTGACCGAGATCAACGACGAGGTTTACCGTTTCATCGGAGACCTCGAACACTACCTTTCCGCCTTCCTTTGCGTCCTCGACCTCGAAACCGGGGATCTCATGTACACCAACGCAGGGCACCACGCGGGCTTGCTGCGCAGGGGCGCGGACGGAGCGATAATCTCCCTCGACACGCAGGGTTACTTCATTGGAAGTTTCGAGGATGGCGGCTACGAAACGCGCCACGCGCGACTCGAGCCCGGCGACAGGGTCGTGCTCTTCACGGACGGGTTCATCGAGGCTCGCAACCACGCGGGGGACTTCTACGAGCACTCGCGTTTCGTAGACTTCGTACGTGATCGGGCCGAACTTTCTCCCCAGGCATTCGTCGAAGCCCTTTCCCTGGATGTCGAGCGCTTCTCCGGCGACGCTCCGCAGAATGACGACCGCGCCGTGCTCGTCTTCGACTTCAAGGCGCGGGCGACGTCGACAGGCGGAGACGGACGCGAGGATCTTCCATCCGAAGCTGTCGGGCAGGCCCGGCAGGCTCCGGTCGACGCCGCGCTCGGTTCGTTCAGGGACCGCTACATGAAGGCGATAGCCTTGCTCCGCGCCGGTGAACATGATGCCGCGGTCAGGGCCTTCTCATCGCTCAAGGCAGATCGTCCCGAGGACCTGCGCGTAGCGAACAACCTCGGCGTTGCCTACTACCAATCGGGGCAGATCGACAAGGCCTGGGAGGTATTCCAGTCCGTCCTCGAGCGTTCTCCGAGCGATCCGACCGCGCTCAAGAACGTTTCCTTCATAGAGAAGGCGCGCTCAGGGTTCATCGAAGCGGATTAGGAAGGGCGTGATCTACTTCTCGGGTTGCCCGAGGAGCGGCCCTCGAGCGTGGAGTACGCTCAATGCTCGGATCGGCCAAGTTCTTCCCAGCGAGCTGCCGCGCGCCTCAGGTGGGGAATGACGATGGAACCGCCGACTATCAGTCCGACCCCGAGCGCCTCGCGGTATTCTTCGTTTGTTACGCCTTCTTCCTTGGCCCGGATGGTGTGATAGAGGATGCAGTCATCGCAGCGGAGGACCAGAGAGGCGACGAGGCCGAGGAGTTCTTTCGTCTTGGCGTCGAGGGCGCCGGGGCGATAGGTCTGAGAATCGAGGCTGAAGAAGCGTTTGATCTCGAGTCCGGCCAGGTCCATGACCTTATCGTTGAGGGTTTCACGTTCGGACTGCCATTCCTGGATGGATTTGTCGAAGAGTTTCGGCTCCATGTCAACCTCCGGGGCTCGGAGAATACCATCGGTTTGTTCCGAGTCGCAAGCGTCATGAAGTGTCACGAAGCTTTCGGGAATCGCAAGCGGGGAAGCCGTGCGCGACGGTATCACGGCATGCATGAGCTATTCGCGATTCCCTCT
>JAFGNN010000028.1 GCA_016926955.1 Spirochaetales bacterium | reverse complement strand
CGATGTCCTCGTGGCGGGCGTCGGCACGGGCGGCTCGATCACGGGTATCTCGCGCGTCCTCAAGGCCCGCAAGCCCGGCTTCCGCGCCATCGCGGTCGAGCCCGTCGATTCGCCGGTGCTTTCCGGCGGCGCTCCGGGACCGCACCGGATCCAGGGCATCGGCGCGGGCTTCAGGCCGGACAACTACGACGCCACTCTCGTCGACGAGATCCTGAAGGTACGCCACGAGGACGCGGGCGAGTCCGCGCGGCGCCTGGCGCGCGAAGAGGCGATCCTCGGCGGCATCTCCGCCGGCGCGAACGTCTGGGCCGCGCTCGACGTCGCGTCCCGGCCTGGCATGGAAGGCAAGACTGTGGTCACTATCATCTGCGACACGGGCGAGCGCTACCTCTCCACCTGGCTCTTCGAACAGGGCTGAGGGCCGGCGTCGCCGCGACGGTCCTTCCCGTTCCGGCTCCGCTTGACAGTTGTTTACTTTCCCGATAATCTATTCTCATCCCTCCCCCACGGGGGGGTGGGGCATCTATCCGCGGACCGGTTCCCGGTGGACCGAATCCCGGGCGTATCGTCGCCCGTGGCCGCGTCGAGGAGATACCGGTGGATCACACGACCTGTCGGAGCGTCGAGGCGCTCAACCTGCTCAAGACCGCGCGCGGCCAGGTGGACGCCGTCGTCCGCATGATCGAGGACGACCGCTACTGCATCGACGTGTCGAAGCAGGTGCTCGCCACGATGGCCCTGCTGAAGAAGGCGAACCTGGTCGTGCTCAGGCAGCACATCGACACCTGCGTCAAGGACGCGATCGAATCCGGGAACGGGCAGGAGAAGATGGACGAGATCGCGCTCATCCTCGAGCGCTACCTCGGAAACTGAACCCCGCGGAGGCGGGGAGGATGGAATCGCGATGATCAAGGCGCTTGACCTCAAGATACAGGGCATGACCTGCGCGGCCTGCGCGCAGGCCTCGGAGCGGGCCGTGCGGAAGCTCGGCGGCGTGGCCGAGGCCTCGGTGAACTACGCCACGGAGCGGCTCTCGGTCTCGTACGACGACGCCGCGCTGGGGATCGACGACATCAAGGCTGCGGTGGCGAAGGCCGGCTACGAGGCGGTGGACGACCGCTCGGAAAAGGAGGCGGTCATCCCTGTGGGTGGCATGACCTGCGCCTCCTGTTCCGCGGCGGTGGAGCGCGCCCTCTCGCGAACGGCCGGCGTCAAGCTGGCCTCCGTCAACCTGGCCACCGAGCGGGCGACAATCCGCTACGATCCGGCGCTGACGCGCATTTCCGCGCTCAAGGACGCCATCCGCAAGGCGGGCTACGAACCCCGCGCGCTCGAGACGGCGGATCGCGTCGATGCGCACCGGGAGGAAAAGGAGCGCGAGATCAGCTCGCTCAAGACGCGTGTTTTCGTCTCCGCCGCCTTTTCGATCCCGCTCTTCTACCTGGCCATGGGCATGATGCTCGGCTGGCCGGTGCCGGCGGCGCTCGACCCCATGCACCAAGGCCTCCGCTTCGCTTTGGTACAGCTCGCCCTCGTCGTTCCCGTCATGATCGCCGGCTCGCGCTTTTATCGCGTCGGTTTCAAGGCCCTCTGGCACCGCGCGCCGAACATGGACTCGCTCATCGCCATCGGCACCTCGGCGGCCCTGGCCTACAGCCTCTGGTCGACCGCGGGCATCGCGCGCGGCGACCACCATCTGGTCGAGAGCCTCTACTTCGAGACGGTCGGCGTCATCATCACGCTGATCCTGCTCGGCAAGTGGCTCGAGGCCGGCTCGAAGGGCCGCACGAGCGAGTCCATCAAGAAGCTCATGGGCCTCCGGCCCAAGACCGCCACCGTGCTCCACGACGGCGTCGGACAGGAACTGCCCATCGAGGAAGTCGAGGTCGGTGACCTCGTGCTGGTCCGGCCCGGCGAGAAGATTCCCGTCGACGGCGTCGTCGTCTCGGGCTCCGGCGCCGTGGACGAGTCGATGCTGAGCGGCGAGAGCCTGCCCGTCGACAAGGCGCCGGGCGACCGCGTGGTGGGCGCCAGCCTCAACAAGCACGGCGCCCTCACGGTCCGCGCCACCGAGGTCGGCGCCGACACGGCGCTGGCGCGCATCGTCAAGCTGGTGGAGGACGCGCAGGGCTCGAAGGCGCCCATCGCGCGCATGGCCGACGTGGTCTCCGGCTATTTCGTGCCGGCGGTCTTCGTCATCGCGCTCGCCGCGGCGATAACCTGGCTGGCCCTCGGGCACGGCGTCGTCTTCGCCCTGACCGTGTTCGTGGCGGTGCTGACCATCGCCTGCCCCTGCGCCCTCGGGCTCGCGACGCCCACCGCCATCATGGTGGGCACCGGGCGCGGCGCCGAGTCGGGCGTCCTGTTCAAGTCGGGCGCGGCCCTCGAGACCGCGCACGCCATCGATACCGTGGTGCTCGACAAGACCGGCACCATCACCAAGGGCGAACCCGCGCTGACCGACCTCGTCGCCGCGCCGGGCGCGGGCGTGGACGAACTCCTCGCGCTCGCCGCCGCCGCCGAGAAGGCCAGCGAGCATCCCCTGGGCGAGGCCGTCGTGAAGGCGGCGTCCGAACGGGGCCTGTCACTCGACGAGGTCGCCGATTTCGAGGCGGTGCCCGGCCAGGGCATCCGCGCGACGGTGGGCGGACGCGCCGTCCTGATCGGCAACGCGCGCCACCTGGCCGCCGCGGGCGTCGACGTCTCCGGGGCGGCGGCCGCGGTCGAGCGGCTTTCGGGCGAGGGCAAGACCCCCCTCATCGTGGCCGCGGACGGGCGCTGGCTCGGGCTCGTGGCCGTCGCGGACACCGTCAAGGAATCGAGCGCGGCCGCGGTCGCCGCCCTGAAGCGCATGGGCATCGAGGTGGCCATGATCACGGGCGACTCGCGCCGCGCCGCGGAGGCCATCGCCCGCCAGGTCGGCATCGACCGCGTGCTCGCCGAGGTGCTGCCCGCGGACAAGGCCGCCGAGGTGGCCAAGCTGCAGGCGGAGGGCCGCCGGGTGGCCATGGTGGGCGACGGCATCAACGACGCGCCGGCCCTGGCGCACGCCGACCTCGGCGTCGCCATCGGATCCGGCACCGACGTCGCCATGGAGAGCGCGGACGTCGTCCTCATGCGCTCGGAGCTCACCGACGTGCCGACGGCCATGCGCCTCTCGCGCGCGGTCATCCGCAACATACGCCAGAACCTCTTCTGGGCCTTCGGTTACAACGTCCTCGGCATCCCCGTAGCCGCGGGGCTCCTGTACGCCTTCGGCGGCCCGCTCCTCAACCCGGTCATCGCCGCCGCGGCCATGGCCCTCTCGTCCGTATCGGTCGTCACCAACGCGCTCAGGCTCAGGCGCTTCAAGGCCGCCGCCTGAGGCGGGCGGCCTGAGCCCCGGGCGGCGCATGCCGTCCCATCCCGCATCCGTCGGAGGAACCGACATGAAGAAGATCCTGAAGGTCGAAGGCATGAGCTGCGGCCACTGCGCCATGCGCGTCAAGACCGCCCTGCTCGCCGTCCCCGGAATCAAGAGCGCCGAGGTCACCGTCGCGGACGGCAAGGCCGTCGTCGAGGGCGAAGGCTTCCTCGACACCGCCCTCTCCGCCGCCGTCTCCGAAGCCGGCTACGTCCTCAAGGGCGTCATCGGATAAGGGCGCATGCAGAAGAAACCACGGAGGCACGGAGCAGGGGAGACCGGAGGGAGCAAGAGAGGCTGGTAATTCACCTGTTCCCCGAACGGAATCTGTTCTCGCTCCCCGCTCCGAGACTCCGAGCTTGGCGCTTGTACTTGGTGCCGGGAACGGGACTTCCCTCCAGGCTCGCGCTTCCTGCGCTCGCCTTCCGGGCCGCCTCCGGCGCCGACGGCGGGCATCCATGCCCGCCTTTCCGTCCCGATCGCTCGCCGGCTCGCGCCCGGGACGGGGCGCCTCCGTTTCAAGTCCCGTTCCCGGCTTCCACGATTGCGAAGAGGCGGCCTTGCGGCCGCCTCTTCGTCTTGGTGCCGGGAACGGGACTTGAACCCGTACGCCTTTCGGCAGGGGATTTTAAGTCCCCGGTGTCTACCGTTCCACCACCCCGGCGCGCGCTCCTGACGGGCGCGGGACTTTTATAGCCCGCCGCGTGGCGCGGGTCAACGCCTCCGGGTCCTCGCGTCCCGCGCCCCGCCGAGCGCCACGTAGGCCGCCGCGAACAGCTTGAGTTCGGGCCGCGAAAGATTCGAGTCGAGCACGGCCTCCGCCAGCACTATCTCCGCGGATTCGTCGGCTCCGAGCGAAAGGCAGAGCCGCGCCATGGCCGCGCCGTCGTCCGGCTCCGCGAAAAGCCCCTCGAGGGCAGTGTCATAACGAGCGGCCTCGTCCCGCCCGGGCGGAGGCGTCCGTTCGCGGAACGCGGAGCGCAGGGCGTCGAGCGCTTCGTCCCGCTCCTCCCTGAACTGACGGAAGACCGGGTAGAAACCGTCCATCAACCCGAGGAGCGTGGCGATGGCGAGCACGAGCTCGTCGCTCGCGAAACCCGGCCCGCCCTGCCTTCGCAGCGAGGCCACCAGGGCCGGCACCGCGCGCCGGTCGCCGAAGATCTCGAGGGCGCTCGCGCACGCGATGCGCACGCGCGGGTTGTCGGTGCCCGTCAGGAGTCGCTCGACGAGTTCCGCGCTCTCCGAATCCCCCAGCCGCGCCAGCGCGATGACGGCGGCGCCCGAAAGCATGTAGTCGTCGGAAGCCGCCGCCGCGCGGAGCAGCGGGACGTGCCTTGCGCCGCCACGCTTTCCCAGTATGCGCGCCGCCACGTAGGCGGTGGTGTAGGGATTGCGCTCGATCTCGTCCGCCAGCGCCGCCAGGGTCCGCTCGTCCACCCGCTCCAGGTTCTCGAGCGCCAGCAGGGCCTCGATGCGCACCTCGAAGCGGGGCGAGGCCAGGTAGCGCCCCAGCTCGCGCGATGATCGCGCGTTCGCGAGCTCCCCGAGCTCGTGGATGATGCGCACCTCCTCGCCCGGATCGTCCGAGCGCTCGAGGCGGCCGAGCAGGTCGAAGGCCTTGAGGTCGCGCGGCGAGAAGAGCACGCCGAGCGACTCGCGTATCGGCAGCGCGTCGAGCGAGGTCAGGCGCCGCGTCAGCAGCGCCCCCGCGCCGAGCACGAGGGCGCTCGAGGCGAAGAGGGCCCGGTAGGCGTCCGCGACGCCGACGCCCGCGCCCTTGAGCGCGTCGAGCAGGAAGCCGCCCGCCGAGGCGCCGAGCGTCCCCCCGAGGCCGAACGCGACGAAGTAGACGATGGACAGGTCGAGCGTGCGCTCGCGCGGCACCAGCGCGAAGTGGTAGGTCTGCCCCGCGTTCTCCGCGCCCGCGAGGCCGAAGCTGGCCAGGAAGGTGACGCCGCCCGTGAAGAGCGCCGCGCCGAGCGCGGTCCCGAAGCCGGGCGAAACCGCCACCGGGGCCAGGGCCAAGGCCGCGACGGCGCCGAGTATCGCGTAGAGGGGCTTGGCGCCGAGCCGGTCGATGACGCGCTTCATCACGAGCCCCACGCTCACCGAGCCGAGCGAGGCGAGGAGCGACCACAGCATCACCAGGTCGTCGCCCTGCGAATACACGCTCTTGGCCCAGACCGGCAGGAAGCTCCGCGCCGCCCCCGAGGCCACCGACACCGGCAGGAACACCGCGAGGAAGGCGCGGTACCCCTTGTCGTGGAACGAGTCGCGCGCCGTGCGGAAGGCCGAGGAGCCCGCCGCCGGCCGGTATGCCTCCGGCTCCGGCACGCGCGCGAGCAGCATCGTGCCCGCCAGTCCCACCGCCATGCCGGCGCCGACCAGGGTCGCGTAGAGCCCGGCCCCCGCGTCGCGTCCGAGCAGCAGGGCCGCCGCGAGGCTCGTCCCCATGCCCGCCACGTTGGCTATCACCTGCACCGTCATGATGAAGGACCCGCGGTCCCGGCCCTCGCCCAGGTGGGCCAGCACCGGGTTGTTGCCGATCATGCCGATGCCGCGGAACACGTTGAACAGCGCAGAGCCCAGCAGCACCGCGCCGATGGCCAGCCCGTCGTGCCCGGCGCCGGAGAGGAAGGGCGCCGCCAAAATCGGCGCCATGCCCAGGTAGCGCGCCGCCCAGCCGAAGGCGTAGACCCCGACTATCCGGTGGCGGCGCACCAGGCGCTTCCCCAGCGGCATGAAGAAGAAGGTCGCGTAGCCGAACGCGTTGAGCAGGCCCAGCTCCGTCCCCGTCGCCCCGAGCCGGAGCGCCAGCAGCGTCACGAAGCTTCCGGACAGCAGCGCGAACGAGACCGAGTTGAGCACGTTGAACGCGTAGTACGAACCGCGCGCGCGCCGCCTCGCGGCCTGTGAAAGCTGTGCCATGGGTTCGAGTCTAGCGGCGGAAAGCGGGAGGCGCAAACGGTCCGATACCGACCGGGGGAGAAAGGCAGGGGCGCCCGCGGCTCGCCGGAGGGCTCGCCGCGCCGGGCTTTCCGCCCGGGCGGTCGACGAGCGGCCCCCTTTTCGCGTATCATTCGCCGTCAAACGACCATCGCGGAGGAATCCACTGTGACGAACATCCAGGCCGAGCTCGCCGCCGCATTCTCCAAGGCCATCGCCGCCGCCTTCGGGCCCGAGGCCGCCGACGCCGACCCCCAGGTCAAGTGGGCCGCCGACGCGCGCCACGGCGACCTCCAGGCGAACTTCGCCATGGGCCTCGGCAAGCGTCTCGGCAAGGCTCCCCGCGAGGTGGCCGACGCCGTCGTCGCAAAGCTCGCGCTCGGCGACCTGGCCTCGAAGCTCGAGGTGGCCGGCCCCGGCTTCGTCAACGTCACCCTCGCCCCGGCCGCCCTCGCGCGCCTCGTCGCGGAGCTGTCCGCCGACGGCCGTATCGGGGCCGCCCGCGCCGCGAGATCCGAACGCGTCGTCATCGACTACTCCGCCCCCAACGTCGCCAAGGAGATGCACGTCGGCCACATCCGCTCGACCATCATCGGCGACGCCCTGGCCCGCGTCCTCGGGTTCCAGGGCCACGAGGTGCTGCGCCGCAACCACCTGGGCGACTGGGGCACCCAGTTCGGCATGCTCGTCGAGCACGTCCGCGAGCTCGGCTGGAAGCCGGGCCAGAAGCGCGAGATCGGCGACTTGAACGCCCTCTACCGCGAGGCCAAGGCCCGCTTCGACGCCGAGAGCGATTTCGCCGAGCGGAGCCGCCTCCGCGTGGTCGCGCTCCAGGGCGGCGACGAGGAGACCGTCGCGCTCTGGCGCGAGCTCGTCGAGGAGTCCAAGCACCATTTCGCCGAGGTCTACGAGACGCTCGGCGTCCTCCTCGACTCGGGCGACTACTACGGCGAGAGCTTCTACAATCCCATGCTGGGCGACGTGGCCGCCGAGCTCGAGCGCTCCGGCGTCGCCACGGTGAGCGACGGCGCACTCTGCCTCTTCCTCCCGGCCTTCAAGGGCAAGGACGGCAGTCCCGTCCCCCTCATCGTGCGGAAGGGCGACGGCGGCTACGGCTACGACACCACCGACCTCGCGGCCATCCGCCACCGCATCCGCGACCTCAAGGCCGACCGCCTCGTCTACGTCACCGGCGCGCCGCAGAAGCAGCACTTCGCCATGATCTTCGAGGGCGCCCGCGTAGCCGGATGGCTCTCCGAGGGGGTGCGCGCCGAGCACGTGCCCTTCGGCTCCATCCTCGGCGACGACGGCAAGCCCTTCAGGACCCGCGCCGGCGAGAGCGTCCGCCTCCAGGACCTCCTCGCCGAGGCCCTCGAGCGCGCCTACGCCATCGTCGCCGCCAAGAGCCCCGACTTCCCCGAGGAAGAGAAGCGCGCGGTCGCCCGCGCCGTGGGCATCGGCGCGGTCAAGTACGCCGACCTCTCCAACGACCGCATCAAGGACTACGTCTTCGATTGGGACCGCATGCTCGCGTTCGAAGGCAACACCGCCCCCTACCTCCAGAACGCCTACGTCCGCGTCATGAGCATCTTCCGCAAGGCCGGCGTCGAACACGCCTCGGTCCTCGGGCAGGCGCCCTCTGTCGACGCCCCCGAGGAGCACGCCCTGGCCCGCCACCTCCTCGCCTTCGGAGACGTCGTCGAGCAGGTGGCCCGCTCGCTTGAGCCGCACCGCCTCTGCACCTGGCTCTACGAGCTCGCCGCCAGCTTCCACCACTTCTACGAGAAGTGCCCCGTGATGACGGCCCCTGACGAGACCGTGAAGCGCGGCCGCCTGGCCCTCTGCGCCGCCGTGGCGGAAGGGCTCGAGCGGGGCCTCTCGCTGCTCGGCATCGCCACCGTCAAGCGCATGTAGCGAATTCGCTTGACGGCGGCGGAGCCGTCGGCTAGGGTTCCGCCCATGACGAAGCGCGCCCTCCGCCAGGCGAATCTCCTCAATTCCAATCCGACCGCCGCCGCGGCCGGACCGGAGCCGCGCGCGTAGAACGATCCATTCGATTCCAAGGGACCGGCCCTCGTGGCCGGTCCCTTTTTTTTATCCCCGAGCGGGAAGGAGGCCGACATGGCGGACACGGCGGCGTACGCGGCCGGAACGGAGGATCGGGCGATAGGCGCCCGCTTCGAATCCTTGCAGGATGAGCTTGCCTCGCGCGGCTCGACGCTCGAGGCCCACGTGCGCGGGCGCTATGCCGAGCGCTGGCGGAGCCCCGCCCTCGCGGCCGCTCTCTCGATCCGGACGGGACTCGTCCTGGCTCTCCACGAGTTTCTCGCGGGCCGGGGCCTCGTGAACATCGACCGGGTTTCGATCTCGCCCGTGACCGACCCGCTGGCGCACGGCGTGGAGCGGGTGCCCGTGGTCGAGTACAAGGGCGTTCCGTATCGCACCACGCACTCGATGATCTACGCCAAGTTGCTGGCGTGCATGAACACCGGGGTGCGGGGAGTCTTCGTCGACTCGCCGAACATCCGCCTCGAGCTTCCGGATCCGTCGGGCGCCCAGCGAGGTAAATACCTCGTAGATTTTTCCCAGATGGATGTCGAATTCCGTCGTTCGCTCCGGATCGGCGAGGCGATGTACCGTGAAGAGCCCGAGACCGTGGCCTGCCTGCTCGAGCTCGAGCGCGATCGCGCGCTTGCCTTCTTCGAGGACATGATCGTCGCCGCGACGAGCCGCCTCGCCCGGAGGCACGGCGTCGAGCTGGCAGCGCTCGGGGTCGGGCTGGAACCGCCTGTCCGGCCCTTCCCCCGCTTCGACCGCGACGAGGCGATCGCGCGCCACGGCGCGGACGGACTCGAGGCGGCCCTCGGCGCCGAGGCGGGTACCCAGTTCTTCTGGATCACGGGCTTGCTCCGGGAGAACTACGACCTCGTCTATCCCTGTCTCGACGCGGACGGCGCGCCCCGCCCACGCGCCTCGATCCGCTCCCGGGAGGTCTACAACTACGACCTCTGCGCCGCCGCGCGCTTCGCCGACGGCAGCCTCGGTCCCGCCTGGGAAGTGCTCTCGGGCGGACTCCGCGAATGGCTCTACCCTGTCATCGCGCGGCGTCTCGTCGCCAACGGCGTGCTGGCCGAGGAACCCCGCTTCGCTCCCGACGGCCGCCTGCTCAACATCGCCGCCCTCGGGGGTTACGGCCCCTTCCTGTTGGCGGCCCGACTGAGAGGGGAGGACGGTCTGCCCCTCTTCCCCGAGACCGCGGGCGGAGGCCTCGGCATCGAACGCTTCCTCTATGCCCTGCTGCGCGGCTCCGCGATACGCAATATCGAGGATCTGACCCTGTTCGGCAAAA
Source organism: Spirochaetales bacterium (assembly GCA_016926955.1). Classification (GTDB taxonomy): domain Bacteria; phylum Spirochaetota; class Spirochaetia; order Treponematales; family UBA12059; genus JAFGNN01. The sequence goes on along the minus strand of JAFGNN010000028.1, from coordinate 3,246 downwards.
ACCCGGATTCCGCCGACATCTACCTGTTCTAGGCCACGGGGCCCCGAACGCGGTCGCGCCGCCTTGCCTCGGGCGGCGTTTTCATTTATCGCGGCTTGCCCGCCCCAGGACCACGCGGCGCCGGAATTCGCGCCACGCCATGGCTTTTGCCTCCGCGCGCGAGGCGATTTCCAGCAGCTTGCGGTCGTCCGTCACCAGGACAGCCTTCGCCGCCCGCGCCGCCTCCATGATGGCCAGGTCGGCGGCGTCGCCCGCCGGCCGCCCGGGCTCCGGCGTCGGCGCGGCCACCCGCGCGAAGAGCTCCTCGGCCAGCGCGAGCAGTTCCGCCCGGCGAGCCGCGTCGGGTGTGGCCGCGAGCTGCTCCGCCACGACGGGCGCGACGAGGAGCCTCAGGTCCCGCCGCTCCGCGAGCTCTCCCGCGGCCTCCCCGTCGTCGAGCAGGCGGTCAAGGGCGCAGGCGTCGAAGAGGAAGCGCGTATCCCGCGTGCTTCCTTCCCTGCGCGCCGCGGCGTCGCCCTTTCCGCGCCGCTTCACGAGGCGGCGCCCTGGAGCGGTACGAAGCGGACACCCTCCCAGGACTCCACGCGACGGTCGCCAGGAGCTCGCGGGTCGAGGGTAATCCGGATCAAGGCGCCGAAGGCTTCGGGGTACAGGAGAATGCCGCCCGGCGCGAGCCTTCGGACAAGCCGTTCCGGGTCGAAGCCGCGTCTGACTCCCGCCGAAAGGACGATGCGGTCCCAGGGCGGCAGCTCCGGCAGGCCGAGCGAGCCGTCGCCGGCCACCACCCCGATATCCCGGCGGGCGGCGAAGCGATCCAGGAGCGCGGCGGCCAGGCCCGGCAGGATCTCGCAGGCGCACGTGAAGCCGCCGGGCCTCACGAGCTCCGCCATGATGGCTGTCGCCCAGCCCGAGCCCGCGCCTACCTCGAGAACCCGGTGGCCGGGTTCGAGGCGCAGGAGCTCGACCATGAAGGCAACCATGCTCGGCTGCGAGCAGGTCTGTCCCCCGCCGATGGGGATGGGCGCGTCGACATAGGCTCCGGGGCGTTCGGCGGGCGGCAGGAATTCCGCGCGGTCCACGCGGGCCAGGGCTTCGATCACTCTCGGGTCGCGGGAGCTCCCGCCGAGGTAGGACGGCGCCGCGCGCGCGACCTCGCCAGCCAGCCCCCTCGCCCCGTCCATGCTCGCTCCGCCCGCGTGGCCGCCGCTCATCGGGAGAGGGACTCTATTTCTTTTTCCCGAAGTACGTGTTCTTCACCCAGGCGCGGTTCAGCCACAGGTGCGAGGCCACGAGGACGGCCAGCAGGTAGCCGGACACCGGATGGGCGACGCGGAATATCTCGTACGGGATCGGATAGCCGAACAGACCCTGGACGATGCCCGATACGGCGAGCGAAAGGAAAACGAGGGCGAGCAGGACGTTGACCACCTTGAGCGCGTTCTTCGCTGCCATGTATACCTCCCTGGTATCGCGCGGCCGGGCGCCGGCCGCCTGTACGGAATAATCGTCATTGATGGCGTCGGGAGGCAAGCCGTCCGTCCGGACCGCGCGTTTTTCAGTGCGGACTCGAGGGCTTCCGGTATGGTACCGCCGCCCGCACGAAGCATCGGCCGTCCGCGCCGGTTCCGGTCTCGAGCTTCCCGTGGAGCTGGTCCTGGATCAAGGTCGTGGCCAGCTCGAAGCCGTTCCGCTCCCCGCCGCCCGTCACCCCCTCGATCTCGAGCGCTATGCCGCCGCTTCCGTCGCTCCGGAGCCGGATGCTGCAGTCCGAGTCCGCTTCGAGGTCGGAAAGCAGCTCGCCGAGCGCGAGGCCGAAGGGAGTCGCCACGTCGAGCGAGCACTCCACCTCCTCGAGTTCGAGCCGTAGCCCGGGCCGGGAATCGGGCGCCGGGTTCTGGCAGGCACCGAATCCGCCGCGAAGGGCGAAGGGCGCGAACTCGCGGACGTACTCGTCGAGGCGGATGCGGGCCAGGTCCTTGTGTTCCTGCAGGCCCCGGTGCACCAGGGCCATGGCCAGGATGCGGGTTTCCAGCCCCGCGAGGACCTTGAGCAGGGCGGGGTCGGACGTTTCGCGCATCTCGATCCGGAGCAAGCCGAGCGTGACCTGGAGGCTGTTGCTCGTGCGGTGGAACAGCTCGCCGATCAGCACGTCCTTCTCCCGGAGCGAGGCCTGGAGGGCGGCCTCGCTCGACTCGGCGCGCGAGCGGGCGGATTCCACCTCGGCGTAGGATTCGCGGAAGCGACGCTCGAGCCTGCCGTACTCATCGAGGAGCGCGTCGATCTCGTCGGCGCGCAGGCCGCTCCTCGGCCGCGGAACCTCGCGGGCGACCCTGACGTCGAATTGAGCGAAATGGTTCGCTGCCGCGACTATCCGCCTCGCGATGCTGCGATCGGCGAGGATGAAGAGGAAGGAGGACACGAGGATGACCAGGCTCGCGAGGAGGGGAAGGTCGCGGGCCAGCGATTCGATGAAGACCTCGCGGATCCGGTGGGTGTCTCCCGCCACCGTGAGGCGGCCGAGATCCATCGATTCCCCCCGGAAGCTGTGGGAGAGCGTCGCCCCGCGCTCACGGACCCGTCCTGAAGGCCGGGCGCCGGCCTCGGCGACGAGTTCGCCTCCGCTCTCGATAGAGGCCCACGCTATGAGGTCGAGGTTGGTCAGCGCTTCCACTTGCGCTCTGATGAGGGCCCTGTCGATGGTCCAGAGCGAGCGCGACAGCGGGGCTTCGTACGAGGCGACCGCCTCGTCGAGGGCTTCCTCGAGCTCGCTCTCCGCGCGGAGGTAATTCGAGCCGGCGCGGACGGCCATGACCAGCAGGGTTACCGCGGCAGAGAAGGCCAGCGTCGCCGCGAACAGGCGCCGCCCGAGCCGGCCGTGGGCATCCCTCGCGTTCAACAAAGCGCCCCGTCGGCGGGGACGGCCGGAGCGGGGGGCTTCGAGGAGCCTAAGGACCGGCCGGACACGGAAAACCGCGCGCGACTTCTCATGAGTCCAGTATAGGCATCGAGCGGCGTCGCGCAACGCGCATGTTCCTCGCCGAGGGCTTTCGGATGGGTATGGCTGATAATGCCCGCGCTCTGCGCGGACGGCCTCGGCCGCGCCGGCCGGGTTCTCATGGTTGTCGGGCAGAGAGGATTTGGCTTCCGGTCGCGCGCATTCTGCGCGCTCCCTCCAGCCCGCCTGCCTCGCTTTGCTCGGCTTTCGGAGAGGAGGCGATTGACGTGTGCGCCTTCGGCGCACGACCT
>JAFGNN010000008.1 GCA_016926955.1 Spirochaetales bacterium | reverse complement strand
GCGAACTTGAGGCCCTTCTCCATGGCGATCGGGTAGATCAGCTCGCCGAGGATCTCGGTGTTGTCGCCGGGCATGACCATTTCCTTGCCCTCGGGCAGGGTAACGGTACCGGTGATGTCGGTCGTGCGGAAGTAGAACTGGGGCCTGTAGCCGGCGAAGAACGGGCTGTGGCGACCGCCCTCGGACTGGGACAGGCAGTAGATCTGGCCCTTGAACTTGGTGTGCGGGGTGATGCTAGCCGGCTTCGCGAGGACCTGTCCGCGCTCGACTTCCTTCTTGTCCACGCCGCGGAGCAGGGCGCCGATGTTATCGCCGGCCTGGCCCTCGTCGAGGAGCTTGTTGAACATCTCTACGCCGGTCACGACGGTCTTCTTCGTCGGCTTGATGCCTACGATCTCGACTTCGTCGTTGACGTGGACGATACCGCGGTTGATGGCGCCGGTAACGACCGTTCCGCGGCCGGAGATGGAGAATACGTCCTCTATCGGCATCAGGAAGGGCTTGTCGACGGCGCGCTCGGGGTCCTTGAAGTAGGTGTCCATCGCGTCGAGGAGCTCCTGAAGGCAGGCGGTCGCCTCGGCGTTGTCCGGCTCGGACATGGCCTTGAACGCGGAACCCTTGATGATCGGGGTCTCGTCGCCGGGGAACTTCTGGAAGTTGAGGAGGTCGCGGACTTCCTGCTCGACGAGCTCCACGAGCTCGGGATCGTCAAGGAGGTCGATCTTGTTAAGGAAGACGATGATCGACGGGACGCCTACCTGGCGGGCCAGCAGCACGTGCTCGCGGGTCTGGGGCATGACGGAGTCGGGAGCGGACACGACCAGGATGGCGCCGTCCATCTGGGCGGCTCCGGTGATCATGTTCTTGATATAGTCGGCGTGGCCCGGGCAGTCGATGTGGGCGTAGTGGCGCTTGGTCGACTGGTACTCGAGGTGCCTGGTGTTGATCGTGATACCGCGCGCCTTCTCTTCGGGGGCGTTATCGATCTCGTCGTACTTCATGACCTTATCGCCGAACTTCTTACCGCAGTACATGGTAATAGCGGCGCTCAGCGTCGTCTTGCCGTGGTCGATATGACCGATCGTGCCGACGTTCATGTGCGGCTTGTTGCGCTCGAACTTCTCTTTCGCCATTGGTATCCTCCTAGCCTGGTATTACGAAAAAAGGGAACCGGCGCCGAGCGCAGGTTCCGGTAGTATAATAGGCTAGCGCGGCCTTATCAAGGGCCGCGCCGGGGCAAGCCCCGCGCCTCCCCGCCTTACCAGCGGTAGTGAGCGAACGCCTTATTGGCTTCCGCCATCCGGTGCGTATCCTCGCGCTTCTTGACCGCCGTGCCGGTGCCGTTGAAGGCGTCGGCGAGCTCGGCCGCCAAGCGGTCAGCCATCGACTTGCCGGAGCGGTTGCGCGCGGCGGCTATGACCCAGCGCATCGCGAGAGCCTCGCGGCGCGTATCGCGGATCTCGTTAGGCACCTGGTAGGTGGCGCCGCCGACGCGTCGGGACTTGACCTCGACCATCGGCTTCACGTTGTCCATGGCCTTCATGAACGCTTCGAGGGCGGGCACTCCGGCTTTTTCCTGGAGCTGGCCCATCGCGTCGTACATGATGCCCGTAACGATGGACTTCTTGCCCTGCCACATCATCCGGCAGATGAATTTGGTTATCGTTACGCTGTTATATCGGGCATCGGGCTGGTGGCCGCGATCCTCGGACTTCTTTTTCCGTCCCATGATCGTTCCCCCTTAAGCCTTGGGCCGCTTGGCGCCGTACTTGGAACGCGCCTGCTTGCGGTCCGCCACGCCCAGGGTATCCTTGGCGCCGCGGATGATGTGGTACCGGACGCCCGGAAGATCCTTGACGCGTCCGCCGCGCAGCAGCACTACGGAGTGCTCCTGCAGATTGTGGCCGACGCCCGGAATGTAAGCCGTCACCTCGATGCCGTGGGACAGGCGTACGCGGGCGACCTTCCTGAGGGCCGAATTCGGCTTCTTCGGGGTGACCGTCATGACGCGGGTACAGACGCCGCGTTTCTGCGGGCACTCGTTGAGCGCCGGGCTCTTGGTCTTCCAGATGGACTGTTTTCGGCCCATCCGGATAAGCTGGTTGATCGTAGGCATTAAACCGTGGTCTCCTGTTGTGTCCGGACTTCAGCATCGCCCGGCATATTTCATTGGTACACGAATTGCTAATCTGGCGGCGCGCCCGTAGAACGCGCCGAGCATAGACAATAGAATTCCTCGGCCCCCCGTGTCAATCGGTCGCCGGGGGGCCTATCCGTCAATCCTCGTCGTCCTCCGGCTCGTCTTCCACGGGGCTAAAGCCCTCGTCGTCCTCGAACGCGGTGTCTTCCTCGAACGCCGGCTCCTCCACGAAGGGCGCCTGCTCGTCGCCCAGGGGCATGACCGCGAGCTCGCGCTCCTTGCGCCTCTGCTCCGCGATCTCCGCGACGTAGGCGTCGAGGTCGTCGTGCTCGCCGTCGGACAGCTGGATGCCCTTGTACTGGCGCATACCCGTGCCGGCCGGTATCAGGTGGCCGATCGCGACGTTCTCCTTGAGGCCGTGCAGCGGATCGACGGATCCCGCTATCGCGGCGTCGGTCAGCACGCGCGTCGTCTCCTGGAAGGAGGCCGCCGATATGAACGAGTCGATCTTCAGCGACGCCCTGGTGATGCCCATCAGCAGCGGCCTGGCGATGGCCGGCTGTCCGCCCTCGGCCTTGACGCGGCGGTTCTCCTCGTGGAAGCGGAACTTGTCTATCTGCTGGCCGTAGATGAAGCGGGTATCCCCCGGGGCTACGATCTCGACCTTCTTCATCATCTGGCGGACTATGACGCCGATGTGCTTGTCGTTGATCGTGACGCCCTGGAAGCGGTACACCTGCTGGATCTCGTCCATGATGAAGCGCTGACAGTTATGCTCGCCGGCTATGTTCAGTATGTCGTGCGGGTTCGGGTTGCCGTCGCACAGCTTGTCGCCGGCCTCGACGACGTCGCCGTCGCGCACCAAGAGCCTGCGGCCCATCGGCACGAGGTGCTTGTACTCCTTGCCGAACAGGTCGAGGATGATGATGACGCGCTTGCCCTTGACGATGCCGCG
>JAFGNN010000027.1 GCA_016926955.1 Spirochaetales bacterium | reverse complement strand
GCACCTTGCGGTGCGGTTTTCTTCAGTTTAGCAGGGACAGGACTCGGCTTCCGGTCGCGCACTTCCTGTGCGCTCCCTCCAGCCCGCCTCCGCCCCTAAACCGGCATCCTGCCGGTTTGCGCTCCCTTCCGGTCGCGCCGGGGGCTCCGTTTCGAGTCCTGTCCCTGAGGTAATGTAAAAAGCCGTCCCATCGGGACGGATTTTTGCTTTTTAGCAGGGACAGGACTCGAACCTGCGACCTCCGGGTTATGAGCCCGACGAGCTGCCAACTGCTCTACCCTGCGTCGTTGGTAAGGGCAGGATAATGATTGGCCCGTCGCGTGTCAAGCGGTCCGCCTTGCGGCGGCGACAATTTTGGAGATTTTGCGCCCTGGGCGCCGCCGGCCGGGGAAGATGGGGGCCCGGGGGAAGAAGGGGCTCAGGCTTCGCGTCCGTCCGAGCCCCTGCTTCCCCCGGCCGATTATCGGTCTCAAAGAAAGGAGACGAACGGGACGAGAGCCACGAGGCCGACCGTGAGGACGAGTGCCGGCAGGAAGTCGGCGGTGGGGATCTTCCGGAGGCCGAGCAGGTTGATGCCGATCATGATGACGAGTACGCCGCCGACCGCGGAAAGTTCCGCGAGCAGGAGCTCCGAGACCCAGGGTTCGACCCAGACTGCGGCGAGGGTCAGCACCCCCTGGTAGACGAGGACGGCGAGTGCGGAGAAGGCCACCCCTACGCCCAGGGCGCCGGTCAGGATGACGGCCATGAAGCCGTCCATGACGCTCTTCGTGAGGATGAGCTCGTAGTCGCCGTCGACTCCGGCCTTGAACGAGCCGACGAGGGCCATGGCGCCGACGCAGAAGAGGACCGAGGCATCGAGGAAGCCCGCGGCGAAGGTGCCGGAGTCGTCGCCCTTGGCAAAGCGGCGTTTCAGCCATTCACCGAGTCGGAGCACCGCGCCTTCGATATTGAGGGCGGTTCCCGCCAGCCCGCCGATAATGAGGGCGAGGGCCATGGCGAGCACGTGGGTCGTCCCCAGGGCCATGCGCATGCCGAGGACGAGCGAGATGAGGCCCGCGGCCGAGAAAACGGCGGCTTTTGCCTTCTCCGGCAGCCCTTTCTTGAGAAGCAGACCGATCAGGCTGCCGCCGAGGACGGCGAGGGCGTTGATGACGGTGGCGATCATGGGTCGTTCCTCGGGCGGTCGAATTCAAGCTTGACCGCCGGCGGCCGAGTATATACTATCCTCCGCGTCCGTGGAGGAGCATTCGGGAGCCGCTCGAGGCTTCCGGTTCACGCTCGTTTTCCGCGGCGCCCGGCGCTTTCCGCTTTCGCGGAGGGCCCGCGGGGCGTCGCAGCGGCAGAGCCGGCGCGGGTCGGCTGCCGCTCTGCCTGGGGGCTCCGGCATGACTAAAGGCGTTATAGAATCCATCGAACCGGCTGTCGACCGCGACGAGGCCGAATCCGGCGCGAGCGGCAAGATCCACTGCGCGAACTGCATCCACTGCAAGCTGGTTCCCTCGCCGGCGCAGGGTTCCGGCCGCTACTACCTCCGCGTGCGCTGCGACGCGGGAAAATGGAAGAAGAAGCTCGGCGAGGAGAAGATCTACAAGTACTTCACGGTGGTGCGACGCGCCATCGACCACTGCGACGCGTACGAGGACATGGGCGAGGAGAAGGACTTCATCCGCGACCTGAAGCGTTCGCTGCCCGACCGGGACGAGATCTACACCGCCGATTGACGATAGCCGCCCGGCGCAGCGCCGGCCGATCGGGATCGGCGCCGCGCCTTCCGCGCCCCTTCCGGGCGTAACCGCGGGAAGCGGTCGCGGGTTTTCCGTAAACGACAGCTTGGCCAGGGGGAAGGCTCGCTCGCCCTCCTCGGCCTCCGAAAGGGAGTTCCCGCATGACGCAGATCCACAAGGCCTTCCGGCCCTTTTTCCCCGTCGCCGCGATCCTCGTCGCCGTTCTGGCTGTCGGCTGCGCATCGGGCGCGGCCGTCGTCACCGGGGACATGAGCTACGAGGAGCTGGTCCAGCGCGCCCAGGAAGCGAGCGACGCCTATCGCCACGAAGCGGCGCTCGACTACTACGCCGCCGCCCTCGAGCGTTTCGGATCCGACCCCGCCATCAAGGTCGCCTGCGATTACGAGATAGCCTTCCTGCAGTACAAGACGGGCGATTACGAATCGGCCGCCGCGGGGCTCTCGTCCGTGGTCGCGCGCTACGACGCCCCCGGCGGCGAAAGCCTGCCGCCCCAGTACCGCATCCTTGCCGCCAAGGTGCTGCCGACCGTCCTCGGGCACATGGCGGGGGGCGAAGAGTAGGCAACCCGCCCTTCGCCGTTCCGCGAGCCGGAGGGATCATGGACCGCGCCATCCAGGCCGCCCCCGAGGGGGCGGCCGCTTCTTCCCTTCTCGAGGCATCGTTCAGCGCCCTCGACCGCTATCTCGGCCTCGTTCCGGGGCCGATACGTTTCGGCGCCTTCCGCGGCGACCTGGGAAAGCTGGCGCGCGCGTTCGACGGCGTCGGATACCCCTCCCTTTCCTGGGCCGACGCCTCCCTGCCCTGGGGCTCCTTCGGTCCCCGTCCGCCCGCGCGCCGGCGCCCGCCCTGGCTGCCTTCCCGTTTCCCGCCGCCGGCAGATCCGCCGGAAGCCGAGGCTCCGGTCGAGGGCATCTCGGAGCTGCTGGTCGCCTGCGAGGACGACGGGGAAACTGCCGGGCACGCGTACGCGGCGCTCGACCTGCTCTACGACCGGGCGCGCAGGGTCTATGTCGACCGGCGCGGGGCGCGGGAGGCCATCCTGTCCCGCCGGCTCGAACCCCGGTCCGTCGATGCCTCCAGGCTCCTCTTCGAAACCGCGGCCCTGCTGGCCCGGGGTGGCTGGGATTCCTCCGCCGACCTGGTCGAATGCCCCTTGCCGCGGGACGTGGCCGAGGGCGAACAGCGCCGCCTGCTCGTCGTGGTGGCTTGCGGGAAGGACCCGGCCCGCGGCTTCGACTGGCTGCTCCGGGTCGGCTTTGTCAGGCGCTACTGGCCCGAGCTCGCTGAGCTGGTCGCCGTGGAGCACGCCAAGGAGTTGCACCCCGAGGGCGACGGCTGGCGGCACACCATGGAAACCTTCGCCCACCGGAAGGCCCCTGACTTGACGCTGTCCTTGGGGCTCCTGCTCCACGACCTCGGAAAGACGCGCGCCAGCGCCGAGTCCGGCCGTCGCTTCGACAGGCACGCGGAGATCGGGGCCGAACTGGCCCGGCGCTTCCTGCTCAGGCTCGGCTTTCCGGCGGCGCTGGCTGCCGACGTGGATTTCCTGGTTCGGCGGCACATGATGCCGGCCGCCTTTCCCCGCCTGCCCCTGTTCCGCACGCAGGAGACGCTCGAGCACCCGTTGGCGCCGCTCCTGCTCGAGCTCTACCGCTGCGACGAGCTTTCCTCGTTCCGGGGCCCCGACGGCTACTACGAGGCCTGCGCGGCGTACCGGGCCTTCCTGAAAAACGCGCGGAACCCGTGGCGGAGCGCCGACGGCCGGAAATCCGCGCTCAGGTGGCTCGAGGAGGCGACCCCGACCGGCCGGGGCGGTCGCGGTTGACCGGCCCTTCCAAGGGCCGCATACTAAACGGGCGCCGAGCGGAGGATCCTTGCGCGGTCCTTCGTCGGTCGAGCCCGGTGCCGCGCGAGGAGTCCGCCATGGCCGTAGCCTATCGTTGCGTGTTCCAGGATGACGCCCTCGTCGTCCGTTCGCTGTTCGAATCGGCGGGTATCTCCTGCGAGCTCATTCCGGACTCCCGCTTCGACGTCAACCCGATGTTCGACTCGAGCGTGGCGGGCTTCCGGATCGAGGTGGCCGAGTCGGAGCTCGAGGACGCCCTCGCCCTGGCGGAGGACTACAAGGCGCGGAAGCAGGCCGCCAGGGACGCGGACGGCGGGGAGGGCACGGCGTGAAACTGCCCTTCGACTGCGCGGAAGAGGCCGCGCGCGTCCTTCCCCGCGTCGTGGAGTGGCGGCGCGCCCTGCACCGCATGCCCGAGGCCGGGCTCGAGCTCCCCCTGACAAGCGGCTATATCGAGCGGGAGCTGCGCGCGCTCGGCCTCGAGCCCGAGCGCGCCGGGTCGGCCCTCCGCGCGGACATCGGTTCCACGGGGCCCCTCGTCGCCATCCGCGCCGATACCGACGCCCTTCCTGTGGAGGAGGCGACGGGGCTCGAATTCGCGAGCGCTCGGCCGGGCTTCATGCACGCCTGCGGCCATGACGCGCACGCGGCCGCCCTGCTCGGCGTCGCCGCAGTCCTCGTCGCGCACCGGAACGAGCTGCCCTTCCGCGTCCGCCTGGTCTTCCAGCCCGGCGAGGAAGGGTTTTTCGGAGCGCTCGGGGTGATCGAGGCGGGCTTCCTCGACGGCGTCGACGCGATCGTCGGCGCCCATGTCGGCGACCTGAGCGAGGAAATCGCGCCGGGGCAGGCAGGCTTCCTGGCCGGTCCGATGATGGCCGCGAGCGATCGCTTCGAAGGACGCTTCGTCGGCTCTGGCGGCCATGGCTCGGCGCCGCACCGCGCCCGCGACCCCGTTCCGGCCCTCGCTCGCTTCATCCTGGACAGCCAGGAGATCGCCGCGCGCGAGCTCGCGGCCACGGATTCCTGCGTCGTCTCGGTCTGCTCGGTGTCCGCCGGCGAGGCGCACAACGTCATTCCGGACAGCGCCTCGTTCCGAGGCACGGCGCGCACCCTGCGCCCCGACTCGCGCACCTTGGTCGAGCGGAGGCTCGCCGGGATCGGGGCGGGCATCGCGGCGACCCACAACCTCGCCTTCGAGTGGAGCTGGCTCGGCGGCTATCCGCCGCTGGTCAACGATGAACGGGCGACCCGCGCGGTCATGGAAGCCGCGGCCGGCATCCTGGGAAAGGATTCCGTCGTCGCGCTCAGGCACCCGATCATGGGAGGCGAGGACTTCGCCTACTACCTCGAGCGCGTGCCGGGCTGTTTCTGGTTCCTGGACACCCAGGCGCCCGCGCGCGGCATCGACAAGCCCAACCACAACCCCCGTTTCGACGTCGACGAGAGCCTGCTCGGCCGTGTGGTGTCGGTCAACCTGGCCGCGGCCGCCGCCCTCGCGGGCGAGTTCGGGAAGCGCCGATGAGCCTCTGGCCGCGGATCGCGGAAATACTCGCGCCCACCGAGGCCGACCGGGGCTTCGCCGAGCGCCTGCTCGGGGAGCTGCGCTCGGACGGACTCGTGGCGGACACGCAGTCGGCACTCGCGCGGGCGCCCGACGCCGCGCTGGCCCTCTTTTACGCCATCCTCTCCGGCGAACGCTCGAGCCAGAGCCCCGTTCGGGAGGAACGCGATCCGTCCTGGGCCCTGCGCGCGGATTTCTGCTACCTGAACGCGCGCGCCTCGGGCGTCGGGGCGCGCCGCGGCACCTTCCTGCAGGCGGCCAAGATCCTGCCGGCGCTCGGCGCGCGCGCCGTGCACCTGGCGCCCTTCCATCCCTGCCACTTCGAGGTCATCTACGCCATCGAGAGCCCGTCCATGGTGGACCGCCGCCTCGGAGACCCGCGACTCGCGGCTTCGGGCATCGGCGCCCGCGAGCAGCTCCGCGCCTTCGTCGAGGCCGCCCATCTGCTCCGCATGGCGGTGGGCTACGACCTGGTGCCGCACCTCGCCCAGTACGCTCGGACGGTGCTCGAACGCCCCGAGCTATTCCGCTGGATCGACCTGGCCGAGGACCGTCGCGGGCTGGAGGCCGGGCTCGACCCGGAGTCCATCGGTTCGAGGGCGACCCGGATCGAACTCGCATCGCGCGTCCGGGCTCTCGTTGGCGAGGTGAAGCGGCGCGCGGGAGTCGACAATCTCGAGGCGGATCCGGACGACGCCGCGGAAGCGGAGCGGATCGAGCGGGCTTACTACGCGGCCATCCGCGGCCTGATTGAACGGGGGCTCTGGACTGTGCTCTCGCACGCGTGGAACGGTGTGGGACTTCCAGAGTTCCACCGTTATGACCGGGACGGCAACTATCCCGTCTTCCGCTATCGCTCGGAATCGGGCGAGGACGTGGGAGAGGCCGCCTACTCGGTCGTCACGCCCTACGCGTTCCACGACGGCCTGCCGCCGAACCGTCGTCCCGACCCCACCCGAGCGCCCGAGCGCAACGACGATGCGGTCGAGTACTTCGCCCGCGTGTTCGACTGCTGGCGCGACGGCTTCGGTTTCGACTTCGTGCGGATCGACTCGGTCGACCACGTTCTGGATTCCACGCTGGACGACGCCGGACGCTTTCCCGTTTCGGATCGTCCGACGCCCGAGGTCCTGCGTTCCGTCAACGCCCGTATCCGCGCCAACGGCCGCTCGCCGTCCATCGCGGTCATCGCCGAGCGCCTGGGCCAGGAATTCGAGGCGTACGCGGGGATGGGTTTCGACCTGACGCTCGGTTCGGACATGCTGCGTCGCGTCGACCGGCCGCTTCTCGAGGATTCCTTCGCCCTCGCCGACCGCCTCGCGGCTGTCCCGGCGCAGGGCCGCAAGGCCTCGGTCTGCTTCGCTCTGGATACCCATGACACGGGCTCGCCCAGGCTCTGGGGACAGAGCCTTACCGCCCTCATGGGACGCGAACGTCTGGCCCTCCGGCGCTTCATAGCCCGATTCGCCTCGTGCGGAGCCGGCCGGCGGCCACTCTACGAGACCATGGGCTTCCGCGACCGCTCCGCCGGCCTCTATGAAGCCACCATCGCGGCGCTGAATCTCGAGTGGCGGGACGACGCCGATTTCACCGCCCTCTGCGCGCGCGTCGACCGCCTGCGCGAGCGTTTCGGCTCTTTCCTCGAAGGAGCCTGGATGGCGGAGCGGATGGCCGCCGACGGCCTGGCCTGGTGGTTCCTCCGCGGGCGCGATCCGGGCCGTTTCCTGGTGGCGGTCGCGAGCCTCGAGACGGCGGACGGCCGCGATCTCGACCGCATCGCCATCCCGCTCGGCGGCGACCCGCTGGTCCAGCACGAGGGACGAGTCTGGGACTTCACGGACCCGGACGGCGCGGCCCTCTGCGTCCGCGGCGAGCTCCGCGTCGAGGGGCTCCGCTTCCTCGAGTTCCGCCTCTACGAGCTCAGGCAAGCCTTCTACTAGCCCGCCCCGGCGCCGGCCGGTTCGACGCGTTCAGGCCCCGAAGGCCCTGAGCCGCCCCGCGGCGCCGATGCGTTCCAGCGCCGCCCCCAGGGCTTCGCCCGGTTTCCGCTCGCCCTTGAGCTGTACCGCGAACTGGTTCATCGAGAAGTGGCGGAAGACGAAGGTCCGCCGCGCCAGCCCGGGCTCGGCCTCCAGCCCTGCGCCGAAGGCCCGGCTCCACGCGGAGAAGACGCCACGCGGCGAGAGCTCGCCGAGTCCCGAGATCCAGATCGGCGCGTCGAGGGTCCGGGCGAGGTCGAGGGCCAGTCTTGCCATGGACTCCTGGCTTTCCTCGAAGATCGCGCGCAGGCTCCCGTCGCCGTCGAGCGCCAGGAGCTTCCGGAGCTCCGCGGTTTTCGGGGTGTGGATGGGCGTCTTGTTGATAACGAGCACCTCGCGGCGGAATTCGAGGGCGAGCTCCTCGCGGAAGAAGCGTGCGGCCAGCTTGCCCGCCTGGCCGACCAGGTAGCGCCGGTTCGCCTCGAGCTGCTCCTTCTTGCCGGGATTGTCGGCCACGAGGATCCAGGCCACGCGGTCGCCGGGACCGAGCGCGTCCAGGTCGCGGTTGTAGACCACCGGCGTCTCGATTTCGTAGTCGTCGTAGCCGAGCCGCGCGCGGAGCTGGTCCTGCAGGTCGCGGAGCCCGGGCAGGGCGGAGTTCCAGCGCGCGCAGTCGGCGCGGAAGCGGTCGCGGAGTCGTTCGAAGGCGTTCCATGCGTCGCGCGTCATGGGCGGCATCCTAGACCGGCGCCGTCCCGCGCGGCAAGGCGGAACCCCTCGTGCGGCACGGAAGCGCTTGTCCGTCCCGCCGCCGCCGGGCTACCATGCGGCACAATGCGCGTACGACCGTCGCCCGCTTTCGCCGTCCTTCTTCCCCTGGCCTTCCTGGCCGCCTGCGGGCCTGCCACGGCCCAGAATCCGGACGGGGCTCCTCCTCCGGCGGCCGAGGCGCCCGATCCGCGCCTCGAGCGGGTCCGTGCCGCCATGGACACGATCGGCTTGCCGATGGAGCTCCGCGACCGCTTCGAGTCCGAGCGCGCACGCTTCCTCGCCTTGCTCGAGCCCGTGCTGGCCGACCTTGCCGCCGACCCCATGCGCTTCGCCCGCGCCGACAAGCTCGTCGCCTTGCCCGAGGACTATGAGGCCGCGGACCTGGTCCTCCTCAAACCGCTCGGCATCGCGGTTTCGCGCGACGACCACCGCCTGCGCGCCGGGGCAGCCGCTGCGCTTGCCGCCATGGCAAGGGCGGCCACCGCCGAGGGACACACCCTCGTGGCCGCATCTACCTACCGGTCCTACGCCTACCAGGAGACCGTATACGCCCGCTGGGTGCGCGAACTGGGCCAGGAGCGGGCAGACCGAGTCTCCGCCCGCCCCGGCCGCAGCCAGCACCAGCTCGGTACCGTCCTCGATTTCGCTCCCATCGACAATGCCTTCGCGACCACCGGGGCCGGGCTCTGGGTGGCCGCAAATGCCGCGCGTTTCGGTTTCTCGCTTTCGTATCCCCGCGGCCTCGAGAGCCTGACCGGCTACGACTGGGAGAGCTGGCACTGGCGCTGGCTCGGCGTTCCCGCCGCGACGCTGCAGCGCGAGTGCTTCGGCGACGTGCAGCACTGGCTCATCCTCTTCCTGGAGGCCTGGACGGGAGACTGAGCCCAGGCCCGCCGAGCGACCCGCTCGCTCAACCCCCGTCGCGCCGCCCGCGGCTCCGCCCGTACTCCTTCACCCACTCCTCGACGCTGAACAGGCCGCAGCTCCGGGCCACCACGTCGAGGGGCAGCTCGTCGGGGTTCATGAAGCGGGCGCAGCTCTTGCCCAGGTCCGGCTTGCGCCTGTAGCCCTTTGCCGCCCAGTCGCGGATGAAGGCCTCGCGCGCCTCCTCGCGGGCGTAGAGCCCGAGATGGTAGAAGGCGAGGTGCCGTTTCTGCGCCGCTATCGAGAGGTAGGGCAGAGGCATCTTCGGGTCGCCTAGGTAGCCCTCGGGATATCTGGATAGCGGCACCGTCCAGGCAGGCATGCCCCAGAGCACGCGCTCCTCGTAGCCTTCGGGCACATTCCCGCGGACGCACGCGAGCAGGGCGTCAAAGCCCGCGCGCCAGGCTTCCTCGACTCCAGCCGCGTAGCGGTCGACTTCGTTCATGGCCTGCCCCCTGCTTCCCGCGCCGACTCCGGGACCCCGGGCCTTTCGTCGATCGCCGGGATAATCTTCCACGGACGGCATGGCTTTACCTTGGCGCCATCGTTCGTCTCGGACTGTTCCCGTTCTCGCGGCTATTCTTTGCGCGCGCCTTCGCGCAGCATCGAGGCCTCGCGCACGAAGCCCTGCTGGAACTGCTCCGCGGCCTTGCGGAACTGCGCCTCGGACAGCAGTCCGAAGTCCTGCAGCACCAGCGGCTCGATCTGGTTCCAGGCCACGTCGCCCTTCTCGTAGTCGCAGATGATGTTGGCCAGGTATACGCAGAACACGACGTCCTTGTGGTCGGTGGTCATGAGGGCCGGCTCGTGGTGGTAGCGGATGGCCGCCACGAGGCTCTCGGGGAAGTTCCACTTCTCCGCGATGCGCGCGCCGATCTCGGCGTGGCTCATGCCGCCCGCGAGGTCCTCGAAGGTCTGCACGGGTATGTTCTTCGAGACGCAGAACTGGCGAAGGCGGTCGAGCAGGTCCGGGTGGACGCTCGAGAAGACGATCTTGCCCATGTCGTGCAGCATGCCGCCCACGTACACGTCGTCGGAGAGCGCGCGGTTGCCCGGTTTGAAGTTCTTGGCGATGTTGTAGGCGTAGTACGCGCAGCGGTAGGAGTGGTCCCAGAGCGACTTCTTGTGCTCCTCGTTCTCCCCCAGGATCTTCTGCGCGCCGTACTGAAGCAGCTGGTTCTTGATGCCGCGAAGTCCCACGAGCTTGACCGCGTCGACGATGTTGTCCACGCGCCGCGGCAGCATGTACTGCGCCGAGTTGACGATCTTGAGGAGGTCGGCGGTCAGCGCGGGGTCGGTGGAGATGTGCCGCGCGATGTCGATCATCTCGCTCTTCGGGTCGGCGATCAGCCGCTGCACCACCACGATGTTCTCGGGGAACTGCGGCAGGCTGGTGATCTGCTTGACGATCTCGTCGGTCAGCACCGAGAGGCTCTCGATCTTGGTCGCCTCGACCGGCACCGTGATGCGCGCCAGGGTCTCGCCGTTCTCGGCGCGGATGTCGAAGCAGTCCTCGTCGAGGCCGATCTTCTTGAGCATGAGCACGAGGATGACGAGCCCGAGGCCCGCGCCCTCGGAGGGGTCGATGACCTGCTGGAGGGCTTCTTCGAGGCTGGTGTACTTGCGCGATCGCGCCAGCTTGTCGTGCACTCGGACGAATTCCGTCTTCGTCATCTGCACGTTGTTCCGGACCTCGAGGGCGATGGTCGAGCCCCGGGCCTGGAAGACGATCTTGACGTAGTAGCCCTTTTCCTTCTGCTTGGCCAGGTAGAAGTTGATGTTGCCGAGGGTGTCGGACTTGAAGCCCTGCATGCCCTCCTCGTAGTCGTTCGCGTTCTCGATGTCGAGTCCGCGGGTGTCGAAGTAGACGCGCTTGGTGTTGGCCTTTTTCGCGTTCACCGCCAGCTCGCGCACGCAGTAGACCAGGTAGTCCTTGAGCTTGCGCTGCCCGAGCTCGCCGAGGAAGACGTCGAGCACTTCCTCCACGTACACCTCGATCTCGTGGGGCAGGGTGTAGGTCGTGATCGTCAGGGGAATGGCGCTGTGGGCCGCCTTCTTGATCTTGGGGACGTCGACTACCAGCTCGGTGCCTGCCATGTTGTTCCTTCCGTTACCAACTTTTCGACTTTTTATCTGCCCTTCGTATAGTAAACGGGACGGGCCCGGATTTCAAAGCCCCGGCGACGATCACAGGTATTCTTTGGCCGCCTTCGCCATGGCCAGGAGCTCGCGGCGGACTCGGCCGTTGAAGCTGTCCTGGGGGAACTGCCCGCGCCCGTCCGGGGCTCCCGGTGCCATGCCGGACATGACCTCGATGGCCTCGTCGATGTCGCCGGCGGTCCAGATGGAGAATTCGCCTGCTTCGGCGGCTTCCCGGAGCTCCCGCGAGAGCACCAGGTTGACCACGTTGGTCCGGGGAATCAGCACGCCCTGCTTGCCGGTGAAGCCGGAGCGGCGGCAGACCCGGAACCAGCCCTCGACCTTCTCCGCCACGCCGCCGACCGCCTGGGTCATGCCCCACTGGTTGAGCGATCCCGTCACGGCGATATCCTGCCGGAGCGGCACGCCCGAAATGGACGAGAGCAGGGCGAGCACCGCCGCGCACGAGGCCGAATCGCCTTCCACGCCGCCGTAGGATTGCTCGAAGCAGACGCCCGCGGTCACCAGGAGGGGGAAGTCGCGCGCGTAGCGGCTCCGGAGGAAGCCTTCCACGATCAGCACGGCCTTGTCGTAGATCTCGCCGGACAGGCCTGACTCGCCTTCGATGTTGAGCACGCCGGTCTCTCCGGGGCTGACCTGCGCCGAGATGACCACCGGCGTTCCGAAGGCGTAGAAGCCCCGGTCGCGGACCGCGAGGCCGTTCACGCGGCCGACCGCCGACCCGGCTATGTCGATCACGATCTCGCCCGCGGCCGCCGCGTCGGCGAATTTCTCCTCCGGCATGGAACCCATGCGGTCCCGGCCGGCCACCGCGAGTTCGACGGAATCGGCGTCGACCTCGCTCCTGCCCGCCCGCCGCGCGCGCCAGCCGGCTTCGCGGACCAGGTCGGCGATGGCGGAAAACCTGGTGGAAAGCCGGTCCTTCCGCCCCGAGAGCTGCACCGCCCGCTCGATCACGGCCGCGACCGCGCCCTTGCCGAAGGCGGGGAGCTCCTCCTCGGCGGCTATCTTGCGGACGAAGGCGACGTACTGCCTCAGGGCCGCGTCGTCGGCGGGCATGGTGTCGTCGAGCTCCGCCACGACCTTGAAGAGCTTGCCGAAGTCGGGGTCGCGCTCGTAGAGCAGGTCGTAGAGGGGGTCGGCGCCTATCATGACCACCTTGGCGTCGCAGGGCGCGGCCTCGGGCTTGGCCTGGGGGCCGCCCTGGACGAAGGGGCCCTCGCGGCCCTGTATTTCCAGGGTCTGGGTCTGCAGCACGCGCTTCAGCCGGTTCCACACCTCCTCGTCGGCGGCCACGTCCTCGGCGCGCAGCACGAGGAAGCCGCCCGCCGCCTTGAGCAGGGCGCCCGCGCGTATCCGCAGGTAGGCCGTGCGGTCGCCGGCCTCCGCGCCTTCGATGGAGCCGAAGAGGTTGGCCCAGGTCGGATGAGTCTCGAAGACCAGCGGCGGGCGCTTCGCGTTGCCGTTGTCCACGACTATGTTCAGGCCGTAGCGGGCGAGCGGCGAACCCTTGCCCTTCTTCTCGCCCTCGTCCTCGTGCCTGAACAGGTAGATGTGCTTGAGCACGTCTGCCGAGAGCCCGTCTATCCAGGCGTGCACCGCCGCGCCGCCGGAGCGGTCGCGGAGGAAGGCGGCCTCGGCCATCACGTGGGGACGGAGCGTCTCGTCCCGCAGCTTCTCGAGCTTCTCCTCCAGGTCGACCCTGCCGCGGCGGAGCTCCGTGAAAAGGCGCTTCATGCGGTCCATGCGATCGTAGTAGCGCGAGCGCAGGGCGTCGAAGGCCTCGGGCTTCATGGCGCCGGAGGCCACGCGGGTCTGCAGTTCCTCGAAGCCGACGGGCTCGCCGTCGACCACCGCCACGAGATCCGCGCTCGAGGTGCCGGTTTCGTCCTCCACCTGGAGCACCCGGAAGCCTTCGGAGGCCAGCTCCGCCTCGAACGCGGCGAGCCGCTCGTTCTCCTCGGCGTCCCAGGCGCTCGCCAGGGCTGCCTGCCGTGTCTTGAACTCGTCGCTTTCGAGCTGGAGCCGCACCAGCTTCTTCACGTTCTCGATGAAGCGGTGCAGGTCTTCCTTGAAGAGGCGCGCCCCGCCGGCCGGGAAGCTGAGGGCAACCGGCTCGTGCGCCCTCTGGAAATTGAAGGCGAAGGCGGTGTCGCGAAGCTGGAGCCGAGCCGGCTGGTAGCCGCGGATGGCCCTGAGCGCGGCGGTGCGCCGCCCCGTGCCGGGCGTTCCCGTCACGAAGACGTTGTACCCGCGCGCGCGGATCTCGATGCCCATGCGGAGGGCTTCCATGGCGCGGCCCTGGCCGATTATCTCCTCGCCCCAGGCACCGCCGTCGAGCCGCTCGACCGCTTCGCTCCGGATGCCGTAGGAGAGTTCGGACGCGGGCAGGAGCAGCTTCTTCGGGGCCATGCCTTCCCTCCCTTATTCGGCGTGCTCGACCAGGGTCGAGACCGGGACTATCTCGTAGCCTTCCTTGAGCAGGGCGTTCAGGAGCAGGGAAAGCTCGGCGAACAGGTAGTCGTCGCGCCCGCCCGGCGGCACGCCGATGCGTATCGGAATGATGGAGCCGGGCTTCTTGCGCTCGACGACCCGTTCGACGATTTCCGGGGCGTCTAGGTAGAGTCCCGGAGCCAGCTTCTCGGTGGCGGGCACCCAGTCGAGCGGGTCGACGTCCCGGCCGATGTAGCGGTAGTTCATTCCCTCCGCGGCCTCGAGCGTCACCGTGCTGGTCGAGTACCAGGGTGTGTGCCAGAGCAGCGAGAGGTCCTTGCCGGTGGCCGCGAAGTACTCGTCCTCCGTGCGCGCGAGGCCCCGCTGCACGAACTCCCCGTCCACGCGGAAGCGGGCGTCGGTCGGATCGTAGGTCGAGAAGAACATGTTGCCGACTTCGTGGCCGCTCTCCGCGATCATCCGCGTGGCGCCGGGGTTGCGGCGGATGAATTCGCCGTTCAGGAAGAAGGTGGCGCGTATGCCGAACTCCGCGAGGGTGTCGAGCACGCCGGCGAGGCCGGTCGGATCGTCGTAGGCGTTGAAGACGAGCGCGACCTCGCGGCGGCGTATGCGCGATCCGTGCTCGAAGGCGAGTCCCGCGGGCGTCTCCTCGGATGCGGGGAAGGGATCCCAGCCCGTCTCGGGCTTCGCGATCAAGCTTCGGGTCCCGAGCCCCTTGATCGAGCGCACCATGACGACGTTCCGGTAGGATCCGGAGTCGAGTTCGTCGAGGTAGACGCGCCACGCGGCGCTTCCGGCGGACGGCGTCCTCGCGGCGTAGGCCGGTGCCCTGGTCCAGAGCGCGCTTCCCGGGGCGCGTTCCCAGGCGACGCCCGCCGCCTCGACGGCGACCGCGCCGGCGCTCGCGGCGGACCAGCCGTGACGATCCGCCTGCGAGACTCCTATCAGGCGCCGGGCTCCGCCAGCGACGGGAACCAGCTCGATGCTCCGGTCGCCCGCCACCACGAGCTCCCGGTCGTCGAGCCAGATCGCGTGCAGGGTGCCGGGCGCGCTTATCGTGGCCGAGAGGGTCCAGTCGGAATACTTGCGCACTATGACGCCGTCCGACCCGGCCAGCGCGACCTTGGTCGCGTCGGGCGACATGGAGATCGAAACGGCGCTGCCCGTCTCGAGCTTGCGGAAGCTGGGCGAGAGTCCGAGGTCGCCGGGGCCGGCGGGCGCGCTCACGCGGTAGGCCGCCGATACGCGCTTCCCCGAGTCGAGCGAGCTCGTGAAGATGGTCACCTGGTCGCTTTCCGGCCAGAGCACCGTACGGATGGTGGTATCGCCCTGCAGGAACAGGTAGGGCAGGGCGTTGATCCTCGCTTCCCTGCCGTAGTCGTCCGGATCCAGGTAGTACAGGAAGAGGTTGCGTCCTCCCTTGCACAGCAGGATCTTGAGGCCGTCGGGCGAGATCCAGAAGGAATCGAAGTTCGGATCGAAGGGGAAGGGCATGGAACCGACCATGGTGCCGATGGTGACGAGTCCGGCGTACAGGGCCTGCGTGAAGAATTCGGCCGGCATGATCCGGTAGACGGAGCGGTTCTTGACCATGTAGAGGTAGCCGTCGGCGCCCCAGCGCAGGGCTTCCATGCGTCCGTCTCCGAGCAGCCGGTACGCTTCCTCGATGACCCTTCCGGCGCGATGCTGCTCGATCGAATAATAGTGGATGTTCCCGTCCCGCGCGTACACGAAGGCGTCGGAGCCCGGCGACCAGCTCGCGGGAAATTCCTCCACCGAGAAGCCCACGCGTTCCGCCACCGCCGTCGATTTTCCCGAGGCGACGTCGAGCAGCATGAGGTTCCCGTAGGCCGCCGAGACCGGAGCCAGGTAGAGCAGCCACTTTCCGTCCGGCGAGGGACTGGAGGCCAGGAGCTTGCCGGACTGGGGCGGAGCGCCCCGCGCGAAACTCGGGAAGCCCGCCACCGCCTTGAGCTCGGACAGGTCCGCTCCCGTGCGGTAGACGCCGAGCCGGTTCTGCACCTGGAGGGTACGGCCGTCGTCCACGAGCTCGACGTGCTCGGGGTAGAAGCTCAGCTGGGTCGTTTCGCCGCTTCCGAGTTCGGCCATGAACAAGGTGCGGAATGAAGCCGATCCGGGCAGGTCGATGGTCGCCGTGTAGAGCAGGCGGCCGTCCTCGGCCAGATCGAGCCCGCCGAACGAAACCTCGGCGTGGAGCGGGGCGGAGGCCAGCGCCAAAAGGAGGAGGGCCGGCGCGAGGGGCGGAATCATGGCGTTTCGCTTCATTGGTGGTCCTTCGTTCCATTGTCGGCGCCGATCTGCCGACTGTAAAGCGACACGGGCGCTTGACACGTCCGGAAGGGCGGCACTAGAGTCGCGCATCACACTTCGCGAGGGGGAGACCCATGGTAACGAGCAACGCAGTTGCGGCAACCGCGCCCTCCCGGACGAAGGCCCGCCTGGAATCGTAGAGACCGGCTTCGTCCGGTTTCCGGTTTCCCGACGCCGCCTTCGCCTTCCGGGCGAGGCGCGCGCTCATAGCCGCACAATTCAAGTCAATGCAGCATCCGGCGCGGGCCGGAGCGTTCCGTCGCATGGTCGACGCGCTCACGCCCGCTCGCCGGACCGGCCACGCGCAAGCACGCGACGGTATCATCCATGCATCCTGAAACGAAGAAATCGAAGCCCCCCGTCCACCTGTTCCGGGCCCTGCGAGGCTCGCGCCTCCTCTTCGCCGGAGCCATCCTGGCCATACTCCTGCAGGCGGCGGTCTCGCTCGTCGACCCGCTGGTCCTGCGCTTCGTCCTCGATTCCGTCATCGGCGGCCGCGAGAGCGACGCGCCGGCGTGGGTCATGGGGCTCGTCGACCGGCTCGGCGGCATGTCCGCCCTGGCCCGGTCCATCTGGATCTGCGCCCTCGTCTTCGTGGCGGCGGGGCTGGTCAGCGCCCTGCTCATGTTCCTGCGCGGCGCCCTGGCGGGGGTCGCCGCGGAGCGCACAACCAAGCGGCTCCGCGACGCCCTGCACGCGCGCATCCTCGACCTTCCCTACCGCTATTTCGGCGAAGCCTCGTCAGGCGACCTCGTCCAGCGCTGCACCAGCGACGTCGACACGGTCAAGCGCTTCCTGGCAACCCAGTTCGTGGACGTGGCGCGTGCGGTAGCCCTGCTCGTCCTGACCCTTGTGGCCATGCTCGGCGTCGACCGGCGCATGACCCTGGCGGCGCTGCCCATCGTCCCCGGCATCTTCGCCTTCTCGTACCTGTTCTTCCGGAAGATCCAGAAGGCCTTCCTGGCCAGCGACGAGGCGGAGGCGGCCCTGAGCCAGCTCGTGCAGGAGAACCTGCACGGCGTCCGCGTGGTCCGCGCCTTCGCCCGCGAGGATTTCGAGCTCGGACGCCTCTCGGACGGCAACCGGCGCTTCACCGACGAGGTGAGGAAGCTCATCGACCTGTTCGGATGGTACTGGTCCATCTCCGGCTGGATGTGCATGGCCCAGACCGGCCTCGTGCTCGCGGTGGGCGCCACGCTCGCCTCGCGGGGCCTGGTCAGCCCGGGCACGCTCGTGGCCTTCTTCGCCTACGTGGGGCGCCTGCTCTGGCCGGTGCGCCAGCTCGGCCGCACCCTGACCGACCTCGGAAAGACCGTGGTGGCCATGAAGCGCCTCGACGAGATCCTCGACGAGCCGGACGAGTACGGCGACGACGGAACCCTCGAGGCCCGGGGGCGCGGACGCATCGAGTTCGACCGCGTGTCCTTCGCCTTCGCGGAGGGGCAGCCGGTGCTCGACGGGGTCAGCTTCTCGGTGGAACCCGGCGAGACCGTGGCCATCCTGGCGCGGACCGGCGGCGGAAAATCAACCCTGGCCCACCTGCTCGGACGGCTCATGGAGCCGGATTCGGGCTCCATCAGGCTCGACGGCGTCGACCTGCGCGAAATCTCCAAGCGCTCGCTCCGCGAACGCGTCGGCATAGTGCTGCAGGAACCGTTCCTGTTCTCCGACACCCTGCGCGGGAACGTGACGCTGGGGCTGGGCGAGGGGGAGACGATGGACGAAGCGGGGCTCGCAGGGCTCGCCGCGAATTCCGGGTTGAGCTCCACGGTCGCGGGCTTCCCCGAGGGCTGGGAGACCAGGGTCGGCGAGGAAGGCGTGACCCTCTCCGGAGGCCAGCGGCAGCGGGCGGCAATAGCCCGAGCCCTGGCCCGCAGGCCGGACGTGCTCGTGCTCGACGACGCCCTTTCGGCGCTCGATACGGAGACCGACTCGGCCGTGCGCGCGGCGCTGGCGGCCTCGAACGGCGGCCGGGGCGTCACGACCATCATGGTTTCCCACCGGATGACCACGCTGGCCGCCGCCGATCGCATTGTCGTGCTCGAAAAGGGCCGCGTCGCCGAGATCGGCGCGCACGAGGACTTGTTGGCCCGCCCGGGGCTCTACCGCCGCGTCTGGGAGATCCAGACCGGCCTTGAACAGGAATTCGCCGCGGCGGACGCTTCGTCCGCGGACGAACCGAAACCTTCGGCCGACGCTCCCGCCACTGGCGGCGCGGCGGACGCCGAGCCCGAGGCCGTCTCGGCCTGATCCGGACCGTCCCGCCGGCGCCCTGCCCGCGGGACGATACCGAACCTTGGTGGAAAATGATGGAAGAGATTGATACGAAGAAGCCGTTCAAGTTCGAGACCTGGCGCAAGCTGCTGCGTTTCGCGGCGGCGCACAAGGGCCGCTTCATCCTTGTCATCGGCATGATGATGCTGGTGGCGGCCTATGACGCCGCGAGCCCCTTCATCACGGGCTGGGTGCTCGACGTCATCGTGGTCGGGGGCCGCATGGAAGCCCTGCCGGCCTTCATCGCGTTCTGGGCGGCGGCCATGACGCTCCAGGCGGCCATGATCCGGCTGTTCATCGGCGAGAGCGGCAAGCTCGAGATGGGCATGAACCGCGCCATCCGGCAGGCCTGCTTCGAGCGGCTCCAGCGGCTCGACCTGGCCTATTACGACAGGTCGAGCGCGGGCTGGATCCTGGCGCGCGTCACCTCCGACATCGGCCGACTCGCCGACGTTGTGGCCTGGGGGCTCGTCGACGCCACCTGGGGCTTTTCGGTCATGGCCGGCATGGGAGCGCTCATGTTCCTCCGCCACCCGGGCCTGGCCGCGGTGACGCTGGCGGTGCTGCCGCCCCTCGTCGCGCTCTCGGTCGTCGTCGAGAAGAAGCTGTTCGCGCGCTCGCGCGAGGTTCGCGCCCTCAACTCGAAGCTGACCGCGGCCTACGGCGAGGACATCCGGGGCGCGCGGGCGGTCAAGGTGCTCGGCGCCGAACGGGGCCGCGGCCGAGACTTCCGGGGCAAGAGCGAGGCCATGCGGCTCGCCTCCACCAGGCACCTCGTGCTCTCCGCGTTCTACCTGCCCGCGGTGATCGCGCTCGGCTACGTCGGCACCGCGCTTTCGCTGTGGAAGGGCGGCTCGGCGGCCATCGACGGGGCCATCACCTACGGAACCCTGGTCGCCTTCGTCTTCGCGGCCCTGCAGTTCTTCGACCCCGCCACGGACCTCGCGCGCGTGCTGGCCGACGTGCAGTACGCGCAGGCCAGCGCCGAGCGGGTCGTGGGGCTCCTCGACGAGAAGGCGGAGATAGTCGACACCCCGGCCGCCCTGGAGCGCCTCCGTTCGGCCGGCCCCGGCGCGCGGGCGCCGCGCCTTTCCGGGCGCATCGTCTACGAGAACGTCTCCTTCCGCTACGGCGACGGTCCCGTCGTCCTGCACGACTTCAGCCTCGAGGTGCCCGCGGGCGCAACCGTGGCCTTCGTCGGCGAGACGGGCTCGGGGAAGAGCACGACGGTCAACCTGGCCTGCCGCTTCTACGAGCCGACTTCGGGACGCATCCTGATCGACGGCACGGACTACCGCGAGCTGCCGCTCGCCTGGCTCCGGGGCAAGTTGGGCTACGTGCTGCAGCAGCCCTACCTCTTCACCGGCACCATCCGCGAAAACATCCGTTACGGACGTCTCGACGCGACGGACGCCGAGGTGGAGGAGGCTGCGCGGCTCGCGCGCGCGCACGAGTTCATCGTCGGCTTCGAGAAGGGGTACGAATCGCCCGTCGGCGAAGGCGGCGCCCTGCTCTCGACGGGCCAGAAGCAGCTCGTGTCCATCGCGCGCGCGGTGCTGGCGGATCCGGCCATCGTCGTGCTCGACGAGGCGACGAGCTCGGTGGACGCGGAGACCGAGAAGCTCGTGCAGGAGGCGGCCAAGGTCGCCCTGGCGGGCCGGACCACGCTCGTGGTCGCCCATCGGCTGTCCACCATAGTCCACGCCGACCTGATCGTGGCGCTCCGCGACGGCCGCGTGGTCGAACGGGGCACGCACCGCGAGCTCCTGGCGCGCAGGGGCTACTACCGGAGGCTCTACGAGGCGCAGTTCATGGAAGAGAAGGAAGAGGAAGCGCTCGTGGGGGCGAGAGGGGAAGGCGTCGCAGCCGTGTGAGCGGGCGCCCGGCGGGCGCGTCGGAGCTTCCGGAATCGTCGGCGGGAGGGGAGGGGGACCGTCCCCGGCCTTCCCGCCGTCCGTTTCCGGAGGCCGCTAGCGAAGTTGGAAGAACTGGGGGCAGTGATGGGTTCCCTTGACCTGTTGCCGAGTGATGCGGCAGAAACCCAGGATGCCCGGGTCTACCTTCACGATCTGCAGCTCGGCGTTGTACGAACGGGTTCCGTCCCATTGTATGCATGCGTAGCAACGCTTCGCGTTGACCGGCTTGAGTTCCTGGCTCACGATACTCTCCTCAGCGCCGGCGCTCCCTTCGGACTCGTCGGCTTCCGGACTTTATGGCGATGACCGCGGTGCGGCGCCCGGAATCGGGCGCGTTCCGCGGCGCCATCCTACCCGAGCGAGGGCTAGCGCGCAAGGCCGTCGGCGGAAAACGCGGCGCTCCCCGTCGGGCCGCCGGGGCGCCGACGGGCGCTTGATGCCGCCGGCATCCCGGCGCTATGGTACCGCCCATGTCCGACGAAGCGCCCGAAGCGGGACGCATGGTCCGCGAGAGCGGCCGGCTGTCCCTCCTGACCCTCGTTTCGCGCGTGCTCGGCCTCGTGCGCGAGATGACGCGCGCGGCCTTCATGGGCACCGCGGGGCTTGCCGATTCCTTCACCATCGGCTTCATGATCCCCAATTTCCTGCGCCGCCTCTTCGCCGAAGGCTCCGTGGCCGTGGCCTTCATTCCCACCTTCAAGGGTTACCTCCGCGACGCGAGCGAAGAGGAACGCGGGGAGTTCCTTTCGGCCATGTTCAGCGCCCTGACCCTGCTCGTAGGGCTCGCGACGGCGCTGGGCATCGCCGCGGCGCCCCTCGTGGTCGGGCTCTTCGACACGGAGCCGGTCGAGACCGCCGCGCTGACGCGGATCATGTTTCCCTATCTCGCGCTGGTGTCTTTCGCGGCCCTCCTGCAGGGCATCCTCAACTCCGTGGGGGTTTTCGCCCCGGCCGCCTTCGCGCCCATCCTGTTCAACGTCTGTTTCATCACCGTGCCCTGGCTGGTGTCGCGTTTCACGGCGAACCCCGCGAGGGCCATGGCGATCGGCGTCCTGGCGGGCGGACTGGCCCAGGCGCTCTGGCAGCTGCCCTACGTGCTGCGCCGGGGCTTCCGCTTCGGTTTCGTCGGCCCCCGGCGCGCCTTCCGCAACCCCGGCGTCCGGCGGGTCCTGACGCTCATCGCGCCGACGATAATCGGCATGGCCGCCTACCAGCTCAACGACCTGGTCTGCACCGCGGTGGCCTCGCGCACCGGCGTCGGCGTCGCGACGGCGCTGACCTTCTCGCTGCGGCTCCAGGAGCTCATCCTCGGCGTCTTCGCCGTGTCGGTGGGCACGGTGCTGCTCCCGGAACTCTCCGGACTGGCGGCGGGCCGGGAGTGGAAGCGCTTTTCGGCGAGCCTGGGGCGCGCCCTGGACGCCGTCGCCCTCGTCACGGTCCCGGTCGCGGTCTTCTCGATGACTGCCGGCCGCGACATCGTCGCGCTGCTTTTCAAGGCTCGCGAATTCGACGAAGCGTCCGTGGACCTGACCACGGGGGCCTTTTTCTGGCACATGACGGGGCTGTTTTTCATAGCCGCGAACCGGCTGCTCGCGCCGGCCTTCTACGCCCGTGGCGACACCCGAAATCCGACCTGGGCCGGCGTGGCCAGCTTCGGCGCCAACATCGCGCTGGCCTTCGCGCTGGCCACGCTGATGGGCGGCGGCGGAATCGCCTTCGCCCTTTCGCTCGCGAGCGGCATCAACATGATCATCCTCGTCGTCATGCTCATCAAGGCGCGGCTGGACGGCATGGAGGCGGCGTTGCGCTCCACCCTCGCTTACGTCGCGAGGCTCGCGCTCCTTTCATCCGTCGCGGCCGTGCCCGTCCTGCTCATCGCCGGCCCGCTCGAGTCCGCTTTCGGGGCTTCGAGCTCGCGCCTTGTGTCCGCGGGGCTGCCCCTGCTCGCGAAGACCCTCGTTTTCGGGGCGATCGGCGTCGCCCTGCTCGTCCTCACGAAGGACCGGGTCGCCTCCTTCCTTCTCTCCGCGCTGGCCCGGCGGGCCAGGGGCGCGTCGGGTCCCGGCGCCGCGGACGATGGAATCCGCGGGAGCGGGGGCGCTTGACACGAATCGATCGATTCCGGTAAAGTACCGCCGTTCGTTGCGCCCTTGTAGCTCAGTTGGCAGAGCGTATCCATGGTAAGGATAAGGTCAACGGTTCGATCCCGTTCGAGGGCTTTCCGCGAATCCGCGCGATTCGCATAACCTGCGTTCCGGCGGTGCCGGGATGCGCTGCAAGTCGGCGACGATATGTCCCGACCCAGAGAAAGACTGGTCGACGGTCGCTTTCGGGTGGCCGCTTTGCATCGGTGGGCGTTCCGGCTTGAGTCCGCGGCGCCATACTACCTTTTTTCAAGGAACGCAACATGGCTGCCAAGAAGCAGGTCGTCGAGCTGATCGCCCTCCAGTGCACCGAGTGCAAGCGCCGCAACTATTCCACCAGCAAGAACCGCAAGACGATGCAGGAGAAGCTCGAGCTCTCCAAGTATTGCAAGTGGTGCAAGAAGCACACCCCGCACAAGGAAACCAAGATAAAGTAAGCCGGCCGGCCCTGTGGGTCGTTGCCGCTCAGCGGAGCCTCGGGTTCCGCTTCGCGGGCCGGGCGCGTTCTTCCTGGGAGCGCTCCGGGTTCGCGAAGGCCAGTAGCTCTAATGGTAGAGCGCCGGTCTCCAAAACCGGATGTTGAGGGTTCGAATCCTTCCTGGCCTGTCTGAAAATCCCGTCCGCCGGCATGGTACCGGCGGCTTGTTCCCGGAGGCGCCGCAATGAAAAAGATCGCCCAGTTCTTCAAGGACAGCTACGCCGAGCTCCGCAAGGTCGTCTGGCCCTCGCGCGAGGACGTCGTGGCCTCGACCAAGGTGGTCGTCGTCTCCGTCGTCATCGTCGCCGCCTTCCTCGGATTCGTCGATTTCCTCCTCGTCAGGGGGATCGACGTGATCTTCCGATAGGCTACGGGAGAGCGCATGGCCAAGTCCTGGTACGTCCTGCACGTCTATTCCGGATACGAGAACAAGATCGAGAAGATCATCCGGATGAAGCTCGCCAACGGCGATCTCGATTCCGCCGTGGTGACCGACGTCAAGGTGCCGAGCGAGGACGTCGTGGACGTCAAGGACGGGAAGAAGCGGACCAGCGCCCGCAAGATCCTGCCCGGCTACATCCTCGTCGAGATGGACCTTCCCGAGGGCGAGTGGAAGGCGACCTGTTCCACCATCCGCAAGGTCGAGGGCGTCACCGGCTTCGTCGGCGCTACCCAGAACCACAAGCCTTCCCCGATCTCCCCCGACGAAGCGCGCTCGATCCTGCAGCGCGCCGGCGAGATAAAGGGAGAGCGGACCGTCCGCTCGAAGCAGGCCTTCCAGGCCGGCGAGCAGGTCAAGATCATCGAGGGCCCCTTCGAGTCGTTCACGGGAACCATCGAGGAAGTCAGCCAGGACAAGTCCAAGCTGAAGGTCATGGTCGGCATCTTCGGGCGCGCCACGCCGGTCGAGGTCGACATGCTGCAGGTCGAGAAGGTGTGATTTCCGCCTGAAGCCTTCGGGCTCCCGGCGTTTACGTTTTCCGTGCGGCCGGCCGCCGCGAGATTCCGCAGACGCGGGCGCGGCCTGGCTCGAGTTCTTTGCACAGCGGTTGCATCCTCGATTCCTCGCGGGATCGCTGATGCGCTTCTCATAGCACGAGGTGTTACCTCCGCAAGATGGGAGTCCGCGGGCCCGGGTGGGTTCCGGACGCTATCTCGGCCCCGGTACGGAACCCGGCGACGCGCGAACGCGAGTTCGCGGCCGCGGGCGCTTTCCGCGATCGGCCGAGTACACCACGAAAGGAGTCACGAATGGCGAAGAAAGTCGTCACCGCGATGATCAAGCTGCAGTGCCCGGCAGGCAAGGCCACCCCGGCCCCGCCCGTCGGCCCCGCGCTCGGCCCGCACGGCGTGAGCGCTCCGCAGTTCTGTCAGCAGTTCAACGACAGGACAAAGTCGATGGAGCCCGGGCTCACGATCCCGTGCGTCATCACCGTCTACAAGGACAAGACCTTCACGTTCATCACCAAGACGCCCCCGGCGTCGGTGTTGATCAAGAAGGGCGCCGGCATCGACAAGGGTTCCCCGATCCCCCACAAGCAGAAGGTCGCCAAGCTTCCGAAGGCGAAGCTCGAGGAGATCGCGAAGCTCAAGATGCCCGACCTGTCGGCCAACGATCTCCAGGCAGCCATGAAGATCATCGCAGGCACCGCCCGTTCCATGGGCGTCGAGACGGAGCTGTAAGGCCATGAAGCACGGCAAGAACTACGTCAATTCGTCCAAGAAAGTCGACCGCGAACGCGAGTACGAGGTCGACGAGGCTTGCGCCCTCCTCAAGGAGGCCAAGTTCGCCAAGTTCGACGAGACCGTCGAACTCCACGTCCGGCTCAACCTCAAGAAGAGCCAGTCGGTCCGCGACACCCTCGTGCTGCCGCACCAGTTCCGCGCCGAGAAGCGCGTGCTCGTGTTCTGCAAGAGCGAGCGCGTGAAGGAAGCCCTCGACGCGGGCGCCGCCGTCGCGGGCGCCGACGAGCTCATCGAGAAGGTGAAGGGCGGCTGGCTCGACTTCGACATCGCCGTCGCCACGCCCGACATGATGAAGGACGTCGGCAAGCTCGGCATGGTCCTCGGCCGCCGCGGCCTCATGCCGAACCCCAAGACCGGCACGGTCACCTTCGAGATCAAGAACGCCATCGACGAGCTCCGCAAGGGCCGCACCGAGTTCCGCACCGACAAGACGGGCATCGTCCATCTCGCCGTCGGCAAGACCTCGATGGAGGCCGCCCAGATCGCCGAGAATCTCCGCCTCGTCCTCGCCGAGATCGGCCGCAAGCGCCCCTCCGACGTCAAGGGCGAGTTCGTCCAGTCCGTATACGTCGCCTCGACGATGGGCCCCAGCGTCCGCGTCGCCCAGGCGAAGGTCGAGAGGTAAGCCATGGCACTCCGCGCTAAGAAAACCCAGCCTTCCAAGGTGGAGGCCATCGGGGAGCTCGCGACCAAGATCGCCTCGGCCAACGATTTCGTCTTCGCGGAATACCGCGGCATGACGGTCGAGCAGATCACCTCGCTCCGCAAGCAGCTCCGGGCCAAGAACGCCGAATTCCACGTGGTGAAGAACAACTTCGCCCGCATCGCCTTCGAGCAGGCTTCCTACCCCCAGGCCGCCGGAATGCTCGTCGGGCCGACCGCGGTGGCGTTCGCCACGGCGGATTCGAACGAGGTCGCCAAGATCATCGCGGATTTCGCGAAGGAGAACCCCGTCAAGCTGAAGGGCGGCCTGGTCGAGAAGGATTTCCTCGACGCGGCCGCCATGGATGCCTACGCGAGGCTCCCCGGCAAGAACACGCTCATCGCGATGCTCATGTCGGTCATGCGCGCCCCGGTCCAGAACCTCGTCTACACGCTCAAGGCGGTGGAAGAGCAGAAGGCCGAGCAGGGAGGCGCCCCGGCCAAGGCCGAGGCCGCTCCCGTCGCCGAAGCCGCTCCGGCTGCCGAGGCTCCCGTCGCCGAAGCCGCGCCGGCTCCGGCCGCCGAAGTTCCCGCGCCCGAAGCCCCCGTCGCGGAAGCGGCTCCGGCTCCCGAGGCGCCCGCGGAGGGTCAGGCTTAAAGGCCGGACCGTCGCGCCGATTCATTGAATCCGGCCTTCAGGCTTCCGGTTAGCTGCCGTTCCTGTGGGCCTTTCAAAGGTCTCCCGTACGGGATTCCGAAGCTTTTCAAGGAGAAGATAATATGGCAGCCATCACCAACGAGCAGATCCTCGACGCCATCGCCGAGATGAAGGTGACCGAAGTCGCCGCCCTCATCAAGGCCATGGAGGACAAGTTCGGCGTCACCGCCGCCGCCCCCGTCGCCGTCGCCGCCGGCCCCGCCGCCGGCCCCGCCGCCGAGGAGCAGACCGAGTTCACCGTCATCCTGAAGGGCGGCGTTCCGGCCGACAAGAAGATCGCCATCATCAAGGAAGTCCGCGCCATCACCGGCCTCGGGCTCAAGGAGGCGAAGGACCTGGTCGAGGCCGGCGACAAGCCCCTCAAGGAAGGCATCCCGAAGGATGAGGCGGAGAAGATCAAGAAGCAGATCACCGACGCCGGCGGAGCCGTTGAGGTCAAATAATTCCGCCCCGCGGAATTCCGAGAACGTACTCAGGGTCGCCCGTCCCTCACGGGAACGGGCGGCCGGGGTCCCGCGCGGTCACGCGCGCGGGCCCTTTTCGCGTCTCCCGGGGCCGGCCGGACGGCCGGGCCCCGCGACGCGCCCCGCAGGGCGGCACCCCGGCGGACTTCCGGGGGTCCCCGTGCCGCGGGCGATCCGATCTTTCCCGATTCCGGGATCGGGACCCGAATCAGCACGATCCGCCACCGCGCTTCCGGCGCGAGGGCGTTCGACATAGCGTTTCCGTTCCATATAATTTTCGGCGGTTGTTTGCAGGGCGATACAGGGGGTTAGGATGGCCTATACCGAGAAGAAAATACGCCGGACCTACATCGGCAAGGAATTCCGCGAGGCGATGGAGCTTCCGGACCTCATCGACATACAGCTGTCCAGCTACGAGCGCTTCCTTCAGCGCGACCGGACCCGGGCCGGCGACCCCAAGGACCTCCAGGGTCTGGAGGAAGTCTTCCGGAACACCTTCCCCATAGAGAGCCCGAACGGAGACATGCTCCTCGAGTATGAGGACTACTCGCTCGACGAGGGCTCCATGAAGTACTCGGAGATCGAGTGCAAGTCGAAAGGCCTGACCTACGCCGTCCCCCTCAAGGCGCGCATCAACCTCGTCTTCCAGAAGACGGGCGAGATCCGCCAGAAGGAGATCTATCTCGGCGACGTCCCCCTCATGACCGACCGCGGCACCTTCATCATCAACGGCGCCGAGCGCGTCGTCGTCTCGCAGATCCACCGCTCGCCCGGCGTCATCTTCAGCCACGAGAAGGGCGTATATTCCGCCCGGATCATCCCGTACCGCGGCTCCTGGCTCGAGTTCGAGATCGACCAGAAGAAGGAGCTGATCTACGCCAAGATCGACCGGAAGAAGCGCATCCTCGGGACCATGTTCCTGCGCGCCCTCGGCTTCGAGACCCGCGAGGAGGTAGTCTCCGCCTTCTACAAGTCCGAGAAGGTCCACCTGTCGGAGGAGCGCGGCGACCGCGACCGCGCCGTCAACCGGCAGCTGGCCCGCGCGGTCTGGGTCGGCGACGCCGACGACCGCCGCAAGATCTACCGCGCCGGCGACAAGCTCCACCTCCACGACGTGGACGAGCTCGTCGCCCAGGGCGTCACCGAGGTGGAGCTCATCGACTTCGAGCACGCCGACGGACTCCACTGGGACATGATCCTCAACTGCCTCGAGCGCGAGGACATCAAGCTGGTCAAGGAAGATCCGACCCAGGACGAGCCGACCCGCGCCGACGCGCTGGCCGCCGTCTACACGACCCTCCTTCCCGGCGAGCCCATCACCGTTGAGAACGCCGAGCGCGACCTGCACGGCATGTTCTTCACCGCCCGGCGCTACGATCTCGGCAAGGTCGGCCGGTACAAGCTCAACAAGAAGTTCGACCACCCGGTGCCCGTCAAGGAATTCACGCTGACCCGCGAGGACATCATCGGGACGATGAAGTACCTCATGTCGGTGTACTACGGCGAGTCCAACGTCGACGACATCGACCACCTGGGCAACCGCCGCGTCCGCTCCGTCGGCGAGCTGCTCGCCAACGTGATGAAGAGCGCCTTCAGCCGGATGGAGCGCATCGCCAAAGAGCGCATGAGCCTCAAGGAGACGGACACCATCCGTCCCCAGGACCTCGTGTCCATCAAGCCGGTCGTGGCGGCCATCAAGGAATTCTTCGGCTCCAGCCAGCTTTCGCAGTTCATGGACCAGGTCAACCCTCTCGCCGAGCTGACCCACAAGCGCCGCCTCAACGCCCTCGGCCCGGGCGGCCTCTCGCGCGACCGCGCGGGCTTCGAGGTCCGCGACGTCCACTACACCCACTACGGCCGCATGTGCCCCATCGAGACCCCGGAAGGTCCGAACATCGGCCTCATCGTCTCGCTGGCCACCTACACCACGGTCAACGAGTACGGCTTCCTCGAGACGCCCTACCGCAAGGCCGCCAAGGGCAAGGTGTCGGACGAGATCGAGTACCTGTCCGCCATGGACGAGGACCGCTACTTCATCGCCCAGGCGAGCGCGCGCCTCGACAAGGACGGCAAGTTCGCCGAGAACTCCGTGTCCATCCGCCACCAGGGCGACTACGCGACGCGGACTCCGGCGGAGATCCAGTACATGGACGTCTCGCCGAAACAGATCATCTCCGTGTCGGCCGCGCTCATTCCCTTCCTCGAGCACGACGACGCCAACCGCGCGCTCATGGGTTCGAACATGCAGCGCCAGGCCGTGCCGCTCGTCTTCACCGAGCCGCCCCGTGTCGGCACCGGCATGGAGTGGAAGACCGCCTACGACTCGGGCGTCCTCATCAAGGCGAAGCGCGCCGGCGTCGTCGAATTCGTCGACGCTTCGCGCATCGTCCTCATCCCCGAGGGCGACGCGAAGGCCCGCGACGAGTACCAGCTGATCAAGTACGCGCGGACCAACCAGGACACCTGCTACACGCAGCGCCCTATCGTGAAGAAGGGCGAGAAGATCCTCAAGGGTCAGGTGTTGGCCGACGGTCCCGCCACCAAGGACGGCGAGCTGGCGCTCGGCCGCAACATCCTCGCGGGCTTCGTCCCCTGGAACGGCTACAACTACGAGGACGCCATCCTCATCTCCGAGCGCGTGGTCAAGGAGGACATGTTCACCTCCATCCACATCAAGGAATTCCAGACCGAGGTCCGCGAGACCAAGCTTGGGCCGGAGCGGATTACCCGCGACATCCCGAACACCAGCGAGAAGAGCCTGGACAACCTGGACGCCGAGGGCATCATCCGCGTCGGCGCCAAGGTCAAGGCCGGCGACATCCTGGTGGGCAAGGTCACGCCGAAGAGCGAGACCGAGACCACGCCCGAGTTCAAGCTGCTCAACTCCATCTTCGGCGAGAAGGCGAAGGACGTCCGCGATTCGTCCCTCCGCGTGCCGCACGGCATCGAGGGCACCATCATCGACGTGCAGCGCCTGCGCCGCTCCGCCAACGACGACCTTTCGCCCGGCGTCGAGGAGGTGGTCAAGGTCCTGATCGCCGCCAAGCGCAAGCTCAAGGAAGGCGACAAGATGGCCGGCCGCCACGGCAACAAGGGCGTCGTCGCCCGCGTGCTGCCGATCGAAGAGATGCCCTACCTCGAGGACGGCACCCCGCTCGACATCTGCCTCAACCCGCTCGGCGTCCCGTCCCGAATGAATATCGGGCAGATCATGGAGACCGAGCTCGGCTGGGCGGCGTCCACGCTGGACGAATGGTTCAGCTGCCACGTCTTCCAGTCGCCCTCGCAGGAGCAGATCGAGGAGCAGCTCGAGAAGGCGGGCCTGCCCGGCAACGCCAAGATGATGGTCCGCGACGGCCGCACCGGAGAATCGTTCATCAACCCGGTCACCGTGGGCATCATCTACTTCATGAAGCTGCACCACCTTGTAGACGACAAGATGCACGCGCGCTCGACCGGCCCGTACTCGCTGGTCACGCAGCAGCCGCTCGGCGGAAAGGCCCAGTTCGGCGGCCAGCGCCTCGGCGAGATGGAGGTCTGGGCCCTCGAGGCCTACGGCGCCGCCAACACGCTGCAGGAGCTCCTGACCATCAAGTCGGACGACATGACGGGACGCGCCAAGGTCTACGAGGCCATCGTGAAGGGCGAGCCGCACACCGCGGCCGGCATTCCCGAGGCTTTCAATGTCATGGTGCAGGAGCTGCGCGGCCTGGCGCTCGACATCAAGGTGTACGACGCCAAGGGCAAGCAGATTCCGCTGACCGAGCGCGACGAGGACCTGATCAACAAGCAGGGCAGCAACTTCTAATGAAGGGAAACCACGGAGACACGGAGATTCGGAGGGAAGAGGGAGTATGGGAAATGGGACAATTCAGTCTCCATCGATTTTCTCCCTCTCGTCTCTGTGCCTCCGTGCCTCCGTGGTTCATTTCTTGTTCAAAGCCCGAATCGGCGAGATGAGGGGGAGATAGCATGCGGGACATCCAGGATTTCGATTCGATCATGATACAGCTCGCCAGCCCGGACATGGTCCGGGCCTGGAGCTACGGCGAGGTCAAGAAACCCGAGACCATCAACTACCGGACCCTGCGTCCGGAGAAGGACGGTCTCTTCTGCGAGCGCATCTTCGGCACGACCAAGGAATGGGAGTGCTACTGCGGCAAGTTCAAGTCGATCCGCTACAAGGGCGTCATCTGCGACCGCTGCGGGGTCGAGGTCACGCACTTCAAGGTGCGGCGCGAACGCATGGGCCACATCGAGCTCGCGAGCCCCGTCTCGCACATCTGGTTCTACCGCTCGGTGCCGAGCCGAATGGGTCTCCTTCTCGACATGGCCGTGGCGGCGCTCCGCTCGGTGCTCTACTACGAGAAATATGTCGTCATCGACGCGGGCGATACGGACCTCAAGAAGCAGCAGCTGCTGACTGAAGAAGAGTACTACGAGGCGCAGGAACGCTTCGGCGGCGCCTTCACCGCCGGCATGGGCGCAGAGGCCATCCGCTCGCTGCTCGAGGGCATCGACCTCGACGAGCTGGCCGTCGAGCTCCGCGCCAGGATGATCGAGAAGGGCCCGAAGTCCGACAAGCGCCTCCTCAAGCGCATCGAGATCGTCGAATCCTTCCGCAGCTCCGGCAACAAGCCCGAGTGGATGATCCTCGACGTGGTGCCGGTCATCCCGCCGGAGCTCAGGCCCATGGTCCAGCTCGACGGCGGCCGCTTCGCCACGAGCGACCTCAACGACCTCTACCGCCGCGTCATCAACCGCAACAACCGCCTGAAGCGCCTCCAGGCGCTCAACGCTCCCGACATCATCATCCGCAACGAGAAGCGGATGCTGCAGGAGGCGGTCGACGCGCTCTTCGACAACTCGAAGAAGAAGCGCGTGGTGAAGGGCGCCTCCAACCGCCCGCTCAAGTCCCTGTCCGACATGCTCAAGGGCAAGCAGGGCCGCTTCCGCCAGAACCTGCTCGGCAAGCGCGTCGACTACTCCGGCCGTTCGGTCATC
>JAFGNN010000026.1 GCA_016926955.1 Spirochaetales bacterium | reverse complement strand
GATCGGCGCACCGTGTCGGATCGGTAATCGTAGTGCGAAAGCCGACGGAGCGATGCTTCGAGGCCGCCGAGGATCACTGGCGCGCCCTTGAACGCCTCGCGGCACTTGGCCGCGTACGCGATGACGGCGCGGTCCGGCCGCGCGTTCGCCCGTCCCTTGGCGCCGGCGCCGATGGTGCCGTCGGCGCGCAGGCAGAGCGCGGGGTTTCCGCCCGGGGCGTAGGCGTCCTCCGAGCGCGGCTTCCGGTTCGCGGTATAGCTCGAGACCATCGAGTCGAGCACGCCGGACGCCACGAGCCACGCGAGGCGCGGCCTTCCCGCCAGCCGGAAGGCCTCCGCGTCGTCGGGGTCGGGGCGCGCCAGCACCGCGACGGAAAAGCCCTCCGCCTCGAGGACGCGGCCGATTATGGCCACGCCGAAGCTCGGGTGGTCGACGTAGGAGTCCCCCGTCACGATGACGAAGTCGAAGGGGCCGCGCGCGGCGAATTCCGCGGGGGTGGCGGGCAGGAAGGACATGCGGGCGAGTATACCGGAAAGAGCGGCCGCGAGTCGTCTCCGGTGTCACGAAGCTTGGGGGCGCGATGGAACGGAGCGGGGGCGAGGGCCATGCGCGACCCGCCTCCGGGCGCGGCGCCGCGCCCCGCGGAGGCGGCGCGGCTTGCCGGCCCGGCGCATGGCCCGCCCGTCGCGGGCGGCGGGCGATCCGCGAGGCCGCGCCGCCGCCAGACGCCGGTGATAGCTGCCCGGCCTTCCCCGGCGTCCGGAAGCCTGCTATCCTCGCGCCATGCCCAGCCTCGATCCCGCCGCGCTGTCCTTCCTCGCCGCCGCCGCCCTGCTCGCCGTGCTCATCGCGGCGCTGGCCCTCTGGGCGGGCCTCGCGCTCGGACGCCGCGCGGGCCGATTGGAGACGGAGCGGGGCCTCCGCGAGCGCGTGGCCGCCGAGCGCGAGGACGCGGTCAAGCGGAGCCGCGCCGTGGTCGGCGGCCTCGCCTTCGAACAGGTAGCCCCCTTCCTCCCCGGCTTTCCCGCGCGTCCCGACGAGTGCCGCTTCGTCGGCAAGCCGGTGGACTTCGTGGCCTTTCCCGGCGCGGCCTCAGGCGAGGTGGCCGAGGTGGTCTTCGTCGAGGTGAAATCCGGCGGCGCCCAGGCAAGCCGCGTCGAGCGCAGCCTCCGCGACGCGGTCAAGGCCGGTCGCGTGCGCTGGGTCGAGTATCGCCTGCCGCCCGACGCCGCGCCGCTTCCCGGGGCGGGCGGCGGAGCGGCGCGCCGTGGCTAACCGCTTCCTCGAGCGCCTCGGCGCGGGCGCGACGATCCCCGCGCTCAAGAAGCTCATGCGGGCCGCCTCGCGCCGG
The DNA here is from genome assembly GCA_016926955.1 of Spirochaetales bacterium. GTDB lineage: Bacteria > Spirochaetota > Spirochaetia > Treponematales > UBA12059 > JAFGNN01. Next base: position 4,627 of record JAFGNN010000026.1, on the reverse strand, counting down.
GCCCACCCGGATCTCGGCGGCGAGGGCGAGACCTTCGTGGCCCTCCGCCGCGAATACGAGGAGGCGCTCGCCTTCCTCGAGGCGGGCATCGAGCCCGCGCCGAGGAGAGCCGCGCCGTCGGCGGAAGGGGCGGGCCCCACTGCGAAGAAGTCCGGCCCCGGGCCGGCCCCGGCTTCCCCCGCGCTCCGCGCCTTCCGCGAGGCCATCGCCGCCCTCGGCGACGCCGCGCGCGAAGCCGGCTGCGACCCGTACCGCTGGAAGCCGCCCGAGCCCCTCGCGCTCGCCCTGGTCGAGGCCGCTCGCGCCTTCGATCCCGGCGCCGCGCTCGCCCTTTCCCGCCTGCTCGCCGCGCTCGCGGAATCCGGCGACGAATGGCACCGCTACCCGGGCCTCATGAACCGCGCCTTCGCCTTCTACAAGGCCTGCGCCGCCCTGGCCGCCTGGGTCCGCCGCGGCCGGAAGGGCGACGAGGACGCCTGCCGCACGCGGCTTACGGACCTGGCCGAGCCGACGGTGGCGCTGTTCGATTCGAAGCGCTTTTCCGAACTGCCCGCGCGCTTCGCCGAGGCGGCCGCCGCGCTCGCGCTCGCCCTGCCGCCCGAGCCGCGCATCTGACGGGCGCGGGCGGCGGATGCTTCCCGGGCCTCGCCGTCCCGCCGGCTCCGGCCGCCGGCTCCGCGGTTGACGTCGCCCGCGGACAGCCCTAGGCTGGTGCCACCATGAAAAGAAACCGCGCTTCCCGCCGTGCCGCGTTCCCCGCCCCGCTCGCGTTCGCAGTCGCAGTCGCGGTCGCGCTCGCCGCTCCGGCCTTCCTCGCGTCCTGCGCCGGCCCCGCTCCGGCCATCCCCGAAGGCGGCCCCTTCGTCGTCCTCTACGCGGAATTCGCGCAGGAGGTGAACAGCTTCTCGCCCGTCCTCACGACAGAGCGCGACTTCCGCGCGGGCGCGCTCCGCTACGGCGCCGAAACGGCGGAGCTCGCGGCGGCAGAGAAGGGACAGATCGCCGGCTTCCTCGAATCCGTGAAAAAGGTCGGCCGCGGCCGCGTCGAGGCCGTCCCGATCCTGCAGGCCACTTCCATGTCGGGCGGCCCGGTGGAGCGCGCTTTCTACGAATCGATCAAGGCGCGCATCCTCGAGGCCCTGCGCGCGGCGCCCCGCGTAAACGGCGTCTACCTTTCGCTGCACGGCGCCATGGGCGTCGAAGGCATGCTCGACCCCGAGGGCGATCTGCTCGAGGCGGTCCGCGCCCTCGTCGGTCCCGGTCTGCCGGTCGTGGCAAGTTTCGACCTGCACGCCAACATCACCGCGCGCCGCGCCCGCGACGCCACGGCCATCGTCGCCTACCACACCAATCCCCACCGCGACTTCTTCGACACGGGGCGGCGCTCCGGCGAGCTCCTGGTCCGCGCCGTCCTCGGCGAGGTCGACCCGGTGATGGTCGTCACCAAGATGGCCCTGCTCAAGGGCGGCGGCATCAACGTCGATTTCCTCAAGCCGTTCAACAGGATATTCCGCGCCATGGACCGCATGGAGAAGCGCGACGGCGTGCTCTCGGTCTCCTTCTTTCCGGTGCATATCTGGATCGACGACCCCGAGCTCGGCTACTCCACCGTCGCCGTCGTCGACAGAAAGCGCCTCGGCGCCGGGGCCGAAACGCTGGCCCGCTCGCGGGCCGACAAGCTCGCCGACATGGCCTGGGCCGTGCGCGCGGTGCCCCAGCCCGCCACCTGGTCCCCCGAGGAAGCCGTCGACATGGCGCGTAAGGCGGGCCTGGCCCGCGCGCTCGGCACGGTGGTCTTCTGCGACGCGTCCGACGCGGTCGGCACGGGCACCCCGGGCGAGAGCACCTGGATCCTCAAGGCCCTGCTCGAGCGCGGCGCCGACCTGAAAAGCTACCTGACCCTGCGGGACGCCGAGGCCGCCAAGGCCGCCGTCGCCGCGGGCGTCGGCGCCGAAGTCTCCCTGCGCGTGGGCGGCAAGCTCGACACGGTCTACAACCGCCCCATCGACTTTTCGGGCACCGTCGTCCGCGCCGGGCAGACCCGCTTCGGCGCGACCGCGGTCGTCCGTCACGAGGGCATCCACCTGGTCCTCGCCGAACTGCCCATGGCCTCGAACAAGCCCTCGGACTTTTCGGCCCTCGGCCTCGACGTCTGGAAGGCGGACATCGTGGTGGTCAAGAACCTCTTTCCCTTCCGCTACAATTTCATCCTGCAGAACCGGAAGACGATCAACGTCGCCTCGCGCGGGCTTTCGAGCACCGATCCCTTCACGCTCGAGTACCGCCTGGTCCCGCGACCCATCTATCCCCTGGACGAGGTCGCCGACTGGCGGCGCGCGGGGGACTGAGCGGGGGACCGGGGCGAAAAGCGGTGCGATGGAGGGATCGAGGGGGGATAATGGCGCGGGCTTCGTCTTCAGCAGGGCTTCGCGCCCCGGGCGGGCCCGCCGTCGCTCGAGGGGCGGCGGCATGAGGCCCCGGGCGGCGCTTCGCTGTTACCCGATCCGGCGACTTCGCGAGCGCGCCGAAGCCCATGAGGGGGCTTGTGTTGTCGTCGATGAAGGCCTTCAAGAGCTCGATCGCCAGCGATGCGGCTTTCATTCCTTCCTGCCGGCCCGGGCCAGGCGGGAGCGCGGACGGATTTCAGAACTCGAGCGGCGTCCCGCCCCGGGCTGAGCTTCCGCGCGCCAGGTCGAGGACGCGCGCCACGCGCAGGGCGTCCTCCGCGGTCGCGGGAGGCTCGCCTTCGCCGCGCAGGGCGGCGCCGAGCTCGCGGTAGAAGCGCCGCCAGTCGCCGCGGCCGGCTTCGGTCCGCTCGAAGACGGGCGATCCGTCCGCCGCCAGGCTTATCAGCTCGCCGCGCTCGTTCTCGGCCTCCAGTCCCCAGTCGGCGCCTCCCGGCAGCTTGCCCGCCCGGAGCGGCGCTTCCTGTGGGTCGATGCCGCGCTTGAGCCAGGAGCCGGCGGTGCCCCGGAGGTGGAAGCGCGCCCCGGGGAAGGCGCCGAGCGAGCTCGAGCCGAGCCTGCACTCGAATTCCTCATAATGGAGAAGCAACTCGAAGGCGTCGTCGGATTTTCCGCCGCGCTCGCTCCGCACGGAGGCGGCGACGCTCCGGGGCGTTCCGAAGGCCAGGAGGGTCTGGTCGACCAGGTGGGGCCCGAGGTCGAGCAGCACCCCCGAGCCCGGGCCGCCCTCTTCGCGCCAGGCGCCCGTTTTCGGCGCGGGCCTGAAGCGGTCCCAGCGCGCCTCGAAGGCGACGACGCGGCCGAGCCTGCCCGAGGCGAGCACCTCGCGGAGCGAGAGGAAGTCGGAGTCGTGGCGGCGGTTGTGGAAGGGCGCGAAAAGGCGCCCCGCGACGGCGGCCGCGTCGGCCGTCGCGCGGACCTCCGCGTGGTCGAGGCCCGCGGGCTTGTCGACGAGGACGTGGAGGCCCGCCTCCAGGAAGGCGCGCGCGTGGGCCGCGTGCAGGGCCGTCGGCGTCGCGACGATCGCGAGCTCGGCCCCGAGCTCGCGGGCGGCGGCGAGAGCGGCGTCCAGGTCGCGGACTATCCGCGCCGCTGGGAACTCCGCGGCCGCATCGCCGGGCGTTCGTTCCAGCACGGCGGCCACCTCGAAGTCCGCGGAGAGGGCCCGGAGCAGGGCCCCGTGTATGAACCTGCCGGCCAGTCCGTAGCCGGCCAGCAGGACGCGGATTTTCCCGCTCACGGTTCCAGCGCCGCGAAGCGCCGCCTCGACCAGGCCGGGAAGGCCGCGAGCAGGATCCCGACCAGAGCCAGGGAGCCGCCGCCGTAAAGGGCGGCCATGCCGGGGACGCCGAGTTCCAGCTTGGTGGAGAGGAAGCCCAGGCCGCCTATCAGGGCCATGGCGCCGAGTATGACGACGATCGAGTTGACGTTCTGCTTGAGCGCGGCGATGGGGTTTTCCCAGCGGAGCTTCGGCATGGCCATGTCGAGGTAGAGCCCGCCCAGGTTCACCAGCGTCGAGAACGCGAGCCCGACGAGGCCGCCGAGGATCGCCGTTCCCGCGTCGAGCTTGAGTACGAAGCCGATCAGGCCGGCTCCGACGACGGCGCCGAACACGCCGAAGACCTCGGCGTGCGCCAGCTTGGCCAGGAAGTACGCGGCGGGCGACACCGGCAGCGCTTTCACGCCGGGGAGCATCTTCGCGTCGCGCGACACCGCGGTGCAGGCGATGCTGGTGCCCGCCCCGAGGAAGGCCGCAGCTCCGGCGGCTATCAGCATGCCCGCGGAGCTCCCGGACAGCGCGCCCAGGAAGCCGAATTCCTCCGCCAGGGCGTCCTTCTGCACCATGAACATGATGCCGAAGATGAGCGGCATCAGCACCACGATGAAGGGTCCGTTGAGCAGGTACATCGGCTCTCGGTTCATCAGGAAGAATTCGCGGCGGAAGAGGGTCAGGAAGGCGGGCCGGGAGACGAGCTTCGCGGAAAGGAAGCTGTCCGCGTGCGAGAGGCGCTTGAATTTCCGCTCGCCGAAGCCGCGCAGGCTCGCTACGAAGGTCGGGCCGAGGGCGGTGACCACGAGCGCGGCCGCGCCGAGACCGAGGGCCAGGTTCGCCAGGGTCCACAGGACCGAGGCTCCGGAGAGCGGCGCCGACATGGCCCGGT
>JAFGNN010000025.1 GCA_016926955.1 Spirochaetales bacterium | reverse complement strand
GGCCACCGAGCACGTCGGCGACATGATCGCGCTGGTCCGGCGCATAGAGGCGAACGGCTACACGTACTCTGCGGGCGGGAACCTGTATTTCGACGTTTCCAAATTCCCCCGCTACGGAGAGCTCGCCCGCATAGATCTGGACGAGCTCAAGGCCGGCGCCCGCGTCGAGGTGGATCCGAACAAGAAGCACCACGCCGACTTCGTCCTGTGGTTCACCAAAAGCAAGTTCGGAGACCAGGCTCTGACCTGGGACAGCCCCTGGGGGCGCGGCTATCCGGGCTGGCACCTCGAGTGCTCGGCCATGAGCATGAAATACCTCGGCGAGCAGTTCGACATCCACGCCGGCGGCATAGAGCACATCCCCATCCACCACACCAACGAGATCGCGCAGTCCGAGGCCGCGACCGGAAAGAAGTGGGTGAACTATTGGCTGCACAACGAGTGGCTCACCCTCGGCAAGCTCAAGATGTCCAAGTCCTCGGGCGAGGTGCTCACGGTGCAGACCCTCGTGGACAAGGGTTACGATCCGCTCGATTACCGCTACTTCCTGCTCGGCTCGCACTACCGCTCGCAGGCCGCCTTCACCTGGGAAGCCCTCGACGCCGCGAAGGCCGCAAACGCGGGGCTTCGCGAGCGCGTGCTCGCCTTGCGCGACAAGGCCGCCGCGCCGGTTCCGGCCGCCGCCCTCGGACCCGGGGCGAAGGCCCGGCTGGACGCGTTCCGGGCCGCCATGGAGGACGATCTTTCGACGCCGCGCGCGCTCGCCGAGCTCTGGGGCCTCCTCAAGGACGGCGCCATCGCTCCGGCGGAGGCGCTCGGCGCCGCGCTCGAGATGGACGCCGTGCTCGGACTCGCCCTGGGGACGCTGGAGCGGAAAGTCGTCGCAGTCGATCCCGCGCTGGCCGCGAAGGTGGAGGCCCTTGTCGCCGCGCGCGCCGAGGCCAAGAAGGCGAAGGATTTCGTCCGCGCGGACGCCCTCCGCGCCGAGATCGCCGGGCTCGGCGTCGAGCTCCGCGATTCGCCTTCCGGCACCACCTGGACCCTGTCCGGCCGGGCGACGTAACCGGGGAGCGCACGGTTTGTTTGCAAGCAGTGAGGGCCTCGGGCCCAGGGAGCTCAGGGAGCTCTACGACCGCAACTTCACGATGCTGTTCAGGGTAGCCTGGCGCGTCGTGGGCGACGAGGGGAGCGCGGAGGACATCGTGCACGATTCGTTCGCGCGCCTCGTCGAGAAACGCATCCCCTTTCCGAGTCCCGACGACGCGAAGTACTGGCTGATCCGGGTGGTCAAGAACAACGCGCTCAACGTCGCGAAGCGGCGCGGGCGCGAAGCCCGGGCCTACGAGCGGTACTGGAGGGAGTCGCGGGAGGATTCAGAATCCGCCGAAACCGCAGCCCTCAAGGCCGAGGCAGGGGCGGAGGTGCAGGCCATGCTCGCGCGCCTGCCGGAGAAGTTGCGGGCGGTCCTCGTGCTCAAGGAGTACGCGCTGCTCTCGTACAAGGAAATCGGACGGGTCCTCGGCATCACCGAGGGCAACGTGAAGGTTCGCGTATTCAGGGCCCGCGAGGCCCTGCTCTCGCTCATGACGGAGGACGGCCATGGCGCATCCTGATCCATCCATCATCTCGGCGTTCGTCGACGGCGAAGTGCCGGCGCCCTGGTCGGCCGGCGTCTCCGCCCACCTCGACTCCTGCCCCGCCTGCGCCGCGAGGGCGGCCAGGCTCCGCGAGGCCCGCGCCTTTCTCGCCGCGTCGCCCGAGCCTGACGTCGAGCTCGCTCGCGAGGCCGTCTGGGCGCGCCTCGCCGCCCGTTCCTCGGAAGCCCGGAAGGGCGGCCTCTGGAAGCTCAAGCTGGAGATCCCCCTGCCCCTGGCGCTCGCCGCGGCCCTCGCGGTTGCGGTCCTCGGCACCCTGGCAGCCAGCGCCTTCCGCGAGAACGGGCAGCTACGCATGGCGGCCTTCGCCGCGCAGGAAATCCAGCCCGCCCTCGCCGAGGGCACCGGTTTCGACTCGATCATCCGTTATCTCGAGGCGCAGGACGCGTCCCTCTCCATCACCATCCAGCTTCCGCCCAGCGCGGGGCAGGGTTTGCCCGCCGGCAAGCCGGTCATGATGAAATCGGGTTCGGAAGAGGTGTATCCGTGAGTTTCGGCCGATCAATCCGCCCGGCCCGGGCCATGGCCCTCCTGGCCGCCGCCCTGGCTTTCACAGCCGCCGCCGCCTCGGCGCAGGACGCCATCACCGACATTCCCGAAGCATTCCGCGACAAGGCGTTGGCGGTGCGCGTCCATACCACGGTGCTCAGGCCGGACGCCGAGCCCTGGGAGGACGAGTCGGTCAAATTCACCATACCCGGTACGCCCATCGGCATCCGCCTCGTATCGAGCGAGCTCATCGTCTACATCCAGCTCACGCCGTACCAGGGCGATACCGGGCGCCTCATGCTCGTGACCCAGGGTCAGGTCTGGATCAAGGACGCCTCCGCGAGCGTCCGGTACCAGACCACCCTTAACACCTTCCCCGTAGCGCTGGGCGAGAAGATCTGGTTCTATCCCCTCGGCATCGAAGGGAAGGGGCCCGCCCCCATTTCGGTCGCCATCACCGTCGCGCCGGCGCTCGCGGACAGCGAGGCCGGAGGGGAGGACAAGGCAGCGTCCGGATCGGACGAGGCGCCCGCACCCGAACCGAAGCCCGCGCCGTGACAAGCGCGGAAACGGATCCGACCCGCCGCGGCCGCCAGCGGCGGCGGCTCGCCGCGGTCCTGGTCGCGCTCGCGGCCATCCTCGGAGCGGCCGGCTTGGCCGTCTTGAGGGAATCCCGCAAGCCGGTCATCATTTCCCTTGATCCGGCCGTGGGCGAACCGGGCGGAGTCGTGCGCGTGGTCGGCCGCAACTTCGGCGTCGAGCGGGGCGACGGACGCCTCGAGATTGCCGGCATCGCCCCGACCGGTTCGAGTTACCTTTCGTGGAGCGACGGCGTCATCGTCGCCCGCCTGCCCCTCATCGTCGATTCAGGCCTGGTCCGCGTCGTGAACGACCGCGGTCGCTCGAACGCGCGCTTCTTCATGAACCGCGATCGCCTGCCGGAACGGCCCGGCGCGGCGACCGGCGCGGGCACGAGTCCGCGCATCGAGTCGCTCTCCACGGCGGCGGCTCCGGTAGGCGGACTTGTCACCATCCGGGGCAGCAACTTCGGCGCGACGCGCGGCGCCTCGCAGGTCCTGTTCGCCTGGTCGAGCCCGGTCGCCAGCTCCGGCGACGCGAACGCGGTCGTGGAGGTGTCCGAAGCTGAGGGCGGATACGAATCCTGGTCCGACGGCGAAATCCGCGTCAGGGTGCCTGACGGCGCATCGAGCGGCGGGCTGGTCGTCCGTGGCGACTCCGGATCCAGCGAGCCGCTGTACTTCCAGGTCGCCGACATGCCCGGCGTGAAGACGTACGGCGACAAGCGTACCTACGCCCTCTCGTATTTCGTCCAGGTTTCGCGCGTCAAGTCCACGGGACCCAACGACCTCTGGCTCTGGATCCCCCGCCCGGTGGAAACCGCGGCGCAACGCCAGGTGCGCATCGTCTCGCGCACTCGTGAAAGGGAGGACGCCGGTCCCCCGGGCGTCGACCTGATAAGGCTCAGGGACCTGCAGCCGGGGCGCGTCGAGACGGCCTACCAGGCATGGAGCCTCCAGGTCCATACGGTCGAGGTCGAGGTGCGGCCGGAGCGCATCCGGGAGATTCCCGCGCCGATCCCCGAGCTCGTGACCCGCTGGACCGGTCCCGACCGGCTCGTCGATCCGGACGATACCCGGGTCAAGGCGCTCGTGCGCCGGCTCGGCCTCGCCGAGCGCAACCCCTACCGCCTGGCGAAGGCCGCTTGGGATCTCTGCCTGGCGGAGTGGAAGCCGGCGGTCGGCGCGAGGGCGGAGGGCGAAGATCCCCTCAACCTGCTCGACAGCGGAACGGGCGATCCCCATGACTTCGCGATCGCGATGACGGCGCTGCTCCGGGCCCTCGGCGTTCCCGCCTTGCCCGTCTCGGGCTATCTGGTGAGTTCCGGAAGGACCTGGCGACACTACTGGGTGGAATTCTGGATACACGGCCTCGGCTGGATACCCCTCGATCCCTTCCTCGGGGCCGGCGGGGCCGTCCCGGGTTTCGCCGTGCCCTTCTCGGACCGTTCGCGCTACTTCTGCGGCCTCGACAACCGGCATGTCGCTTTCTCCCGCGGGGCTCCGAGCTACGCGCCCATGGCTCCGGACGGCCGCGTCGCGGTGCGCGAGCGCATCCACAGCCTGCAGGACCGCTACGAGGAGGCCTCCGGCGCAATCGAGGAGTGGACCTCGTTCTGGAGCGAGGTCGAGGTGACGGGAATTTACTAGCGGGTTCCCGGAAATGCCTGTAAGCTGGAGCGGCGAGCCGTGCGCGTACCGCGCGCGCCGCGATCGGGGCAGGCGCCGCGCGAGGCGCGGGAACGCCCGACGCGACCGGCTCCCCACGTAAATCTGGAGGAACCATGGCCCTCAAGGACCTCGACCCCGCGCTCTGGAACGCGATGGAGAACGAAGCACGCCGTCAGCGAGAGAACCTCGAGCTGATCGCCAGCGAGAACTACACCTCGCCCGCGGTGATGGAGGCGGTCGGCTCCGTCCTGACCAACAAATACGCCGAAGGCTATCCTGGCAAGCGTTACTACGGCGGCTGCGAGTTCGTCGACGTCTCCGAGAACCTCGCCCGCGAGCGCGCCAAGGAGCTCTTCGGGGCCGACCACGCCAACGTCCAGCCCCATTCCGGCAGCCAGGCCAACATGGGCGTCTACTTTGCCGCCCTGAAGCCCGGCGACACGATACTCGGCATGGACCTGGCACACGGCGGCCACCTGACCCATGGCGCCCCGGTGTCCTTCTCCGGCAAGCTCTACAAGGTGGTCCGCTACGGTGTGAACCGCGAGACCGAGACCATCGACTACGACGAGCTCGCGCGCATCGCCCGCGAGTCGAAGCCCCGCATGATCGTCGCGGGCGCCTCCGCCTATCCGCGCACGCTCGACTTCGCCAAATTCCGCGCCATCGCCGACGAGGTCGGGGCATACCTGCTCGTCGACATGGCCCACATCGCAGGCCTCGTGGCGGCGGGCCTCCACCCGAACCCGGTCAAGGTGGCCGACTTCACCACGAGCACCACCCACAAGACTCTCCGCGGTCCCCGCGGCGGCCTCATCCTGGTCGGCACCGACAAGGAGAACGACCAGGGCATCATGGCGCCGAAGGGCGAGCGCGCGAAGCTCTGGAGCGAGATCGTCGACGGGACCATCTTCCCCGGCATCCAGGGCGGCCCGCTCTGCCACGTGGTGGCCGGCAAGGCCGTGGCCTTCGGCGAGGCCTTGCGGCCCGATTTCAAGGATTACATGAAGCGCGTTGCCGCCAACGCCCGCGTCATGGCCGCCGCCCTCGCCTCGGGCGGGGCGCGCATCGTCTCCGGCGGCACCGACAACCACCTGATGCTCGTCGACCTCACGCCGCTCGGCATCACCGGCAAGGAAGCCGAGAAGTGGCTCGACGAGGCCCACATCACCGTCAACAAGAACGGCATCCCCTTCGACCAGAAGAGCCCCTTCGTCACCTCCGGCATCCGTATCGGCACGCCCGCGGTCACGACGCGCGGCATGGGCGTCGCGGAGATGGATGAGATCGCTTCCCTCGTGATGGACGTGCTCAAGGCCAAGGGCGACGCGGCCGCCGTCGCGCGTGTGAAGGACAAGGTTCTGGCCCTGACCGCCCGCTTCCCCGTCCCCGGCCTCTAATACGAATCGAACCACGGAGGCACGGAGAAGGGAGGAAGATGGGGGAGGATCGAAAAGGGGAAGCAGGGAGTTTGCCATGCTTTCCTCTCTTCGCTTTTGACCCGCTCCCTCTTGCCTCCGTGGCTCCGTGCCTCCGTGGTCTTCCTCGAGTCGCGGACGGGGCGACGTTGACAGGGGGCGAGGGCGGCCCCTATACTTCGGGACAAGTCCGCAGCTCTCTCGACGGGAAAGAGGATGGAAGCGCCGCTTCAGCTGACCTTCGTCACCTTCAAGAAAGACACCTACATCATCGTCGAAGGCAAGCAGAGCGCCGACCGCTTCTTCATTATCCGCGAGGGCAAGGTGCGGGTGGCCAAGGAAGTCGAGGTGGTCGAGGAGGAGGGCGGCAACGTCCTCGGGCCCGGCGACTTCTTCGGCGTCGTCTCGACCATGTCGAACCACAGCCACATCGAGACCGCACAGGCCCTGACCGACTGCGTGCTCATCTCCGTCCACCGCGACAATTACGGCCTGCTGATCGAGAAGAACACCCCGGTGGCCATGAAGATCATCATGGCCTTCAGCCGACGCATGCGCTTCCTCGACGAGGCCCTGACCCGCCTGACGCTCAAGAGCACAGCCGAGGCGGATCCCTCGCACCTGTTCCGCGTCGGCGAGTACTACGCGCGGCAGAACCAGTTCAACCAGGCATACTACGCATATTACCAATACCTGAAATTCTGCCCCACCGGCCAGCACGTCGCGCTCGCCAAGGAGCGCCTGGCCAAGATCAAGCCCTTTGCCAAGGCGGTCTACCTGGACGGACCGACCGAGGAGTTCAACCGCTTCTACCCGAAGGACACCATGGTGTTCTCCGAGGGCATGACCGGCGGCGAGCTCTACATCATCCAGAAGGGCTCGGTGAAGATCACCAAGATCGTGGACAACAACGAGGTGTTGCTGGCCGTGCTCAAGGCCGGCGACATCTTCGGCGAGATGGCCATACTCGAGAACAAGCCGCGTTCGGCAAGCGCAATCGCCTACGAGGACGCCTACCTCCTTGCGGTCAACAAGGCCAACTTCGAGCGCATGGTCCGCACCCAGCCGCAGATCGTCACCCGGCTCACCACCCTGCTCGCGGAACGCATCTGGTTCATCTACAAGCAATTGGCCAACACGCTCATCTCTGACCCGCTCGGCCGCATGTACGACGCGCTACTCATCCAGCTTGAGAAGAACCGCGTGCCGCTCCGCCAGGGAGCCAGCCACGTGTTCGACTTCGGCCCGAAGGAGCTGATCAACATGGTCGGCCTCCCGCTCGGCGAGGGCAACCTGGTGGTCCACAAAATGCTCGAGAACCAGAAATTCCGCGTCATAGAGAACAAGCTCAACGTGATCGACGTCAGCGAGATCGAGAAGCAGACCGAGTACTATCGCAAGATGCAGAAGATCGAACGCTCCCGCCGCGAAGGCATGCCGATCCGCTGAGGCGGACGGGACGGACGGTGGGCGCTCCCAAGCCCGAGATGCTCGACATCCTCGCCGAACTCCTTGAGGACGAGGGATTTCGACGTGTCGGCGACCCCTTGCCCGGGGAAGCTCCGGACGGGATCGGGCATCCAGGCGGCCGCGGCGCTCCGGGGCTTTGGGGACCGATCGGCGCCGGCGAGCTCGCGGCATGGACCAGGCGGCTTTCGCCGGAAACCGGAAAGCGATACGGAGCCGGCGACGCGAAGGGGGCTGTCGCCTGCGCGCTCGCCTATGAAGACACGGGCGACGCCGTTCCGGAGGGGCGTCCGAGGTCGGCTACGGTGGGCCGCTTCGCCCGGGACCATTCGTACGCCGAGCTCGCCCGACGCCTGGCCCGCGTCCGCGACGCGCTCCGCCTCCGTTTCGGCTGGCCGAAATCCGCGGTCCGGGTCCTGGTCAACTCGCGGGCTCCTGAAAAGCCGCTCGCCGTGCTTGCCGGCCTCGGACCTGTCGGGCGGAACTCGCTCGTTCTGGTGCGAGACCTTGGTCCCGGCGTCGTGCTGGGAGCCCTGCTTCTGCCCATTGATCCCGTCGTCGAGGCCGGGGAAAGGGAGGGGAGCGTCGGCCGGCCGCGGCCGGAAGCAGCCGATTTCGAGCCGGGCGCCCGCTGCGCTTCCTGCCGCGCCTGCGTCGACGCGTGCCCCACGGGCGCCGTGCTCGAGAGCGGCGGCATCGATCCGTCGCGTTGCGTGCAGGGCGCCGCCAGCTCCGAGGCGCCGGTAACGCCGGAACTCGCCGCCGCCTGGTCCGGAGTCCTGTACGGTTGCGACCGTTGCCTGGTCGCCTGCCCGCATTTCGTCCGCGGCGCTCCGGGCTGGCAGGGCCGGAGCGCCGCGGCAGCCGGAGCGTCGACGGTCCGCGGGCCGGGCGCGCGCGTTTCGCTCGATTTTCTCCTCCGCGCGGACGACCGCGAGCTTGAGGCGGCGTTCCGCGGCACGGCCCTGGGCCTGGGCTGGATGACCGCCCGCCTCTGGAGAAGGAACGCAGCGCTGGCCGCCCGCTCGCTCGGGGGCGCAGACCGGCCGGAAGGGGATCCGATCTGTGCGAACCCTGCCGGGCGCGATGCCGAGCCCGCCGGAGGCGGGGACTCCGGCGCGACGAGCGGGCAAGCCGCTTCACCGCCGCAAGGCGTTTGACGGACCGGCTCCGCTCGACTAGACTCGGTACGTAAGAGAGGAGGTCCCGATGGAAGACTCCACCGTCAACCAGTTCCTCACCTTCACGCTCGACAACGACAGCTACGCCGTGGGCGTCGGGAAGGTGCGCGAAGTGCTCGAGCACACCAAGATCACCAAGCTGCCCAAGACCGCCGTCTACATGAAGGGCATCATCAACCTGCGCGGGGCCGGAGTGCCGGTCATCGACCTTCGCCTCAAGTTCGGCCTGCCCGAGACGCCCATCACCAAGGACACGTCCATCATCGTCATGGAGGTGGAGGGAGGCGACGGCACCGTGGTGGTCGGAGCCCTCGCGGATGCCGTTCACGAGGTGGTCGACATCGATTCCGGGAACGTCGAGCCCGCCCCGCGCTTCGGCACCAAGCTGGCGGCGGAATTCATCCTGGGCGTCGGGAAGAAGGACGACGACTTCATCATCATCCTCGACATCGATCGCATCTTCAACTCGGAGGACGTAAACCTCCTCCGCGCCGCGGGAGACGCGAAGGCGGCCGAGACGACTCCGGCCTGAGGCCGCCCGCGCCGGGGAGCGCGACTTAACCAGCATGGACACGGACTCTTATGTGTCGCGGACCGTTCGCCTCAGGGCGGGCGGCCGCGAACTTGTTTTTGACCTTTCCCACGCCCTGTTCTCGAGCGCCGACATCGACGTCGGCAGCCGCCTGCTTCTCAAGGCGATAGCCGGTGGCGGCTGGGCGAAAGGCGCCCGGCGCGGTCTCGACCTCGGTTGCGGCGTCGGCACGCTCGCCCTGGCCCTGACGGCCATGGAACCGGGACTCGCTTTTCTCTGCCGCGACCGCGACGCCCTGGCGCGCGACTTCACGCTGCGGAACGCCGGGCGCAACGGTATCGAACTGCTCGGCGCGGAACGCGCCCTGTTCCTCCAGGATCTGGAGGGAGGAGCGCCCGGTTTCGACCTGCTTGTGTCGAACGTTCCGGCCAAGGCCGGCGCTCCCGTGCTCGCGGATCTCCTGGCGCGTTCCTCTTCGGTGCTGACGCCGGGCGGGAAAGCGGCCTGGGTCATAGTCAAGCCGCTCGCGGCCGAGTTCGGGCGCTGGATCGAGGACGCAGGCCTGCCGCTCCTCGGCACGCTCGAGGGTTCGGGCCACACCGTCTACGCGACGGGGAAAGGGCCGGCGAGGTCGCCAGAGCCCGACCCGTTTGCCGTCTACCGTCGGACCTCGATCCGGGGCTCCATGGAAGGGCGCGAATACCCCTTCGAGGGGCGCTGGGGCTTGCCGGAGTTCGACGCGCCGTCCTGGGATACCGAGCTGGCCGCCTGGGCGGCCGAGCGGGCGTCCGCGGGGCGCTTGGTGCGCGCCGCGTGCCTCGTCGAGCCGGGCGCGGGACACCTGGCCGCATTCCTGCAGGGGTTCCTGGCGCCCGCCTCGCTCGCTCTCGTCACACGCGACGCGCTCGCGGCGGCCACTGCGGCGCGGAACTCGACCCTGGCCGCCCGCGAAGCCGGACGGGAGGGGCCGGATATCGCGGAGAGCGACGACGGCGCGGATCTGCGGGCATCGAGTTTCGACCTGCTGGTCGAGCTGGCGCTTCCGGTTCCGGGACGGGACTGGAGCGGCCCCGCCTGGGAGCGCGTCTCACGCCTGCTCAAGGAAGGCGGTGCTTTCGTCGCCGCCGGAACCGCCACCGAGCTCTCGCGCCTGGAGCGCCACAGGGCGCCGGGTTTTCGCGGCCTGTTCGAGCGCAAGCGGAAGGGATACGCGGTCCACGCCTTCGAAAAAAGTCGCGATGCGACGGCCCGGGGCAGCGCGGGCGCCTGAGGCCTTCCCCGCCCGGGACCAAACGCTAAAAAACATTTGCGTTTCGAACCGGCCCGCATAACGATTAAGACATGGACAACGAAAAACAAATAGAGCGGATAGCGGCATCCAAATCTCCCGAGGAGTACATCGAAAACAGCCTGGACTCGGGCCTGCCTCCGCGCCTGAAAGCCCGAGCCGCCCGGATCTGGATGGAGCGCACCGGGTGTTCGAGCGAGGACATCGTGCACGCTCGCAACCGACACCCTTACTGGAAAGCACAGAAATCCAAAAACGCGGCTGAGCGGGCTCGGCGCAGGATGGACGCCAATGACTTTGCCGGGGGCAAGCCTTCCGGGTGGGACTCCGAACGGCTCGCGCGTTTCCTCGAGCTGAACGGCCGAGACCCGGACGGTCGCTTCCTCCGGAAGGACAGGGAGCTGGCGGAGGCCTTCCGTACCACGATTCCTTCGATCCAGTATCTGCGCCGCAAGCACGCGGCAATACTGCGCTCGTTCGGACGCGACGTGCCGGTGGACTTGGCGATCGATTGCATGGCCCTCGCCGAGACCGTGCTCAAGCGGGGTTCCCGGGCCATCGAGGAGGCGCTGTCGCAACGCCAGCGAGCCCAGGCCAACGGAGCGGGCAGGCGGGAGGCCTAGGAGCCCTTCGCCTCGCGTGGGCCGCCTGCTCCGCCAGATCCGTCAGCTGCGCGAAGCCCGTTCGCCGCGGAGGCCACCGCCCGAGGCGACGACCCCGCGCAGAAGCGCGTGCTCGGGCCGGAGCAGGTTCGGATCCGCTTCGATGATCGCGGCGGCATCCTCGCGCGCTTCCTCGAGCAGGGCGGAGTCGCGGATCGGGTCGGCCACGGCGAGCCTGAAGGCTCCCGATTGCGCGGTCCCCACGAGGTCGCCGGGGCCGCGGATGCGCAGATCTTCCTCCGCGAGCTCGAATCCGTCGCCGGATTCCTTGAGGGCCATGAGGCGGCGCTTCGAGTCCTCGGCAAGCGGGGCGGCGTATACGAGGAAGCAATATGAAGGAAGCGAGGAACGGCCGACGCGACCCCGGAGCTGGTGGAGGGCCGCGAGGCCGAATCGCTCCGCGTGCTCGATGACCATGCAGGTGGCGTTCGGCACGTCGACGCCGACCTCGACCACGCTGGTCGCGACGAGGATGTCGAGCCCTCCGGACCTGAAGGCCTCCATGGTCTCCCGTTTTTCCGCGTCGTTCACGCGCGAGTGCACGATGCCGACCCTGCGGTCCGGGTACACTTCGCGCGCGAGCGTCTCCTGCATGGCCACCGCGTCCTTCAGTTCGGACTCGCCGTCGCCTTCGATGGCCGGATAGACGAAGTAAGCCTGATGTCCCGCTTCGAGCTCCCGGCGCACGAAGTCGTAGACCTTGCGCTCGTTGCCCATGCGCGCAAGGTGCGTGGCGACGGGCGTGCGGCCCGGCGGCATGGTCCGGATGACCGAGACGGAAAGGTCGCCGTAGACCGTAAGCGCGAGGGTGCGCGGGATGGGCGTGGCGGACATGAGGAGCAGGTCGGGGGAACTGCCCTTCCTGGCCAGCGCGGCGCGCTGGACGACGCCGAAGCGGTGCTGTTCGTCCACCACGACGAGCGAGAGCCGGCGATAGGCGACGTCCTCCGAGAAGAGGGCCTGGGTTCCGATGACGAGGTCTACCTCGCCGGAAGCCAGAGCGGAGAGGAGGGGGCGGCGCGCCGAGTCGCGGGCGTTGCCTGAAAGGAAGGCGAGGCGGACTCCAGCCGGTTCGAGGAGACGCGCGGCGCTCTCGGCGTGCTGGCGCGCCAGCAGCTCGGTGGGGGCCATGACGGCGACCTGGCCGCCCGCCTCTATTACGTCCAGGGCGGCAAGGAAAGCCACCAGGGTCTTGCCGGAGCCCACGTCGCCCTGCAGAAGCCTCGCCATGGGAACAGGCGAGGCGAGGTCCGCCTCTATTTCGGCGACCACCTTCAGCTGGTCCGAGGTGGGTTCGAAGGGCAGCCGCGCGAGCAGGCGCCGCTTGAGCTCGCCCGTGATTGGGCGTCGCTCGACCGGACGTTCGCGGCGTGAGGCCGCGCGCTTTTTCACGAGCAATTGGAAGAAGAACAGCTCCGACCAGGCCAGCGAGCGGCGCGCTTCCTCGAGTCCGGCCCGTCCCTCGGGAAAGTGGAGCCCCCTCAGAGCCGCGGAGATGGGGAGCAGGCGGCGACGTTCGCGCAGACTCGGAGGCAGTTCGTCCTCGAGGCGCTCGCCGTACATCGAGAGCGCGCGAGAAGCGAAGGAACGCAACGCGCCCTGGGCCAGCCCCTCGGTCAGCGAGTATACGGGCAGGATCCCGTTGGAAGGACCTTCCCCCTCCTCGGCGCTCTCCAGCGTGGCGTTGGCTCCCTGCAGCTCGCCGAATTTGGGCGCGAAGGAACCCAGCACCTTGACGAGGGAGCCTTCCGGATGCCGATCCGCGAGGAAAGGGCGATTGAAGCACGGCGCGACCGCGCGCGCGCTGCCGTCGTCAAGGACGAGCTTCAGGGTGCGCATGCGCCCGAAGCCGAACCACTCGTGCGCGACGACGCGGGCCACCGTATTGACGCGGCCGCGCGACCACTCGCTGAAGGGGCGAGGCTCGGTCCTGTCGTCGTAATCGCGGGGAAAGCGCACGAGCAGGTCGGCGATGGAGTAGACCCCGAGCCGCGCGAGGCGGGCCGCCACGGCCTTGCCGACGCCGCTCAGGGTTTCGACCGACTGCTCGAGCTCGCGGAGCGTCACCGGGCAGCGGCCTTGTCGGCGGCGCGGACCCACCGGTCGAGGTCGTAGCCGGACGGATACGCGTCCGGGATGAAGGAGAGGCCGTCGGGCAGTTCCATGATCTCGAGTTCGACCAGGCCGAGTACCGCGTCGAAGGCGGGGTGCTCGACCGCCACGTCCTCTATTGGGCTCTTGCGACGCGCGTAGCGCTTCGAGTAGCGGTCGAGCTGCTCGGGCCGTGACCGCATGACGAGGCGCCACAGCACATATGCCGCTTCGGATCGCGTGGGCGGCTCGGCCGAGGCGGAGCGGGCGGCGCCCGCGTCGAGGCCGGAGGGCAGTATGCCCGCCTTTTCGAGGGCTTCGAGCGCAGCCGGGTCCGACTTGGCCGCTCCGGGGAGCGCGTCGAGCAAGGTGGAGCGATCGCGAAGCAGGGCGGCGAAGGCCGTCCAGGTCGAAGGCCCGTCGCCCAGCGCGGCAAGGACCGATCCGCCGGCCGGGCCTTCGCGGAGGGCCCAGGCTTTTTCGCGCTCGGGAACCCGCAGCCTTGACCACGGCTCCGGAAGGAAGGGCAGCGATGCGTCGAAGGCAGCCAGTGCCTCGGCGCTCCGACCGAGCGCGAGCAGGGCGGAGCCGCGCTCGACCTCGAGCCGGAAGGTACCGTCGGCTATCGGGAGGGCCTTCTCGAGCGCCTCCAGCCTGCCCTCCGGGCTCGGGGCGAGCCGGGAACGCAGGATCAACGCGAACTCGGCGTCCGGGGCCAGGGCCAAAGCCGACTGAAGCGCCGCTTCGGCGCTTTTGCGGTCGCCAGCGAGCAGGGCGCGTTCTCCGCGCAGAGCCTCGAGCGCGGCGTACCACGCCGGCGATGCGCCGCGGACCGCCGCCGCTTCGTCGCCTTTGGGTTCGAGGGCGGCAAGCCGACGCCTCGAGGCGTCGAGCAGGGAGGCGAGCTCCAGGTTGAGGCTTTCCAGCTCCGCCGCCGGGGAGCCCGGCGAGGGGACCGTGGCCCCCGAAACGGCGGGAAGCCCGGCCGAGCTTCGCAGCAGCTCGATGCGTTCGGCTACGATGCGGGCCTCGACCAGTTCGGACTCGAGGGCGTCAAGGTCGGCGCGCGCCTCGGCGGAGACCGAGTCGACGCGTACCGGCGACTGCACCGAGGCGCAGGAGAGGAAGGGGAGGGCGGCAGCGAGCGAGGCCGCCAGAATGCGGAGCGCCGCGCGGCGCTTGCTTTGGATCATTTCGGGAACCTCCAGGCGCGGACGGCGCCGTCGAAGCCGGCCGAGACGAGCTCGACGCGGCCGTCGCCGTCGAGGTCGGCGAACGAGGGCTCGCGTCCTCCGGGCAGCGGAAAGCCGGCGAGCGGCGAAAGGTCGTGATCGATTCCGCCCACCGCGCCTCCGGCGCCGTAGACGAAGGCTTCCTCGAGGCCGTCGCCGTCGACGTCGCGGAGCATGAGGCGGGCTTCCTTGCCGCGCGGGAAGCGCGAGCCCGTTCCCGCCTCCGCGTCGTCCGCTGACAAGGACGAGACGCTGCCGTCGGGAGCGACGCGCCAGACGCGGCCGTCCTCGGCGATAGCCCAGATGTGGCCGGACAGGGGCGCGTGGACAGCGCCGGAGAAGAACACGCCGTCGAGCAGCCACGCGCGCGTGCCGGGGATGTCGCGAGGGGTCATCCCCGCTGCCGGTGCGGAGGGATCCGGCGCGGCCGCGCCTGGTTCCCTGACAAAGCCTGTCGAAGGCCAGACGACGAGCTCGCCGGACTGGGAGAGGAAACCGACTCCGTAACCCTTCCCCTCGGGAACGAAGAAGGGCGATCCGTATCCCAGGCCGGGGGCTTCGATGGGCCAGCCCCCGAGCTCCGCGCCGTCGGGACCGGTCAGGTGCACGAGGCCGTCGAAGCGCTTCGGGTAGAACGCCATGGCGTCGGCGCGCGCGGCGGGCGGCGAGAGCAGGCTCGCCTCGAGCCAGGGAGCCAGGAGTCCGGTCGTGCCCGACCGGTCGACCGCGAGTATGCCGTCCGGGTCCTTTACCGGCAGGAGGAGGCCGCCCGGACCGAGCGCGGGCGGCGCGGACGGCGAAAGCCCCGTGGCGACGGGAAAGCCGGGCGTGGCTTCGAGGCCGGGCGTGAACCGGTAGACCGCGCCCCGGCCGCTCACCGCCCAGACGGCCGCGCCTTCCTCGATCGCGAGGTTGGCCCTGTCGTCGAGCGAAGCCTCGCGGCGGACGCCGTCCGCGGGGGTGTACTCGACCAGGGTGTCCCCATCCTCGATCCAGTAGAGCCGGGTGGGGGAGCCGCGCACGGACAGGGCAAGGGCGCCTGAGTCGATCCGTCCCTCGGCCTGGACGGGGAAGCCCGGCACTGAGGTAACCCCGCGGCCGCCGCTTGCCCGCGCTGCCAACGCTACGCGGATGGTGCCCCCGTCGAAGCGCACGGTCGCGACGCCGTCGCCGTAGCGGCGCAGCGCCTCGGCGACCGGGCCGGCCGTCCTGAGGAAGAAGGGCACCGCGTCCTCGAGCGAGTACACGACCTGGACCGCGGCTGCGGCGGGTACGGCGCCCCCGGAGCGCTTCCAGCGCTCGGTGCGGACGAGCAGCTCGCCCGAACGGATCGAGCGGCCGAGTTCGCCCAGAGGCTCGGGGCTCGTGGAAAGGAAGATGAAACCCTCGTCCACGAAGAACCAGGGCTCGGGAAGCCGCGCTCCGGCTGCTGCCAGGATGGATTCCAGGTACCAGGGCAGGTCTATGCGCGTGAGCTCCACGTCGTTGACGAGGACCGTTGCCCCTTCGTTCGCCAGGATCGAACCGAAAATGGCGTCGAAGGCGCGCTTGCGTTCGCGCTCGTCCGAGACGCGGAGGAAATAGACCGGCGCGGCGCCCTCCCCGACGCCGAGCGCGCCGAGTTCGCCGCCCGCCCACGAGAAGACCAGCTCTTCGAGGTTCTTGCCGAAGGCCAGCTCGAGGGCTCCGTCGGCCTGCTCGAGGGTGTCGGCGAAGGAAGGCCCGAGCCGCGGACCCGCGATGTCGAGCAGGGCTTCGGGCGATCCGAGCGCCACGACGCTGGCCCAGCGGAGCGAGGAGGGGTAGAGCGAGACGATCGCCGGAGCTCCCGATCGGGAATCGACCAGCGACGCGAGGTCGGCGTCGTCGGAGCGGACCGGCGCCGCGGCCGTGATCTCGATGGAGGCGTTGGTGACCGTGACGTCCACGCTCGCGTAATCCGGGAAGGAAAGCGCGGCGAGCATGAGGGCCAGCGGATCCTTCGAGGACCTGAGCCCGGAGAGCCATGCCTCCGAGCGCGCGAGAAAGCGGATCGAGCCTTCAGCCGGGCGCTCGAGGGCCTCTTCGAGCTCCTTCTGCCCGGCCAGGCGTCGGGTGCGTTCGAGCGCGCCCTCGAGCAGGGCCGCGGACGAGGCTATGACCAGGAGGTCGCCGCGGCCTGCGGCGTGGATGCTCATCCGAGCCTGTCCGGCGGGCCCCGGGGGCGAGTAGACGAAGCGGGCCGGGCCGCCGGAGCGCTCGAACGAGAGACCGTCGAGCTCGGCGTATTCGGCGGCGCGCACGGCCAGAGGACCGGCAGCCATGGCGAGCCGGGTGGCCGCCGAACGCCAGCCGAGACGGGCAACGGCCAGGAAATCGCCCTTCCCGTAAAGTGCGGCGTCGAGCCTGACATCCGCCAGGGTCCTGAGCAGCGGGGAGTCGAGGATGCCCGAGGCGCGCAGGGCTGTCACCGCGGCGCGTGCGCCCGCCAGCTCGGGCGAGGCGAGCACCAGGTCGGCGACCTCCAGCTCGACCAGCTCGGTGAGCAGCGCCGAGGCCGATTCGACGCGTACGTAGGCGTCGAAACCGTCGGGCAGCGCGGACAGCGGATTTTGGCGGTTCAGCGACGACCAGGCCACGAGGAGCGCCGCGGCGAGGACGACGACGAGCGCGACGACCAGGACGGCCTTGACCAGGCCGAGCAGCAGCCGGATGAGGAAGGGGATTTTCTTCTTCTCGTGTCGCGAGCGGCCCTGAGCCTTTCCGCCGGCAGCAGTCGGGGCCGCGTCGGGCGTTTCCGCGCCGGTAGCAGCGGGAGAGGCCGCCTCGGCGTCCGTTTCGGCATCGGGGGCATCGGGCGAGGCGGCTTCGAGCCGGGCCTCGCTTCCGCCCGGCGCCGCGGCCTCGTCGGGCGCTTCCCGGGCGGCATCAGCGCCGGCTTCCGGGGAGGCTACGGGATTCGCGCCTGAGGAGCCGGCTTCCCCCTTCGCCGCGTTCACGCCATCGCTTCCCGTTTCGAGCGGCTCGTCGATCTTTTCGTTTTCGTCCATATGATTGGGCTCCCGTTCGTGGCTTGTCGCGGATATTTCAGGCTGCCATTCTGGCCTTGTCGCTCGCCTTGCGTCAACGCCGGAATCGGATTACCATTCCCCGCGCCCGCGCCCGCGGCGCGGCGGAACCCGTGCCGCGACGCGGGGACGATCCGAAGGAGAACCCATGAACGACAAATTGGAACGCCTCCGCTTCCTCGACCGCGAGCGGAACCTGGTGGCGCGCATCGGCGCGGTCCTCGGTTGGGACCAGGAAACCTACATGCCCTCAGCGGGCGTGGCGGAGCGAGCCGAGCAGCTGGCCATGATCGAAGGCCTGGCCCACGAGAAGGGAACGCTTCCGGAGATCGGCGAACTCCTTGCCGCTCTCGGCTCGACCGACTCGAACCCGGCGGGAGACGAAGCGCTCGCGCCGCTCGACCGTGCCTACCTCCGCACCTTGCACCGCGGCTACACGCGCGCGGTGAAGATTCCCAAGGCCCTGGTCGAGGAACTCGCGCGCGCCGGCAGCCTGGCCCAGGCGGCTTGGGCCGAGGCGCGGCAGAAATCGGAATTCAAGGCCTTCGCCCCTCACCTCTCGAAGATGCTCGAGCTCCGCCTCCGGGTGGCGGCCTGCATCGACCCGGCGAAGAAGCCCTACGACGTCTTCCTTGACGATTTCGAGCCGGGCTCGAGCGAGGAATCGATCGCGAAGGTCTTCGGCGAGCTCCGGACCGAACTCGTCGCCCTGCTCGGGAAGATCCGCTCGCGGCCCCAGGTCGACGACGCGCCCATCCACCGGCATTGCCCCGAGGCGGCGCAGGTGGCGCTCTCGGAATGGGTGCTCGACGAGCTCTCGTTCCCGCGCGACCGCGCGCGGCTGGACAAGTCGGCGCATCCCTTCACCACCACGCTCGGCGCGGACGACGTCCGCATCACCTCCCGATACCACGAGGACTTCTTCGTCTCCAGCCTTTTCAGCGCGATGCACGAATGCGGGCACGCCCTCTACGAGCTCGGCATGGCGCCCTCGCCCGAATACGCGCGCACCTCGCTGGCCGATTCGGCCTCCTTCGGCATCCACGAATCGCAGTCCCGCATGTGGGAGAACGTCGTCGGCCGCTCCGAGGCCTTCTGGAAGAGCCGGTGGCCGAAGCTGCAGGCGACCTTGGGCGAAACCCTGCGCGGCGTGAGCGTCGAGGACTTCGTGCGCGCCGTCAACAAGGTCGAGCCCTCGCTGATCCGCGTGGAGGCCGACGAGGTCACCTACGGCCTGCACATCATCCTTCGCTTCGAAATCGAATCTGCGCTGGTTTCCGGCAGGCTCAAGGTCGAGGACGTGCCCGCGGCCTGGAACGCCAAGTGCAAGGAGCTGCTCGGCATCGAGCCCGCGAACGACGGCGAAGGCTGCCTGCAGGACGTCCACTGGAGCTTCGGCGGCTTCGGGTACTTCCCCTCCTACTCCCTCGGCAACCTCTACGCCGCCCAGTTCTGGAACGCCATGCGGAAGGACATCCCCGGCCTCGACGCTTCCGTCGCCAGCAAGGCTGGCCTCGAGGCCATCCTCGCCTGGCTCCGGAATAACATCCACTCGAAGGCCGCGACCCTGCTGCCCGACGAGCTCGTGCTGGCCGTCACGGGCGAGAGCCTCTCGGCGCGCCATTTCGTGAAATACCTCGAGGAGAAGTACGGCCGCGTCTATGGATTCTGAAGCCTGGACCGCCGTGCGCGGCGCTTTCCCGTGGTGGCTCGACCCCTGGGTAGCCGCGGCGTTCGCGGCGCTCGGGGCAGGCCTCGCGCTCGGGCAGGGCTTCCGCGCCCTGTCCGAGCTGGCTCGCCGCGCGGAGGTTCCCGCCCGGCGCGGCGTCATCGCGAGCGTGTCGATGGCGATCGCGGCGGCATCCGCCGCCATCCTGCTTGCGGGTCCCGGCTCGGTTCGACTCGCGGAGCGGGGCTTGCCTGTCTGGTCGGCGGCCCTGGCCGCGCTCGGCGTTCTCTCGTCGGCGTTTCCGCGCGCCGCGGGTTTCCCCCTGTTCACGCTTTCCTCGCTCGCTGCGGTCCTCTCCGCCCTGCTGCTCCTGCCGCTTCACCCGGCTTCCGGGACCACCTCCCTGGCGAGCGCGCTTCCCGTCTCCGTGCGCGAGGACGGGGTCCGCCTGAGCTTCGAGACCTTGGGGCCCGACGCCGGCCCCGTCGTCGGAGCCCTTGACCTCGAGCCCGGGGCGCAACGCCTCGCGGTGGACCTGATCCGTCTGGAGGGACCGCTCGCCGCCTTCTTCGGCCCCGCGCGCTGGCGGCTTCGCGCGATTGAAGGTTCCGGCGGCGCCGAGCTTCACCGCTTTCCGGCCCGCTACTCGGCGTACGACCTGGTCGAGGCGGTCCTGGATCCGGACCGTACGCCCGTAAGACTTCCCTTCATGACGGTTTCACGGGTGCGCTCAAGCTACTCCGAGCCGCAGGAGCTCGTCCGTCGCGCCTTCCGCCTGACGCCGGAAGGCATGGTGGATGACGGGGTCCCCCTGCCCTGAAAGCCTCATGGGCGTTCAGCGCAATCTCTGATTCGCCGGCGCCTTGAGCAGCGCGCCTTCCGGATCTTGGCGCGGGGGCGGCGGAGCCGAGCCGAGCAACCAGTCCGCCATCATCGCGGCGTAGCCACGTCGCGTCTCCGAATCGCACCCTCTCCGCGCTTTTCGAGGAGATGCGCCGATACGACGCGAGGGCGGACCTCGCTTCGATCCGCTGTCCGACCCTCGTGGTCGACGCGGAGAAGGAGGAGAACGGCGACGCCCGCATGCCCCAAGATCTACCTGCTGTCCACCCGGGCGGCGGCGGCGCCCCTCCATGCGCAGTCCGGCTCGCTGGCCGTGGGGAGCCGGCGGATCTTCGATTGGATCGACGACACGATCGCCTCGGTCATCGCGTCCGCGAAGTAGCGGCGCGGAGGCCGGACCGGACCGGTCCGGCCTCCGCCCGGCTCAGGCTTTCTTCCAGTCGTGCACCCCGCCCGCGGGGCAGTTGGCGCGCTCGGGAGGGGACGCGGTCTCGACGCGGGCGCCGCAGCGCTTGCAGGCCCAGGCCGTCGAGCCGGCCTCGCCGAGGTAGGTCCATTCGTGGTAGGCGCCTTCCGGACAGCCGAAGTCCGCTGGCTTGGCGAAGGTCTTCACGAGTATCCGGCATTTCGAGCAGAGGTGGTACTTCGGTCCGGTTTCGGCGATATAGGTGTAGTCATGCATGCCGCCCGCCGGGCAACCCTTGCCGTCCGGCGTTCCGGAACCTTCGACCACCGCCTTGCACTTCTTGCACAGGTACATTTTCATGCGATCCTCCATTCGACCCGTACGGTGGACGGACGGGCCACGGGGAAGGGTAGCCCGCGCGGATCGCCGCGACCAGTGCCCGAAAAAAAAACCGGGAACGCGGCCGGCGGTCCGCATTCCCGGTCCGGGGAGCCCGAGACTCCCCATGCAACATTTCGTCATGATTCAGGCTGTTTTTTTCATCCGTCGGACTTCATCCGACCTCGCCATGCTACGCGGCCTCGCGTCGAGCGGCAATCCGTCGCTTTCGCAAGCGCCCTGTGATTATCCGCAGGCCTTTCGTGCGGATTCGCCGTAAAAAAGCATGGCGGGCGACGCGACCGACGGACGATGCCTTCCCGTTCCGGGGCGCGCATGGCATATATTCAAGGCATGGACCGAGATCGCCACATCATCGCCGCGCTGCTCCGGACGCCGCCCGTCCCGGCCGTAATCGCGCTCGTCGTCCTGCCCTTTGTCAACATCGGATTCAACCGCCTGATCCTTTTCTCCAGCGTCCCGCTCTTCCTCGACAGCATCGGGACCGCGGTGTCGGCCGCCGTTTTCGGCCTGCCCTTGGGATTGGGCACCGCGATCCTGACCAATGCCTTTCAGGAGCTGTTCGAAGGGTTCGCCTTCCGCCACCTGCCCTTCGCGATCTGCGGCATGGCGACGGCCCTGCTCACCTGGCTGGAGACCAGGCGTCGCCGAGAGCCGCTCATCGCCCGCTTCTCGCTGCTCACGCTTTCCGTCGCCCTCGCCAACGCCCTTCTCGGAGCCGTCGTGGCCACCTTCGTGTTCGGCGGCGGCACGGGCGCCAACATCGACGTCATCGTGGCCGGGTTCGCGCTCGCGTTCAGGGACGTGTTCTCGGCCGCCTTCCTGGCGCGCATTCCGGCAAACCTCGTGGACAAGGCGCCGGCCGCGCTTCTGGCCTTGCTGGCCGCGCGGGCGCTCGGCGCGGGGGAGCGCCCGATGAACGGCCGTCTTCGCGGGGCTTCGCGGGCCTGGCGGCACCGGACGGAAACCCGGAATCAGGCTTTTATCAAGCCCGCGCGTATGGCCAGGCGCGCGACCGCGGCGGCCGACTGTATCTCCAGCTTCCGGTAGATGGCGGAACGGTAATTCTCGGCGGACCTGAGGCTTACCCCGAGCGACGAGGCGAGCTCCTTCGCGCCCCGCCCCTCGGCGATGAGGAGGAAGGCTTCGCGCTCGCGAGCCGAAAGCGTTGCGATCGACTCGCGCGCGGCGGATTCCTCGTCCTCCCGCGGCGAGCGGTATGTCAGCAGTTCGCGCAGTATCTCGATCTCAACGAAGCCCTGGCCGGAGAGCACGAGTCGGAGCGCCAGAATCAACGCTTCGAGCGTGATTTCCTTCGAGGCGTAGCCATCGGCCCCGGAGCGGAGGGCTTTCAAAGCCACGGCGCGCTCGCGGTGCATCGACAGCATGAAAAAGCGCGGTCCCCCGGCGATTCCCGCTCTATCCTCGAGGAGCGCGAAGCCCGGAGCGTCCGGCAAGCCGATGTCCAGCACGACGAGGGCCGGGCCGTGGGACCCCGCGGGCTCCGGTGCGTCCAGGACGGACTTGGCTTCGAGGACCGAGCCCGCCTCGCTGAAGGGTTCGAAACCTCCAGCGGATTCGAGCGCCGCCCGGAGGCCCTGGCGGAATAGTGGATGGTCGTCGACGATCAGCGTACCCTTCATGCGTCTTGCTCCTGTTTCACGGCCGCGTCGGCCATGACCGGCACCTCGATCCGTACCCGCGTGCTCGCGGGATCGATCTCGATCGCGAGATCGAGGCCCGCCGCGCGGGCCCGTTCCCGCATGACTCCGAGCCCATAGCCCGTAGCCCGCCCGGATCCGCCGTCATGGCGGTCGGGAACGTGCCCGCCGTCCGTGGTTTCAAGCACGATGCGCCGTCCCTGTCGCGTCCGCTCCAGGCGGGCCTCGACCCGCACGTCGCCTCGCGAATGCTTCGTCGCGTTCGAGAGCGATTCCCTGACGATGCGCCAGAGCGCCAGTTCGGTGGCCGACGGCAGGCGCGGCAGCTCTTCGGGTATCGTCCGCTCGATGGGTAGCCCGGAACGCTTGGAGATCTCGTCGCACAGCGAAACGAGCGCGGCGGGCAGTCCGAGGTCGAGCAGGTCCGGCGGCCTCAGTTCCGAACAGATGGCGCGGATCTTCGCGCTCGCGGCAGAGAGGGTGATCGCCGCCTGGGCCGGCAGGGAATCCCTTCCGCCGGCGTCGGCGGCGGCTCGTTCGCATTGCATGCGAGCGGCCACCAGGTCTTGCGCGACATCGTCATGAAGTTCCATGGCGATGCCGACCCGTACGCGGTCCTCGGCGGCAAGCGCCAGGCGGAAGCCGCTCTCCGCGAGCTCGCGCCGCAGGCTCTGGGCCCGGGCCGCGGACCAGTACGCGACCGCTCCGGCGGAGCCGAGGCTGAGCGTGAGGGCCAACAGTATCATGACCAGGTCGAAAGAGGACGAGATGCCGCTGGCGTGGGATCCGAGGGCGTCGCGGACGGCGTAGAGGGAAGCGAGGAACGCGCTGTCCGCGGAGGCGTCCCGGTTCCCGGCCGCGCCGGAGCCCAACCAGGCCGACCAGGCTTCCTGGAGCGCGGCCGCCTCCCCGGTCAGGCGCAAGGGCCGGGCGATCGCGACGAAGCGCGCCACCGTGCGGGTCATGCGTTCGACGTAGCCCGTGTCCAGGGCCTCGGCTCCCGGGTGGCCGTATTCGTTTAGTCGGGCGGACAGCAAGCGCTCGACGCCCAGCTCGATCTCCAGCGAAAACGCCCGCAGCGCGGCGTCCGAGCGCCGCGAGACGAGGTGCACCGAGAAATAGAGGCCGAAAGCGAGCGCGAACACGGCAAGCCCGGCCGACGCCGGCATTGAGAAGCGATTGCGGGCAGTCCGTCGCGGCCACGTCCGCGGACGGGGCGAGCGCATCCGCGCCCCGTCCATCATGCCAGGGCGATGGCCTCGATCTCCACGAGGCCGGCCTTCGGCAAGCCGGCGACCGCGAACGTGGAGCGCGCGGGATGCGGCTGGGTGAAAACGCCGCCGTACACCTCGTTGACCGTCGCGAAATCCGCCATGTCCGCGAGGAAAATGGTGGTCTTCACCACTTTCTCGATCGACGAGCCGGCTGCGTGGAGCACGGCTTTCAGGTTCCTGAGCGCCTGCTCGGCCTGCGGCTTGACGCCACCTGAGACCAGGTCGCCGGAAGCCGGATCGAGCCCGAGCTGTCCCGAACAGAATACGAGTCCGCCGGCCTTCACGGCCTGTGAATAGGGTCCGATGGCCTTGGGGGCGCGCTCGGTCGCGACGACGGTCTTTTCCATGGTGAATGCCTCCGCAGCTCGTGTCGTGCGTGGACCTGCCGGCGCTCCGTCGGCCGGGCGGTCCCGCCGTCGGGAAGTATCCTCCGAGCCCGCGGGACCGTCAAGCGCGGGCCGCGACGGATCCGCGTAGCGCCTCAGGCGCGGGAGGCGCGCGCCCAGCGGGGCAGCTGGAAGGACGGAAACTCGGAGATGCCGGATTCGAGCAGGTCGACCAGGCGGCGGTCAAGTCCCTCGGCGCGCATGATGTCGAAGGCTTCGGCGAGCTCGATGCGGGAACGGTAGGGCCGCTCGCCGGTAAGCGCCTCGAAGACGTCGGCCACGGCGATGATGCGGCTTTCGATCGGGATTTCTTCGCCTTCGAGACCGCCGGGATAGCCGGAGCCGTCGGCGCGCTCGTGGTGCCGGAGCACGAAGTCGCGGAGGTGCGAGAGTTCCCAGAAATTGTCGAGAATGCGGGCGCCGGCCACCGGATGCTCCCGGACGGTTTCGGTCTCGCCGGCGTCCAGCGAGCGGGGCTTCTGCAGCAGGTCGGTGGGAACCGAAATCTTGCCGATGTCGTGGAGCAGGGCCGCCGAGTAGAGGTCCCTGAGCCTTCTGCCGCGCAGGCCGGCCCTGCGTCCGATGAAGAGCGCGAGGGCGCCGACGTTCCGCGAGTGGTGGGCGGAGAAGCGGTCCGACTGCTCGAACAGGAAGATGATGGTTTCGAGGCCCTTCGACTCGTAGAAGAAGCGCGCGTGGCGCCGCGCGGCCATGCCCACCGGGGCGGCGACGGCGACGCCGATCAGGATCGAGAGCAGGATGTCCAGGGCCTGGAGAGGAAGGGGAGTGATGCGGGCGGAAAGGCCGAAGGCGAACTCGCGTCCGCCCGAGGCGACCAGCGTCACCTCGCCGCCGGGCGCGGCTTCGGCCAGCATGCGAAGCGCGTCGAGCTCGACGACGCCGACCAGGTTCCCGACGCGCGCGCCGCCTTCGGCGTCGCTGAGGGGAAAGCGGACGCGCAGCTCCGTTCCGGCCGCGGAAAAGTACCAGGGTCCGTCCGGCGGGGTCCCCGCTTCCAGTCGGCCGGAGATCGCGTAGCGGAAGTGTCCGTCGAGATCGGACAGGAATCGGACGGCGCCGTCAATATCGCCCGCGGCGGCGAGCTCGCGCAGTTCGTTCCGCCGGAAATACCCGGACGCCATGCCCTCGGCGCTGATTTCCGCCGCGCGCTCGAAGCCGGACCTGGCGACATCCAGGAAACGGTCGCGCGATGAGGCGCGGATCTCGGCTGCCAGCGCCAAAGTCGCTGCGGACACGACCAAGAAGACGGCGAGGGGTAGCGCCATCATGCTGCGTTTCATGCGGATGCACTTCCCGACTCCGCCGCGGGCGGCCCATGGAGGGGGGGCGCACGGCGGAAAAACTTTTTTCGATCCGTCCGGCCACGGGGTGGCGGCCGGACGTCCACCTTACACCGACCCCGACCGGGCGGCAAGCGCGAATCCTCGCCGGGCTCAGGCGATCGGCGCCGGCTTTCTGATTATCGGCTCACTTGCCGGGTTTGCCTCGCGACTTCCAGAGGCTCGGCGGCTTCTTGACTCCGTGGAAGGCGTAGAGGTAGAGGTCCTGCACCTTCTCGCGGGCCCAAGGCGTGCGCCGGAGGAAGGTCAGGCTCGACGCGACGCTCGGGTCGCTCTCGAAGCAGCGGATCTTGATGCGCTTCGCGAGCCCCGGCCAACCGTACTTCTCGAGCAGGCGCTCGAGCATCATGACGAGCGTCACCCCGTGGAGCGGGTCGGGCTTCTTCGCTTCCTCTTCCATGCGGACGAGCATCCGCCAGGCGGGCGCCCCGAGTCAAGCGCGCCACGACGCCCGGGCCCGCGTCATTGCCCGAAGGCTTCCCTGATCCCCGCCAGGATGTTGTCCGCGATGCCGTTCCAGTATTCGCCCGACGCGCTGGAGAAGGTGAAATCCATGTCGCGGATATCCATGCCGCGCTCGTCATCGTAAGAGATGAGGATGCCGTCGCCTGAAGGATTCATGGTCAGGGTGACCGTGCCGCGCCCGAACTCGCTGCGGGCCGCGTTCACCATGATGAACTGGCCCCGGAGCGTCGAGTAGTTGAGCACCTTGCCTTCGAGGTAATAGAGGTCGTAGTCGGTGCGGCCGGAGTTCCAGGCCGTGCGCAGGGCCGCCGTGAACGCGCCCGTGTCGGTGTCGTAGTAGAACATCATCAGGCCCGACGCCCAGGTGCTCATGGACCAGACCGAGGCTGTCCAGTTCTCGGCCGCCAGGGGCGCGGCCGATAGCGTGAGCATCGCCAGCACGAGGAAACCTGCCACCGCCCGTCTCGCCGCCATGTCCACCTCCCGCGGACGCCCGTCCGCCGCCCTTACGATTCCTTCACGTCCAAGTGTAGCCGGACGCGGCGGCAGCGCAAGAAGCGGCGGCGACGGACGGTCCGGACGGAGGCTGGAGATGGTACCGGCCTGCCCGGGCTATTCCGCGCCGGCCGGCTTGCTCAGGATGTAGAGCGCATCCCACGACAGGTCGAGCAGGTAATCCGGCTTCGCCTTCACCGATCGCACTCTCGGGTTCATGGCCGCTCCTTTCCGAATTATCCGGATCGTGGCGCGCCTTGTAAAGATTACTTGACGGGGGGGGAATAGCCGTAGGCTCGCCGCGAAGGATCGCATGGCCTTCAAAAATGATTTCTGGAGGGTTTCATGAAGAAACAGCAGCCGATCAGGCACGCCGTGTCCGCCCTGGCCCTTGCCGCCTTCGCGCTCGTCGCCCTTGCGGGTTGCGAGCTCTTCGGCCTCGGCAAGGACCCGATCGAGGGAACCTGGGATCTCGTGGCGATCTGTGATACTGGAACGCGCAGTACTTTGACAGAGCTCGGCGCACCTGAGGGCTACTCGGAAGTCCTCGAGTTCGGGGACGGCACCTTTGTCTACACAATGACCAATCCGGAATCTTACTCGGATCCCGTTTCGTTTTCCGGAACCTGGGAATTGTCCGGGGAGATTTATGTCCTGGCTTCCAACGAGGATCCGACCGATCCGATTCAGGTATGGTTGGTCGGCGATGAACTCAGGATGAACGATACCAAGAACGAACTGGATTACTTGATTTTCAACAAGCGGTGAGAGTCGGTCGTAGAACAAACTCCGCCGGCTTTTTGCTAGGGAGCCATGATTGAGAACGAACCCTCGTCCATTTTGGATGGGGGTTCTTTTGCTTACGGCAGCGGATTTTCAGGCAAGCGCTCTGAGTATGAATAAGCTGAGCAGTGCACGTAGACTGCATTACCCTCTCCCCGGCCGAGCGGGAATCCTTCGCCGCCGAGGTGACCATCGAGCCTCGCCTTGCTGCCATTTCCACGTAATCCGTGCTATACTTATTATGTGGAGGTGGCCATGGCCAATGTCACGATGAGCATCGAGGACGCCCTACTCAAGCGGGCGCGGAAGGCCGCCGTCGAGCGCGACGCGAGCCTCTCGGACCTCTTCAGGTCCTACCTGGCGGAGCTCGTGGAGCGCGACGAGGCGCGGCGCGACTTCCTGGCCTCCGAACTTGACGCGCTCTTCGCGGAGAGCGGAGCCTCCTCGAAGGGGAAGCTCCGGGCCAGGGATGAGCTCCATGAGCGTTGAGCGCCGCTTCCTGGACACGAACGTCCTGGTCTACGCGAACGACGTCGCGTCGCCGGAGAAGCGCGAACGCGCCCGCGCCTTGATCGACGAGGGCGTGCGCGCCGACTCGCTCGTGGTGTCGACTCAGGTGTTCGCGGAATTCTGGGTTACGGTGACGCGGAAGCTCGCCGTGACGCTGTCGCCCGAACTCGCCAAGCGGCAGCTCGCGCTCCTTTCCGCGCTCAAGGTCGTGCCCGTGGATCTCGGCGTCGTCATGGAAGCGGTCGGCATCCAGGAACGCTACGGCCTTTCCTTTTGGGACGCCCAGATCCTCGCCGCGGCCAAGGCCGGCGGCGCGGGCATCGTGCTCTCCGAGGACCTCGCCGACGGCCGGGACTACGGCGGCGTCCGCGTCGAAAACCCCTTCCGCTGACAAGCTTTCCGCACGCGCCCCAGGAACGAAGGCGGAGCGCCCGAGGACGGCGACGTGGAAGGGCGAAACCCGACAAAGCGCCTCGCAACCGCCCCAGGGAAGAAGGCGGAGCGCAAAGGGACGGCGACGTGGAAGGGCGGAACCCGGCGAAGCGCCCATCACGGAACGGCGACGCGGGGGGTGGCACGGAAAAGCGCGCCCCTGAACGACCGTGAAGGGGTGTGCTTTCCCGTGACAGGACCCCCGCTCAGCGGTTCAGATGACGCCCCTCGTCGCCGTGCCGGGCCCGGGCATACCATTCCTTATTTGATCAGCAGCTCCAGCTTCGCCACGATCTCGTCCAGCACCGCTTTCCCGCACGTTTCGATGAACTCGATGTTCCTCTCGGACCAATCGAGGCTCTTCACCTGATCGCTCAAGACGAAGCCTCGGGTTTTCCCGCCGCGCAGCTCCACTTCGAACGGGTAGCCCTTTCCCTTGCTCGTGACGGGACAGAAGAGCGCGAGGCCGACTTTCCGGTTGTACGCCTGCTTTGACAGTACGACGGCGGGTCGCCGGCCGCGTTGTTCATGTCCTGCCTGCGGGTTGAAGTCGAGCCAGACCAAGTCTCCCTGCTCGGGTACGTAGCCCCCTACCATTCTTCCCTGCCCAGGGGCGAACCGGTCTCGACCGATGCATGCCGGTTTTCGTCCGTCACCAGCGCGAGCAGGTCTTCCAGCGCGTCCCGCTTGGGAACGATGACCAGCCGGCCCGCCTCTTCCAGGATTTCCACCGCGCTGCCGCTTTTCAGGTCGAACTCGCGGGCGTACAGCGCCGGTATCCTGACGCCCAGGCTGTTGCCCCACTTCTGGATCACGGTCTGCATGTGGATCCTCCAAAGCAAGGATAGACTATGTTTATCCGTGAGTCAATTATACCTTGTATATACATCTGCATGACGAGACGCACAACGGGAGCTCAGGGCCGCAAGCCCGTCGCTCACGCCCCACTGCCGGCGCGGCCGCCGCCCCGCCGGAAAACCCTCAGATCCGCAGAGGGGGTAGCGGAGAAGACCGGAACCCGCGCCCAAGCGCGGGCGAGGACTTCGGAGCGAGGGGGGGCAGAGTCGAAGGAAGCGCCGCCTGAGCCGCCGCGGCGCGAAGCGCCCCACCGCGCCGGCACCGCACCCGCCCAAGGAATGAAGGCGGAGCGCCCGCGAATGGCGCGGCGTGCAAGCGCGAACCCGGCGAAGCGCCTCGCGGAACCGGCCAGGACGGCGGGTGGCGAAGAAACGCGTGCCCCCGAACGGTCCCGAGTGAGGGGGTATGCGTTTCTTCGTCAGGCCCCGCGCTGGGAGGCACCGAAAAAGCCCTTCGCCGCGCCCGCCCCGGGCGCTCCGCGTGGCCTTTCGGGAAGGTGCCCCCCCTGCTCTACATATTTTTCCAGAATTTGTAGAACTTCCGCTCCACGTCCTCGAGGCCGACGAGGGGGTAGAATTTGTTGCCCTTCTGGCTGGCGAACATGAAGCCGTGGCGGAGGACCTTGTACGACATGCGGTCGATGGGGCAGTCGAGCGAGATGCCCTTGACGTTCTTGCCGGGGGTGTTGCGGACCTCGAGGATGCCGGCCTTGAGGCGCGCGGGGTGGATGCCGGGGACGAAGCAGCGGATGAAGGGGTTCTCGTCGAATTCCTTGAGGAAGTCGTCGGCGTTGAACTCCAGCTGCGACATGAACATGACCGGGGCGCCCTTGGGCTGGTGGGGGTCGGTGATGTACTTCGAGTATTCGACGAGGTTGAAGCGCGTCAGGACCATCATCTTGATGGGGTTGATCTCGAGGATGATGCGCATCTCGTCGCCGCGGGCGCGCGGGTCGTCGTCGTGGGCTTCGAGCTCCACGAGGTCGCCGACGGAGTTGCAGTAGTAGAGCTTGCCGATGGCGGCGAAGTCCATGTGCTCGAGCACGCGGTAGCTCTTGATGAACTTGGTCGCCTTCGGGCGGCCGTCCTCGTGGGGGGCGAGCTGCTTGTAGGCCTCGTCGATCTCGAAGTAGGGATGGCGGAAGGCCGGGTCGATCTCGGCGAAGATGAGGCGGCCCTCGAAGTAGCGGGTCGAACCCTGGGTGTAGTGCCGGGCGAAGCGCTCCGGGTCGAGCTGGCTGGCGATCAGCGAGTGGTTCGGGTGGAGCACCATGTAGAGGTGGCGTTCGTCGTTCATCTTGTTTACCCCCAGAAGGACTTGAGCATCGGGGCGATCACGAGCGAGATGACCGCCATCAGTTTTATGAGGATGTTGAGCGCCGGGCCGGCGGTGTCCTTGAACGGGTCGCCGACCGTGTCGCCCACCACCGCGGCCTTGTGCGCCTCGGAGCCCTTGCCGTTCCGCTCGCGCCCCTCGATCAGCTTCTTCGCGTTGTCCCAGGCGCCGCCCGAGTTCGACATGAAGATGGCCAGGAGCACGCCGGAAAGGGTGGAGCCGGCGAGGAGGCCGGCCAGCATCGGGATGCCCCCGAGGAAGCCGACAAGGACCGGCGCCGCCGCCGCGACCGTCCCCGGCACGATCATACGACGCAGGGCCGAGCGCGTCGAGATGTCGACGCAGGCCTTGTAGTCAGGGCTTTCGGTTTCGAGGAGGATGCCGGGCCGCTCGCGGAACTGGCGGCGGACTTCCTCGATCATGGCGAAGGCCGAGACGCCGATGGCGTCCATTGCCAGGGCCGAGAAGAGGTAGGGGATCATGCCGCCGAGGAGGAGGCCGACCAGGACGGGCACCGAGACGACCGAGAGCAGCGAGGCGTTGGACGCCAGGTCGAGGAAGCCCGAGGCCTGGATGAAGGCGGAGAAGAGGATGATGGCGGTGAGCGCCGCCGAGCCGATGGCGAAGCCCTTGCCGATGGCGGCCGTGGTGTTGCCGACCGCGTCGAGATGGTCGGTGTTGTCGCGCACCTCGGGCGGCATGGCGGCCATGACCGCGAGCCCGCCGGCGTTGTCGGCGATGGGGCCGTAGGCGTCGACCGAGAGCTGGATGCCGAGCGTGACGAGCATGCCGAGCGCGGCGATGCCGACGCCGTAGAGGCCCGCGAGCTGGAAGGAGCCGAGTAGGGCGCCCGAGATGACGAGGATGGGCGGCAGGGTGGAGAGCATGCCGACGCCGAGCCCGGTGATGATGGTTGTGGCCGCGCCCGTGTCGCAGCTTTTCGCGATCTTGAGCACCGGCTTGGTAGAGGTGCCGGTGAAGAACTCGGTGAGGACGCCGATGGCGACGCCCGAGGCGAGGCCGAGCACGGTGGCAAGGAACACGCGGAGGGCGCCGACCTCGACGCCTTCGCCGTAGGTCTGGCCGCCCATGGCCCAGGCGGTCACCGGGTAGAGGGCCGCCGCGGCGATGGCGGCCGCGCCGAAGGTGCCCGCGTTGAGGGCCCGCTGCGGCGAGCCGCCTTCGCGCACCCGTACGAAGAGCGAGCCGAGGGCGCTGGCCGCGACGCCGACGGCGGCGAGCAGGATGGGCAGGAAGGCGAGGCGCAGGCGGAGGGCGTCGGAGGCTCCGGCGGCCGCGGCGCCGAGCACGACGACGCCGACGATCGAACCGACGTAGGACTCGAAGAGGTCGGCGCCCATGCCGGCGACGTCGCCCACGTTGTCGCCGACATTGTCCGCGATGACCGCGGGGTTGCGCGGGTCGTCCTCGGGGATGCCCGCCTCCACCTTGCCCACGAGGTCGGCGCCGACGTCGGCGGCCTTGGTGAAGATGCCGCCGCCCACGCGGGCGAAGAGGGCCATGGCGCTGGCGCCGAGCGAGAAGCCGGAGAGGACGGGGAAGACGGTGTCGTGGAGGACGGGGAGCCCGTCGCCGAAGAGGGCGGCGGCGCCGGCGACGATGGCCGTGATGCCGAACAGGGCGAGGCCCACCACGGTCATGCCCATGACGGAGCCGCCGGCGAAGGCGACCTTCAGGGCGGGGCCGAGCCCGCGCGTGGCGGCCTGGGCGGTGCGCGAGTTGGCTGCCGTGGCCACCTTCATGCCGAACCAACCGGCCGCCGCGCTCGTGACGGCGCCGAGCGCGAAGGCGAGGGCCTGGAGCCGGAGGTTCCCGGCATTGGCGAGGGCCAGGAAGGCGCCCACGACGAGGACGAAGGGGGCGAGGGCCTTGTATTCGCGTTTCAGGAAGGCGACGGCGCCTTCCGCGATGTAGCCGCCGATGCGCGCGAGGTTCGGGGCTTCGACGGTCTGGCGGTAGATCCAGGCGGCGCGGAAGGCCGCGTAGGCGAGCGCGAGGAATCCGGCGCAGGCGGCCGCGATGAGGGCGACGGTCATGGAACCTCCTGGTCGCTGTCCCCGTTCCACGATAGGGGAGCGACGAAAGTATAAACTCAGGAAGCGACGGCGCAAGCGCGAAACGGCTGCCTGGGCGTCGGGCGGCGCGATCCGGGAGCTGCGGTCCGTGAGCCGCGGGCGGCGGCATTGCGGGAAGGGCGGGCGCCCAGTATCCTGTAAGCATGCCAAGCGAAGCGCCGCTTTCGCCCGTCCTGCACCATCGCGCCGAGCGCCTCGTCTATCCGGCGCTCTCGCGGCGCGCGGGGGGGCTCTCCATCGGGGTCAACCTGTTCCCCGAGGGCAAGGTGTGCGACTTCGACTGCCCCTACTGCGAGGTGCCGCCGGCCCGCGCGCCGGTCGCGAACGGCACGGGAGAGGTTCCCGGCGTGCCGCCCGCCGGTCGGGTCGATCTGGCCGAGTTGCGCGCCGCCCTCGACTCGACGCTCTCCCGCGCGCCGGGGCGCTTCGGGGTGCCAGTCATCGACGTCTGCTTTTCCGGCGACGGCGAACCGACCCTCTCGCCCGACTTGGTCCCGGCGCTCGTCATCGCGGCGGAAGCGCGTGACCGCCTGGCGCCGACGGCCAGCTTGGTGCTCATCACCAACTCCGCCTCGCTCGGCGACGCCGCACTATCACGCGCGCTCGCGGACGCCGTCGACCGCTTCGGCCTCGACGTCTGGGCGAAGCTAGACGCCTACGACGAGGCCCGCTACCGCGCCATCAACGCGGGCGCGCGGAGCTTCGACAAGGTGGCGCTCGCCCTCCGAGACTTCTCGCGCGAGCGGCCGGTCACCCTGCAGTCCATGTTCTGCTCCATCGACGGCAAGGCGCCGACCGCGCGCGACATCGAGGGCTTGCTCTCGCTCGCGGCGCGGCTCCGGGAATCGGGCAGCCGCTTCCGCGAGTACCACATCTACACGCAGGCGCGGCCCGCCTTTTCGGGCCGCACCGCGCCGCTCGCCGACCAGGACCTCCTCGTCATCGGCGAGCGCGCGGCGGAAATCTTGCCGGGGCTCCGGGTGCGCGTGTTCGGGGAGCTGTCCGAACTGCTGCCCTGAACCTGCGCCCGCATCCCTCAGCCCGTCTCCCTCAGCCCGTCTCCCTCAGCCCGTCTCCCTCAGCCCGCCTCCAGCCTGCCTTCAGCCGCCAGCGCGTGAGCTTCAAGGCCTTCGAGCCTGGCGAGGGTCGCCGCGTCGCGGGCGAGTCCCGCAGCCTCCGCGCGCCCGTCGATCCGCAGCCAGGAGCGCTGCCTGAGGAAGTCCGCCACCGAGAGCCCGCCCGAGCGGCGCGCCGCGCCTCCGGTGGGCAGGCAGTGGTTCGGCCCCGCGCCGTAGTCCGCGAGCGCCTCCGCCGCGAGGCCGCCTTCGAAGACGGCACCCGCGTGGCGGATCCGGGCGCGGAGCGCGGAGGCGTCGCGCGCGTGGATGGCCAGATGCTCCGGGGCCAGCGCGTCGGCCAGGGCGACGAAGGCGTCGCCCGAATCGGCGACGCAAGCGAAGCCGCCTGAGAGCGCGGCGCGGGCGGCCGCCGCGTTGTCCGGCGGAAGGAAAGGGAGCAGCCCGCCCAGCTCGCCTTCCACCGCCTCGATAAAGCGCTCCGAGGCGGAGGCGAGCCAGACGCGGGCGTCCGGGTCGTGCTCCGCCTGGGCGGCCAGGTCGAGGGCCGCGAGACGCGGGTCGGCCGCGTCGTCGGCAAGCACGAGGAGCTCGCTCGGACCCGCAATCGAGTCGATCCGGACGCGCGCGGCGGCGAGGCGCTTGGCCGCCGCCACCCAGCGATTGCCGGGGCCGACCACGGCGTCGCGCGGGGCGAAGCGTCCGCAGCCGAGCGTGAGCGCGGCGATGGCGTGGGCGCCCCCGGCGGCGATCAAGGCGTCCGCGCCCGCGAGCGCGCAGGCGGCCAGGGTTGCCGGGGCGGGACGGGGCGAGGCGACGAGGACCTCGCGGACGCCGGCCGCGCGCGCGGGGATGGCCGTCATGAGTACGGTGGAGGGCAGGGGGTGGCGGCCCCCGGGCACGTAGCAGCCCGCGCGCTCCACCGCGAGCCAGTCCCAGCCGGCCCGGCCCCCGGGAACCGCGACGGAGCCGGGGACGAAGGCGGCGAGCTGGGCGCGCGCGAAGGCTTCGACGCGGGCGGCCGCGGCCTCGAGGGCGGCGCGGATCGGCCGCCCGAGCGTGTCGAGCGCGCGGGAGAAATCCTCGGGTCCGTAGATGGCGAGGCCGTCTTCCCCGCGCGGGGCGTCGGGCGCCGCGTCGCCGAAGCGTTCGACCGCGGCAGCGAGCGCGACGCTTCCTCCCTCCGCGATTTCCCGGAACGCCGCGGCGGCGAAGGCGTCCGCCTCGGCATCGCTCCGGTCGCCGCCGGCCGCGGACAGGGCTTCGTCGAGGCTGACGCGGCGGAACCGGAATGGCTCAGGTCCGTTCGCGGTGGAAGCGGAGCCGTCGCGTCGAGTGCGTCGCGCGCCGATCAGTGGATTCCCGCCGGACATGCCGCCCCCTTTCCCGCCTGGGCGGGTTTGGCGTCGCCGGGGCGGCGCGTCAGCTTCCGGGCGCGCCGGTCGAGGACGCGCTCGACCTCGGAGAGTCGGCCCCCAGCGGCCGCGAGGGCGACCAGGGCGAAATAGAAGAGGTCGGCCGCCTCCTCGGCGGCTCGTTCCGCGCTTTCGGCCTCCGCGAGCTCGCCCGCCTCCTCCACGAGCTTCGCCGCGAGCAAGCCCTCTTCCTCGAGGAGTCTGCGCGTGTAGGAACCCTCGGGCGCGGCGGTTATCCGGCCGATGACGGTGCGCTCGAGGAGGGACAGACCTCCGTCGGTCCCGAAGCAGCTCCGCGTGCCCAGGTGGCAGAAACCCGTCCCCTCCTGCCGCACCGTGAACGCGAGCGCGTCGCGGTCGCAGTCGGCCTCGACGCGGAGCAGAACCTGCCGGTTGCCGGAGGATGCGCCCTTCCGCCAGAGCCCGCGCTTGCGCGAGCGGTAGACCCCCGCGCCCGTCTCGAGGGCTTCGCGGAGGCTCTCCGCGTCGGACCAGGCGAGGCCGAGGGACAGGCCCCGCTCGTCCCGCACCACGGTCGGCCAGAGCCCGTCCTGCCGCTCGGAGACAAGGGGGGCGGCGAAGGCTTCCGCGAGGCCGAGCCGTCCCGAGTAGAGCGCCATGCCGACCTGGGCGTCGGCCCCGAGGCGGTCGAGCGCGGCGATCTCGGCGCCCGTCGTCACGCCCCCCGCGAAGACGAGCCGGCCTTCGAAGCCCGCGTCGCGCGCCGCCGCCGCGAGCGCTTCGCAGCGCCCGAGGTCGATGCCGCGAAGGCTCCCCTCGCTCTCCACCATGGTCAGGAGGAAGCCGCCCGCATAGGGCGCGAGGCGGCGGAGGCGCTCCTCGACCGTCTCGCCCGTGCCGCGCGTCCAGCCCGAGTCGAGCACCTCGCCGTCGCGGGCGTCGAGGGCGACCATGACGCGCTCGCGCGGCAGG
Organism: Spirochaetales bacterium; assembly: GCA_016926955.1. Taxonomy (GTDB): domain Bacteria; phylum Spirochaetota; class Spirochaetia; order Treponematales; family UBA12059; genus JAFGNN01. The sequence goes on along the minus strand of JAFGNN010000025.1, from coordinate 63,877 downwards.
CGCGCCAGGAAGTCCGGACTCGCGGCGGTGCCGATGACGACGCGGAGGGCGCCCGAGTCGAGCAGGGCGCGCGCGTCGTCCTCGGTGCGCACGCCGCCGCCCACCACGCAGTCGTGGCGCTTGACCAGCTCGAGCACGAGGGGGCGGTTCGAGCCCCTCCCGAGCGCGGCGTCGAGGTCGACGACGGCGACAGGGCCGACGCGCGAGAAGCGCGTGGCGATTTCGAGCGGGTCGCCGCAGTCGAGCGGAGCTCCCGCCCCGCCGACCAGCTGGACGGCGCGGCCGCCCATGATATCGATTGAAGGAATCAGCATGGCCTGAGCTCCAGACCGCCCGCCAGGAGCGAGCGTTTGAGGTCGCGGATCGTGAGCCGACCCGCGTGGAAGGCGCCGGCCGCGAGCAGGGCCCGGGCCCCGGCGCGCGCGCCCGCGAGGAAGTGCTCCGCGGTTTCCGCGCCGCCTGAAGCGACGAGCGGCACCGGGAGTATGCCGGCCGCGGCGGCGACGAGCTCGAGCTCGTAGCCCGAACCCGTGCCGTCGCGGTCGATGGAGGTGAGGAGGATCTCGCCCGCGCCGAGCTCCGTTCCGGCGAGCGCCCAACCGAGGGCGCTCGCGCCGGTTCGGAGGGTGCCCGCGTCGGCCACCGCTTCCCAGGCGGCCGCCGCGCGCATGCCCGCCGGCACGGCTTTCACCGAGCCCGGGCGCTCCAGGGCGCGCGCGGCGAACTCGCGCGCGGCGGCGAAGGCAGCCGGGAACCGCTCCCGGCACGCGACGGCCGCCTCGGGGACTGTGGGAGCCCGGAGCGCGTCGACCGCGAGCACGCAGCACTGGCTGCCGAAACGCTCGGCGATTTCCTCAATCAAGGACGGGTTCCTCAGCGCGGCCGAGTTGACGGCCACCTTGTCGGCTCCGGCCTCGAGGAGGCGCGCCGCATCGTCGGCGCTCCGCACGCCGCCGCCGACGCAGAGCGGGATGCCGAGGGCCGCGCGCGTCGCCCGTACGGCGCCGAGCGCCGCCTTGCGGTCCTCGAGCGTCGCGGACACGTCGAGCAGCACGAGCTCGTCGGCGCCTTCGTCCTCGTAGCGCGCGGCGAGCGCGGCGGGGTCTCCCGAGTCGGCGAGCTTACTGAAGCGCACGCCCTTCACGACGCGGCCGGCCTTCACGTCGAGGCAGGGTATGACGCGGAGGGCGCTCATCGCGAAGCTCCCGCCACGCTTACGGCCTCCGAAAGGGACCGCCGCCCGTCGGGACCTGTCCCCCGCCCGCCCGTTACGGCCGCGTCGGCGCGCTCGAGCCAGCGCCGGAGCAGGGCCGCGCCCCAGGCGCCCGAGAGCTCGGGGTGGAATTGGCAGGCGAGCGCGGTTCCGCGCTCGAGGGCCGCGACGAAGGCGCCGCCGTATTCCGCGAGGGCGGGGCGCCACCCGGCGGCGCGCGCGAGGGCGGCATCGCATGAGTCGAGCCTGTAGGAGTTGGCGAAGCAGGCCCAGCCCTCCTCAACGAGAGCCGATCCGTCGTCCGCTTCCGGGGCCACGCGGTTCCAGCCGAGCTGTGGAATCCGCACCCCTTCGCCGAAGCGGCGCGCGACGCCCGGCACGAGTCCCAGGCCCGCGAGCCCCGGTGCCTCCTCGCTCCCTTCGAGGAGGAGCTGGAAGCCCAGGCAGATGGCCAGGGTCGGGAGTCCCCGGGCCAGGCGCCGCCGCACGGCCTCGTCCAGGCCGGTGGCGCGGAGCGTTTCCATGGCGGGGCCGAAGGCGCCGACGCCGGGCAGCACCGCGAGCGGGGCGCGCGCGAAGGCCTCCGGGTCGGACGTGGGCGCCGTCTCCCGGCCGAGCCGGGCGAAGGCGGCGCGCACGCTGGCGAGGTTGGCCACCCCGGTACGCGCCACGACGACCGGCGTGGAGCCCCGCGGCGGCGTTTCGTCATGTTTCATGCGAGCGTCCTTCATGCGAGCGTCCTTCATGCGAGCGTTCCTTTCAGGCTGGGGACGCGCGCCGCGCCTCCGGCGGCGTCCATGGGATCGAGGGCGAGCGCTTCGCGCAGGGCGAGGGCGAGCGCCTTGAAGGCCGCCTCGGCCTTGTGGTGGTCGTTGCCGCCGCGGAGCACGTCGAGGTGGACGGCCGCGCGCGCGTTTGTCGCGAAGCTCCGGACGACGTGGGCGATGTTCTCGGCGGCCAGGGCGCCGATGGCGGGACGGACGAGCTCGAGCGAGGTTTCGCACCAGGGCCGGCCCCCGAGGTCGACCACGGCGCGTGCGAGCGCCTCGTCGAGGCAGGCGTGGGCTGAGCCGAAGCGCCTGATGCCGGCGCGCTCGCCGAGGGCCCGGTCGAGGAGGGTTCCGAGGACGAGGGCGGAGTCCTCCGCCGTGTGGTGCTCGTCGACCTGGAGGTCGCCGTCCGCGCGGAGCTCGAGCGTCCAGCGCGCGTGGAAGGCCAGGGTGGCGAGCAGGTGGTCCAGGAAGCCGACGCCGGTCGCGACGTTCACCGCTCCGGGTTCGAGGACGAGCGAGGCGACGACGCGCGTCTCTCGCGTGACCCGCTCGATCGCTGCCGCGCGGGAAACGGATCCCGACGCCGGGGTGGAGGCGATGACGCTCATGCGAAACCTCCCGCCGCGGCGATGGCGGCCTCGAGGCGCCCGAGCGAGCAGTCGTCGGGCGGGCAGCCGACGCGCACCGCGTCAGCGAGGGCGCTTCCCTCGGGCCACGAACGGACGGCGATGCCGCGGCCGGCGAGCGCGGCCGCGAAAGCGCGAGCGTCGCGCAGGCGGGCGAACACGAAATTCGCTTCCGAGGGAAAAACTTCCGCGCCGGCCGCCGCGAGCGAGGCGAAAATCCGGCCGCGCGCCTCCCGGGCGAAGGCGACCGAGCGGGCGAGGGCAGCCTCGTTCCCCAGGGCCTCGAGCGCGATGGCCGCCGCGAGGCCGCCGACGGGGTAGGGCAGGCCCGCCGCGCGGAGGGCCCCGATCGTGGAGGGCGCCGCGAGCGCGTAGCCGACGCGGAGCCCGGCCAAGCCGTAGGCCTTGGAGAAGGTGCCGAGCGCCACGACGTCAGCTCGGCCGGAGCGGATCAGGCGGGCGGCCGCCGCGCGGAGGTCGAAGCGCGCGAACTCCGCGTAGGCGCCGTCCGCCACGAGCAGGCGTCCCCGGCAGAGCCCGGCGAGTTTGTCGAAAGCCTCCTCCGTGATGGCTGCGCCCGTCGGGTTGGCGGGGCTGGCCAGGCAGAGGGCGCCGATGCCGGGATCATCGCGCAAGGCCTTCGCCACCGCGTCGAGCGGGAACTCCGTGCCCTCGGGCCAGGGGACGCCGAGCGCCTCCGCTCCCGCGAGGGTCGCGTGGACGCGGAACATGGCGAAGCCCGGCTCGAGGACGAGCACCCGGGAGCCCGGCCGCGCGAAGGCGCGGAGCGAGCGGGACAGCGCGTCGTCGGAGCCGCAGCAGGCCAGGCAGGAATCCGGATCGAGGCCGAAGCGCCGCGCGATCGCCGCCTCGAGCTCACGCGCGTCCGGATACGCGCGCGCGAGGCTCAGGGCGCTTTCCGCCCGCGCGCGCCAGGCCGGGAGATCGCCGAGCAGCGAGGCGAACGCCTCCGGCTTCCCTCCCTCGTTCGCGTCGAGCGCCAGGTCGACGCCGTCCGCACGGAGTGGCGGCACGTAGGCCTCGGGCAGGTCGGCGCGCGGGACGAGGGCCGCGCCCGAGGGCAGCGCGTACGCCGCGCTCACGGCACGATCCATGAAGGTTCGGTGACGACGATGTCCGTGCCGCCGCGTGCGCGGATCTCCTGGATCAGGGTCGGCAGGGCCTCGCGCGGGGCGGCCACCTTGACGGCCCAGCCCCCGCCCCCGCGCAGCGCCGACACGGTGGGCTCGCGCATGCACGGCAGCGCCGCCACCACGGCATCGAGCGCGTCGGAGCCCACGTTGACCTCGAGCATCACGCGGCCGCGCGCCGCCAGCACGGAGCGGCAGAGCAGGGCCACCCGCTCGACGTCGCGCGCCTTCTCCGGATCGGCCATGGCCTCGCGGCTCGCGTAGAGTCGCGTCGTGCTCCGCATGAGCTCGTCGACCACCGCCAGGCGGTTGGCGCGGAGCGTCGAGCCCGTCGCCACGTTGTCGATGATCACGTCGGCGTCCTCGGGCGGAAAGGCCTCGGTCGCCCCGTAGGAGCGCACGAACACGGCCTCGAGGCCGCGCTCCGCTATCCAGGCGCGCGCTATGGCCTCGTACTCGCTCGCGACGACGAGGGCCTTGCGCGGCAGCTCCCCGCCGGGGCCGAGCGAGGCCGCCGGGGCGGCCGCCACCAGGGTGACCGGGTCGAAGCCCGTGTCGAGCACCTCCACGAGCTCGGCCCCGAGCTCGCGCGCCCAGTCCGCGCCCGCGAAGCCCAGGTCCCGCGTGCCCGCCGCGAGCATTTCGACGATGTTCTGGCTCTTGAGCAGCTTTGCGTCGAAGCCGCCCCCGGCCACAGTCGGCCGGTAGTCGCGCTCGCCGAGCCTGACCGCGAGGCCCGCCTCGGCGAGCAGCGCGAGCACCGCTTCCTGCATACGGCCCTTCGGCAGGCCGATGCGGAGTTTCGTTCCCGTTTCCATCCGTTTCCCCTTTTCCCGGCGCCGGAGGACCGAAGCGAGGGGCGGAACCAAAAACGGCGCCGGCCTCGTTCGAAGCCGGCGCCGTTCCGCCAGGGAAACGAAAACGCCGGCCTTCCGGCCGGCGCTCTGGTCGTTGTCGCGTCCCGCTAGTCCCGGAACGCGCCGACCCGCATCGCGGCCGCGCTGTGGTGGCCGTGATGATGGAGGAGGGCGGTGCCGAGGGCGAAACGTCGTTCGTTCACGATGCTCGGGATAGAAACATGGCTCCGGCGTCCGTGTCAAGCGGTTTTTGCGCAGCGCCCGGAAGCTTCGTGACATGGGGGGGCGTCGATTTCCCTGCCCGGAAGCTTCGTGACACCGGGCACGCGGCGAGACACGGAAGCCCGCCCTCGCTATGCTGGAGGGCGTGATCGACCTGCACTCACACTCCACCGCGAGCGACGGCTCGCTCTCCCCCTCGGACTTGGTCGCGCGCGCCGCGAAGGAAGGCGTCTCGGCTCTCGCGCTGACCGACCACGATACGGTGGCCGGCGTCGACGAGGCCCTTGCGGCCGCGTCCGCCTCGGGGCTCCGCCTCGTGCCCGGCGTCGAGCTCGAGATCTCCTTCGCGCCCGGCGAGTTCCACCTGCTCGGCCTCGAGCTCCGCGACTGGAAGGGCCCGCTTGCCGCGACCTGCGCCAGCCTCGCGGACTCGCGCCACGAGCGCAACGAGCGCATCTTCGACCGCATGCGCGAGGCGGGCATCGAGGGAGACTACGGCGAGCTGCGCGACGCCTCCGGCGGCGTGGTTGGCCGGCCGCACATCGCCGACTGGCTCGTCGCCCGCAAGGCCGCGAAAAATCGCCAGGACGCCTTCGATAAATACCTCGGCAAGCACCGCCCCTTCTGGTCGCCCAAGTCCTGCCTGCCTCTCGACGAGGCCGTCTCGGCGGTCAAGCGCGCGGGGGGGCTCGCGTTCGTCGCCCATCCCATGTCGTTGTTCGTGTCGTGGACGCGGCTCAGGCTGCTTTTCGGGGAATGGAAGGAATACGGCGTCGACGGCATCGAAGCCTGGCACCCCGGCGCCCGCGAGGGCCATTGCGCGCGGCTGGAGAAGCTCGCGCGCGAGTTCGGCTTCCGCGTCAGCGCGGGCTCGGACTTCCATGGTCCCGGCCGCCCCGAGCGCCGCCTCGGGCGTACGTCGGGGGGCCGGAAGATAGACGACTCCTACCTCGCCTGCCTTGAGCGCTGAGGCGTTACTTCGTTTCGGCGGGAATCTGGTCCGCCCGGCCGTCGTCGGTTTCGGCGTCGCGCCGGCGTGTGCGGCCGTAGGCGCGGGCGTAGAGGTCGACGCCCGCGAAGAACAGCACCAGCACGAGCGGTCCGAGGATCAGGCCGTTGAAACCGAAGAGCCGGAGGCCCCCGATGATCGAGAAGAAGATGAACAGGGGGTGCAGGTTCATGCGCTTGCGGAGCAGTAGGGGGCGGAGGACATTGTCGAGCATCGACACGAAGACGGCGCAGAGGACGATGATCGCGATGCCGCCGGCGACCTGTCCCGACGCCATCCGCGCGAGCCCGACGGGCAGCCATACCAGGCCCGTTCCCGCGATCGGAATCAGGCTGCTGATCGCCACGAGCACGGCGAGCGGCAGTGGGCCCGGCACCTTCATGACCAGGAAGATGAGGAAGGAGACGGCCCCCTGGGCCAGCGCGACGGCGATGTAGCCAACGGCGAGGTCCCGGCCCGTGTCGCGGGCTTTCCTGATGAAGAACACCGTGTACTCGTTGCGTATGGGCGCCGCGTCGACTATCGCGCCGAGCAGCTGCCGCCCGTCGGCGAACAGGAAATAGAGCGTGACGGTGAACATGGCGAGCGTCACCGCGAATTCCACCACGTTTCCGAGCGCGTCGGCGGCTATCGAAACGGCGCCGTTTCCGAGGGCCTGCAGGGTCGAGCCCAGCTCGCCGCGGAGGTCGATCGAAGCGGGGTCGAGCGCGCCTCCGGAGAGCTCGGCGATCCGCGCCGAGAGCGCGGCGAATCCGGGGCCGGAGAACCAGTCGCCCGCCCGGCCGAGGGTGTCCCCGAGGCTTCGCGTCAGGTCGATTACCTGCCCCAGCAGCACGAGTGCTATCACCGCCAGCGGGACGACCACCAGCAGCAGGGTGCCCGAGGCGAAGGCCAGGGCCAGGGCCGAGCGCGCGAGCTTCGGCCGCTCCCCGCCCGAGGGCAGGGTCGCGACCCTGCGGTAGAGGGGCTGGAGCACCGCGTAGGCCGTTCCCGCCCAGACTATGGCAGAGAGGAAGGGCTGGAAGATCCGTACCGTCAACAGGAAGAGGCCCGCGAACAGGACCAGGAATACCGCGCGGTGCACCCTCGCGCCCTCGCTCCGTTCATCGCTCACACGATCCTCCCTCAGGGGTTCGGAGCCGCGCGCGGCCCCCTGCAGCCCGTGCAGCCGAGCACGTGGACGTGCCGGGAACCGTCCGGGCGCTCGAATAGCCGAGCCACGAGATAGCCTTCCCGCGGCACTTCCTTCTCGCAGACCGGGCAGACGCGGACATTGAGGACGTTCGCCGGCCAGCAGCGCGGGCAGCCGTACACGTGCATGATGCGGTCGCCCTTGGGCGTGAACACCCGCGAGTGGACCCGCTCCCCGGGCGCGAGCGTCGAGCCGCACACGGGACAGGTCCGGGGCGCGACCACGCCGTCCGAGCCGACGCGCGCCTTGGAGCGCCTCGCGCGCGGCGTCCCCCCGTTCCCCTCCGGCACCGCGCCGGCCTTCGCGCCGCGCGACCCCGCCCCGCCCGGCAGCCTGAAAAGGAAGAGCGCGAGTGCGAGCAGGGTGACGGCGACGGCGGCGTACGCGACGACGCGGATTGCGAGCGGCATGGGGGGCAGTATAGACGGCGCCGGTCCGGCGGACAAGGCGGGCGCGGGTCCCTCCGGGCCAAGGGGATTCGGCCTGAGCTTGACCCGCCCGGCTCGGGGCGGCGATACTTCGCCCATGGCCACCCTGTACATGGTCGCGACGCCGATCGGCAACCTCGAGGACATAACCCTGCGCGCCCTGCGCGTGCTCCGCGAGGTCGACGTGGTGGCCTGCGAGGATACGCGGCACACCCTCAAGCTGCTCAACCACTACGAGATCCGGAAGCCCCTCGTTCCCTGCTACGCCTACGAGGAGGAGAAGGGCGCCGCCCGAATCGTCGGACACCTCGGCGAGGGCAAGGCCGTGGCGTACTGCTCGGACGCGGGCACGCCCGCGCTTTCGGACCCGGGCGCCGTGGCCGCGCTCCGCGCCCGCGAGGCCGGCCACGAGGTGGTGCCCATCCCGGGCGCCTCGGCCTTCGCCACCCTGCTCTCGGCCGCGGGACTGCCCGGCCGCGAGACCCTCTTCGAAGGGTTTCTCTCGCCGAAGCCCGGCCGCCGCCGCGCCCGGCTCGCGGAGTTGCTCGCGCGCGAGGAAGCCTTCCTCGTCTACGAGTCGCCGCACCGCATCCTCAAGCTGCTCGAGGACCTGGCCGCACTCGAGCCGGACCGGGAGCTCCGCATCGGCCGCGAGCTCACGAAGCTCCACGAGGAAATCATCGCCGATACGGCCTCGGGCGCCCTCGCCACGCTCTCCGGGCGCAAGGAGCAGCTCGGCGAATTCTCGGTGCTTGTAAGCGGACGCAAAAAGGCATAAGATAAACGGCGGTCGCTGCCGATAATCGGTACAGCGAAAGGCGGGGGTGCCCCATGACTATCGACAGACTGAACGCGACGGATCCCATCCAGAACCCGAAGAAGCCGGCGAACGTCGGACGGGCAAAGGACGTCCGGAGCGGCGACTCGATCGCCCTGTCCGCCGAGGCCAGGGAGAAGGCCGAGCTCTTCGCGGGCATCGAGATCGCGAAGGCGGCTCCCGAGGTCCGCGCCGACCGCGTGGCCGAGCTCAAGGCGAAGCTGGACGATCCGCGCTGGATCGACCAGGCGGTGATCGAGGCGACCGCGGACCGCATCCTCGACCAGCTGCTCTAGGCCCATCCCAAGGCCTTCATAGGACGGCATTCACGGGCGGAAGCGGGCTTCCGCCCTTTTTCTTGCCTCGGGCACGGCCGGTCGCCCGAGGCGGAGGCTCGAAGCGATGGCGGATTTTCGCTTGCGTATCGGTGCCGAGATCCAGCTCGGTCCGGATTCCATCCTCAAGCTCCCGCTCCTGCTCGGCGACAAATCCGAACGCGTCCTGCTCGTGGTCGATCCGGCCCTGTCGGAGTCGCGGGCCGTCGCCCGCGCGCGGGCGCTCTTCGAGGAACGCGGCCTCAAGGCCATAGCCTGGGACGAGGGCGGCGCCCGCGCCACCAGCGCCCGCGCCGAGGAATGCCTGGCGCTGGCCCGGGGCTCGCGGCCGAAAGCGGTCATCGGGATCGGCGGCGTTCGAACCCTGTCCCTTGCCCGCGTGGCAGCCGCCCTCTCCAACGGCGGCCGAACCATAGACCAGCTCATGGACGGCGCCCCGCCGGACAAGGAAGGCATTCCCTTCATCGCCGTCCCCACCTCGTACCGCGACCCCTTCCTGCTCTCCGAGCTGGCTGTCCTGGCCGATGCCCGGGACGGCTCCGCCCGGCTCGTGCACGCGCCCTGCGCCCGCGGCTCGGCCGCCATACTCGACCCCAATGTAATGGAGGGGCTTTCCGCCAAGCTGGCCGCCTCGTGCGTGCTCGACGCCCTGATGCACGCGGTCGAGGGCTACGTCAGCGCCCGCTCGGACTTCTTCTCGGACCTGGTCCTGGAGCGCGCCGCCGTTTCGCTGGTGGCGGCGCTCGACGCCATCATCGCCCGCCCCGACGACCCTGCGGTCCGCCAGGAAGCGGTACAGGGCGGGCTGCTTTCGTCCCTCGGGCTCGCCTCGAGCTCGGCCGGGCTGGGCACCGCGGTCGCCTTCGCCATCAACGCGCGCTTCGGCGTTCCGAAGTCGAGCCTGGCCGCCGTGCTTCTGCCCTGGACCCTCGAAAACGCGGCCCGCGGACGCCTCGAGAAGGTCGCCGCCCTCGCTTCAGCCTTCGGCGACTGCGACGCGGAGGCTCCCGCCGCGGAACGCGCCGACGCCGCCGTCGAGGGCCTCAGGATGCGGCTCGGCAAGCTGAAGATCCCGAGCCGGCTCAAGGACTTCGACCTGCAGCTCGACCGCCTGGTGGAAACCGCCGCCAACGCGCGCGCTCTCGACTTCGTGAACTATCTGCCGCGCCTCGTCTCCACCGACGACGTCTTCGACTTCATCAAGGCCGCCTACTGACCGCTCCCCGGGCGGTTCGGACAACGCGCGCGTGATAGCCCTCCGCAAGCTCGCGACCCTGAGTCCCGGGCATCGCCGCCGCAAGGCCGCGACCACCCTGGAAGCCCTCGAACGCTCGTTGCGGGCCGGGCATCCGTTCGACGCGTCCTATGCCGCGGCACTGCTCGCCCTGCTCGCCTCCGACGACGGACTCAGCCCCGCGCTCCGCTCGGAGCTGGAGCGCGATCGCTCGATCCTCGCGTTGCTGGCTGAAGGCCGGACCGCCGTGGAGGCGGACGCACCCGCGGGCGCGATAGCCGGGAGCGTCGCCGGACCGGGCGGGGCGATAGCCGCCTTGAACCGGGCCCGCCGCGATCTCGGCGCCGAGCTCGACCTGCCCTGCGCCGACTGGGACCTCATGCCGCCGCCCGACGACCGCGCCTGCCCCGTCCCCGGAGCCCGCCTGAGCGCGTCGGGAATGCGCGCCTTCCTCGAAGATCTCCGCTCGCCTTTCAACGTGGGGGCGGCCTTCCGCAGCGCCGACGCGTTCGGCGTCGAGGAGCTCCTCCTGTCGCCCTTCTGCGCGGATCCGCTCCACCCGCGCGCGCTCCGCTCGGCCATGGGCGCGACGGAGCTCGTGCCCTGGCGCCGCGCGTCGCTCGAAGAGCTGGACGGCCTCGGCGAGGTGTTCGTCCTCGAGCTGGGCGGCACGCCGATCGACGAGTTCGACTTCCCCGAGCGCGGTGTCGTCATCCTGGGTTCCGAGGAGCTCGGCGCCAGCCCCGAGGCCCTCGCGCGCGCCGGGGCGCGCGTCTCGATCCCCATGTACGGGACCAAGGGCAGCCTCAACGCGGGCGTCGCCTTCGGCATCCTGCTGCACGCCTGGCGCTCTGCCCTCGAGCGGCGGTGAAAAAGCGGGCGCCCGGACCGTCAGGTGGCCCGGGCGCCGTCCGCCAGACGGCGGAGGGAGGCGCGGGCAGGCTCCCGCGCGGGAGACGGCTACTTGTCCGCCGCCTCGTCCTTCTTCCCCGGATAGAGGAAGCGCTTGATCTTCTGGGTGGGCGTCTTCTCGAAGGGTTCAGGCTGCAGCTTCACCTTTCCGATGCGCGAGAAGGCGCCGAGCCGGGCGTTCACTTCCTTCCGTATGGACTCGAGGACCTGGGTCGCCGCGTGCTCGAGGTCGGCCACGCGGTCCTTGAAGCCCTTGGCGATGTCCTCGAGTATCTCCGGCTTCAGGTGCACGAGGGCGACGAGGCCGCCCTTCTCGCCGTACACGAGCGACTCGGCGACCGGGGCGTGCTGGTTGATCAGGGCCTCGATCTCCTCGGGGTAGATGTTCTCGCCGGAGGCGCCCAGGATCATGGTCTTGAGCCGGCCCTTGATGAAGAGCCGGCCCTTCGAGTCGAAGGTGCCCGTATCGCCGGTGCGGAACCAGCCGTCCTCGGTGAACACCTCGGCCGTCTTGGCGGCGTCCTTGTAGTAACCGATCATGACGTTGGGGCCGCGAGCCTGGATCTCGCCTTCGCCGGTCTGCGGGTTTGCGTCCGCCAGGCGGAGCTCCACGCCTTTGAGGCGGGGGCCGGTGGAGCGGAGCGTCGTGCGGAAGGGGCCGGAGCCCGCGATGAGCGGGGCGGTCTCGGTCAGGCCGTAGCCGATGGCGTAGGGGAACTTGCCGTCGGCGAGGAACTTCTCCACGTCGGGAGCCAGGGCGGCCCCGCCGACGCCGAAGAAGCGCAGGCGCCCGCCGAATTTCTTGTAGAGCTTCTTTCCCGCGATGCGGTGGAAGAGGGGCTTGAGCCAGTCGTGCCTGTAAAGGCCTATCTTCGCGAGCTCAGGCGCCACCGAGCCGCGGTAAACCTTCTCGATGACGAGCGGTACGGTCAGCATGATGGTGGGCTTGATCTTCGCGAGGGCGGGAAGCAGCACGCTGGCGACCGGCGGCTTGTCGAGGTAGGCGACGCGGCAGCCGTGTATGGCGGGGAACACGAGTCCGAGCGTGCACTCGTAGGTGTGGGCGAGCGGCAGCACCGAAAGCAGGCGGTCCTTCGGCGATCCGACGATGATGTCGCGGCAGGCCCAGGCGTCCCAGACAATGTTCCGGTGGCTGAGCATGACGCCCTTCGAGCTGCCCGTGGTGCCCGAGGTGTAGATGATGGCCGCGAGCGAATCCTCCGGGACCGGGGGGAAGGCGGTCTTCGCCTCGGCGTCCGTCAGGGTGGCCGCGGGACCGACGGCGAGCTGCTCGACGGGCAGCTGCTCGAGGTCCAGGGCGCGCGGGCCGAGCTTGGCGCGCGTCTTCTGGCTGGCCACGATGGCCTTGCACTCCGCGTGCGCGACGATGTTGTCGACCTGCTCGGTCCCGAAGTCGGTCAGGATCGGCACGACCACGTAGCCCGCGGCCGCGATGCCGAAATAGGCGACGCCCCACTCGGGACGGTTTTCGGCGAAGAGGGCCACCTTGTCGCCCCGCTGGAGGCCGAGCCCCGCCAGGCGCTCGGACAGCGCGCGGGCGCGGAAAAGCAGGGCCGCGTAGCTCATGCCGCCGCCGGAAGCGATCTCGTCGACCCACCCGAGGGCGGGCGTCGGACCGTAAGCCTTCGCCGATCCGACAAGAACCTCGCGAAGGGTGAAGGTACTATAGTCTGTCATATGCGCCCCATCGGCGGGCAGCCCTCGCGGGGCGCTCCGCTACCGTGTTTGGACGCCCCATCATACCCCGAAGTTGCGCGCGGAGTCCGACTAAAGGACGAGCGTCGGTTCAATTATCCTTGATGCGCGAAAGAAGCGGAACCGGGCGCGACCCGCTCGCGCAAGGCTCCCGACCCGCCGAAATTCAAGGGGCGCGCGGCGCGTCCGGGCGGGCATTCCGTGCCCCCGTGTGGAAGTCCGCGCTCCGGGCTATATAATGTAGGAACCGAAGGAGTATCCCGCATGTTCCGATCCCTCCCTTCCCGCCGAGCCTTGACGACCACGACGATCGCGAACTCGGGACGGGACCGGGGGGGAAAGGCAACTCGGTCGCCTTCGCGAGGGCGGAACGGAGCCTTCCGGAGTCCCGCGGCCTCCGGCGTCGCCAGGGCCTTGCTCGTTTCAACCATCGTCGCCGCAACGAGCGCGGGAGCCTTCGCGCAGGTGGACGTGCTTTTCTCGGAGGATTTCGCCGACGAAACCCTGGGCGCGGTGACGCCGTCCGCCATCCCGTGGACGCCCGCGGGCTCGGCTTCGCCGGACTGGGAGAATTCCCTCACCAACGCAGCCAACGCCAACGTCTTCAGCGTCGTCACGACGGATCCGGCCGTCACGGTCAACGCCACCAACAAGCTCCAGTTCAGCATCACCACCGCGGGCACCAGCGTCCTCTTGGGCGCGGGCTTCGACCCGGGCACCCAGCGCTACGTCACCGTCGAGTATGACGTCCTGCTTTCGGGAACCTTCCCCATCAACAACCCCGCGGGCGAGATATTCTACTCCGACTCGACCGCGACTTTGACTTCGGCGACGCCGAAGGTGGCCATCCACGTCCAGTTCTCCGACAAGGACACCGTCGCCGACGACTCGGCCGGCGAGAACGAGGCCATGTACCGCACGACCGGGCAGGACGGCAACGTCGGCACCGACGAGGGCAATGAATGGCGCCTGTTCGGCACCGCCGACTGGGCGCTCGACACCTGGTACCGGGTGAGGGTGGTCGCCGACCAGGTGAGCGGGACCTTCGACATCGGCGTTACGCGCCTGGCGGACATGAGCCTGCTCGGCTCGGCGACGGGCCTGCCCTACAACGATGCCGGCGCCGGCCTCATCCGCAAGGTCTGGTTCGCCATGACCGCCACCAATCCGACCCTGTACCTGGACAACGTCGTGGTCTACCAGGACTCCGTCGCGCCGCCGGTCTCCGGACCGACCATCGTCGTCAATATGACCGATTTGGGGCTCGTCGCGTCGAATCCCGCGGATCTCGACGTCGACTTCTTCGACGACGTCGACCTCGCGGCCGCCGAGTACCAGATCGACTCGGGCGACCCGGCCGGCGCCTGGGCCAGCCTGACCACGGGCGGCGGCGTCACCCCGGTCGACCTCTCGGGCGGCGCCAACACGAGCTACGTCAATGTCGCGCGCATACCGACGGCCGTCTTCGACGCCCTGGGCGACGGCGCGCACGCGGGCCATTTCCGCGCCGTAGACAACCTGGGCAACACCACCTACGCCACCGTGACCGCGGGCTTCGTCAAGGACGCGACGCCGCCCGAGGTCCTGGTCACCCAGCCTGCGAGCGGCACGGCCACGTACTACGCTTCGATCCCCGGCGGTTACCTTTCGGGCACGGTGCTCGACGCCATCGCGGGAGTCGGCGCCAACACGGTGTCGGTGCGGATCTACCGCTCGAACACGAGCCAGTACTGGAACGGCAGCGCCTGGCAGGCCGGCGCCATCTCGTTGGCCTGTGCGAACGCAGCGCTCGCGGCCGGCGTAACCGGTTCCTGGTCGTACAACTTCGCCGTGTCCGGCCTCGTGGCCGGCGACACCCTCCAGCTCGTCGCCTTCGCGACCGACCTCGCCGGCAACGTCTCGGCGGGTTCCCCGGCCGCCACCATCACGCTCGTGGCAGGCGCCCCGTACTACAACGTCAACCAAAGCTCCTACGGGCCGCTCCCGGCAAACGCCGGCCTCGACGTCGACTTCTACGACGACATCGACATCGACGCCCTCGAGTACCAGTTCGACGGCACGGCCGGCGCCTGGGCCGCGCTGACTTCGGACGGCGCGACGCCGCTCGGCGACGCGACCCTCGCCACGAGCTATACGGCGGCGCTCCGTGTGCCGGACCTGGTCTTCGCGGCGCTTCCCGACGGCTCGCACGAGCTCTACCTCCGAGTCTACGACGGCACGAGCTACGTGGTGGCAGGCCCCCTTTCGTTCAAGAAGGACGCGAGCGCGCCCGTCGCCGTACTGACAGCCCCCGGCTCCGACCCCTTCGGGGAGCTCACTACGGTGGCGGGCACGGTGGCCGACGCGGCGGGCGGCTTCGGCTTCGCGGCGGATTCGACCAGGGTGCGGATCATGCGCCAGACCGATTCGAACTACTGGAACGGCTCAGCCTGGCAGGTCGGCGCCTTCGACCTTCCCACGACCCATGCGGCCACGACCGATTCGAGCTCCGTCGCCTGGACGCGCGCTTTCGCCTTGCCGAGCATCGCGACCGGTACGGACTACACCTTCTCGGTCATCACCCTCGATTCCACCGGGAACACGCGGACCGATACTTGGACTGACTATACCTACGATGCCACCAACTGGTCCTGGACCGGCGCCTCGAGCACCGATTGGTTCTACGCCGGCAACTGGGACCGACTCTCCGTGCCGCCGGCCGGCACGGCCTTCGTCACCATTCCGGTCGGCAAGGCCCGCTACCCCGTCCTCAACGCCGCCGTGAGCGTCGCGACCTTGAGCATCCAGAGCGGGGCCAGCCTCGACCTGAACGGCTGGGACCTGAGCCTCTCGGGCGCTTACTCGAACGCGGGCACGCTGATACTGACCGGCGACGAAACCCTGACGGGCTTCACCCAGGATACCGATTCCGGCCTGACCCGCTACAAGGCGGGCGGCACGGGTTTCGCGGGGCTTTCTTCCTTCTTCGACGTAGAATTCGCCGGAGGAACGCGGACGCTCGGAGCTCCGCTCGACGCGAACGGAAGCTTCATCCTCTCCGCCGGCTCGCTCGACGCCTCGGGGCGCGCCCTCGTCGTTGGCGGCGACTTCTCGGTCACGGGAACCGCCGTCCTCGTCATCGACGGGACCAGCTCGCTCGCGCTCGACGGCGCCGCCGCGGCGACATTGACGACGAGCTCGAGCGGCGCCGACGTCCTGCCCTCGCTGACTGCGGGTTCGGGCGTCGCGAAGTCCGTCTCGCTCGGATCGTCGGTCGCGGTCGCCGGCAATCTCTCCGTCGCCGCGAGCGCGACCTTCTCCGCGGGGGTGTACGACATCGCGCTCGACGGCAACTTCTCGAACGCCGGCGTCTTCGATCCCGGCACGGGAGCGCTCGACCTCGCGAACGCGTCGGTCGCCACCACGATCTCCGGCTCGTCGGACTTCCACGACCTCACGTCGAGCGCCGCGGGCAAGACCATCCGCTTCACGGCGGGCACGACGCAGACCGTCCGGAATTCCTTCGGCATCGCGGGAAGTGCCGGCAACCTCATAGTCCTCGAGAGCACGGTCGCGGGCAGCCAGTGGACCCTCGCCGCCGACGACGCGGCCGGCGCCTACGCGGTCGACTACGCGAGCATCCGCGACTCGGCCGTGTCCGACGCCTTCGCCATGGTCATAGCGCCCACGAACTCGCTCAATCTCGGCAACAACGACACGCTCGGCGCCGGTCGCTGGGTCTTCCCTATCTACGAATGGGACGGCTCGCAGCTCACGTCCGACTGGACCGACGGGCTCAACTGGGTCGGCGACCTCGCTCCGCCCAACGACGGCAGCGCCTCGATCCTGGTTGCCGCCGGCAGCCCGGCCTGGCCGCGCCTGCCCGACGCCGACTGGTCCATCGACGACCTGGAACTGGAGCCCGGCGCCGTCTTGAGCCTCGGCGCCAACGACCTGAGCGTCGGCGGCGTCGTGACCAACGCCGGCACCATCATCATTACGGGCGCCGGCCGCCCGAGCGGGAACGACGCGACCCAGGGCCTCGTGCGCTACACGGCTTCGGGCGGCGTCGTCGCGGATTTCGGGGCGACGGATTATTACGACCTGGAACTGGCGCCCGCGGTCGCGTCCACCTTCGCGCGGAGCGCCGCGAGCGGCGTGGCGCTCGCGGTGGCGAACGCGCTGACGGTCGGCGCGAACGCGACGCTCGACCTCGACGCCAACGACTTCTCGGCGGCCTCGCTTTCGAACGCGGGCGTCGTCGTCCTCGAGGGCTCGCAGACCGTGGCGCTGGCGGCGAACGACACGGGCTCCGGCGCCTGGCGCTACGACGGCGCCACGGGACCGTACACGGTCCAGGATTTCGGGGCGGGTGTCGACTACTTCGACCTGGAGCTCGCGGGCGCGGGAACCTTCCAGCCCGGCGGCGCCGTCCTGGACCTCGCGGACGACCTGTACCTCGGCGCCGGCACGCTCGCCATGGGGGGCAGCCAGCTCGCCGTGGCGGGGGACATAAGCCGAGGCTCGGGCGTCATCAGTTCGACCGGCACGGTGCTGCTCGACGGCTCGGGCGCGCAGTCGGTGGACTTTTCGGGCTCGACGCTGTCGACGCTCTCGGTCGCCAACACGGGATCGGTTACGACGGACGGCTCGTTCACGGCGGCGAATTTCTCGAAGACGCTCACGGGCGGCTTCACGCTTTCGGCAGCGGACACGCTGACCGTGACGACGGCGTTCTCCGCGGGGGCGGGAACGGTGACACTCGACGGCGCGTACTCAGGCGGACTCGCGAGCTTCGACGTGGCCGGCGCCGCGGTGTCGGTCGGCGCCCTGGCCTTCGCCTCCGGCGACATGACGGTGTCCTCGGGTTCCTTCACGCAGGACGGCCTCAACGCGCCGCTCGGCAACCAGACGCTCGCCTCGCTCGACGTTGCTTTGGGCGCGACGGTAACCTGGGACTCGGGATCGAATGGCGGCGACCTCGCCATCGTCGGCGACCTTTCCAACGCGGGCACGCTCGCATTCAACGCCAAGGACGTTTCCACCGGCGGCTCCATGTCCGGAGCCGTCACCCTGCTCGACCTGACGATCCCGGCGGGACGCACGCTGACCCGGACCGCCGGATCATCGCTCGTCGTCCTCCGTCATTTCACCATCGAGGATACCGCTTCGTACGTGAACAGCGGCCAGCCGCTCACGCTCGGCGGCTCGACGATAACGAACGGGACCATCCGTGACGAGAATTCCGACACCCCTGAAAACCTCGGCTCGGTATCGTTCGTCCCGGGCGGCGCGGCGACCATCAAGACGCTCGGTACGCCGGTTCTGGCGACGAGCATTTCGATCGGCGCCGACGTGACCCTCGACGCAGCCAGCTTCGACGTGACGGCGGGCGGAAACCTCGGCGGAGCCGGCACGCTGTCCGCGAGCGGCGCGCAGACCATCGCGGTCGGCGGCAACTTCACGCCCGGCGCCTTCAACTCCGGCGCCTCGCTCGTCCTCCTCGACGGCGCGACGCCGGCCATATCAGCGGGCGCCTTCGCCTACAACGACCTGGAAGTCGCCAAATCGCTCGGGACGGACACGGTGAGCCTGGCTTCGGGGGCGAGCGTCGCCGGCGGTTTGACGGTGACGGCGGGCACGCTCTCGCTCGGCGGCGACCTGAGCGTCTCCGGCGCGGTGACGAACGCGGGCACCATCGCGGTAGGCGGCAGCGCGTTCTCGTTCGCCGGCTATTCCGGCCTCTCCGGCGCGGTCGCCGTCTCGGGCGGCTCGCTGACGAACACGGGCGCGGCCTCGACCATAACGACCCTGACGGTGACGACGGGCGCGGGCATCGACGGCGGCGCGAACGGCATCGCGGTGACGAACCCGGTGTCGAACGCCATCACGACGGACGGCGTCGTAGCGTTGCGCGGCACCGGCATAACGACGCTGACTGTCAATTCCGGTACGCTCTCCGCGAGCGGCGCCGTGACGGTTTCCGGAAACGTGGTCCTCTCGGCCGGATCCTTCGACCTGGCCGCGAATCCGCTGACCCTCTCCGGTCCGACTTCTTCGATCACCCGCGGCACGGGCACGCTCTCGAGCGCCGGAGCCGTCTCCTTTACCGGAACGGGCGCGCAGACCGCGGACTTCGCCGGATCGACCCTGGGCTCCGCGACGATAAGCGCGTCGAAAACCGGGGGCAGCCTCGCGTTCTCCTCCGGCTTTTCCGCGGCCGCCTTCGCCATCGGGGCGAACAAGGCTTTCGGCCTTTCCTTCAACACGGCGCCCGCGCAGTCGACCTCGATTTCGGGCGCGGCGACCTTCGACAACTCCGGCGCGCTGACCCTCGGCGACGACGCGGGCGACTCGTTCTCGGCGGCGCTCGGCATAGGCGAAAGCTCGGGCGGCATCGTCACCTTGGCGGGCTCCGTCTCAGCGACGGACGCGGCCATCTCCTTCGGCGACCTGACGCTCGCGGCCGCGACGACGCTCGATTCGGGGAACGGCCCGGCCGGAACCATCGCGCTCGGCGCGGTGACATCGGGCGGCAATTCCCTCTCGCTCGACTCGGGCTCGACCGCGGGCGCGACGATAACCCTCGGCTCCATGGTGAACCTGGCGGGCGGACTCTCCATCGTCGACTCAGGCGGCGCGGTCGCGATCGGCGCGGCCGGGTCGGGCGGAGCGGGTCCGCTCATCGTGACGCAGGCGCGGGCCGGCGTCGCCTTCTCAGGCAATCTCAACGCGACCTCGCTGACCATCACCGACACGACGGGCGCCGTCACCTTCGCCGACGGCCAGACCGTGAGCCTCGGGTCGCTGGTCACCGCCGGGCAGGACTATTCGGTCATCGTCAATTCCTCGAGCTTTGCCGTTGCGGCCGACACGAGCTTCCTCAACACGGGCGCGCTTACGCTCGGCAACGGCGCGGCCGATGCGCTGTCGTTCGCGGCTGGCCTCGACACGACGACGGGTCCGTTCACGACCGGCCTGGCGGGAATCGTTTCGACGACGGACTCGGCCATGGATCTCGGGCCGACGACGATGGGCGCGAACGCGACGCTGCGGAGCGGCTCCGGCAGCATCGCCGTCGCGTCCCTTACGGACGGCGCGGCGTCCTACGCCCTCTCGCTCGGTTCCGGCACGCAGACCGGGGCGATCGCCTTCTCGGGCGACCTCGCCGTGGCGTCCCTCGTCAGCTTCTCCTCGAATTACGCCATCGCCTTCCGCGGCGCATCGACTACGGTCGATGTGGGACACGCCTTCCTGAATTCCGGCGCCCTCGTCCTCGGCGACGGCGCCGACGCGCTCGTCTTCACGGGGGGGATATCCCACACGGCGGGAAGCACCGAACTGAACGGAGCGCTCTCGACGGCGAACGCGGGCGTCGCCTTCGGCGTCCTCGCGCTCTCGGGCGACTCCTCCATCGATACGGATACGGGCGCGGGCACCGTGCAGCTGGCCGGCCTCGGCGGCGCCCACGACCTGCTCGTCAGCGCCGGAACGGGCACCGTGCTCGTGACGGGTGCGGTCGGCGACGGCACGGCCCCGGGCAACCTCGGCTCAGGGATCGGCCCCGCGCTCGACACGACGGGCACGACGGGCCCGGTCGAATTCGCCGGCAGCGTCGACGCGAATTCCGGCTTTACGATTCCGGGGCTTGCCGTGTTCCGCGGCGACGCGAATTTCGGGCAAGTCCTCGCGGGCGACACGGGCACGACGCTTTCCGGCGCCGCGACGCTCGACGGGCTTTCGCTGGCCTCCAATCAGGCCGTGTCGTTCGGGAATGCGGTCACGCTCTCAGGCGGGGCCGTCTCGATCGCGACCAGCGCGAATGACTCGGGCGTCGCCTTCGCCTCGACCGTCGCCGGCAACCAGCCGCTCTCCGTGACGACGCACGGCGCCGGCGTCGTGGCCTTGAACGGCGACGTGACGCTGACGGGGGCCGCGGCGGGCACCAACCTGTTCGTGTCCACGGCTTCCCTTTCCTTCTCCGCGAGCGTCGACGCGTCCACCGTCAATCGGGATATCGAGCTCTATGTCGACGGCCTTTCGCTCGGCGGCGCCAACACGATCAGCGCCGGCACGGCGAATCTGAGCATAGCGCCCCGCACGACGGCGCTCTCGGTCGAATTCGCGCCGACGGACGATCCTGCGCTCGCCACCGACGTCTACATCGACTCGGACTTCGCGAATATCGTGGCAGGCAGCTTCACGCTCGGCCGCGCGACGCACGCCGGGGCTATCCACGTCGGCAACTCGCTCGGAGCGGTGGACGCGGACGGCTACGACCTTTCAGTACTGTCGGACGGCGCCGTCTTCGTGCGCAACGACTACCTGGCCGCGACCGGGAACCGGAGCCTGACGCTCGATTCCGGAGCGGCGGGCGTGGCCTTCGTCGAAGGGTCCGGCATCGCGCAGTCGATAGCCCTGGGGAGCGGCGCGCTCGCGGTGTCCGACGCCGCGAGGCTCGACGCCGACCTGGCCATAGGCGCGACGGGCGGCGTCTTGTTCGCCTCGACCCTGGACGGGACGAGCCCGGGCGCGGACGACCTGGCGGTCACGGCCGGCGCAGGCTCCGTGCTCTTCTCGGGCACGGTCGGCGGGACGCCTCTCGGCGCGCTCTCGGTCCTTTCCGCAAACGCGGGGCTCGTCGCCTCCTTCGGCATCGACGCGGCCTCGGTCGCCATCGCGGCGGGCGGCCCCGTCGACCTGAACGGCCCTGTCACGGCGCCCGGCGGCTTTTCCTCCACGGGCACCGGCTTCGACAACTCAGGCGCGACGATCACCACGACGGACGCGCCGCTTTCCATCGTCCACTCAGGCAACGTCATCGTCGGTTCCGCCCTGTCGTCCGGAACGGGCGCGCTGAGCGCGCGCTCGAGCGGCGGCACCCTGGTCGTCTCGGGAACGGTTGCAACAACGAGCGGCGCCATCGCGCTCGAGTCGCAGGCCTCGACCCTCTCGCTCGCGGCCGCCGTTTCGACCGCGACCGGCACGGTGAGCGTCGATTCGGCAAGCGGCACGTCCGTCTCGGCGGCCGGCACGATCAGCGCGAGCGGGGCGGCCCCGGTTTCCTTCGGCTCGATCGGCGCAGGCGCGCTCGCAATCTCCGCGAACGTCACGACGGCCGGCAGCCCGGTCCGCTTCTACCGTCCCGTCACGCTTGGCGCCACGATCGCCGTATCGGCCGGCGCCGGGAACGTGAGCTTCGACCAGACGGTGGACGCGACGGCGCCGGGCTCGCAGGGATTGACGGTCAATTCCGGCGGGACTACCACCTTCGCGCAGGCGGTGGGCGGATCGGTCAGGCTCGGCGCCCTCACGACCGACGCGGGCGGCACGACGAGGCTTGGACCTTCGGTCCGGACGCAGGACCAGTCGATCAGCTTCGGCGACGACGTGGTGCTGACCCAGGCGGCGCAGGTCGTATCCGGCGCCGCCGCGACCGATTTCTCGCTCACGGTCTCAGGCGATCCGGTCGCCTACGCGCTCACCGTCCAGGAGGACGTCGCGACCGCGACCGGTACCGTAAGCTTCGCAGGCTCCGTGGACCTGGCCGACCTCGTCACCTTCGGCCGGGCCTACGCGGTCCGGCTCCTCGCGGGCGGCTCGGTCGCCCAACCAGTCTCCTTCCTGAATACCGGCACGACGACCCTGGGCGACGACGCGGCTGACGACCTTCTGCTGACCGGCGGCGTCACCGCTACGTCCGGCCCGAAATCGCTGGCCGGCACCGTCCGCAGCGCGAACGCGGCCATCGACTTCGGCGCCACGGGCACGACGCTCGCCGCGGACGCCGTGACGCGTTCGGGCTCGGCCACCACCGGCTTCGCCGCGGTGACGGGCGCTTTCTCGCTCACCCTGCAGAACGCGGCCGGCGCGACCGGCGCGGTCACGTTCACCGGAGCCGTCGCCATCGACGACCTCGTCACCTTCGCGGAAGCCTACGCCGTCACCATGAACGCGGGTTGCGACATCGCGCAGCGCGTCGACTTCATCAATTCGGGCGCCGTGACGCTCGGCGACGCTGATGCCGACGACTTCCTCTTCCGCGGCGGCCTCGGCTCGCAGGCGGCGGGGACCAACCTCTTCCGCGGCGTCGTGCGCACGGACGGACTGGCGACGCATGACATCGAGCTCGACGACCTGTCGCTCGGCGGCGTCCTGACTCTGAACGCCGGCCTTGCGGGACAGCTCGCCTTCACCGGCACGGTGAACGTGTCGAACGCGAGCGGCAACGCCTCGGTCGCCGACGCGAACGGCGCGCTCGACAACGACCTTACCATCGACGCGTCGCTGGTGGACTCCGCGGCCGGCACGCTCGCCGTCGCCTCGGGCGCGACCGTCGACCTCGGCGCCTCGGGCTTCACGATCGGCACGCTCTCGAACGGCGCGCCGCTCGCGCCCGGCGTACTCAGGCTGACGGGCACGCAGGCAACGCACGACTTCACCGTCTTCGATGTCGATTCTGGCATCACCGAGTACTACGGTACCGACCCGGCGAGCCTCGTGTTCACGGCCGGCTTCGCCGCAGGAAGCTACTTCGACCTTCGCGTCGCCGGGACGGGCGCGGGCGTGCACTCGCTGGAAGCACCGATTGCCGTCGGCAGCGATCTCCGCGTCCAGTCCGGCGTCCTCGACGTATCGGCCTCCGACCACGGCATCGCCGTCTCCGGGAACTGGCGCAACGACGTCGGTTTCGCGGGCTTCGTTTCGCGGGCCGGCACGGTCGCCTTCGACAAGAGCTCCGGCATCATCGAGGTCCGCGGCAACAACGCATGGTACGTGTTCTCGTGCACGGTGCCGGGCATCGAGATCCGCTTCGAGAACACGGCGGCGGCGATCACACAGCGCATCGTGCCCGGAGGCATTTTCCGGGTGAGGGGCAGCC
Organism: Spirochaetales bacterium; assembly: GCA_016926955.1. Lineage (GTDB taxonomy): Bacteria > Spirochaetota > Spirochaetia > Treponematales > UBA12059 > JAFGNN01. The sequence goes on along the minus strand of JAFGNN010000025.1, from coordinate 40,531 downwards.
TCGTTCAGCCGATCCGTCTCGATCGTTTGACCCTTATCGCCGGAACGCCGGGCGTACCCGCTCCCGGGGCGGGTGACGATGAGCACTTCTGGTTCTTCGACCTGGTGCCCGGCGCCTTCCTCGACATGGAACACGTCGATGTCTGGTACAGCAACGCCCGGTCTAACCCCGTCGGCATCCCGCCGAACGTGGTGGCTGGCTACCAGCTGCCGCCTCAGTGGGACTATAAGTGGCTCGACAAGCTGTACGCCCTGTACAGCTATACCGAGGACCGCGATTACGACGGCAAGATCGACAGGCTGCGCATCACGACGGAAGCGGCGATCGGCAACGATTTCACCAATTTCGACATCGAGGTCGAGGGATATGAAATCGACAGATCGGAAGGCGTGAACGGATTCGAACGCCCCGCGGCCGGCGTTACCTTGTATGTATACCTGGTGGAAAAGCCCTTCCTTGATACGGGAAGCACGCCCCGATGGAGAGTTCCGCCCGAGTATCTCATGGTCAGCCTCAGGGACGAAGCTACCGGAAGCCAGCAATTCGGAACGCTTGAAACGGGCGACACCGACTACATGACTCCCGGCGACACCGCGTGGCCGATCATCGCCCATACGCTCAGCATTCCCGGCAACGACGGCACTTACATCCGCTTCTCCGAAAAGGTCGTGAAATCTGCCGGCGGGACTCTCGATGCCGCGGATTTCGGCGGATCCCCGTTCACCCCGATCTTCGACGGTGGCGGCCCCGGCGCGTTCGAAGGCGTAGCCTCTCTCGGCATCCGCTCGAGCGGCGATCTCGCAAGCGGAGGCTTTACCTTGAGCGCTGAAGCCAGCACCCGCGACGAAGGTTTGCCGCCGCTCTGGTTGCCCGCGTACAGCGTCCTCTATCCGGGCGCTCCGGAGCCGACCTATCCTGATCCGGCCACGGGATATCTGGCGGACCCCAACACGTATGCCGCGTTTGGAGACGCGCCAGATATAGCCCCGATCACGCGCCCCCCCTTCGAGCTGGGCCGCGGCGGGAAGAACGTCCATCGCCTGTCCGACCTCCTCGTCTCCGTCCCGCCGACGCCGGCCCTGGCAGGCTCCTGGAGCGCGGCCAACCCGGACTCCTGGTTCGCCTGGCCGAGCTGGGCCAAGGACGAGGCCGCCTTCCCCGGCACGACGGCGGAGTACGAGGCGCTGACGCCCCTCGAGGCGGCGCGGAGCACGCTCGGCCTGGTGCGCGCCTTCGACGGTTCGCAGTGGCTGCGGGACCAAGACTGGGACCTGGCGGTGAGGACCAATCCGGCGTTGGGACTCGGCAGCCTGGAGCTCATCTACGACTCGAATGTCGCGACGCGCTTCGTATCGGCGACGCCGGGCATCTGGCTGCCGGAATTCCTCGAGACCGATTTCTCGGGCCTCGCCGCGTATCCGAACACTGTTGTGGAGGGCGGAACGCCTTCCGGTCCCGTCGTCCTCGACGATACGGCCGCCTTCGCGGGGGGTGCGGCCGGCGATGATCTCTGGGGCGCGTCCTTCGCGGCGGGCGATCCGGAAGTCCGCTCGCCCTCGACCTTCGATTTCTGGTTCCGCCTGGCCGGAGCGCCGACGGATCTCTACGCGGGGCGGCTCGAGATGACGCCGGGATCCGCGGCGCTGCCGCCCGACTGGTACCGCCTGGTCCGGCCCTTCACCCTGCGCATCCGCGACATCGAGCCGCAGAAGGGCGGCGTCACCGTCATGAACAATGTCATCGACCCCGGAAAGGGCGAGACGGTACGGCTCAATTACACGCTCGCGGAGGCGGGGCGGGTGACGGTGCTGGTGCTGACCCTGGACGGCGACGTGGTGCGCGCGCTCTATCGCGGCACGCGGCAGCCGGGCGACTACACGGACGTCTGGGACGGCCGCAACGCCGCCGGAAACCCGGTAGCGCGCGGCGCCTACTTCATCCGCATCGTCGGCCCCGGCCTCGACGAGATCCGCAAGGTCCTCGTCGTGAAGAATCCGTAGAAAAGAAACCACGGAGGCACGGAGGAAAGAGGGAGAAGAACGAGGAGGGGTACAATCCCTGAATCGTTCTTCCTCCCTCCTATCTCCCCGACTCCGTGCCTCCGTGGTCTTGTTGGTTATAGGGGCTTGAGCTCGTAATCGCGGGAGCCTAAGCCGATTTTCTCGCCGTGCTCCAGTTGCAGGAGGCCGCGGCTCTCGGGGTGCAGGGCGGCGAACTTGTCGTCGCCCGCCTCCGCCTTGCCCTCGAGGGCCGAGCCGCGCGCGACCGGAGCGGCGCGCACCAGGTCCACGCTCGCCGCGTCGATCGCCACGGGGTCGGTGGACGCCAGGATGCCCTGGTCCGGCACGACCGCCGCGTCGCTCCAGGGCGTGCAGTCGCAGTCGGGAATCACGTCCGTCACGAAGTTGAGGAAGAAGGCTTTTCCCTTCTTGCCGTGCAGGGCGGCCAGCGCGTACTCGGTCATCTTCTCGGTGAACTCCGGGATGTCCGCGTTCCAGTCCATGCCGATGGCGTCGAACTTGCAATGCAAAAGGCATTCGCCGCAGCCGATGCACTTCGCCTTGTCCACCAGGGCCTTCGCCTTCCGGTCGGACGGGTCTCCGCCCTCGCGGCCGAGCGCGCCCGTGGGGCACCACTCGATGCACGCGCCGCAGGCGGTGCACTTGGCGCTCCGCACCTCGAACTTCATGCAGTGCTGCTCGCGCTTTCCCGCGGGCGGCGAGCAGCCCATGGCGATGTTCTTGATGGCGCCGCCGAAGCCCGCCATGCCGTGGCCCTTCACGTGGCTGATGACGATCATGGCGTCCGCGTCGAGGAAGCCGCCCGCGACCTTCGCCGCCTTGAACCACTTCCCGTCCACCGGCACCTCGCGCCAGTCGGAGCCTTTCAGGCCGTCGGCGATCAGCACCGGCGCGCCGAGCACCTCGGGCACGAAGCCGTGCCGCGCCGCGCTTTCCAGGTGTACCTGCGCGTCCGAGCGCCCGCCCTTGTAGAGCGTGTTCGTGTCGGCGAAAAAGGGACGTCCTCCCGCCTCGCGCACCTTGTCCGCCACGACGCGCGCGAACCAGGGCGGCACGAAGGTGTGGTTCCCCGGTTCGCCGAAATGGATCTTGATGGCCACCAGGTCGCCTTTCGCGACCGCCGCGGACAGCCCCGCCGCGTCGCACAGGCGCGCGATCTTCGATTCGGTGTTGGTCCGCGTCGAGCGCGAACGCAGGTCGGCGAAATGGACGGGTACGGGCATGGCGCGGCTCCTCGCTCTTCGATGACGTTGCCGCGATTTTACGCGTTCGGGATTCGGGAGGGAAGGGGAGGAAAACGCGGGCCATGCCCGGAAGCTCGCGTTGCGCGCCCCTCGGGCCACGCCTGCTTCTTCGCGGCGCCGCCAAAGGTCGACGGCGCATGCAAGAGTGCATTGCGGGAAGACCGGCGAAGGGCGTTATCTAAACCTTGTAGGGCGGGGCCTGACAAGCGAAAGCACAGGCCGACCCGCTTCGGGGTCGGTCCGCGCTTTCGCTCGTCACCCGCCGTCCTGCCATTTTCCGCGAGGCGCTCACGCCGGGTTAGCCCATGCACGCCGGCCCGCCTGAGTTTTGGCGGGGCCGGTAATCCGCTCGAGGGCGGTGCCGTTATCGTGGGGCAGGGCCGTCATCTGCCAAGCAGGCCGGCGAGAGCGTCGTGGTTGATGGCAACGCACTCGAAAAGGGCATGGTCCGCAATGGCGGCGTGCGGTTGACCCGATCCGGCGCTGGGCATTGTCGAAACGGCGACGCGGGGGGTGGCGCGGGACAACGCACTCCCGAAGCGCAGCGGAGGGAGCGTGTTTTCCCGCGACAGGACCCCCGCTGGCCGGCCATGATAACGCCCCTCGCCGCATCGGTGTGGGTGCAAGCCTTCGCCGCCCTTGCCGATCGGGGCGCCTGCGCGGTAAAATTGTCCTCTGTAATCCTTGAAAACGTGCGCGATCGCGCTGATTGGAGGCTCTCGGTGAGGATCCTCATGGTATCGAGCGAGGTCGCTCCCTGGGCCAAGGCCGGAGGGCTGGCGGACGCCGTCGGAGCCCTCTCGGAGGCGCTCGCTCGCGCGGGCCACGAGCTCAAGGTGGTCATGCCCCGCTATTACCGCGTCGACCGCGGGGCGCTCGAGGATACTGGACTCCGCGTGGGTGCCGGCTTCGGCGAACCGGACGCGGTCGTGTATTCCGCGCTGCTGGAGGATTCGGGCGGCACGCTCTACCTGCTCGACCGCGAGGACCTCTACGGCCGGGACGGCATCTACGGGGTGCCGGGCGAAACCGATTTCCGCGACAACCCGTTGCGCTACGCCTTCCTCTGCCGCGGGGCGCTCGAACTCTGCCGGCTTCTGGAATGGGAACCCGACGTGGCGCATGCCCACGACTGGCCGACCGCCCTCATGGCGGTCCTCGTCGCGGAGGCGCGGGCCGCCGAGTTGCCTTTCTTCCATAAAACCGCCTCGGTCCTGAGCATCCACAACCTGGGCTATCAGGGCGTGTACCCGGCCGCGGACTTCGGGCGGCTTGGGCTCGCGCCGGACCGCTTCGACCAGGCGGGCTTCGAGCATTACGGCCGCCTGAACCTGCTCAAGGCGGGCCTGACCATGGCGGATGCCCTTTCCACCGTGTCGCCGACCTATGCCCGCGAGATCCAGACCGCCGACTTCGGCTTCGGACTCGACGGGCTGCTCCGCTGGCGCTCCGCTGACCTGGTGGGCATCCTGAACGGGGTGGACTTGGGCGACTGGAACCCCGCGACCGACCCGCACATTGCCGCGCGCTACGACGCGACGGACCTGACGGGGAAGGCCGCGTGCAAGGCCGCGCTCCAACGGGAATTCGGGCTCCCCGAGAACCCGGACGTGCCGCTCGTTGCCATGATCTCCAGGCTCGCGGACCAGAAGGGCATCGGCGAGCTTTTCGGCCCGATGTACGGGGCAGCCTGGCCGCTTTGCTCGGAGATGGACCTGCAGTTCGCCGTGCTCGGTTCCGGCGAGGCCTGGTGCGAGCGCGAACTCGCGAACCTGTCCGCGCGGCTGCCGAATTTCAAGGCGCGGGTGGGCATGGACGAGCGCCTCGCCCACGTGGTCGAGGCGGGGGCGGACTTCTTCCTCATGCCGAGCCGCTACGAACCCTGCGGGCTTTCTCAGCTGTATTCCCTGCGTTACGGCACCCTGCCCGTCGTCAGGCGGACCGGCGGGCTCGCCGATACGGTCGAAAACTACGAGCAGGCCACGGGCGAGGGGACGGGCTTCGTCTTCGACGACCTCACTCCGCGCGCCATCTACGACACTGTCGGATGGGCGGTCTGGGCCTGGTACAACAAGGGTGAACACATCGAAGCCATGCGCAGGCGCGCCATGGGCCGGGTGTTCTCGTGGGACCGCGCCGCGACGGAATACCTGGAGCTCTACAAACGTGCCATCGCGCGCGCGCGCGGCGAACCGATCGAGGAGAATGAGTGATGGGTGCTACGGACACCAAGGTCTACGATTACAAACCCGAGGCGGTGCGCGAAAAGCTCCTCCGGGCCTTCCGGGAATCGCGGGGCGAGGCGACGGGAGCCGACCTCGTGGCGCGAACGGGCCTGCCGGTCCACCAGGTGGAGACCGAGCTCCGCGCGGTGGCCGACGAGTACGGCGCGCGCGTGCGCGTCACCGAGTCCGGCGAGCCCCTCTGGTCCTTCCCCCGCGGCTTCCACAGCCGCTATCGGGGCTTCGGTCCCGCGTTTCGAAAGGGATACAGGGCCTTCCTGAAGGGCGCGGCCGCTGTCGGGCGCTTCCTTTTCAAGATCTGGATCGTGGTCATGCTGGTGGGCTACTTCGCCCTTTTCGTGGCGCTCGCTGTCTTGGCCCTGGTAGCCAGCTTCGCGGCGAATTCCTCCGGACGAGGCGACGACCGCCGCTCCAGCCGGGGACGGGGAGGCGTCGGCGGCGCCTTCATGCTGACGCGAGTCATCGAGCTCGTGGTGCGCATCTGGTTTTACTCGGAGTTCACCAAATCCTCGCGCGATCCGTTCCGTGCCGCCGAGCGCCGCCGCGCGAAAAAGCCGCTCCACACGGCCATCTTCAGCTTCGTGTTCGGCGATCCGGACCCGGCTGCCGACCGGGCGGAGCATGTGCGCGCCGCCTTCGCCGACTACGTCCGCTCGCGGAAGGGCTTGGCCACGGTCGAGGAGCTTTCCGCGCTCACCGGGCTTTCGCCCGCCGAGGCCGACGACGCCATGAACTCTCTCGCATACGAGCTCGGGGGCAGCCCGGAGGTGTCGGAAGAGGGCACCGTCTACTGGAGCTTCGGCGAACTGATGCGGAGCGCCGGGATCGAACGGGGAAGCTCCGCCGATCCGGGACCGCTGCCGCTCAAGCGCTTCTCCGCCAATCCCGCTTCGGCCAACGCGTGGTTCTGCGCCTTCAACGGCGTCAACCTCGCCTTCGGCGGCTACTTCCTGTTTGCCGTTCTGACCGGCGCCAGCCTCGGGAACGCCGAAACGGGTTACACCTTCTACGGCTTCGTGACGGAGCTGGTCAGGAGTGTCGGGCTCGATCCGCAAGCGACGCTCGGCATCGGCCTCGGCGTCGTGCCGGTGCTCTTCGCCATACTCTTCTACGCGGTGCCGGCCCTGCGCTTCCTCGCCCTCAAGGCTGACAACGCGCGCCGCGCGCGCGCCAACCTGCGCCGCCGCGCCGCCCGCGCCGTGCTCTCGTCACCCGACAGGGTCGACCCGTCCGCCATCGCGGCGCGCCCTCCCGAGGAGGACGGCGATCCCGCGGCGCTCGTCGAGGAGCTGGCCGTCGCCTGGTCGGGCGAACCGGCGGCTGACGGCACCTGGCGCTTCCCGGAGACCGCGCGCCGCCTCCGCGACCTTTCACTCGTGCGCTCGCGCGCAGACGAGTCGAAATGGGCGCTCGGCGGACAGGTTTTCGACACCGACGCGCCGTGAAGCCGGACCCGGACACGCGCCGGTCCGCTCGGGCGACGGAGCGCGACGCCCGGGACGTGTTGGTACCCGGACGGTCGCCGCATTCGTCGACCGGGCAACCGGGAAAGGACGTATCTGGCGCGACGCCCGAGCGCGCGGCCGGCTTCATCTTCGCCCTGGTTTCTGCCCTGGGCTTCTCCGCCCTCGGCATCCTGGCGCGCGTCGTGTACGCGGAAGGGCTCGAACCCTTCCAGGCGCTGGCCTGGCGTTTCCTCGTAGCCGGTTCGGCGCTCTGGGCCTGGGTGCTGGCCACGGGCCGCGCGCGGGGACTGGGAGGGCGACGCCTCGGGAAGCTGGTCCTGCTCGGCTTCGGCTTCGCGCTGCAGGCGGGGCTCTTCTTCTTCGCCGTGGACGCGGTCGGACCCGCGGCGGCCTCGCTCCTCCTCTACCTCTATCCGGGCTTCGTGCTCGTCATAGCCGCGTTCGCGTTCCGCCGCAAGCCCACGCTCGCCCAGCTGGCCAGCTTCGCGCTGTCGATAGCCGGCTGCGCCCTGGCCTTCCTCCGGCCCGGCGCCTGGCCGGCAGGCGGGGTCGCGCTCGGCCTGGTCGTGGCGCTCACCTACGCGGCCTACCTCGTGGCGGGAGAGAAGGCGCTGCGCGGAGAGGATCCCATCGTCGCAACAGCCGTCCTGATGGCCGTGGCCGCGGCGACCTTCACTGGCCTCTCGCTCGCGAGCGGCGGCTTGCCGGTCCCGAGCCCCAGGGCCGCGCTCGGCCTCGTCGGCATCGCCTTCGTCGCCACGCTCCTTCCCATCACGACCCTGTTCGCCTCGATACGCCGCATCGGCTCGAGCGACGCGAGCCTGGTATCCACCGCCGAGCTGCCCGCGACCCTGCTGCTCGCCGCGCTCACCCTCGGCGAAACCCTCGACGGCCGCTCGCTCGCCGGCGCAGCCCTGGTCACCGCCGGCGTGGTGCTCATCCACGTCGCGGAACGGCACGCTCCCCCGCCAACCTGAACGCCGCCCCCATAGCCCCCACCTCGAAGCGGGCAACGCACCCGAGGCAGTCGTCGAAGCAGGCGGCGTGAAAGCGCAAACCCGGCGAAGCGCCCCGCGCGGAATGTGACGCGGGGGGTGGCGAGAAAAAGCACGCCCCCGAACGACAGTGAGCGGGGTGTGATTTTTCTCGACAGGACCCCCGCTCGCAGGACCGCGAAATGCGCATCGCCGCGCTTCCGGACTTGCCCGCCGCCTTCTACGCCAGCGCCAGGCGCACGCGTTCCATGAGGAATTCGTGGCTGTAGGGCTTGCTGATGAACTCGTCGAAGCCCGCGTCCATGCAGGCCGCGCGGTCCTCCGCCGTGGAGTGGCCTGTGAGCGCGAAAGCCTTCACGCGCCCTCCGGCGCCGGCTTCCTGCGAGCGGATGGCCTTCACCACGTCGATGCCGGTATGGAAGGGCATGGCGATGTCCAGGATGGCCAGATCGTAGCGTTCGCGTCCGGCCATGTCGATCGCCTCGGCCCCGTCGGCCGCGGCGAGCACCGTGTAGCCGGCCTTGCGCAGGAGGAAGTCCAGGGTCAGTCGGTTGATGGCGTCGTCTTCCGCGATGAACACGGTACCGCCCGCCGCGGGCGGCGCCGCGCGAGCAGGCGCGGGACGCGCCGTCGCCTCATCCTCCCGCCAGGGCGGAATCCTCCCGGGGGCCGGGGAAGCGCCGTCGCTCGGCCCGTCCCCGCCGGCCCGCATGCCGACCGGAAGGGCCAGGCGGACTTCGGTGCCCTCGCCCGGTTCGCTGGCGATGGCGATGCTGCCTCCCAACGCGGCCACGATGCGGTGCGCCGTCCAGAGCCCGAGCCCGAGTCCGCGGTGGCGCTTGGTGTGGCTTCCCTCGGCCTGGAAGAAGCGTTCGCCGCTCCGTTCGAGCGTCCCGGCATCCATTCCGATACCCGTGTCCTTCACGAGGACGAAGAGCTTCCCCTCCGCGGCCTCGAACTCGAGCCGCACCGAGCCTGCGTCGGTGAACTTGACCGCGTTCGAGAGCACGGCCCGCAGGACCGCGAGCAGCGCGCGGGGCCGGAGCTCGAGCTCCCGTTCGCCGATACGGTCCGCGATGGCGAAGGACAGGCCCTTGGCCTCGGCCGTGGCACGGTAGCGGGCGATGACGGGACCGAGCAGGGGTACGAGGCTGGTCCGGATCTCCTTTTCGCTCGCGAGCGGATCCTCGTCCTGGGAGCCGAGGACCAGGTCCACGAGCTCGGAAAGGTCCTCGGCGGACACGAGAAGGTCGCGCGCGCGAGCGCGGGAGGAATCGGGGAGTTCGGCTTCCGCGAGCATCCTGGCTACGCCGAGCATGCCCGATACCGGCGTCCTGAGCTCGTGGCTGGTGTTCGCCAGGAATTCGCGCTCGCGGACCAGCTGGCGCTCGGCCGCGTCCTTGGCCGAGCGAAGCGAGGCCACGCGCTCGCGCGTCGCCTTCCTGGCCATGCCGAGCACCGCGATTCCCCCGGTAGAAATGAGGGCGAAGGAGGCCATGGCGAGGAGCGAAAGCCGCCCTGAGGCTTCCAGCGAGTCGCGGAGCGCCACGAACGCGAGCGCCTCCGCATAGCGTAGCCGGTCGTTCATGGCGCGGGCGGCGCGCATTGCCTCGAGCGCGGCTTCGCGCAGGGCCGCGGCTCCTTCGGCGGACAGGACGGCGCCGGCTCCGAGCGCGTCGCCTTCAGCGCGAAGGACAAGGAGCAGGGCAGGCAGCGGACCTTCGAGGGCGTCGAGGGTCTCCCTAAGCGCGGTCAGGGTCTCGGGGCGTTCGGTGGCCAAGACCGATTCGAAATAGCCGAGCTTGAAGCCGGCCACGTTGGCGTACTGAGCCGCGATGGTAACGCGGTAGGACGCGAGCCGGCCGGCGAGCTCGTCCGCCGGAATCGCGGCGAAGTCATCCGAGGCCAGCTCCGCGACGCGCAGCGTCATGTCGTGGAGGTGGAAGGCGGTCTCCATGGCGTGTTCCGAGAAGAGGGCGAAGCGGCGCCGGAGCTCGGCACGTTGCCACGCGACCGCGACGATGCCGATCGCCGCCAGCACGACGATGGAGACGAGGATGATCCAGTAGGAGTCGCTCCGTTCCGCGCGCGCGGCGGAGCCTATTCGGTCACGACTATCCGGGCGAGCCACCATACGTAATTGAGCTTGTGCTCCTCCATGTCGACGCCGGGGAAGGATTCGTGCGGGAAGGCCACCGTCAGGGGGCCCTTGTTGCGCTCGTCGGGAAACTCGTCGTAGCGCCTCCCGTCCTCCTCCCATACGAGCACGTAGCCGAGGCGCCGGAGTTCCTCGAGCGCGACGACGACCGCATAGTCGTTGGCCGCGACGAGGCGGACCTTCCGCGCTTCGGCGTCGGGAGCGAGCGCGTCGAGCAGGCTCGCCAGCGCCACCCCCCGGTACCGCGCCTGCCCGGGCACCCAGGGATCCTCGCTCGTGAACTCGGTCCGCGGAAGCGCTTCGAGAGCAGCCAGCGAGAAGTAGGCCGGACTGCCTCCGTTCACGAGGCCCGATACCTCGAGCGCCGTGTCGGGACCGCGCTCCGCATCGAAGGCGATCCTGTCGGGCCAGGGGTCCGCAGGGGCGCCCGTTCCCTTCGAGCAGGCGGCCAGGGACGCGAGCGCGAGGGCGGCGGCGAGCGACAGGCTCGTGAACCTTGAAAAGCGCATATTTGTATAGTCGGGGTTGCGCGCCCTCCGGTCAAGTCGACCCGCGACCGCTTGTGGCGGTCGCGGCGACGAAGCCTCTGCGCGGCTTCGTCGATTTCCACCAGGCCCCGCCCCGAAGCGCGCAACGCCCCCGCTCAGAGCCTCGCCATGCCCGCGAAGCCCCTTCCGGAGACCGCGGCGTGATAGCGCAAACCCGGCGAAGCGCCCCGCGCGGAAAAGCGGGACGGCGAGCGAACGCGAGCCGGCCTGTGTTTTCACGCGTCAGGCCCCGCTCCGGTGTGCCCTGATAACGCCCTTCGCCGTAATTTCCGGACTTGCCCGCCGCCTTCTACGCCAGCGCCTTCGCGAGCTTCGCGAGCTCCCCGTCGTCGACGTCCAGCGGGACGATCGACGGCTCCTCGAAACCCGCGGAGAGCAGCGCCCCGCCCTCGAGCGCCTTGCGGCGGAAGGCCGCATAGGCTTCCGCGCCTTCGACGCGGGCGTAGAGGAAGGGGCCGCGCCGCTCGAAGAAGGGCGCGAGCCGGCGGTCGACCTTGCGGTAGAGCGCGTCGGAGTAGTCGCGCGCCATGAGCTCGCGGTCGTCGAGGGCGCGCTGCGAGGGGAAGGTGGAAACGCCCTCGAGTACCTCTCCTTTAATGCGTGCCGCGAGACCGGCCTCGCTCTCGCCGCGCCCGGCTCGCACCACGAGTCCCGCGCAGCCCAGGGGGCCGGGCAGGGCGGGGGGACAGAGCAGGACGGGAGCGGCCGCGAGCGCCATCAGGGCGGCCCCGCCCGCGAAGGGCCGGTCGACGGCGCCCGGCGCGTCCTGCGGCGCCACCGTGGAACGAAGCGCCGGATCGAAGAGGCTTTCGCGCCGGATTTCCGCGGCCGCGGCGCGAGACCAGGCCGCGAGCGCCTTCTCGCAGTCGCGGAAGAGGAAGGCCCTGGCCCCTTCGCCGCCCTTTTTCGCGAGCTCGCGTTCGAGCCGTCCCTGGTAGGCGTCGGGCGCGGGCTTGAGCAGCGCGCGGTCGAGCGCGTTCTTGGCCCAGGTGCCGGCCAGTCGGCCCTTGGCGCCTATAAAGCCCGCGCCGTCCAGAAAGCGCAGGTCCAGGAAGCGGTCCCCGTTCCGCGCGTAGAGCCGCCAGGCCCGCATCCGCCCGACGGGCGGCAATTCCCTCAACAACTCGTCCATGATCCACCTTCAACAATCAAAGAAACCACGGAGACGCGGAGACACGGAACAAAAAAGGGAGAGAGACAGTACGATGGACGAGGAAAATCCGAGAACCTTTTCCTCCCTCTTCCCTCCCGTTCTCCGTGCCTCCGTGGTCTGTTTGTTCAGTGGGTTTTCCCCAAAATTTCCAGCTTGCTCGTGTATTTGGGGAAGAACTGCAGCACGCGGCCGGTCTCGAAGCGCACAGACACGACGACGCCCGCCTCGCCCGCGCTCTTCACCGCGGTGACGAAGCCCGAGCCGTGGTCGTCGTGGTAGACGGCCAGGCCCGGCTTCCACGGTCCCGCCGCGACGGCGCCCGCGTGCAGCGCTCCGCCCACCGTCTCGTAGAGACCCTTCCCGATTTCCACGAGGAAGATCGAGGGCGGGTTCTCCATGGGCCGGCCGCGGTAGAGCCGGCGCCGGCAGCAGACCAGGTGGAGCTCGTCTTTCGCGCGCGTCGCGGCGACGTAGAAGAGGCGGCGCTGCTCCTCGAGGTCCTCGCCCGAGTCGTCCTCGCGCGGGAAGAGGCCCTGCTCGAGTCCCGTCACGATGACGCAGGGGAATTCGAGGCCCTTTGTGTTGTGCATCGTGATGAGGGTGACCGCGTCCCCGGCTTCGTCGGCGTTGGCCATGCGGCGGTCGAGCTCGATGGTCTCGAGGAAGGCCGCGAGTCCCTCGCGGTTGGCCGGCCAGTCGGTGGCCGCGTTGATGAGTTCGTCGATGTTGGCGACCTTCTGCGTCGCGGCCACCGCGTCCTGCGCCTTGTGGTACTCCAGGAGCCCCGAGTCCTTCGCGATGCGCTCGACCACGGTCGAGAGCTTCGGCAGGGAAGGATCGAGGCGGGGAGAGTCATGGGCCGGATCGAAGGGATCCGTGTCCGGCGCCGCGTCGGGCGAGCCGCTCCCGAGCAGCTCCGCAAAGGCGCGCGCCATGGCGACGAAGGCGGCGATGCCGTTCCGCGTCTTCGCGCTCTTCAGGCTTTCGCGCGCGGCTTCCGCAGCCGCCACGAGGTCGCCCGTCGTGTCCACGGCCGCCTCGACGATCAATTCGAGGCTCGTGTCGCCGATGCCGCGCGAGGGCTTGTTGACGACGCGGCGGAAGGCTACCTCGTCGCGGGGGTTGGACGCGAGCTGGAGCCAGGCAAGCACGTCCTTCACTTCCTCGCGCTCGTAGAAGCGGACCGAGCCGACGATGCGGTAGGGTATGCCGCGCCGAGCGAAGAACTTCTCGAAGGCGAGGCTCTGCGCGTTGTTCCGGTAGAGTATGGCCACGTCGGCCCACGAGCCGCCCGCGCGGGCGCGGCGCTCGGCTACGCGCGAGCAGTAGGGCGCCTCCTCGTCGGCGTCGGCCAGCACGGCGACGGTCGGCTTCGGGCCGCCTTCCTTGACGGCCACGAGGTCCTTGCCGAGCCGGCCGGAATTCTTCGCGACCACGGAGCCCGCCACGTCGAGGATGGCCTGGTGCGAGCGGTAGTTCCGAGTCAGGCGCACCACCTCGGTGCCCGGGAAGGTCTCGGGGAAGGAGAGGATATTGCGGATCTCGGCGCCGCGGAAACGGTAGATGGACTGATCGTCGTCGCCGACCACGCAGACGTAGGTTTCGGGACCGGCGAGCGCGCGCAGCAGCTCGTACTGGGCGACGTTGGTGTCCTGGTATTCGTCCACGAGGATGACTCGGAAGCGCTGGCGGAAGCGGCGGCGCAGTGCCTCGTCCGCTTCGAGGGCGCGCGCTGGCATGAGGATCAGGTCTCCGAAGTCGACGTTGCCGGTGGCGCGGAGCCGCTTCTCGTATTCGGCGTAGCGGCGGCGGAAGGCCCGCTCCGGAAACTCGCGCTCGAGGGCCGGATGGTCCGGGGCCATCGCCTTGTCCTTGGCCCGCGAAATGGCGCGCGCGAGGGCTTTCGCGTCGCGGAGCTGGCCGTCGCCCTCCATCGCCTTCACGATGGTGGCCTGGTCGTCGTCGTCGTAGATGGCGAAGTCGGAGCGCAGTCCGAGCGCCGCGGCATTCCGCCTGAGGAACCAGGCGCCGAAGGAGTGGAAGGTGCGGATCATGGTCCGCTCGCAGCGGCTTTCGATGGCGCGGGCGCGCTCGGCCATCTCGCGTGCGGCCTTGTTGGTGAAGGTCACGGCCAGGATGGACTCGGGTTCGTACTTCTTCTCGCGGATCAGCCAGGCTATCTTGGTGGTGATGACGCGCGTTTTCCCCGATCCCGCGCCCGCGAGGATGAGGAGGCTACGCCCTTCGTGGGTGACGGCGGCGAGCTGCTCGGGATTCAGTGGTTCGAGGTAGGAGGGCAGGTCGGCCACGGTGTTCAGGCTCCGGCCGGATCGGCCTCGAGGTCCACGCCGCGGAGCGCGAAGGTCCGCGCCTTGACCACCGTGCCGGGCTCGAAATCGCCGCGTACCACGCAGAGGCCGTCCACCTCGGGCGCCTGGAACCAGGCGCGGCCGAGCGAGAATGCCTCGTCGCCCGCTGCGTCCGTGTCGTCAGCTCCCGAGGCCGGTCTCGCGGTTCCGCCGTCAGTTGCGGCCTCGATGCGCTCCTCGATCAGCACCTCGAACTCGCGGCCGACGAAGCGGCGCATGCGCTCCTCGGTGATCGGTCCCTGCGCGGCTTCGAGCCCGGCCTTGCGGCGCTCCGCGACTTTCTTCGGCACCGCGCCCTTCATGGAGGCCGCCACCGTGCCCTCTTCCTTCGAGTACGCGAAGGCGCCGAGCCAGTCCAGGCGCGCCCTGTCCTGGAAATCGCGGAGCAGGGCGAAGTCCTCGTCGGTCTCGCCGGGGAAGCCGACCAGGAAGGTGGAGCGGATCACTGCGTCCGGGAGGCGGCCGCGGATGATCGCGATCAGGTCCAGGTAGGTCTCGGGATCGCCCTTCCTCCCCATGGCCTTGAGTACCCTCGGGCTGCCGTGCTGGAAGGGGATGTCGAAGTAGGGAAGGACGCGCGGGTCGCGCTCGCAGGCGTCGAGTATTTCCATCGGGAAGCGGTCGGGGTGGATGTAGAGCATGCGCACCCGGAAATCGCCTTCGAGCGCGGAGAGGCGCGCGAGCAGGGCAGGGAGCTGCTGTACGCCGTCCGAATCCCGCCCGTAGCTTCCCAAGTCCTGGCCGATCAGGTCGATCTCGTACACGCCGCGCCCGAGCAGGCTCTCGATCTCCGCGACCACGTCGTCCACGGGGCGCGAGTCGATGTCGCCGCGTATGAGGGGGATGGCGCAGAAGCTGCAGCGGTTCGAGCACCCTTCGGCGATCTTGACGTATGCCGAGCCCTTCCAGCCGAAGAGCTCCTTCCGCTCGACCGGGCGGTAGGGAACGCGCGCGGGCGCGAGGACGGGGCGCGATCCCGCGAGCGCCGCTTCCGCGGCCTCGACCACGCGCGAGAGGTCCGCGTTGCCGAAGACGGCGTCTGCCTCGGAGAGCGCCTCGCCGAGCTCGTCGGGGTAGCGCTGCGAGAGGCAGCCGGCCAGCATGACGCGGGCGGCCGGTCGCGCGGCCTTGTGGCCGAGCACCGCGTCGATGCTTTCCTTTTTGGCGCTTTCGATGAAGCCGCAGGAGTTCACCAGGACCAAGTCGGCGTCGTCGGCGTCGGCCACTCGGGTCCAACCGGCCGTCTCGAGGCGCGTGCTGATCTCCTCCGCGTCCACCTGGTTCTTGGCGCAGCCGTAGAGGTCGATGAAGAAGCGGCGCGAAAGGACGGCCTTACTCGACATCCGACATCGCGAGGATCCAGTCCCCCGCCTCGCCCCGGTACCAGTAGATGCGCTTGACCGCGACCTCGCCGGGCGAGCCGAGTTCGAGGACGGCGGTCTTGCCGCCCGATGCCTGAACGGTAAGCCGGGCGGAGCCGGCGTTGGAGGTCCAGACCTTGATGGCGTTGTTCGCGTTGACAGTCAGGGTGTCGCCCTTGCGGTAGTAGCGCTCGTCGCGGTCGCGCCTGTCGACCTCGTAGCGGAACATGGCGTAGTTCGAGAAGGTGCCGGTCAGGACGAAGGGGTAGGTCGTCACGTTCCCGGTGAAGATGTCCGTCACCTTGGCGCCCGCTGGCGGCGCTTCCGCGATGGCGGAAGGAGCGGCCGCGGTTGGCGCGGCCGCGGCGCCCGCGGGCGGCGTCGTGGTTCCGACCGGAAGCGGCGCCGCCGGGGGGGCTGCCGCGGCGAGGGCCTGGGCGAGCGCGCCGGAGGCCACGACGCGGAGCAGGGCGCCCTTGTCGGCTTGGTTGCTCGAAAAGTCGGCGACGAAGACGAGCAGGTCCGAGAGGTTGTCGCGGTCGAGGTCTATGGTTCCTTCCTCGCCGAGCATGAAGCGGAATACCCCGCCCGGGGTTTCGAGGGCGACGCGGTCGGTGATGGATGCGACGCTTACCGTATAGGAGCGGTCGGCGAAATCCACCACGAGGGAGTCGCCGGGGTAGACGCGGCGCTCGAAGGGTGCGGCCCCGAGTTCGTAGGCTTCCGCCTCGCGCTCGGCTTCCGCCGCCCTGGCTTCGCTTGCGGCGGACCGGTCCCGGATCGCGTCGAAGACGAAGTAGCCAGCGCCACCGAGCGCGGCGAGCGCGAGGGGCAAGCCGACGAGCAGCAGGAGCGAAGGCTTCTTCCTCGCGGGAATCAGGCGTTCGATGGGAACCGGTTGTTCCTGGATGCGCATGCTCTTGAACGCGCCGACGAAATCGCGAGCCTCGAGGCCAAGGTATTCGGCGTAGTTCCTGATGAATCCGATGATGTAGGGATCGCCGGGAAAGACCGAGAAGTCCTCCGTTTCGAGGGCGCCCAGGTAGCGGCGGGCAATGTTCGTCTCGTCGGCCACCTGCTCGAGGCTCAGGCCTTTCTTCTCGCGCGCCGCGCGTAGTTCCTCACCGATCGCAAGCATCACGTTCCGCCTTCCGTTTTTGGTTGTTGGTCGCGCCGTCCGGACGAGTCACTCACTCCTCGGGTTTGAAGAGGAAGTTCGAATAGGTGTTCGCGGAGTTGGGCGCGTCGTAGATGAAGCGCGAGGGGGCGATCCCCTGGTCGGTCTTGATGGCCGTGAAATCGAAGACGAGGGTCTCGTTGGCAACGGTGGTCCCTTCGATGCGACGGATCAGCTTCGTGTCGGCCGAGACGGACAGGATGATGGTCCTGAAGCCTTCCGCGACGGTTTTGCGGTTGAGGATCAGGCGTATGACCCGTTCGCCCGTCCCTTCGAGCTCGACGGGATCCGGGCCCTTCTCGTAGGCCGCCGAATAATTGCGCCTCAGGGTACGGAGTCCCTCGGCGGTGGCGACTCCGGCGCTGCCGGCGGCGCCGCCTTCCTCGGGGGCCCGGACGGTCTGGCTCAGAATGGCGCGAAGCTCGGGGACGTACACCAGGAGCGTGGAACCGTCGTAGGAGATGACCTGGCCGGCGGGAACCGAGAAGTCGATGCGGAGAAGGTTCGGCGCCTTGTGGAGCACCGTGCCCTCCTGGGTGCCGCGCTCGGTGGTGATGACCAGGCGGCCTTCGTAATCGGACATGGCCGCGTATCGTTCTCCCACCTGCTGCAGGAAGCTGTCGGCGGTCAATATCTCCTGCGCTCCGGCTGCGATCGTGGCGCAGACGAGGAAGAGGGCCATGGTGGCGGGCTTGATGCGTGTCACGTGGGCTGTCCTTCGCGCGTTGCGCCCGGGGAGGGGCAGCGCGCCGGAATGCTCGCGCGCGCGGCTCGCCCTGGGGCGTCCGCGGCATGCGGCGCTAGCGCGGATACTACCTTGCCGGGCCGCGAAATGCAATACGCGCGGGGGATCGCTCAGCCGGGCCGGGAGCCTTTCGCGAGGCCTTCGTGCACCAGGTAGCGGAGCCGCTCGTCGTTGAGTTTGAGCGCCTCACCGCACTCCGGGCACGTCATCCTGCCATCATCCCCGACCGAGTCCTTCCGGCAGGCAACGCACCAGATCCGACCGCAACTCGGGCAGGATCCGGCGGGAACCTCATCCGGCGGTACAATGCGCAGGCTCCGCGCGCTGGTAGGCGGAACCGGACGCGGTACGCGCCAGAGGCGTCCGCACCCCGAGCAGGATATCGGCTCGGTTGATACCTCCAGGAAGTCCGATTCGAGCTTGGCTGCCCGCTCGGGATCGAGCCCGGCGAGCCGTTCCAGCTCCTCGCGGAAACGGGCGTCGCGCCTGCGTATGAGGTAGTTCCGCGCCAGCGCTTCGCGGGTGCGCGCGTCCGCGGGCTCGAGCTCGAGGGCCGCCCGCCACGCGGTCTCGGCGCGGACCAGGTCGCCGAGCTCCTCCGCGACCCTGCCGGCCAGGGCGTAGGCGCGCGCGCCGGGCGCCTCGGAGAGGGAAGCCCGGAGGCATTCCTCCGCGTCGGACCAGAGCCCGAGCTCCACGAGGCAGGCGGCGCGGTTGTTGCGGAATTCCGCCGCGTCCTCGGCCCGGAAGCCGGCCGCGACGGCCGCTCGCACCGCCCTGGCGTAGGCGTCCGCCGCGTCCTCGAGTCGACCGAGCGTGACGAGGGCATTGCCCAGTTGGTTGAGGGCGCGGGCGTCCTCGTCGAAGGGCGCGAGAATGCCGAGGCTTTCCGCGGCCCGACCAGACGCCGTCAGGAGGGAGGCCAGGTTCAGCGCGGGGTCGACTTCGGCGGGCAGGGCGGCGAGCGCCGAGCGGAAGCTGGCTTCCGCACGGGCGAGCTCGCCCGAGGCCTGGGCGACCATGCCGTCGAGGTTCAGCATCCAGCCGTCCGTCGGCGCGAGTTCGAGGGCCTTCGCGAGTTCGTCGCCGACCTCGCCTCCAGTCAGGAAGCGGGCTTCGGCGAGTCGGAACCTGAACGGCGCGAAGTCGGGTTCGAGCTCAACGGCCCGTTCCAGGTAGGGTAGGGCACCCTTCCGGTCACCGCGCCTGGAGCGGAGCAAGCCCGCAAGGTACCAGACCGACGAGTCCTCCGTACCGGCCTTCGCGAGGCGCTCGAGGGCTTTCGAAGCCTCGGCGAAATCGCCTTCCGTGTA
The DNA here is from genome assembly GCA_016926955.1 of Spirochaetales bacterium. Lineage (GTDB taxonomy): Bacteria > Spirochaetota > Spirochaetia > Treponematales > UBA12059 > JAFGNN01. The sequence continues at coordinate 21,738 of JAFGNN010000025.1, read as the reverse complement.
GAGGAGCCGCGCGCGCAGCGCCGCGAGGTCGCCGTCGCGCGGGGCGATGGCGGCCATCCGTTCGATGCACGCGCGCAGGTCGTCCGGCGCCTCCTCCGCGGCGAAGAGCCGCGCAGCCCGTCGCCAGGACTCGAGCGCTTCCTCCAGGCGTCCGCCCTCTTCGAGGGCCCGGGCGCGGTTGGCTTCGAAGATGGGCATGTCGCTTTCAAGCTCCGCGGCTCTCCCGTAAGCAGCCGCCGCTCCGGCCCAGTCGCCCGAATTCCAGAGCGCATGGCCGAGCAGGTTGGAGAGACGCGGACTCAGCTCGGTCCGCGCGCGATCGCCCTCGAGCAAGTCGCGGAGTTCGGGGTAGCGCGAACGCAGGTAGAGAAGGTTGGCCCGCTCCTCGCGGGCGTCATTGCGATCGGGTTCGAGCTCCAGGCAGGCATCGAGGGCGGACCCCGCCTCTTCCCAGAGTTCCAGCCTGATGGCGGCTTCGGCGCGCAGGAACCAGGCGTCCGCGTCGAGCGGGGCGTCCTTCTCGGCCCGGCGCAACTGGACCAGGGCGGCCAGGTGGGAGCCTTCTGCGTGAAGGCCGCGCGCCAGGGCGATCCGGGACGAGAGCGCCGGGGGCATCGAGGCGAGCCATGACCAGTGGGCCTTTTCGATCTCGCCGGGCCTCGTTTCGAGCGCGAGCTCGTCCAGCGAGAAGCGGGCGCCCGGACAGTCGGCGTAGGTTTGCGCGGCGAAGGCGATCGAGCCGGATTCGGCGGTCTCGTCTTCCCCCTCGAAGACCCAGGCCCCGTCGACGAAGGCCGTCCAGATAGCGCCGCGCGCCGTCACCATGAGCTCGAACGTGGAGCCCGGCCCCGATGGAAGCTCGGTCCAGGGCACGATGGTCCGCGGATCGCCGTTGAAAATCGCGTCCATCCGCGCGTAGCCCCGGTTCGAAACGAGGATATGGACGAAGTCGCGCTCGCCCGAGGCCCTGAAGATCAGTCCGGCGGCTGCGTGTCCCGGAGCTTCGAGGAAACGGAAACGCGCCTTGCACGCGAAGTCCGCGGCCACCCTCCCCGGCGCCTCCGCCCAAGCGAAAAGGGAGCCTTTCCGGAGCTCGAGCTCGATCCCTCCGTCCGAAGGCCTGACCGCGTAGCGTCCGTCCGTCGAAAGACGGAAGCCTGCCGACTCGGGATCCCCGAGGGGGGCGATCCACAGTTCGCCGTCACCGCCCGTGTCGCGGTCGCGGCCGCCGAACAGCCTGCGCAGGAATCCGAGCATCCGTCCCCAGCTCCCCCAGGCGCGAGGAAACGCCCCTCGCCGGCGGATCCTTGCATGGCCTGCATACAGATTTGGTCGGCCGATACTAGCGCGAAGGCGCTCCCCCGGCAATACGTCGACGAGCGCACCGCCTTGAAGACGATCCCGCGGCGGGATATGGTTTCGTCGTCGAGGTTCCGGCCGGAGCCTGGACTTCCCCGAGGATCTCGCCCGGATTCCCGCACGATTCCCGTCCGCACGCGGACACGGAGGCTTCCATGAACGGCACGCGATCGAGATTCCACGCTGATGCTCGCCGCCGCGAAAGGAACGCGAGCCCGGATCCGGAACGGACGCTGGCCGCTGTCCTCGGTGCCTTTGCCGCCATGACGCTCCTTGTAACCTGCGGGAACGGAGGCGCGCGGAGCGGCGAGGCTCCGGAGTCCGCCAAGGCTCCATCCGCGTCGGATCGCCCCCCTGTCGTCGCGAGCGCCCTCGAGCTTCGCGTGGTCTACGTTGAAGGCGAGGCCCGTGCCTTCGGCCCGGCCGGGGAACGTCCGCTCGACTTGGGCGACGCGATCGCGCCCGGCGAAACCCTTCGCACCGGCGCTCTGTCCGCCCTCGAGTTCGAGCTCGGCGATGTCGCGACGCTCAGGCTGTCCGCCGATTCCTCCGTTTCGGTCGACCTCGCGGTCGCCGAGGCCCTCGGATCCGACGTTCGAGTGCGCGCGAGCCTCGGCCTTTCCGCCGGCTCGCTCCTCTCCAAGGTCCGCGCCCTCGCTGGCGGCGATTCCTTCCGCGTCACCACCGATCACGCGTACTGCGGCGTCCGCGGCACCGAATTCCTCGTGTCCGTGTCCGACGGGGACGCGACGCGCGTGGTCGTCAAGGAGGGCCGCGTCGCCGCCCTGCACGCGGGGCCGGTCATCGACAGGCTGGCAGCTGCTTCGGGCTCCGACGGACTCGCGCGCGCGGCGCTCGGCGTTCTGGTCGTGCTGGCCCCGAGCGCCGGCGCGGGCGAAACCCTGGTGATCGGCGCCGCGGACGCCGCCAAGGCCGACGCGGCCCTCGGCGCCCTCGAGCTGGAGCTGTCATCCGTCGCGCGGAATCCTCCTCCATCCAATGGCCTCCCTTGGGACCCCTTCGCCGTGAACCCGGCGGAATCGGAACGCCCGGCAGTCCCGTCGGAGGACGAGCTGGCCACGGGCCGCCGCCTTGTCGCGCCTTCCTTGCCGCTTCCCGTCAAGGCTTCACGCGAGGATCTGGAGGTTTTCGGCGCGAAAGCTCCGCCCGCGCCCGAGCCCAAGCCCGGCGCCAGGGCTCCGGCCCTTCCGCATCCGGCCATCGCGGCGGGCTGGACTGTCTCCGCCCGGCCCGCCCGAGGAGCCCTCGTGCAGGTGCCGGGGCTCGACGGTTTCGTGCTGCTCTCGGTCGACTCAGGCGGCTCGCTCGCCGCGAGCGACGCGACGGGCGCCGTCCTCTGGCGGAAGTACGTGGAAGGCGCCCAGGGCGGCCACCCGGTCACCTACAAGGGGAGGGTCTACGTCTCCGGCTCGCGGGAGCTCGTCGTGCTCGACGGCGCCACCGGGCTCGAGCTGGCCAGGCGCCCCGTGGAACCCGGCGCCGGCGACCGCGCCGCTCCCTTCCCCGACGGCGTGCTTCTGGCCTCGGCGACGGGCTTCGACCTCATCGACCCCGACACGGCGGCGACCCTGCGCGAGGTACGCGTCGAAGGGGGGGTCTCGATGTCGCCGGCCCACTTCCAGGGTCTGGCCGCCGTCGTCGACAAGGGCGGGCGCTTCATGCTCTATGACGTGGCTTCGGGCGAAAAGCGGCTCGAAATTGCCACCTCGGCGAGGAATCCGCTGCCCTCCGCTCCGCGCATTTTCGAGAGTCTCGCCTGCTTCGGCGATTCGAGCGGCCTCGTGGTGCTCGTGGACCTGGGCGAAGGAAGGGTGCGCTGGGAGCGCCGCATGAGCGAAGGCCCCGCCTCGGAGCTCGAGCTCAACGCCTCGGGGACGGTGGCCTTCGCTGGCGACACCATACGCGCCTGGGACGCGGACGGCCTCGAGCTGATGGAGCCCATCCGGGGCGTTTCCGCTCCGCCGCTCCTGTCGCGCGACGCGCTGTACTTCGGGACGGTCTCGGGCGAGCTGGTGGTCTGGCGCATCGGTCCGCCCCCGCCCGCGAAGACCGGTTCGGCGGCGCTCGGCGACATTGCCAGCGCCCGGCCCCTGCTGGCCGGCGGCTTCCTCTACATCGGCACCCGCGGCGGCAAGCTGGTCAAGCTCGACCCCGCGAAGCTTTCACCGTAACGAGAAATACAAACCACGGAGGCACGGAGTCCGGGAGGGAAGAGAGAGTGAGGGGAATCATCCGGAACCGAAATTGGTTTTTGATTCCCCATTCACGGTTTTCCCTCCCTCCTGTCTCCCCTTCTCCGTGCCTCCGTGGTTTCTTTTTTATCTGCGGATCTTCTCGAGGAGCAGGGTTTCGGTGGGGCGGTCGCAGACTTCGGCCGGCCCGTAGTACTGGATGGCGCCGGGGAAGCGGTAGGCGGTCTCGACCGCCCAGGCTCCGCGGGCTGCGGCAAACGCCTTGAAGGGCGCGCCGTCCAGCTCGACCAGGGCCTTGCGGATGACGGGTTTCAGCTCGCCGTGCCGCCGTTCGAGGTTCATCATCATGGTCAGCGGTATGCCGCCCGCCACCCACTCGCCGGCGGGCTTTTCGAGGCCGCGCACGGACGAGAGGTATCCGGTCAGTCCGTTGGCGGCCAGGAGGGACGCGGCGAACCCGAGCGAGTAGCAGTAGTCGGCGTCGAAATTCGAGGGGAAGGCGCAGCGGCCCTCGTACCCGAAGAAATGCGCCAGCGCGGAGAACCTGCCCTGGTAGCGTCCGGCCTTCTCGAGCTCGCCGAGCCTGCGCTCCACGAGGGCGATCAGCAGTTTCTCGGTCTCGATGCGGCTGACCTGGACATTGCCGTGCGGATCGCGGTCCATGGCCAGCTGGGCGCGGATGTCCGCCGGCAGACTCGCGTAGAGCGACGCGGATTCCGCCGGAAGCCGCGAATGGACGAAGTCGAACCGGAGCGAATCGTCGGCGAGCGCGTTGAAAGCCGTCGCCTCGCGCGCCAGGAGCTCGTTGAGCGAGGCGATCAGAGCCTTGAACTCCGGCACGAACTCGATCAGTCCCTCGGGGACCAGAACGACGCCGAAGTTCATGCCCTTCTCCGCGCGCGCGACGATGGAGCGGACGATCTCCTCGACCACCTGGGCGATGGTCATGGCCTTGGCCTCGATCTCCTCGGATACCAGCGCGACGTTCGGCCGGGTCTGGAGGGCGACCTCGAGCGCGATGTGGCTCGCCGAGCGGCCCATCAGCTTGATGAAGTGCCAGTATTTCCGCGCGCTCGCGGCGTCCCGTTCGATGTTGCCGACGAGCTCCGCGTAGGTCTTGGTGGCGGTGTCGAAGCCGAAGCTGGTCTCGACGTACTCGTTCTTGAGGTCGCCGTCGATGGTCTTGGGCACTCCGACGACTGAGACCGGCGCGCCTTCCTTGATGAAGTATTCGGCCAGCAGCGCGGCATTGGTGTTGGAATCGTCGCCGCCCACCACCACCACGGCGTCGAGGCCGCGCTGCCGGGCGGTCGCGAGGCTGGCGGCGAACTGCTCGCTCGTCTCGATCTTGGTCCGGCCCGAGCCGATCATGTCGAAGCCGCCGGTGTTTCGGTAGGCGGCCAACAGCTTGGCGTCGATCTCGACAGCCTTGTCGTCCACCAGTCCGGAGGGTCCGCCCTTGAAGCCGTAAAGCGCGGAGCCCGCGTTGAGGGCCTTCAGTCCGTCGAACAGCCCCGCGATGACGTTATGGCCGCCCGGCGCCTGCCCGCCTGAAAGGATGACGCCTACCTTGAGCGGCCTCCGCGCTTCGACGCTGGCCTTGCCGGCGACGAAGCGCGCGATCGGCTTGCCGTAAGTCGCCTTGAACAGGCCCGCGAGCTCCTCGCGGTCGGCCACGGAGACGGTGGGTTCGCCGAGCTCGACGGCGACCGCGTCCGGGGCGCCTGAGAGAACGGCGGGCAATTTGGGGCGGTACTCGTAACGCGCGCTCTGGAGGGGTGAAATTTCCATGCCTTGCTCCTCTTTCGGAGGTATTGCTATCGAGGGCAAGCATATCGAACGGGAAGGGAAGCGGAAAGGCCCCGCCCGGCCTCAGGTCGGCATGCGCTCCGCGGCCTCGGCCTTGGTCAGCGCGCGCAGGACCCGGACGCCGGTTTCGCTCGTCTGGACTATCACTTCCTTTCCGTCGGGCGTGCGCACGCCGAGCACCTGCACCACCGGGTAGCGCGGATTCTCGGTGTTGACGTCCACCACCTGGGCGCTCTTGCCGTTGGTAAGCAGGACGTAGGAACCGACGGGGAAGATGGAGAGCGAATAGACGAGCGCCTTGATGACGGTTTCGTCGTACTGCTTGCCCTCGTTGCGCAACAGCTCGAGTATGCTCGCCGAGCCTCCACGGGCTTCCTTGAACGGCCGGGCCGCGGTAAGGGCGTCGTACGAGCAGGCCACCGCGATGATGCGGGCGTAGAGCGAGATTTTTTCGCCGGTCACGCGCCTGGGGTATCCCGCGCCGTTCATCCGCTCGTGGTGCTCGAGAGCGGACAGGCAGATGGCCAGCGGGAACTGCTTCTCCTTGAGAATCTTGTAGCCGAGCAGAGGGTGCGCGGAGATCGAGTTGCGTTCCTGATCGGTCAGCTTGCGGTCCGCCATGTAGAGCTGGGGCGGAAGTCGGACCATGCCGATCTCGTGGACCACCGAGGCCATGCAGAGCTCGATGAGGCGATGGGCGGGCAGCTTGAGCGCCTGTCCGAGCACGACGGCCAGCACGGTCGAACGGGCCGCGTGCGCGACCAGGTAGTTGGAGTGCGGCGGCACCGTGCCGATGACGCGGAGCATGAGCCGCCGGTTCTCGGCCACGGTTTCGACCAGTGACTTCGAGCGATCGGTGATTTCCTTGAGACCCAGCTCGTTGCGGGTGACGTAACGGGTGAAGAGCGCCTCCACCCAGGCGACGAAATCCTCGTAGAAGACCCGGATCCGTTCGAGCCGTTCGCCGTCCGCGACCACCGCCCCGACCGCGACCACCTTGGGTTCCGATCCGTCGGCCTTGGCGTTCGATTCGACCTCGATGCGCTCGCCGGGGACGCCATCGCTGCGGATTTGCCGAAAATCCCACTCCTGCAAGGCCATCACGAGCTGCTTGGTGACGGGAGTCTCGGGAGTCAGCAATATGTAGTCGTCGTCAAGGAAGACCGGCGCGTTGTAGTAATCCTCGGGCTTGAGATCCTTGACCGGAACTCCGTTCATCCATCCCCCATTGACCCCGTGCTCCCACGGCCGTACACTCGACTTTTCGCGAGACCCGGGGCGAAACGGCCCCTATAGTCCTTTCCATTATTATTGGAGCCGATCCGCATGAAGTTTACGACTATTTTCGTTCTTTTCAACGCGGTTTTCGCCTTCTCCTTCCTGTTCATCTTCCTCATGCCCTTCGTCGTGCTCGGCGCCGGATCCTCCGCGGGATTCTGGTCCGCGAACTGGCCGATGGCGCTCTTCTTCGTCGTCGCGCTCGCCGCCCTCAACGGCTTCTTCCTGGCCAACCGGCGGGTGTTCACGCTGGTGGAGAAGGAGGACTGGGCGGCCCTTTCTTCCCTGCTCTCCGAGCGGATGTACGGCAAGGGCGCGTTTCGCGGCCAGTACGTCCGTCTCATGGTCAACGCCTCGCTTCTCCGCGCGGACCTGTCGGGGGTAGAGCGCCTCGAATCCGAGTTGCGTTCGCGAAAGCCCGCGATGCTGAGGCGGAATGCCGTCATCTTCGCCGTTCCGCGCCTGCTCCGCAACGATCCCTCTTCGGTGCTCTCGTTCTGCGAAGAGTTCCTGCCCTTCCGCGACGTGGACAACCGGGCCTGGCTGGGCTTCTTCCACGCGTTCGCGCTCGTGCTTCTGAAGCGTGGCGCCGAAGCCGCGCCCGAGCTCGTGAAGACCGTTGACACGAAGGATCCCACCTTGGGCCTGCTTTCCGCCTACCTGCTGGCCAATCTCGCTGCGCCTGCGCTGGGCGACCCGGTCGAGTCCCGGAACCTCGTCGAGAAGGCGTACGCGAAGCGCTCCGCGCTCCGAGCGCGCTGGCGCAAGAGCGAAGCCTGGGCTCGCGAGGCCGAGCGCGCCCGCACCGAGGTCCACGTGGTCATCCTCTCCAAGATACTCGACGACGCCGGCCGCTGGCTCTTCGAGGAGCGAGCCGATCCGCCCGCCTGAATCGGACCCCTGCCTCGGCCTTCCTGCACGCGGCGGGGTGCCCGCCGCAGAGCCGATCTTGCCCCGGAATCGCGCAATACCCGGCTAAACACCGGGGTGTTTCCCGCCGATGATGGGAGCGGATGCGTAACGCCCGAACCCCCGCGGCCCTCGTCGCCGCCCTGCTGCTAGCCGCCGCGCCCCTCGCCGCCGCCGAGCCCGTTTGGCATGTGCTCGGCAAGGGTGAAACCGTCTACTCCCTCTCGCGAGCCTATGGGGTGAGCGCCGAGGCCATCCTCAAGGCCAACGGCATCACGGACGCGCGCAAGCTCTCCGTGGGCGCCCGCCTGCTCATTCCCGCCGTCCATGTGGTCGACAAGGGCGAAACCCTCTACGGCATAGCGCGCCGCTACGGCATCCCGCTGGCCGAGCTGCTCGCGCTGAATGGTCTTGGAAGCGATGCCCTCATCCGTCCCGGCGACCGTCTGCTCGTGCCGGCCGCCGTCGCCGGGAAGGCCGGCGAAACGCCTCCGGCAGCCTCCGGGACGACGGGAAGCGGAACCGCGGGCTCGGCGGGAAAGGCTACGTCGGTCGGTGCCTCCGCGGACAGGGGAACGGGTGCCGCAAAGCCCGCCGCGCCTGCCGGGGCCTGGCCGGCGGCGGGCCCCCAGCGCTACCTGGACGGAAAGCTCTTCGGCATCGCCATCGACGCGGCGGATTCCGCCCCCATCGTCGCCGTCCGGTCCGGTACCGTCGTCTCGGCGGGACCCTTCCGCGGCTTCGGCCGGGTGGCGTTCGTGCAGGCTGGAGACGGATTGATCTACGTCTACGGCGGAGCCGATCGGCTCGAGGTCAAGGTAGGCGACGCGGTGTCGCCCGGAACCCGGATCGGAACGGTAGGCATGGACCTGGCCGAGCGCAGGCCGGTCGCCTACTTCATGGTCTTCCGGAACGGCGCGGCCATCGATCCGGGAAGCGCCCCGCGTGAGCCCTCGCGGTGAAACGCAAAAATGTCAATAAAAACGTTGCGAAAATTTGATAAGCGAATGTGCATGCATTAAACTACTCTAGCCGTTCCCCGGGACGGACGCCAGCGCCTATTCCGGGCGTTCCTTCGTCCCCGGACCGGAATAAAGGGGAAAGCCGGATGAGCGAGAACGTGGCATCGAAGCAGCCGCCGACCAAGAAGAAAAAACCCCGGACCACCCTGGCGATCAAGAAAAAGGCCAAGACTCGACATCAAAAGGAAACGGATCCCCTCGCCCTCTACCTCAAGCAGATATCCCGCTTCCCCCTGCTGACAGCAGCGGAGGAACTCCAGCTCGGTGAGCGCATCCAGAAGACTCGCGCCCGCTCGAAGGAGATCGTGGCCCTGTCGGCCGACGGCGTCGACCTTTCGCGCCTCGACGCGGCGCTGCTCGCCGAGAAGGCCGATGTCGACTCGGAGCTCATGCGCTGCAAGAACCGCATGATCTCCTCCAACCTGCGCCTCGTCGTGTCCATAGCCAAGAACTACCAACACCGCGGCCTCTCGCTCCTCGACTTGATCGACGAGGGCAACATCGGCCTCATCGAGGCGGTGGAGCGCTTCGACTACACCCGCGGGTGCCGCTTCTCCACCTACGGCACCTGGTGGATACGGCAGGCCATCATCAAGAGCCTCGCGGACAAGGGACGGGTCATTCGCATCCCCATCCACATGCTCAACACCATCAAGAAGGTCTACTTTGTCGCCAAGCAGCTGACGCAGGATCTCGGACGGGATCCCAATCCCGAGGAGCTGGCGCAGAAGCTCGGCATGGACGCGCGCAAGGTCAAGGAGATCATGAAACTTTCGCAGGAGACGGCGAGCCTCGACACCACGGTGGACGAGGACAACGTCACCCACCTGTCGGATCTGATACGCGACGAGAACGCCGTGGAACCCTTCGAGGAAGTCTTCTCGATGACCCTGCAGGACACCCTCGGGACGGTGCTCAAGAGCCTTTCGCAGCGCGAGATGACCATCATAACCCTGCGCTACGGGCTCAACGGCGAAGGTCCGCGCACCCTCGAGGAAACCGGCCGCATCCTGGGCATCACCCGCGAACGCGTGCGCCAGATCCAGGAGAAGGCCATCCAGAAGCTCAAGGAGCTCCAGCAGCTCAGCGAATACCAGAACGAGGTCTGATGACCGTCGAGAGCGAACCACGGAGACACTGAGGAAAGAACGAGGAGGAAACGGGTAAGGGTCGGTATCGGATTCGCGCCCGTTTATTGAAATTCCTCCCTCTTCTCTCCCGTCTCCGTGCCTCCGTGGTTTCATTGTTTTGGAGGTCGGCATGAAGATCGGCTTTTGCATGCCCTTGAACGCGGTGTGGCGGCGCGAGGTCGACAGGCTCAAGGCCGCCTTGCCCGAGGTCGAGTTCGAGACCGACATGGAGAAGGCGGTCGCAGGCATAGACGCCTTCGACGCCATCGTCGCGAATCCCCTGCCGCGCGAGCGACTTGAGGCCGCCGGCGCGCTCAAGGCGCTGTTCGTGCCCTTCGTCGGACTCAATCACCTTCCCGCGGAACTCCTGATCGGGCGCGGCGTATCCGTCTTCAACTGCCACGGCAACGCGGAAAGCGTCGCCGAGCGCGCGCTTGCCATGACCCTCGACTTTTTCGGGCGGATCACCGAGTTCCACAACGACCTCGTCCGCGGGCATTGGCATGGCTTCTGGGTGGGAAAGGGCGCCGAGGATTTCTGGCATTCGATCTACCGCCGCAAGGCCCTCGTCCTCGGCACGGGAGCCATCGGCGTCGAGCTCGCCAGGCTGCTCAAGGCGTTCGGCTGCGACGTGAGCGGTTACCGCCGCCGCGCCGCGCTCGGCACCCCGACGGGCTTCGACCGCGTCGTAACCGACCTGGATGCCGCCCTCGACGCCGCCGAGCTCGTCTTCGTCACCTTGCCTCACACGGGCGAGACCGAGGGACTCATATCGAAGGAGCGACTGCTCCGCATGAAAGGCAAATTCCTGGTCAACGTCGGCCGGGCCGCGGTCGTCGACGAGGAAGGGCTATGGCTCGCCCTCTCCGAAGGGGTCCTGGCCGGCGCGGGCATCGACGTGTGGTACGCATACCCCAAGGGCGGAGCGACCGAGGGCGCCCCGTCGCGCTTCCCCATCCATGAATTGCCGAACGTCATCATATCGCCGCACGTCGGCGGTTCTACGCACGAGGCCATCGACCTCAACGCCGCAGCCACCGTGGACAACATCATCGAATGGGCGAAAACCGGGGAGTGCAGGACGCGCGTGGATCTGAAGGCGGCGTACTAGTCGTCCCCTGAGTGCGGCGAAGAACCTTCATTTTGGCCGACCACGGGTGGGCCTGGCACGCCGCCATTATGCGAGTGCAAAGCCTGGATGGACGCTGGGGATCGACGAAGCGGGCTGATTGGATTTTCCCGGGCGGATTCATTACCCTTCGCTTAACCCATCAGCGAGAGGTTCTCCATGGCATTTTTCGACTGGGACGACAAGCTGTCCACCGGGATTCCCGTCATCGACGAGCAGCACATGAAGCTCGTCTCCTTCGTCAACCAGCTGCACGAGGCCATGCTGCAACGCAAGGGCAAGGAAGTCCTGGGCGGCATCATCGACGGGCTCGCGAAGTACACCGTCTACCATTTCGCCACCGAGGAGAAAGCCTTCGCGGCACACGGATACGACGGCGCCCCCGGTCACGTCAAGGCCCACAAGGCGCTGCTCCAGCGGGTCGAGGAGATCGCGCTCAAGCACGCTCGTGGCGAGCTGACCGTGACCTCGGAAACCCTCAACTTCCTCATCGACTGGGTCGGCACCCACATCATGAAGGAGGACAAGCTCTACGTCCCCTTCCTCAAGGACAAGCCCATCGAGGAGTGATTGCCTTCCGGAAGGCCTCCGGGCGCGGAGGACCGCTTCACTTCCAGAGCTCGGACGGGGCTTCGAGCACGAGGTCGGGGTAGGCGCGGTACGCGTTCATGGCGTCATACAGCAGCGAGAACCCCGTCGCGTCGCGGTCGAACGCGAGGAAGGGCCACTGCTCGATGACACGCTCCCAGCCGCGCGCGGGCTCGTTGTCGAGGACGAAGATGGTCTCGAGGTCGGCGGCTTCCTTCAGCGAGGCCAGAGCCAGCGACGGGGTCCTCGTGGCGAAGAAGAGCCGCGCCTGGAAGCCTCGTTGCGGATCCAGCGAGAACGCCCGCGATAGCTCGTAGTAGTGTTCCGGCGCGGAGAACGCGTCGGCCAGCTTCCGTACCGTCTGACGGGCGGGCAGGGACGAGTTCGACCAGAGGACTATCTGCCACAGGGTGAAGGGATTCTCCTTGAGCAGTTCGCGCGCGGCGCGCGCGGCGCGCGCGATGTTCTCCGGATCGTCCGCGCCGAGCAGGAGGGTCACCGAGTTGGCGAGGCGCTCCGGCGCGAGCGCGAGCCGGTCCAGGGCTCCCGCGCGTCGGAGATCCGCGAAGGAGACGAACCCTCCGCGCTCCGGCGCGAAATTTGGGGTGGTCGGAACGTTCCAGGCCACGTCGAAGCTTTCCTCGAAGGCGCCGATGGCGTCTATTAGGTCGTCCTCGTCCAGCCAATCGGTCTCCAGCACATAGTAGGGCGGGCGCTCCAGGAATTCCTTGATTCCGTGCCCCGTCGGATCGGCGCGCCAGCGGCTTCCGGGCGCGACGGCGAGGGGCAGCACGTCGGCGTCCTGGCCGAGGCCAGCCATGCCGAGGAAGTCGAATGCGTCGATGATGGCGTCGTAGTCTTCGCCCGGCAAGCCTATGCGGAGCCCCGCACGGGTGCGGATGCCCGAGTTCCACAGCGCTTCGGCGCCCCGTTCGAACGCTTCGCGGTCGAAGCGCGCGCCGAGCGCCTCGAGCGCCGCGGGAGTCACCGTGGGAAGTTCGTGACGCACCGTCTCGACGGCGGCGTCGGCGGCCAGGCGCGCCGCTTCTTCGGAAACCAGGGCCGGATCGAGGACGAGTTCGACGGGAACGCCCGAATCGTTCGCGCCGGCCAGTTCCTTGAGCGAAAGCTCCAGGTCCTGGACTGAACCGAGCGGCGCCACCACCAAAAGCTCATCCGCCCGTTCCTTGGAGGCCAGTCGCGCCACGCGGGCGGCGAGGGAAGGAGCCAGGGGCAGGCATTCGAGCCCTTCCCTCGGCACCCAGGCCATCGAGTGCTGGAGCGAGCCGCGCGCCGACTCGACGCGCACGCGGCGAGCGGGGTTCACCTTGAGCACTCCGGACAGGTAGGGATCGACGATGGAGCCGGGAGCCACGCGCGTGGCCGCGCGGTAGCGGTGCTTGTGCGACCGCATCGCCCGATCCGCCAGGAATTCGGCGAACGCGATCTCGCCCTCGCCCTCGATGATGACGTCGAAGGGACCCTGGCGTATCGCCTCGTCGTCGGGCACCGCCGCCGGTCCGCCGGCCAGCAACACGGTTCCGGGCAGGCGGGGCCTCAGTTTCCGGGCGATCCAGATCGAACGGTCGAGGTTCCAGTCGAAAAGGCTGAAAACGGCGATCTCGGGTTCGGCCTCGGCGATGGCGGAGCAGATCGCGGCGTCGCCGCCTGTGTCCATGAGGTCGCCGTCGAGTATGAGGCATTCGTCCCGGTGGAGCAGGCCTGCCCGTTCGGCCGCGGCCACGAGTAGGCCCGCCGCGTACGGCTCGTTGTCCCGGGCGCCTTCGCCGAGGCTTTCCTGCAAGGGCAATTGCGCGAACACGATCCTCATCGAATCCGACCTTTCATGAAGGAACTCGGGACAGGCATCCACTATAGGGGAAAGCGGCGGCTTGCGCCAGAAGACTCAGGGAAGGCCGCCCGAAAGAATGCGGTCCATGGCGGCGGAATGGGGAAAGTCCGGCCACCGATCGGCCCAGGACCCTTTCCGCGTGGGCGCCTTGAGCGCCGAGCGCAGACGTTCGAGGTATTCGTTCCGCGGCACTTCCCTTCCGCCAAGGCTCGCCACGTGCTCGGTCCGCACCTGGCTGTCGATCAGGGCGATGCCGTCCTCGCGCAGGACCAGGGTCAGCGCGATGAAGGCGGCTTTCGACGCGTCGTCCGCGCGGCTGAACATGGACTCGCCGAAAAAGGCGTCGCCGATGGAGATGCCGTAACAGCCGCCGACCAGCTCGCCGTCGAGCCAGGTTTCGACCGAATGGGCCCAGCCGAGCTCGTGGAGCCGGACGTAGGCTTCGATCATGTCACCGGTTATCCAGGTCCCGTTCTGACCCGGGCGTTCGCGGGCGGCGCAGGATTCGATGACGGCGCGGAAGGCGCGGTCCGCGGAGAGCTCGAAGCGTCCGGAACGGAAGACGCGCCGCATGGTGCGCGAGACGTGGAGCTCCCACGGCACGAGAACGAAGCGCGGGTCGGGGGACCACCAGAGTATGGGGTCGTCGTCGTTGAACCAGGGGAAGACGCCCTGACGGTAGGCGGAAAGCACCATGCCGGGAGACAGGTTGCCTCCCGAACAGAGGACGCCGAAGGGATCCGCGAGCGAGGGCTCGGGGAACTCGAACGACCCAGCCTCCCCGAGCCAAGGAAAGCCGGGGTCGTCGCGCGACGCCGGCGACCTGCTCACGAGCCGCCCGTGCCCGCGCCGGATCCCTCGGCCGAGACGGAGCCTCCGGCCGCGCCGGTCCCTTCGGACGAGCCCTCCGCGAGGCTTTCCGCGGCGCCCGCATCCGCGGGTTTGCGGGGCGGTTTCCGCTTCGCCCGCGAAGGGGGTGCCGCCGCGAGCGCCTCGATGGAGATGTCTCCGTCCTTGAGGAAGACGCGCGCGGCGCCGCCCGAGGCGAGCGAGCCGAACAGCACCTCGTCCACGAACCAGCCTTTCACCTTGTCTTCCACGAGGCGTCCGATGTTCCGCGCGCCGAACTCGCGGCTGTATCCCTTCTCGGCCAGGTAGGCGACAGCCTCGTCGCTCACCTCGACGCTGACCTTCTTCTCCGAGAGCTGGGCCCGGAAGTCGTCGATGCTCTTCGCGACGATGCGCTCGATGACGTCCTTGGGCAGGTTCGCGAAACGCACGACGGCGTCCAGCCGATTCCGGAATTCGGGCGTGAACGCCTTCTGAACCGCGTCGTCGATGGCCGCCTCGGTGAACGCGCGCTCGCCGAAGCCGATCATGGGCTTCCCGATGTCGCGGGCGCCGGCGTTGCTCGTCATGATGAGGATGACGTTGCGGAAGTCCGCCTTCCTGCCCTGGTTGTCGGTCAGGGTCGCGTAATCCATGATCTGAAGCAGGATGTTGTACACGTCGACGTGGGCCTTCTCGATCTCGTCGAGCAGGACGACCGCGTGCGGCGTCTTCCGCACGGCATCGGTCAGGAGCCCGCCCTCCTCGTAGCCGACGTAGCCGGGCGGCGAGCCGATCAGGCGCGACACCGTGTGCTTCTCCTGGTACTCGCTCATGTCGTAGCGGTGGAGGGCCACGCCGAGCCGTTCGGCCAGGCGCTTCGCGAGCTCGGTCTTGCCGACGCCGGTCGGACCGACGAAGAGGAAATTGGCGACCGGTTTGTCCGGGGCGCGGAAGCCGGCCCGCGCGCGCTTGACGGCCTTTGCGACTGCCTCGACCGCGGCGTCCTGCCCGAACACGCTCGCCTTGAGCTCCGCCTCGAGTCCCGCGAGCTTTTCGCGCTCGTCGCTCGTCACGGTGGCCTCGGGGATTCGGGCGATGCGGGCCACCACGGTCTCGATCTCCTTGCGGCCGATCGGCAGCACGGCTTCCTCGGCCGGTTTCCGGCCATCGGCGGGAGCTTCGTCCGGGGCTTTGGCCGCCTCCTTGTAGGCCCGCATCCGCGCCCAGGCGCCCGCCTCGTCGATCACGTCGATGGCCTTGTCCGGCAGGCGGCGCTCGATCACGTACTGCGACGACAGCTTGACCGCCAGCTCGAGCGCCTCGTCGTCGTAGGCGACCTTGTGGAATTCCTCGTACTTCGTGCGGAGGCCCTTGAGTATCTCCACGGCCTCGGCGTGGGTCGGCTCGACGATGTCGATCTTCTGGAAGCGTCGGGAAAGCGCCCGGTCCTTGTCGAAAAACTTCTGGTATTCCTCGAAGGTCGTCGAGCCGATGCAGCGGAGCTTGCCCGAGGTGAGCGCCGGCTTGAGCAGGTTCGAGGCGTCCATGGAACCGCCGGAAACGGCGCCGGCGCCCACTATGGTGTGGATCTCGTCGATGAAGAGTATCGCCTTGTCCTTCTTGAGGAGCTCGTCCACCACGCGCTTGACGCGCTCCTCGAAGTCGCCGCGGAATTTGGTGCCTGCGAGCAGCGAGCCCATGTCGAGGCTGTAGATGGTGTAGCCGCGAAGCCGGGGCGGCACCAGGTCGGCGACGATACGCTGCGCGAGGCCCTCGGTGACGGCGGTCTTGCCGACGCCGGCCTCGCCGACGTGGATGGGATTGTTCTTGAGGCGCCGGCAGAGCACCTGGACCGTTCGCTCGATCTCCAGCTCGCGCCCTATGACCGGCTCGAGCCTGCCCTCGCGCGCCAGCCTGGTCAGGTCGGTGGCGAAGCGCTCGAGGGCGCCGGCGCGCACCGAGGCGCGGGCCTTGGGACCGGGACGTTCCTCGCCCGTTTCCTCGTCATCCTCCGCGGTCGCTCCGGAGAGCTCGTCGGGGCCTGCTTCCGCCTCGTCCGCATCATCGGGGCCCGAGGCCGCCTCGCCATCCTCGCCCTGTGCGCCTGGCGCGTAGGTACCGCCGTCGGGGCCGTGGCTGATGACTTCCAGCAGCTGGATACGCTTGATGCCCGACTTGCGGAGGTAGTAGGCGGAGTAGTTCCGCTCCTCGTCGAAGAGCGACACGAGGACGTCGGCCACGCGGACCTCGTCCTTGCCCGCGGCCTGGGCCTGCAGCACCGCCCGCTCGATGACCGACTGGAAGCCCGCCGTCTGGATGGGCTCCTGGTTCTTCACCGCCGGGATCTTCTGGTCGAAGTACGACTCCATGCCCGCGCGGATCTGCTCGATGTCGGCCTCGCAGCCTTCGAGGATGACCCTGACCGACTCGAAGGACAGGGACGCGAAGAGTATGTGCTCCGGGGTCAGGTACTCGTGGCTCCGGAGCTTCGCCTCGTTGTACGCGGCGTTGAATATGGCCTGGACTTCCTGGCTGACGTTCATGCCTTATGCCTTCTCCATGGTGCAGCGGAGGGGAAACCCGTTCTCGCGAGCGAGCTCGTGGACCCTCCCGATCTTGGTGGCCGCGATGTCGTAGGGGTAGGTTCCCACGACGCCCCGGCCCTTCCTGTGTACGTCGAGCATGATGCGTTCGGCCTCCGGAATCGAGCGGTGGAAAACCGACACCACCACGGCTACGACGAAGTCCATGGTCGTGTAGTCGTCATTGAGGAGTAATACGCGGTATTCGTCGGGTTCCCCGGTCCGCTCGTCCACGTCTTCGAGGACGGCGCCGTCAGTGCGGCCTTCGTTCGCCATGAGCTCTTCCAAGTAAAATACCGGTCCGCGCGCTAAAAAACAAGATCCGTTCCCTTCGGGAAAGGGCAACTCGGCCGCCCGCGCCCTTCCATCCGCCGCCCGGGCAGTCGGCACCCGCAAGCTCGCTTCGCCCGCCCGCCGCACCGACCGCGGCCGCCGCACCGGTAATTAAACCACGGAGCCATGGAAGAGGTCGCCTGCGCGGAGCGCGGGCACTGAATCCTTCCACTCCGAAAGCGGAGCGAAGCCACGCAGACACGGAGCCACGCAGACACGGAGCCACGGCGAGAAGTGGGAGGAATACGTCACGGTACCAGAATTGCATGATGGGAGTCATATGCCTGTAATCCTTTTCCCCTTCCTTTTCCTTCCTCCATCCCTCCCTCTCCTGTCCTCCGTGCCTCCGTGGTTTCTTCTCGCGGTGATTTCCCCAACACCCCGGGCGCCCGAGGCGTAGTATTTAGCGTGATGGATACGATGCCTGAATCGGAGCGACGAGCGCTCCGCGACGCCGCGCTCGCGGGAGGGGACGCCGCCCGGACCGCCTTCGGATCGCTCTGGGAGCGTTTCAGGGCGCGGCTCGTGGTCTACGCCCGTTCCTGGAAGACCTTGGGCGGCGCGGGCTCCGAAGACGCGGTCTCGGAGGCGCTTATCGCGGCGTTCCGCGGCCTCGCGCGCTACGATCCCGCCCGCCCCATCGAGCCCTGGGTCTACGCGGTGGCCTCGCGGCGCTTCGCGGACCTCGCGCGCGAGGCGAAGCGCCGTCCGGCCCGGGCTTTCGCGGAGGGCGAGCTGGACTCGATCGCGGATCCGTCGCGCGCCCACGACGAACTCCTGGTCCGCGGCGAGCTCGCCGACCGGGTCCGCGCCGCCATAGCGGACCTGCCTGAGGCAGAGCGGCGCCTCGCGGTGCTCGCTTTTTACGAGGAGCTCTCCTCGGCCGATATCGGCCGGGTTCTCGCGATGCCGCCAGGCACGGTGCGCTGGCGGATATCCGTCCTGCGCCGCCGCCTCGAGGCGGCTTTCCCGGAGGCCGTCCATGCGTACTGAGAAGGTGTCTGATCCTTTCCGCGAAGCCTACGCCCGGGAGCTTTCGCGGGTGAAGCCCCGAGAACCCGGCATCGCGGAGTACGCGCGAGCCCTCGAGCCCGAGCGACGGCGTCTGCCCGTCGCGGGACTCGTGCCGGCCTGGCTCGGCGCCGCGGCCGCCCTCGCGGTGGCGATTTCCTCGCTCGCGACGCCGGCCATGGGCCGGGCGAGCCTTTCTTCGGTCATCGCGCGATCCTGGCCGGCCGACGCCGGAAACCGGATCGCGACCTTCGCCGCGTCAGCCGGCGGAGCATTCAACGCGGGGCCCTCGCGGGCCCCGAGGAGCAGCCCATGATCGCCATCGTCCTGCCCGTGATCTTCGTGATCGTCGACTTCGCCTTCATCATGGCGGTGTCGGCCGGATTCGCCCACGCCATCGTATTCGTCGACCTGCCCTCGCTGATCGCGGTGCCTTTGCTGGCCTGGCTCAGCGCCGCCGCAGGCTTCGGCTTCAAGCGCTCGTTCGCCGCCTGGCGGGCGCCGGCAAGGGCCGACGCCTCGAGCGCCGAGCTGCGCGCCGCCCTGGCCTGGACCGGATCGCTCGCTGGATGGATCGCCGCCTACGCGGGCTTCGCGGCGGCTTCGGGCATCGTCCTGACGCTCACGAACATCTCGGTGCCCGAGAAGGTCGGAGCCAACTTGGCCGTAGCCCTGCTCTCGCTGCTCTACGCGGCCCTGGCCGAGCTCTTCCTGGTGCTGCCCGCCCGCACCGTCGCCGCCCGCCGCCTCGCCGATTTGGCCTGACAGAAAAAAGAAGACCACGGAGACACGGAGGACACGGAGAAAGAGGGAGAGGAAGGGGAAAAGGATGAACGGAAGATTAGTGTTCATTCTTCGTTCCTCCTTCCCTTCTTCCTCCCTCCCTCCTCCGTGACTCCGTGTCTCCGTGGTAAGTCTTGACGGAGAGGGCCCGGGGGGATATGTTCTCCTGTACAGGCTTTGACGGAGACGAGTAGCCGGAAACCGGCGCCGACAGAGAGGGCGCCCCGAGGCTGAGAGGGTCCGACGACCGGACCGGCGAAAACCACTCCCGAGCCGCCTGCGTGAAACGCCCCGATCGGGGTGAAAACGCCGAGGCGCCGAGACGCCGAGGGAAGAACGGGCATCGGGAACGAGGTTCCGCGATGCGTTTCCCCCGGAATCCCGTTGACGCCCCCGGGTTTCGCCCTTGGTTTGCCGCGGATTAATGCAGGACGGGTGCGCCCGTCACAGCGGTGAAGAGTGCGGCGCGCGTGCGCCGCTCCGCCGGAAACGGCGGTGCGGGGTTCCGCGCCGAAGCAAGGTGGTACCGCGGATGCCGCGGGGGACCTCGTCGAGGGCCTCTCCGGAATTCGTCCTTGCGCGAGAGGGGAAGACCCCCTGAGCGCCGGACGCGTTCCGGAGGGGCCTTCCGCTTTTTACCGGATCCGGCGACCGCCCCCGGAAGAGGGGGTAGCGGAGAACACCGGAGCGCGAAGGCCGCGAGGCCCTCGCGCGAGGAGTTCGAAGCGAGGGGGATACTTCCCCCTTTAAAAATCCGGATCCGATCGCCCCGAACGGGCGAAGGAGTACCCCATGTCCGCGAACGTCGAAACCATCCGGCATTCCGCGTCCCACGTCATGGCCGAGGCCGTGCTGCGCCTCCGGCCCGGCAGCAAGGTCGCCATCGGGCCCGCCATCGACGACGGGTTCTACTACGACTTCCAGCTCACCGAGCCGATCCGCGAGGAGGACTTTCCCGCCATCGAGAAGGAGATGCGGAAGATCATCGCCTCCGGGGCGAAGTTCGAGCGACGCGAGGTGTCGAAGGCCGACGCGATGAAGCTCTTCGCCGACGAGCCCTTCAAGCTCGAGCTGATCGAGGGGCTCGAGGAGGGGACCATCAGCCTCTACGAGCAGGACGGCTTCGTCGACCTCTGCCGCGGCCCCCACGTCGAGTCGACCCGCGAGATCCGCCCCGACGCGTTCAAGCTGCGCTCGGTGGCCGGCGCGTACTGGCGCGGCGACGAGAAGCGCCCCATGCTGACCCGCCTTTACGCATACTGCTTCGCGTCCAAGGCGGAGCTCGAAGCCCACCTCAAGATGCTCGAGGAAGCCGAGAAGCGCGACAACCGCCGCCTCGGCAAGGAGCTCGACCTCTTCTCGACCCACGAGGAGGCGGGCGCGGGGCTCGTGTACTGGCACCCGAAGGGCGGCCGCTTCCGCGTGGCGCTCGAGAACTGGTGGCGCGACGAGCACTACGCGAACGGCTACGAGATCCTCTTCACCCCGCACATCGGCAAGAGCTGGCTCTGGGAGACCTCGGGGCACCTGGGCTTCTACAAGGAAAGCATGTACTCATCGATGAAGATCGACGAGGACGACTACTACCTGAAGCCCATGAACTGCCCCTTCCACATCATGATCTACAACTCGAACGCGCACTCGTACCGCGACCTGCCCCTGCGCTGGGCGGAGCTCGGCACCGTCTACCGCTACGAGCGCTCGGGCACCCTGCACGGCCTCATGCGCGTGCGCGGCTTCACCCAGGACGACGCCCACATCATCTGCACCCCGGCGCAGATCGGGGACGAGATCGCCGAGGTGCTGCGCTTCAGCCTCTCCATGCACCGGACCCTCGGCTTCAAGGACATCAAGGCCTATCTGGCCACCCGTCCGGCCGGCGACGGCGCGGTCGGCGCTCCGGAGATGTGGGACACCGCGCTCGAGAGCCTCCGCAAGGCGGTCGAGAAGGAAGGGCTCGCGTACGAGATGGACGAGGGCGGCGGCGCCTTC
Source organism: Spirochaetales bacterium (assembly GCA_016926955.1). Taxonomy (GTDB): domain Bacteria; phylum Spirochaetota; class Spirochaetia; order Treponematales; family UBA12059; genus JAFGNN01. Next base: position 917 of record JAFGNN010000025.1, on the reverse strand, counting down.
TACGGCCCCAAGATCGACATCAAGGTCAAGGACGCCATCGGCCGCGAGTGGCAGCTGACCACCATCCAGTTCGACTTCAACGAGCCCGAGCGCTTCGACATGACCTATGTCGACTCCGACGGCCAGAAGAAGCGGCCCTACATGGTGCACCGCGCCCTCCTCGGCTCCATCGAGCGCTTCTTCGGCGTCTACCTCGAGCACACCGCGGGCGCGTTCCCGCTGTGGCTCTCGCCCGAGCACGCCGTGGTGGTGCCGGTGGCGCCGACCTTCGACGAGTACGCCAAGGCGGTCGAGGGCAAGCTCCGCGCCGCGGGGCTCCGCGCCAAGGCCGACCTGTCCGACTCGCGCATGAACGCCAAGATCCGCGACGCGCAGAACCAGAAGGTTCCGTACGTGCTGGTGGTCGGCGGCCGCGAGGCGGAGGAGGGGACCGTGGCGGTGCGCGTCCGCGGCGGCGAGCAGCTGCCGCCCATGAAGGTGGAAGCCTTCGTCGAGCGGGCCAAGGCCAAGCTCGCCGAAAAGGCCCTGGACCTGTAAATCTGGAAGCAACCACGGAGGCACGGAGGCACGGAGACAGGAGGGAGGAAGATCGAAAATGGAATGGATCCTTCCACTCCCTCTCTCTTTCTCTTCTCTCCCCGCCTCCGTGCCTCCGTGGTGGAATTCCTGATCAGGAGTGTATGTGCGGATAAGTGGTATCGGGCGGGCGTTGTGGTTGCCGCTGGCGGCGTTCGCGGGGACGGTCCCGCTCGTGGTCGTGCGCGCGGCGGCGACCGGCGTATGGCTCTACGGGTTCCTGCTCTGGAACCTCTTCCTGGCCTGCGTGCCGTTTTTCGTCGCGTATGCGCAGTCGGCATTGTCCGCGCGCGCGCGCGGCGCGTCCGCGCCGGCGCGCTGGCTCGCGGGTCTGGCCATGG